>WQRX01000025.1 GCA_009786535.1 Defluviitaleaceae bacterium | reverse complement strand
GCGTGACGAACACGGCAACGAGCGGTACGCCGTTGATGAAAGTGTACGGCGTGAATTGGAATCGAAACTTGCCGCCGCGGTTATGCGTTTTCGGGTGTCGTGATATGGAAAATACGGCAACGAAAAAGCCCCGCCTTTTGACACTCAAACAAGCTGCCAAACTTATTGATGGCTTAACAGAATACCGCGTGCGGTTGTTATGTACGGGCAATAAAATCAAGCATCACAAGTTTGGCAACAAATACATGATACCCGAACGTGAATTGCTCAAACATTTTGACGCTTACGGCGAAAATGCTTGAAACGGCTTCCTTATCGGCAAAGTATCGGCAAGGCATAATTAAATGGCGCGTTTATTGTAAATATGCCTATCCTGTGGCATAATTAGACCAATAGAAACGCGCCATTTTCTTTTTTAGGAGGAATTGAAAATGGCAACTATAACCAAACGTGGTGACACGTATCGTATACGGACTTCATGCGGCTATGATGTACATGGCAAGCAAGTCATAAAATCCATGACATATAAGCCGCAAGCGGGTATGAGTGACAAAGCGATTGAGAAAGAAGTCAATCGCCAAGCGGTGTTGTTTGAGGAAAGCTGTAAAAAGGGTCAAAGTCTGACGGCGGCAAAGTTTCAAACATTCGCGGAGGCATGGTTAAAGGACTATGCAGAAATAACCGTAAAGCGCACCACCATAGGCGTGTACCGTGAACTGACAAAGCGAATATACCCCGTCATAGGGCATATAAGGGTGGATAAGTTAAACCCTTTGGATATTCAAAAGTTGGTGCAAGTGCTAACCAATGACGGAATATCCCCGCGAACGGTCAAGACCTATATGCGGGTAGTGTCTGCGATTATGAACTACGCCATTAGAAAACGGCTCATAACCTACAACCCCTGTACCGTGGTGGATTTACCAAAGGAAGCGTCAAAACAGTATGTTTCCAATGAAATCTACAGCGTAGAGGAAGTAAAGCATCTCTTGGAACTACTGAAACAGGAAGATGACGAAAAGTACCCGTTCTATGTGTATTTCGTCCTTGCGGTTTACATGGGCGCGAGGAAGGGCGAACTGATGGGGCTTGAATGGCGGGATATAGATTTTGACAATGATGTAATTTCCATAAACCGAGCATATTATTACGATTGGCTGAACAAGGAATATTACACCGACACGCCGAAAACAAAAACAAGCCTGCGAAGTCTAAAACTCCCCGCTCATGTGATGGAAACCTTACGGAGCTTACAAGCGTGGCAAGCCAAGCACAGGAAAGTATGCAACGGCTCATGGATAGAATCTGACAGGCTGTTTACCTACTGGAACGGTGAACCAATGGCGACCACAGCCCCCCGCGATTATTTCAAGCGATTTTGTAAGCGTAAAGGCGTACGATACATCAAGCCCCATGCGTTCCGACATTTTAACGCCAGTGTCTTAATCAATAGCGGCGTAGATGTTGTGACCGTTCAAACGGCGTTAGGACACAGCACCCCCATCACGACACTGGAAATATATAGCCACGCTTTCAAGAATGCGAAAACTCGTGCAATGGAAGCCATATCCAACGCCATAGACAGTTAGGCAAGTAGTTGTGGCTCGTTCTTGTTTCCAGTAAACTACACCAAACCCCGCTATAATTCTTGACCAAACAAAGACCAAAAGCGGCAACGGTCAAAATTATATAGCGGGAAAAACCAGTAAATTAGCGGGTTGTGAGTGTTAGGGGGCGGGCACACATTTTACGGCGGTGTATAAGTGCGCACCTTATGTAAAAACGTATTGCTCTCATCCGGCATATGCAGTACAATAGCTGTAAGCAAAGAAAGGGGTTACACATATGTCTAAGGCGATAACCATAAGGGTAGATGAAACTATAAAACAACGGGCAGAGGAAACCTTGGATGAAATAGGCTTGAATATGACTACCTATATTGTTTCCAGCCTTAAAGCATTGGTAAGGGAGCAAAAAGTACCCTTTGAATTAACAACAAAACAACAGGCTAATGCGAATTATATTGCCAAGCTTGATGATTCAATTGCACAGGCAGAGCGCGGCGAAGTTGTGATGTATACCAAAGCACAAATGCGGGCTATGGAAAAAACACAATGAACCGCTATTTTACAAACCGTGCCGACAAGGAATATAAAAATTGGCAGAAAGATAATCTCAACGTGTTCATTAAAATAAACGACTTAACGGACAGCATTGAAGAGCACGGAATGTTGGGTGGCATCGGGAAACCGGAGCAGTTGCGGCACTACGACACGCCAACTTTTTCAAGGACAATAACAAAAGGCGACAGACTCGTCTATAGACCTTACGGAGAAGGTGATTTACTTATCGTTTCGTGCAAAGGGCATTATGACGATAAGTAGGATTTCATCGCCAAAAGGGGTTGTCTTTCTTCGGCGTGAAAGGAGGGAAGCCATGCGAAGGTTTAACGTAACGGGACTATGTACGCCGGAAGAAGATTATATGGTAGACATAAATGAAAAAATTATGCAAATTAAAAAACTGGTTGATAACCGTAGTTATTTTACCATTAACCGTGCCCGCCAATATGGAAAAACTACCACATTAAATGAGTTAAGCAAAGTCCTTGTAAATGAATACATTGTTATTTCCCTTAGCTTCCAAGGTATTGGTGATGAAAGTTTTGCATCTTCTGATTTATTTTGCCGTTCATTTATAACGCAGGTAGCGCAGGCATTACAATTTACGCGCGCAACCAGCGATTATATCCGGCAATGGGAAAACGACAATATAACCACCTTCGAACAATTAAGCCGACACATCACAAAAATGTGCGATAATAGAAAGCTCGTGTTATTAATTGATGAAGTTGACCGAACCAGTAATAATAAAATATTCCTGCACTTCATAGATATGTTACGGGAAAAATTTTTAGCGCGCAAAGCAAAAAGGGATTCGACATTCCATAGTGTTATATTAGCGGGTGTATATGACATTAAAAATATTAAATTAAAAATGATAAACGAGGGTAGCCATGCCCTTAATGAAATAGAGGGAAAAACATATAACTCACCCTGGAATATAGCAACGGATTTTACCATAGACCTTTCCTTTTCGGCGTTTGAAATAGCAAATATGCTGAGTGAATACGAAAAAGACCACTCGTCGGGTATGAATGCAATGCAAATAGCCGACGATATTTATATCTATACCTGCGGATATCCGTTTTTAGTATCAAGGATATGCCAAATTATTGATGAGCGCCTGGCGCGCGATTGGACACCCGAAGGGGTGCAGCGTGCCATAAAAGTGATGCTTGTAGAAAATAACACACTTTTTGAGGATATAATAAAAAACCTGGAGAATAACAAAGAGCTTGCTGCGTTTATTTATGACCTGCTTATTGCAAGGCAGGTAAAACCTTTCGTTATTTATGACCCCTTAGTAGGCGCAGGCGTAATGTACGGCTTCCTAAAAAATGTAACCGGAAGCATAGCAATTGCGAATAAAATATTCGAGCTTTTGATGATTGATTACTTTATTTCCAAAGATTTGCGCAGCAAAAAGCAAATAAGCGGTGTATTGCAAAGAGATGTAGTACGCGACAATAAATTTGACATGGCGCTGTGTCTACGCAAGTTTGCTGAACATTATGCAGAAATATATAACCAAACCGACAGTGATTTCTTGGAACGGCATGGGCGTTTATTATTCCTGTCCTATTTAAAACCGTTAATAAACGGACAAGGTTTTTACCACATAGAGAGCCAATTAATGGACTTGCGCCGTATGGATGTTGTTGTCAATTTTGGTCAACAACAATATATTCTGGAATTGAAAATATGGAATGGCAACGCAAAACATGAGAACGCGTACAACCAGTTATGCGGCTATCTTAACAGTAAACATGCCTTAGAAGGGTACTTGTTAACATTTGACTTTAGACACGATAAAAATAAAACAATTAAGGCTGAGTGGGTGCAGATAGGTGATGTTCGTATATTTGATGTTGTGGTGTGAAAAATGTGGGGTTGAGCGTAAATGTTAATGTTACAATTGTGTTACATTCCATATGTTTTAATAGCGTATAACAATTGAGCATGTTATGCTGGCAGTTAAAGATACGAAAAATACGTACAAGAAGGGTGTTTTATGGGCGGGTTATTATTAACGTTGAAGAAAAGGAATAATATGGTATCCCCTTTTAATGAGTGTCCGCAGCATTTGACCGCGCAATTTAACGTTTTTGGCTATTATGATGTGCTAACTGTAGAGCGGGTAACAGCAATGAGCGAGTTTGCCCCAAAGTCGGCAAAGCGAGCGGGGGACAGCTGTAGAAATACATATGACAATCAGTATGCCTTGCGCCTGATTGCTTACAATTTAAGTCAAACAAGCGAGCAAAATTGGTGCTTTAAGCCTGACCCGTTGGCATGTGCGCTTAACCCCGCGTTTTATGATAATTATCCGCTGTTTTCGATAATAAAAATACGTTTAACCAAGGACGCTATTTTAAAAAAGGGATTTGATGGTTGCGTAAATGAAATTGCGTCATTAATACAAGCCGTTCAAAGCCGCGATGCAAAATATTGCGGAACGGCATATTATACTTTGTACTACTCGTTGGGGGCGGCAAGCGTTGTGGTGATTTGCCGTTCTAACAACATTACGTCTGTTTTTGGGGTTTTGTATAACTTGCGGGCAAGACATGACTTGCTTTCAGATTCGTTTGTTATCCCTTGCATCCAATCGTCAAGCAATAGTGATGAATTGCGAGGATGGGATGCCGCGCTCGATTCAAACATTCAATTTTCAATTCGCGCCCGGTTTCAGCCTTTTTGTACGGCTAAGGATTTAATGCACTCATTAAGTGAGGTGCTTAAAAATGATGAACACCGCAAGTTTAATCGTATATCCGGTTATTCTGAGTTTTTAACGCTAACAGGATGTATTGCGGACGAGCATGTTAAACTATATCAAAACGCAACGATTAATGAGCATATAAATAATATAGCATCCAGCATTAGAACATCCATAAGAATGGTAACAGATGCAGCGTATGAGGATGCCAGCTTATTAGAATTAGATTGTGATATGGATGAGCTAAAATCAATTAACAAAAATAATATAGTTAAACGGGCAGAATCGTGCAATGATTTTTTGCAGGAGTTATCTGATTTATTGTATGAGCATGTAAGCCGCTGTAATAACCATTCCTATCGGATTTATGAGGGCATCATGGAAATGATGAACTTTTATTTTGATTTGTCCGACCAAGACAGTTATTACGACATACGATATATATACGACGAGTTTTTTAATCAATTTTTAGAAATTATGCGTCAATATACAGAAATTCTTGCTTCCAGCGGAGAAGCTGAAGCTTTGAATGCGCTAATTGAGGAAACCTGTGTAGGTTTAAATCTGTTTAGGGAAAGAATAACACCTATAATAAATGATATAAACCGTTCGCACAAATTGTGGCTTGAAGGAAGGACATTAACGCATCAGGTAATAGGAAATTCGCAAAAATTAATTTTTTCGTTTACTGCAATTGTACGTAAGGTTGCGGAGTATTTGCGTGACAAAATGGATGATAATGAAAATTGTACCTTTATTGTCACCAGCGGGGGTACAGATGACTTTGAAGCTATAAAATTTTTTGGTCATTTAGCCGAGGAAAAGCGCAGAAACGACTTGCTTGTACTTACATTGCCGGAGAAAAAACTATTCTCTTTTAAATCATTATTTCCTGTTTTACATGAAATGTTTCACTTTGCAGGCGACCGTTTAAGAAATGCGCGGGCGCCGTTATTTCTGTCCTCTTTAACTTATCATTATTCGTATCGAATTGCCAATGCACTGCTTGCCTCTAAACATTCTGCATGGTTTAATAAAGACGACAGCCTTGCGCAGAAAAGCGTTAACCAACTATGCAAGCATGTATACCATTACTTAAGTAAGCACATAATATCAGATGAGCTGGCGGCTAAATTGCACTATTTGTACAAAGAAAAGGCCGATGTTCATATTTACCCTGTGGTAAAGAAAGCATTGGACGCCGAACGGCACCGCGGGGAAAGCGGAACAAATTTTGATACCCCCAAGCCCTCGGATTTTATGCTGCAGGTTTCGTCGCTATATACATTAATGGCGCGGCATTATACATCGCATAAGAGCAAACAAAGTGTATGGAATGTTGCAATGGGTGAGTTTGACGATATTGATGAAGCGTATTGCAAGGAACGGTTTTATGATGATGAAGCAAAGGAATGCAGAAGTGAAGTGAGAGCGTTGTTAAACCAATATTTAAATTATAATGACAGTCAAGAATACCCACTGTATTTCACGCCTGAAGAAGAGGTTGAAGAGGTTAGGTTTTTATATCAGGAGTGTTTTGCCGACGCGTGTTCGTCTGTTTTATTGGGTCAAACAATTGAGGATTATTTGTTAGACATGTACCCTGCAATTGCCGGTACGTTTGATGAATTTGAGAATAAATTAGAAAAAACAAGTGATGAATTCGACAGGTTTTTTATTGTTGCCGGCGTAGCCTTTCCATCTATTATTGGACAGTTTGCGGAAGAACTTCGACGTGATAACAGCCATGGAATTAGAACCGAAAATGAAATACAAAGCGTTGCGACTATAAATGCAATTAGAACGGCAATTGGAAAAATTGTAACGGACGAGGAAGCACAGAATAAGTACAGGGAACGCTTTTTTGAGGAATTTATGGCATTTAGGGGCAAGTTTTATTTATATAAGGAATTGCAAGAGTATGTTAGACTGTGCGTAGAAAATTTAACAAACGTGACGAGCGACTTTGATTTTATTAATCAAATTCGTTCTTTTTATCGTGCCGAAAAAGATGAATGTATTATGAAGCTTATAACAGACTTGCACAGCGAAGTACCCCTATGCGTAAGATAGTAATATTTGTTATCCCACGAACTAATTATATAATGAGGTGTTATCATGGTAAAAATTTCAGGCGCGCTGTCAGCTAAAACAGTCCCCAGGCCAAAATCTGTTGAGGTAAGGCGGTTTACGAACCCAAGAAGGAAGCGACAACCCGATTGGTATGCTACGGAAGCGATAGGCTGCGGAAGCGAGCCCGGCGCCGCTACTATTTTGTATGATGATGGAAAAGTTGTTGAACATCATTATATAACAGATGGTGTAGCTCAATAAATATACGCGACCGCGGCAAAATAGCATTAACAAAAGCATTTGATTAATGTGCACCCTTTGCAGGGCTTTGTTTTCGTTGCTTATAATTGTATTTTTAATGCTGATAAAGAAAATAGAAAAGCTTGTATACAAAAGGTGATGATTATGTTTAACGATTTTAAAGACAGTCATTTTAGGCTACAGGCATTAATCCCCGAAATGGAAAAGGCATTTTTAATTATAAAAACAACGTACGAAAATAATGGGAAAATATTAGCTTGCGGTAATGGCGGCAGCTGTGCCGACGCAGACCATATTGTGGGTGAATTGATGAAGGGCTTTCTTTCGTTGCGCCCTTTAAGTGACTCGCATAAGCAACGGTTAAGCCGGTACGGCGGAAAAGAAATTGCCGAAAAATTGCAATCTCCGTTACGTGCTATAAACTTGGCTTCGCTTCCTTCTCTCAGCTCGGCATTTGCCAATGATGTTGACGCAGAGTTGGTGTATGCCCAAATGGCACTGGGGCTTGCCGATGCGGGGGATGTTTTTATTGGCATCAGCACCAGCGGTAATGCTAATAATGTACACGCCGCAGCTATTGTTGCCAAAGCTGCCGGAGCAAAATTAATTGCACTAACGGGTGCAGATGGTGGAAAAATGCGCGAAAGCGGATTGTACGATGTGTTAATAAAGGTGCCCGAAACCATGACCTACAAAATACAAGAAGCGCATATAGTTATCTATCATNCCTTGTGTATTGCAATTGAGGAGGCTTTTTTTGGACGGGTATAAAAATAAAAAGGTGTTGGTAACGGGGCATACGGGTTTTAAAGGCGCATATATGTGCGGAGCGTTGCTTTCATATGGGACAAGCATTGTAGGCTATGCATTACCGCCTTTACCAAAATCTGCTTATGAAGTATGCGGTTTAAATGGTTATGTCGATTCACGTTTGGGTGATATAAGGGATATTGAAAAATTAAAAAACGTAATTAAGGAAGTGAAGCCCCATGTGGTAATTCATATGGCGGCGCAGCCCTTGGTCTTGGATGGGTACAATCGCCCTGCGTACACATTTGATACCAATGTGATGGGAACTGTTAATGTGCTGGAATGCATACGCGACATGGATTGTGTCGAATCTGTGCTTGTAATTACAACAGACAAGGTTTATGAAAATAACGAATGGCATTACGGATACCGTGAAAATGACCGATTGGGTGGTAACGACCCGTATGCCGCTTCCAAAGCCTGTGCAGAAATGGTAGTCAATAGTTATAATACATCGTTTTTTGCGCAACAGGGGTTACCTGTATCGTCTGCACGTGCGGGTAATGTGATAGGCGGGGGGGATGTTTCCGCCAACCGAATTATACCCGACTGCGTACGCGCAACGATAGCAAACGAGAAAGTGACCATTAGGAATCCACTGTCTGTGCGCCCGTATCAACATGTGCTGGAGCCGATAATGGCTTATTTGCGCATGGTTAATGAGCAAGTAAAAAATCCAAAATTAGCGGGTGCTTATAACATTGGTCCGGCGCCTGAAGGCTGTGTAACTACAGAAGCCCTTGTAAAAATTTTTTGTGATAAATGGGGCGCGCCCGCGCAGTATGAAGTACAGCAAAATGTTGACGCACCGCACGAGGCGGGTTTTTTGCACTTAGATTGTGCCAAAGCGCGCGCGATGCTTAACTGGCGCCCGCGCTGGAGTGTAGAAAAAGCGATTGAAAAAACCGTTGAATGGGAAAAATCACAATTAAACAGTGAAAGCATGTTAGATGTAATGAATAAGCAAATTAGTGCATATTTAAAGGGGTAACTGCATGTTTGAAGGAATGACAGAAAATCAAGCCAAAGAAAAAGTATTAGCACAGGTAGAGGCGTATTGCCGGCAATTCCATGAGCAAAAAAAGCCGTATACTGCAGGTGAACGCATACCCTATGCGGGGCGTGTGTATGATAGCAAAGAAATGCGCAGCCTTGTGGATAGTGCTTTAGAGTTTTGGCTAACGGCGGGGCGTTTTGCCGGTCAATTTGAATCGGAGTTTGCCAAATATATGGGGGTTACGCATTGTGCGTTAGTAAATTCGGGCTCTTCTGCCAATTTATTGGCGTTTATGACGCTTACCTCCCATTTGTTGGGCGAACGGGCTATAAATCGCGGGGATGAAGTGATTACCGTTGCGGCGGGCTTTCCTACCACTATTGCGCCCATTGTACAATACGGTGCAATTCCCGTGTTTGTTGATGTTACCATTCCGCAATACAATATTGATACAAGCATGTTGGAGGAAGCCGTGTCGGCTAAGACCAAGGCAATTTTTATTGCACACACATTAGGCAACCCATTTGATATAAAAGCCGTTAAATCGTTTTGTGAAAAACATAACTTATGGTTAATTGAAGATAACTGCGATGCATTAGGCAGTACGTATACGTTGGATGGAGAAACGCGCTTTACAGGCACATTTGGGCATATTGGTACTTCCAGCTTTTACCCGCCGCACCATATGACCATGGGTGAAGGGGGGGCGGTATACACCAATGATGCGTTGCTTAGTAAAATTATGTTTTCGCTACGGGATTGGGGGCGCGATTGTACGTGTGCTTCCGGGCAGGATAATTTGTGCGGGCACAGGTATGACGGGCAATATGGTGAGCTGCCGCAGGGTTATGACCACAAATATGTATATTCGCACTTGGGTTACAACTTAAAGGTAACTGATATGCAAGCGGCGATAGGCGTAGAGCAATTGAAAAAGTTATCGGAGTTTACTGCGCGCAGGCAACATAATTTTAACTATTTGCATACATTACTGCAAGCAGCAAGCAACAAATTTATTTTACCCGAAGCCTGTGAAAATGCAATGCCAAGCTGGTTTGGTTTTTTGTTGACATGTAAAGAAGGCGTAAGCCGTAATGTAATAGTGCCTAAAATAGAAGCCGCGGGAATACAAACACGTATGTTGTTTGCGGGTAACATGATTAAGCATCCTTGTTTTGATAAAATGCGCGTACAGCAAAAGGGATACCGTCAAATAGGTGACTTGAAAAATACAGACCAAATTATGCGTGATACCTTTTGGGTGGGCTGTTACCCCGGTATGTCGGACGAAATGCTTGAACACATGGCTAATGTAATCATTGAGGCGACGAAATGACAAATAATTTAATATCAATAGTACGCAGCCGATGGGATAAATACAACTTCTTATTTGAAGAGTTGGTAAAGCGCGATTTTAAAAAAAAGTATAAACGCACTTACCTGGGGATAATATGGAGTATGTTGGGACCATTAATGCAGCTGGGTGTTATGGTGCTTGTGTTTACGCATTTTTTTGGGAGGGATATTCCACATTTCCCTCTTTTTGTTTTTTCCGGCATAACGATGTTTAACTTTTTCCGCGAGTCTACTGAGCAGGGAATGATGTCTTTAACGGCAAACAGCGGTGTATTGACCAAAGTTAAAGTGCCAAAATGGTTGTTTTTACTTTCACGTAACACTTCGGCTTTATTGAATTTTACTTTAATTTTAGTTGTGTTTTTTGTTTATGCGTTTTTTGACGGCGTACCTTTTCATCCCCGCTTTTTATTGTTAATTTACCCTGTTATTACGTTAACGTTGTTTAATATTGGGGCGGGGTTAGTTTTATCGGCGTTGTTTATATTTTTCAAGGATGTTCAATATTTATATAATATTGGTATGATGTTGGTCATGTGGCTTTCTGCTATTTTCTTTGATATCAGTACTTTTTCAGAAAATACGCAACGGTTATTTTTACTAAATCCGGTATTTACGCATATCCAATATTTTAGATTGGTTGTTTTGCAAGGGGTTGTACCGAGTTGGCATATCCAATTGCTATGTTCCCTATATGCGGTAGCTGCGCTTGGTGTGGGTGCATTTTTTTACAAGCGGTATAATTACAAGTTTATTTATTACATGTAGGATGGTGTGCAAATGACGATATCTTTAAACAATGTTGGCATCCGCTACATGATAGGAGATTTTAGGAATTTAGGGTTAAAGGATTTTGTGATACAACAAATACGCAGGCAGTATACGGCTAAGGAGTTTTGGGCGGTTGACAGCGTTAGCTTTACATTAGAAAAGGGTGATTTTTTAGGCATTGTGGGGAACAACGGTGCAGGAAAATCGACTTTGTTAAAGGTAATTGCGGGTATTATGCAGCCCTCGCGGGGCAGCATCCACGTTGAAGGGCGCATTGCTGCGTTGTTAGAGCTGGGCGCAGGTTTTGACGGTGATTTAACCGTAAGGGAAAACACCTTTCTCCGCGGTGCGTTAATGGGATATTCGCGAGAATTTATGCATGAAATGTACGGAGATATTGTCGCCTTTGCGGAGCTGGAGGAGTTTGTTGACCGCCCCTTTCGGCAGTTATCATCGGGTATGAAGTCGAGATTGGCGTTTTCAATCGCCTGCTTGGTGCGCCCCGAAGTGCTTATTTTAGATGAAGTGCTAAGCGTGGGCGACGGCGCATTTAAGACAAAAAGCGAAGCCCGAATGAAGGAAATTATCGCCAATGGGGCTACTACTATTTTTGTTTCCCATTCAATGGCGCAAATGCGCCAGCTATGCAATAAGGTGCTTTGGCTGCACAAAGGAAAGCAGATGGAATTTGGCGAAGCGGGGGAAGTGCTGGATAAATATGAGGCAATGCTTAACAAGAAATAAGCGGTTTTCTTACTTCAAACAACAAAGGCGAGTGTGATAATTATATACGACTATTTAGTTGTTGGCGCGGGCTTAACGGGCGCGACCTTTGCGCATGAGGCAACACGGCGCGGAAAAAAATGTCTTGTGACAGATAAGCGCAAGCATATTGCGGGTAATGCGTATACAAAAGATGTAGACGGCATTCATGTGCATGAGTATGGTGCGCATATTTTTCATACCAACAATAAGGCTGTGTGGGACTTTGTAAATCGCTTTGCGGTATTTAACCATTACATAAATGCGCCCATTGCGCGCATTGGCGATGAATTATATAACCTTCCTTTTAATATGAATACGTTTAACAAGATGTGGGGCGTAATTACCCCGCGCGAAGCGATGGAGAAAATTGAAGCACAGCGCGGCGTATCGGCAAACAGCGTGCCGCAAAACTTGGAAGAGCAGGCAATTTGCCTTGTGGGGCGCGAAATATATGAAAAATTGATTAAAGGATATACCGAAAAACAATGGGGGCGGCTATGCAGCGAATTGCCGGCAAGCATTATAAAGCGGCTGCCGCTTCGATTTACCTATAACAATAATTATTTTAATGATATTTACCAAGGCATTCCCATAGGCGGGTACACGCAAATGGTGCAAAATATGCTGCATGGCGTTGATGTACAGTTGGGTATCAGTTATGAAGAATACAATAAAAATAACCCCAATCGTGTAAAAAAGGTGATATACACAGGGGCAATTGACGCGTTTTATGATTATTGTTTTGGACATTTGGCGTACCGCTCGCTGCGGTTTGACACAACACGATTGGAGGAAAGTAACTACCAAGGGAATGCGGTGGTAAATTATACCGCAGCAGACGTGCCGTATACGCGTGTAATAGAACACAAGCACTTTGAGTTTGGGACACAGGCGCATACAATAATAACCCATGAATATCCGACCGCGTGGACCCCGAAAAAAGAGCCGTATTATCCTATTAACGACAGCAAAAACCAAGCGTTGTATTTGAAGTATAAGGAGCTGGCGGGCAAGCAGGATAGCGTTATATTCTGCGGGCGTTTGGGTACGTATGCTTATTTGGATATGGATAAAGCGGTATCGGAGGCGCTTGCACTGGTGAATGTGCTTATCCCATAGCCCGCCCCAAGTAAGACAAAAAACACGCCTGTAGAAGCTACCGTGCTGTCTGTTGCAAGGGACGCCGTGCCGTAAGCCACTATTACCGCCAATAGACCAAGGCGCAGCCCATAATCAGATAGCTGTCCCGTCCCCGCAGTGCGGATAAGATACAGGAGCGTGGTAAGCAGGAAGTGACCAAAAACAAAAATTAATGCCAAGGTTGCAATGCCGCCGTTGCCTACCCATGTATGCAAATATATATTGTGGGCTTTGTCTACAATTTTGTAGGGGTTGCCGTCCATGCCTTGCCTTTTTCCCACAAGGTCGTGTTGGGGGAATGTGTATACATAGCTGTCAGGACCTGTGCCAAATATCATGTTTTGGGGAAGCAGGGGCAGCGTGCGTGAAATAATGTAACCGCGGTTTGTCCCCCAATGCTCGCGCCCGCGGAAGCCGAAAGCGGGGATGCGCTCGGTCATATCAATGAGGTGCCCGTTAGCGGCTACGCCAAATATTTGACTTTCGACACACGCGAAAACTATTTGCTGATGTATGAAGTGTGTACCCCAGCGGTCGAAGGCTATACGTCGGTTTTCTTGAATAAGAAATTCATACCGCGTGTAATTTTCACGCGGGATTATTCTGTCAATGGGTATGGTTGTGCCATCGCTATTCCTTATCGTTAGCCACTGCACCCCTTCCGGTATGGGCGCGGCGTTGGGCGAAATATCCACCTCAACCGTTGCGGAGAAGAGGCGTTCGTCATCAATATATACTGTCATGGTATCGCCTTCGAAGAAAATATCCTGCACGGGGCGGGGTTGGGCATGTATTGCGGTTTGGAAGCGCTCCCATTGCAGGGTTAAACGGTTATTAATGGGGGTGATAAAAAACGCGGCGGCGGCGATGCCCGCAAGCAATGCACCGCCTGCCGATATGAAAAGCCATTCATTGCGGTTGGGGGGGCGTTTTTCAATTTTCCCGGTACATAAGCGGTAGATGAAGGCGCTGAGCAGAGTTATGATAATGACGGCAACTGCGGCGGCAAGCCCTATTGCGCCCCCCAGCGAGCGGCTGCCAAATACGCCTGTGAGCATAAGCGCGCCTGCGATTAAAAGCAGGGCGTTAATTATTTTGTTGCCTTGGTAGGTGAGGGCGGTAATGAGTAAAATGGGCGCAAGCATTGCGGTGTACAGCCCAAAGGGATTGGGGTTGTACAGTGTGCCAAAGGCGATGGTAAATTCGATTCGAATGCCTTCGGGGAAGTGTTGGCGCACGTCGCTGCCTATGATTAGGCGCTGGGCGAGGTCGGTGGCAAAAAAGTCGTTGTACAGGAATTGGGAAAGCCCAATTGCGCCCATAATGATAGAGGAGAAGATAAGCCCCCACAGGATGGGCTTTACGTGCTTTGGCTCGCGTACATAGCGCATTGTGCCAAAGAAAGCGATGAAATAGACGCCCCACATAAGTGCGCCTTCGCGCCGTTCCATTGCGCCAAACCATGCGGTGTGCCGATAGTCGGAAAGGATAGCAGAGAGAAAGGTGAAAAACAGGAAAACGGCGCTTGCAATAACGACGGGGTTTTTTAACAGGGGTTTGATGTCGAACTTGCGGCCGCCGGTAAGGAAGTCGCTAATATAATAGAAAGCGATAACAAGGGCGGGTACGGTTAAGAAGAAGCCCTTCCAGTAGGAAAAAAAGTCCAGGTACGAGGGGCGACCGTGGTACATAAAAAGATTAGGGTTGCCCGCGAAGATGTCCACCGCTTCCGGCGGAACGGGACGTATTGCGGCGCGTACCACCAAGGGCATTATGCCTACTATGATAAATAGCATAGCGCCGATGAGCATGTCGTGTGTACGCTCGGCACGTTGTTTGTTTGTCATTTTCATGCTAGGATTATAGCAAGTTGTTAGTAAAGTAGCAATGATTAAGAAAGGAAATGCATGACGATGAACGCACCCGCACTTACAATTAAAATCTTGCATGAAATAATTTCCGACGCCGTTAAGTTAAACGCTAACGTAAAAGCGGTAGGGGTAGTTGGGAGTTTTGTGCGGGGAAATGAAAATCATCAAAGCGATGTGGATATGCTTGTGCGCCATAATAATGCAGTAAAATTTAATTCAATCCTTAATGATTTTGGTGAATATGTAAGACATGTTTTGGATTATCAATTTAATAAGCGGTTAGATATAATTCGATACGATTTGGCAGTTGAGCGTGCGGGGCGGCAGCCGTTAAGCAATGAACCGTGGTTTTGCCAGCGTTCTTTCATAAGATTATTAAATGAGGTGGTTTGGCTATATGAAGGATAGGATTATTATCGGAAAGATACAAGAATACGTTCGGCGTGTAAAACGGATTTATGATTTAATTGTTGACCTTGAGGAACAAGAAATATTAGCACTGGACGATAGTTTTGCACTTACCCAATTTTTAATTAATATAGACCACTTGTTTTCGTGTATTTCGAGCGATGATATTGCACAAAAGCAAATTGAAATGGGTATCCGTTCTTTGAACACATGCAGAAATATATCTGCCCATGATTATGACTCGCTTGATTGGAATCGTGTAAAGCAACTATGTAAAAAACTAATTTCGGACAAATCAGAAATACTATTAAACGAATGTTATGCAATTGCACAGGAAGAAGAAACAAAAATGAAGGATTATAGATAGGTGCATCCATAACTTAGAAGCCGGCAAACGTGGGCTTCTATTTTTTTATGCAAAAGTGCTTGACATATAAAAAAGAGGCGCTATACTATCACTGTGCTACCTAAGTAACACAGTGATGCGGTGAGAGGGGGCGCAATCTTGAAATTTTTGGAGAACATTCCGATTTATGTGCAAATTGCGAATGACATTAAAGACCAAGTTGTGGCGGGAAAGCTGGCAGACGGGGATAAGCTGCTGTCGCTGCGGGAGTATTCGCTGGCGTATGAGGTGACGGCGCTTACCATGCAGCGGGCGCTGGGCTTGCTGGAGCTTGAGGACGTGGTGGAAACAAAGAAAGGGGTTGGGAGCTTCGTGAAAGCGGGGACACAGGCGCAGCTAAAGGTGCGCAGTATTGATGCGCTGGTGCAGGAATTTATGGCGCGCGCTGCCAATATGGGGCTTAGTAAAGTAGAAATACTTGATAGGGTAAGGGAAGCGATTCATCAAGGAGGGACAGAACATGGTGACAATTAAAAATGTAAGCAAGCGGTTTGGTAAGAAGGTGGTATTCGGCGGGCTTTCGTTAACCTTTAAGGAAGGGCGTGTCATTGGGCTGCTGGGCGAGAACGCCATCGGCAAGACCACGCTTTTAAAAATGATAGCGGATATTTTAAAGCCCCTGGAGGGAGAAATTCGTATAAACGGCGACAAAGTAGGGCGGCACACGCGGGAGCGGGTTTCCTTTATGCTTGCGCCTGATAACTTTTACGGTTTTATGAAGGTGCGGGACGCGGTGCAATATTACCGCGACTTCTATGCGGATTTTGACCACGAAAAAGCGCGAAGCCTGTGCGAGGAATTTGGGTTGGAGGCTAAGGCAAAAATTTCTACGCTATCAAAAGGGCAACAGGAACGCTTGTGTATTTTGCTGTGTTTGTGCCGCCGCGTGCCGCTGTATCTGCTGGACGAACCCATCGCAGGGTTAGACCCCAAGTTTAAGCACGAGTCTATAAAAGCCATGCTTGCGAACACGGACGGTGGGCAAACGATAATTATTTCTTCCCATTTATTGCGCGACCTTGACACGGTTTTTGATGAAATTGTGATTCTCAAAAAAGACGGCGTAATTATGGCAGACTGCGAAGAAATACGCGCAGGGGGCGAGTCGGTAGAGCAATTTTACCTGCGCAACGCAGGGGAAACAATGGAGGCAACGGCATGATACGCGCCACCCTCAAATGGGAGGGGTTAAAATGGCTGTATGATTTCCGCTTTGTTTGGCTCAGCATTGCTGCATGTTGGGCGATTTTGCTGGTCATGCCTATCCCACGGGAGCATTGGTGGGGCTGGATATACGGCATAGCGGCGGTCATTATTATCGGCGCGGGGGCGTATGCCTTCTTTGGTGCGGTATATATGATAATCGGTTATCCCTTCCGATTAATTTTCACAGAAATAATGAAGCATAGCGTAATGGAGCGCGGTTCCGGGCGCAATTATGCGATGGTGCTGTGTACGCGGCTGGCTTTAAATGTACTTACCTTCTCGATGGGTATTGGCGTAATGTGGGTTGCGTTGCAAATCGCACAGCTCTTTGCGGCGGCGGATATCGCATCGTGGTTGCAAAACTTCATTACGGAGATGGAAGTACGCTGGATATGGGGTTCAATGCTTATAATTTCCCTGCATGTGCCGCTTTTTTTCTTTATGACAACGTCTATGCAAACAGAAGCGCTGCCCGTCACCCCTGTAAAAATGGTGATGTTTGTAATATGTATGTTTGCTATGGGATTTTTACTGGGATATGGCGTGTTTTATGGCACGGGATTGCACCCGCTATTAGACCTGGGGGTGCGGTTAGGGTTTATCGTGCTGTTGACATGGGTCGTTATTCACATCCAAAATAACTACGGGGAAGGACGGTAGCACCATGAAATGGTGGGTTGTATTAAAATGGGAAGCGCGGCAATGGTTTGACTTTTTTGGTATATTTTTAGCGATACTGCTGTGTTTATGGGCGGTGCTGTTTCTTATACCCGTGCCCCGGGAAAGCTGGTGGAACTGGCCGGAAGCGGCGGCACGAACCATCATTCTGCTTGCGGGGGCAAATGCGCTGTTTATTGGTGTTGTGTTAATGCTTTATTATCCCGTTTCTATGGCGTTTACGGGTATAGTCGCCTCTGCTGTATTAGAATGGGGTAACGGGTGGTCGTATGTATACCGTTTGTTGGTGCGTACCGGGTTGGGGATATGTTCTTATATGTTGGGCGTTGGCATTATTTGGGTTACGTTGTTTCCCATTGGGCAACCCTTTGCGGTGCTGGACATTCCCATCATGCGTAACATGCTTGCGGTAGAAGATATACACGTGTTTTGGGAACTTATGTTTTTAATGGCTGTGCAAATTCCCGTAACATTAAAGCTAACGGTGCTTTTTGTTTTGTCTACAGTTAGTCCCAGTTTTATCCCCCAAAAATTATCGTGGCTTGCAACGCTTTTGTTTATTTTATCCTTCGTTATTATCAATTTATCGCCGTGGTTACAGTGGGTTGCGGGGTTGGTTTGGATTATTCCCATGTTGGTAGTTACGGTGGTTATACAAAATCGTTACGCGGAGGTGAGTGCGTAATGTGGCGCGCTACGTTTAAATGGGAAGCCTACATGAGCTACCGCCATTTGCGTATCCCGTTTCTTTTATTGCTTGCGCTGTGTTGTGTGCTTTGGGGTATATCTTTTTTGGTGGAAACGGGCGGGCAAATTTTGTGGGGTATGTATATGGCGGTAAGCATTGGCGCACTGGCGGTATTTATATTTTATCCCTATGTCGTAACCGAAGGTTACAGCAAAAAATCCCGCTTGGGGGAACGCTTAAGTGGGCGAAAATCAACGGTATTCGCCGTTGTACGTACGCTGGTAAATATCGGCATTGCAATGTTATTTTGGGCGCTGGTACACCTTGCGGAAATGGCGCATATTCGGCTGGGCTTGGAAGGCTTTAGCTTCGCCATATTCTTGGAGGGTCAAGTAAATTTATTTCGCCGTATCCCGTTTGGGTTATTTTTGGGCGTTTTACACCCCGCTGCGTTTATGATGCCTGCCGTCTTCTTTCTAAACGCCGCCGCAGAACGTTTATTATTTAAAAGAAAAATGATTTCGGTATTCTTACCCGTTTTATCTGCATTGTTTGTAGGTGTTTCCGTGGGTACGATACTGTACTTTTTGCCTCGCGTATACGAAATGGCAAATTATGGCGCGGAAGGCATTTTGCGTATGGCTATTATTATCGTCGTAACCCTTCTTCCCCTGCCCATATGGGGGTTGGCGTGCCGGATATACGATAATAAGGCGGAAATACAAGGGGATTTTCCGGAATAAAGCTAGCGGATTTGTAGCAATTGTGTTATCTTAAATGAGTAAAATAATCGAATCCCTGTGGGATTCAAAAAGGAGCATGAAATGAAAAAGTACTTAGCAAGAATGCTGGCGCTACTGCTCGCGGTAGCCGTTGCGCTGCCCGTGGTTGCCTTCGCCAGCCCGTTTGACGGCATTCCCCAACGGGAAGAGGGCGGCACAACCTATGTACCCCTGCGTCAAGTAGCCGAAGCCCACAACGCAACCGTGGTGTGGGACGCGCAGGAACAAACCGTAACCATGTACTTTATCGACAATTCGTTTTTTAGCATTCAGCTGGGCGAATTGGTAGAGAATGTAAGCGGCTTTATTGAAGAAGGCGTAACGTGGATACCCCTCGTCAGCGCCGAAATGATGTTTGCCGCCGCCAACGTTGCGGCACAGCTATTATTTGAGCTTACCGAGGAAGCGCGCGACATGGTGCTGTACGACTTCCAATATATGGTGCGCTTTATCTTGGAAAATTCTCCATGGGACAGCATTATCACCCGCGGGCTTGGAATTGATTTTGCCGAGTTCGTCGCCGATTTTGAAGAATTTATCTACGATATGGAGCCCTATCCCCTAATGATTTTGGACGAAGCGTTGATGCGTACCTTCTTCCCGATACACGAAGGGGACGACCCCCGCGCGCTGGCGGCGAATTATTTATTCGCACTGCTTACGTGGAGCTTTGCCCCGCATTTGATGGGCATTGGGCATCTTTCCGCCGTATCGCTGGACTATTATACGACCATGTATACCAGCCACGCCCGCGCAATGCACCAGCTTGCCGAGGCGGAAACGCGCAACCCCTTTGTTGCATTACGTCATGCCACCTTTGCACACCCTGCTGCGCGCTGGTTTTACGGCGCAATTGAAGTTGACCTTGATGCAGACGACGCGATTTTACCCATCGTACCCGGCAACATTACCACCGAGCGCCTGCAAGAGGATGATGTAAATATTGCGTATATGCATATCAATAATTTTTGGTCCGACCAGGAATACGACGATGCAATTATTTTACCCTTCCTCCAAGCCGTGCGCGATTATGACCATCTTATCATTGACCTGCGCGGTAACTGGGGCGGCGAAATGAGCTACCCCATTCAATTGCTGCTGCGCCGTTTAATTAACGAGCCGCTGGAAACCGTAGGCTTCGAATTTTTTGCCGCAGGCAGTGCCGCCGTTACCATGATGCAGACCTTAGTCGAAACCATTGAATACAACGCCGCTTCCGCAGGGCTGGAGGATTACACCGAGGTATATATCCTGCCCGCGCGGGAATTTATTGCTCAACGCAATATGACGGAATTTAATGAAAGTGACCTTGAACGCTTGGAATATGTAACTGTTTCGCGCTCCGTTTTCTTCCCCTGCGAAGATGCGGTAGGCTTTACGGGCGAAATTTGGATTTTGGTGGACAGCGGTACCGCTTCCGCCGCAAATACGATTACGGGGCTTGCGTTAAGCACGGGCTTTGCTACCGTTGTGGGGGAAAATACCTCCCGCATAATGGGCGCAACCCACGTGTATGTTGCACTCCCCAACACGGGTATTATTTGGCGCACCGACATTGGCTACATGACCGATGATTACGGACGCTCGCTGGAATTTTACGGGCTTACGCCCAATATCCGCAACTTTGACGGTATGGATGCGCTGCAAACCGCACTCGTCTACATTTTGTCGGATGAGTTTTAATGGGTAAAAAACTAAAAAAAATTATTATTTTCCTCATGCCCTTTATTATTGGCGGGGCATTGGGTATTATCGGCGTTCGTTTGGCGGGCTTGAGCAATACGCCCGCCGGTGGGCTTGCCGATATGCCTTACATACCTGAGCCTCTTGGCATTGCAGGGTTGTTTGTACATTTAGTGGCGGTATTCTTCACCGTAATGGGTGGGGTGTATTTTCACATTATTGTCCACGAAGCGGGGCATTTAATTTGCGGAAAGCTGAGCGGATACGGCTTTATTTCCTTCCGCGTACGCAGCTTTACGATTATTAATAAAAACGGCAAGCTTTTGCGTAAAAAGTATGCCTTGGGCGGTACGGACGGGCAATGCCTTATGTCTCCGCCCGAAATGGGCGAGGATAGTCAATTCCCCTTCGTCTTATACAATTTAGGCGGCGGGCTTGCCAATTTATTATCCAGTGCTGTTTTTTTTGCAATAGGTTATTTTACCGCAGGTTTGCCGTCGCTTTTGCTTAATATCCTTGCAATTTTGGGCGTTATTTTGGGGCTGATTAATTTAATTCCTATGAAAATTGGGGGCATCACCAACGACGGGCGCAATTTGCTCACTTGCTTAAAGGATGCGCAGGCGCGCCGCGCTTTGTGGATACAGCTAAAATTTGCCGCGCTAATTACGCAGGGGGTGCGCCCCTGCGATATGCCCGAGGAATGGGGCTTAGATGAGCTTGGAAAGGGCACATTGTGGGGTTTTGTCGCAACCTTCCGCCACAATTATTTGCTGGATAAAGGCGAAATTGACGAGGCGCGCGCCTACGCCCGTGATGTGCTCGCCGACGCGGGGCAAATGCTGGAGATGTACAAAACCGAGTTAAAGTCGGAACTGCTTTTTCACGAGCTCATAGACGAATGCCGTAATGATGAAATTGAAGCGTTATACAATAAAGAAATGGAGGCGCATGTAAAGGCGCTGGCGTCCCATGCTTCGAAGCAGCGGTTATTGTACGCTTACCACAAGCTATACCGCAGAGATGAGGCAGAAGCCGAAAAAGCCCTCGCCGCTTTCGAAAGGGCTTGTATGCACACGCCTTTCGAGGGTGAGGTCGCGGGCGAACGCGCACTGGTGGCGCTGGTACGGGAGAAGGGGGCTTAAATTTCCCCCGCCAGCCGCGCCAGGGTGTATTCTATGGCTTGGGTCTTTGTTTTGAATGGGTTGAAACGGTACATAAGTAAAGAGAAATGAGCGGGCTCTTCTGCCTTGGCGCGTACAATGTAAAAGGATAAATGCGGCGTAGTGAAGGTGACGGTTTGGGTTACGGGGCAGTATGTGCTTGGGCGCGCGTACAGAATACCCTGCGCGCTTAAATACCATACTGCCGCAGGAAACGGTCCATTAAAAGGAAGGGTCACGGTAATTGTGTTATGGGCTGTGCCTTGCCTGCGGATATAGAAAACGGCGTCGCCGTATTGGAGTGCGTTGCGTTGGGCTTCCGTTAGGCGGCTAAGTTGGTCTTGGGTTAGCCGGGTGATGGTGATTGGCGGCGGCGTGGGTTGCGGAGAGGAGGCAGGCGGCGGAGAAGGCTCGGGTGTGGGTTCGTTAGATTGCGGCGGCGTAGGTTGTGGGGTAGGGGAAGGCGTGGGTTCGGGTTCCGGTTCAGGGGAAGGTTTCGGCGTGAGGTCCGGTTCGGGGGTAGGCTCCGGTTCGGGGGTAGGCTCGGGCGAAGGTTCCGGTTTTGGCGCGGGGGGTGGTTCCGGAGTAGGTTCGGGTTTTGGCTCCGGCTCGGGTATTTGCGGTTGGTATGCGGTGAAGGCATGTTGTACCGCGATGTCATTCACGGCGTATGCGGGCATTGTGAAGGTTAAAGTATAAGTGCTTGATAGCACTTCCCCTGCGGTTACGGCGTGGAATACCGCGTTGTTGGGGGCAAGGGGCTGTGCGCTTGTAATTTCCACCTCGTGTGTGCCCGCTGTATGGGCTGTGCCTTGCAGGTGCATTGTAATTTCTACGGTTGTGCCTGCGGCAGGTACGGGTGTACATACGGCGGCGGTTGCGGTAATGCCGTTTTCTGTTGCCGTAGATACGGCAAAGGAAACAGGAAAGCGCCAAACGGGCTGCCCGCCTGTATTGGGTACATTTGCGCCGTCGGTAATGGTGATTACACCGCCCGTGATTTGCGCGGGCTGCTGTGTTTCGTCCAGCCCTGTTCCATAACGCGCACCCCGTGCAGTAACAACGCCGTTTGTAATAATTATGGTGCCGCCGCCTGTGGTTGGTGGTTGGGGCGCCATATCCACACGCCCGCCGCCAATGCCCGACCCGTCATTTCCGCCTGTGGCAATTACTTCGCCGCCGTTGATAATTACCGTGCCGCCGTTGCCTTCGTTTCCGCCGCCGATACCCGCAGAAAAAAGACCGCCTGTAGCCGTAATATGCCCGCCGTTAATGACAATTTTGCCCGCATTTGGGCTTACGGGCATTCCGTTACCGCCGCCAATGCCTGCCCCGCTGTCCCACACAGGAATTTGCGCGGTAAGCCGTCCTATATTTGTGCTGCACTGCGTATGAATATGTAAGGCGTTACCCGCCGTTACACGGATACCGCCGTTAATTCTCCAATTGCTTCCTTCTGCTAAAACAAGATGCACTTCGCCTTCTATGGTAAGCGTATTGGTTGTAATAGGGTTGGTTTGCGTACCGCCTGTGAGTATATGCCAGCCTGCGGTAAGGGTTTGTGCGGCACCGTTTTGCACAATGTCGGGCGCATCTTGCGTATTGCCCCCCAGCATAAAAATACAACAAAGCAATAATACCGCAGGCATAATAACCGCTCCCTAAATTGTTATTTTAGCGCTGCCACCGCTTCACGCGTTAGGCGCGTAATTTCTTCAAAATTATCGTTGGCGAGCAAGTCCTCTTTTACCATCCAGCTTCCGCCGCAGGCGAATACGCTTTTTATGGATAAATAGTCCTGCAAGTTTTCGGAGGTTACGCCCCCCGTCGGCATAAATTTGACCGCGCCATAGGGTGCGCTAAGCGCACGCAGCATTGCAGCGCCCCCCGCCGCCCCCGCAGGGAAAAATTTTAAATGCGTAAGCCCAAGGGAGAGCCCCTGCTCTAATTCGCTTGGCGTCATAATTCCCGGAAGTACGGGAACGCCGATTTTTTGACAGTGGCGCACCACTTCGGGGTTAAGCCCCGGAGCTACAATAAATTTTGCCCCTGCCGCTACGGCTTTGTCGGCTTGCTCGGGGGTTAAAATTGTACCCGCGCCTACCAAAATTTCGGGATAGGCGGCGACCATGTTCTTAATCCCTTCGGCGGCGGCGGCGGTGCGAAAGGTTACCTCGGCACAGGGCAGACCGCCGTCAATTAACGCTTTTGCCAGCGGAGCGGCTTTTGCCGCATCGTGCAAAGTGATAACGGGCACAATACGCAATTGCGCCAATTTTTCAAACATAGTACTCATTATGTTTCTCCATTCTCGCTTGCGCGGATTATTCTTGCAAAGGGGTGCGCAAAAATCAATGCGTATTTTGCACTGTTAATTTAATTCAAATTGGATATCCTTGCCGTTTATATTGGCGTTGTACGTGCCTTTGGTGCCTGTAACGGTAATATTGCCGTTTTCGTCGGTAACCGATTGTTGGGGTGCGGTCCACCACTTTCCTTTAATGCGCTCATGCAGGGCATTGTAAGCGGGCTTGGGGTCGCTTTGCACATTCAGCAAGCCCGAAGGCGCTTTTAGCCATAAGCCGTCCATAAAGCTCCAATAGGTGATGGCTTCTACCAGCGGGTGGGCGTACAGTGTTTCGTAAAACCACGAAACCTCTTGCGCTTGGCGGGCTTCCCCCTCGGGGGTAGAATCCCATTTATCCACTTGGTGGTCGTTTAGGTCCACAATTTCGGCGGGCATAATTTCGCCCGAAACCAGCGAAACTTCTGTAAAATGCAACGGTAAGCCAAAGCGGGAAAACCGCTCCAGCACGTCATGCAATTTTTCTTTGCTCCAGCAGCCTTGGTGCATATGGGACTGCAGACCAATCGCATCTATGGAAACGCCTGCCTCTAACACACCCTCTACCAAAATATCATAGGCTTCGGACATATCAAAATCGTTGATAAGCAATGTTGCCGTTGGGTTTGCTTCCCGCGCTGTTTTAAATATGTCTTTGATGAGCTTGATGCGCCCGCGTTCCTTGCAAATGCGGGTGAGCGCGTTGTCGTACTTGTCGAAAATGGGCATAATCACCGCTTCGTTAATTACGTCCCATACGTTAATCAACCCTTCGAAGGCTTTTACATCGCGGGTAATGCGCGCAAGCTGGGTTTGTAGAATTCCGTCATTTGTTTTTTCCAAAAGCCACGGTGCACATACGGTGTGCCAGCATAAGGGATGCCCCTTTAACAGCATTCCTTGGTCGGCAAGCCATTGTGCGGCTTTTTGCGTGCGGGTGAAGTCGGGCTTGCCTTCCTGCGGCTCGTAACGCCCCCAGTAAAAAGGCAGCGTTACTTGATTAAAAAGGTCTGCCATGTGCCCTAAGCGCTTTTTTGCTGCCTGCGCTTCTTCGGAGGGCATTTCGCCGTTTACGTAGGGCAAAGTAGAAAATTCCGCACAGCCAAACAGGAAAGCATGGCGGGTTTGCGTAACCGTTACAGGGGTGTTTGCGGCAGGCAAATGTATTGTTGCCGTAGCCGTGCGATGCTTCATAAAAATCACTCCTTGCCAGTTATTGTATGCATATTTATAATGCGTATAAAAGAATACCACCAAAACTATATATTTAAAAGCGACAGTTTTGGCTGCTTCCAAAATTGCGCATAGGGAGGAAATTTTATGTCTTACGGTTTTTTTGACGACAACGCGCGGGAGTATGTTATTACCCGTCCCGACACGCCCTACCCATGGATTAATTATCTTGGAAACGAGGAGTTTTTCGGGCTTTTTTCTAATACTTCGGGGGGGTATTGCTTTTACCGCGATGCGCGAATGCTGCGCCTTACCCGTTACCGCTATAACAATGCCCCTGCCGACGCGGGCGGGCGTTATTTTTATTTAAACGACGGCGGCGAAACATGGGCGCCCACGTGGATGCCCATGCAGTCGAAGCTGGATAAATACGAATGCCGCCACGGGCTGGGGTATTCCAAAATTTCTTCCGCGAAGAACGGGCTTGCCTTTTCGCAAACTTCGTTTGTGCCGATGGGGGATACCTGCGAAATTCACAAAGTAACGCTTAAAAATGAAAGCAGCGTACCCAAAACGGTGAATATGTTTTCGTTCGTTGAATTTTGCCTGTGGAATGCCCACGATGATATGACCAATTTCCAGCGCAACTTCTCCATTGGTGAAGTGGAGGTTCACGGTTCGCGCATTTATCACAAAACCGAATACCGCGAGCGCCGTAACCACTACGCCGTATGGGCAGTAAATGCCGAAGTCGTGGGCTTTGATACAGACAGGGAAACCTTCCTGGGCTTGTACAACGGCTTTGCAGCACCCGCGGTACCCACGGCGGGCACGGCGAAAAACTCCGTTGCCCATGGTTGGGCGCCCATCGGTTCGCACCATATTTGTGCGGAACTAAACGCAGGCGAAAGCAAAGAATATGTATTCGTTTTAGGCTATTGCGAAAACCCCGAGGAGGACAAATGGGAAAAGCTGCACGTAATTAATAAAAAACCCGCCGATGCGTTACTTGCAAAGTATGCAACCTCTGCGGACGTGGACAAAGCGCTTGCTGTGTTACATGAGTATTGGGCGGGCTTGCTTGGTAAATTTACCGTAGAAGCGGAAGATAAAAAAATGGCGCGCATGGCAGGCGTTTGGAATCAATACCAATGTATGGTTACATTTAATATGTCGCGCAGTGCGTCTTACTTCGAATCGGGCATTGGGCGGGGCATGGGCTTCCGCGATTCGAACCAAGATTTGCTTGGCTTTGTACACCTCGTACCCGAGCGCGCGCGGGAGCGGATTTTAGACATTGCGGCAACGCAGTTCCCCGATGGTTCGGCATACCACCAGTACCAGCCCCTTACCAAGCGCGGTAATAACGAAATTGGCTCGGGCTTTAACGACGACCCGCTGTGGCTTATCCTCGGCGTTGCGGCATATGTGAAGGAAACGGGCGATTATACGATTCTGGACGAGATTGTGCCCTTTGATAACGACGATGTATTAGCCGATACATTGTTTGTTCATTTACAGAAATCCTTTAATCACCCGTTGGAAAACAAAGGACCCAACGGCTTGCCCCTTATCGGCCGCGCGGACTGGAACGACTGCTTGAATTTAAACTGCTTTTCAAAAACCCCCGGCGAAAGCTTCCAAACCACGGCAAACTACGAGTCGGGCGTGGCGGAGTCCGTGCTTATTGCCGCCATCTTCGCCTTTGCCGCCCCCGAATATGCGGAATTATGCCGCAGAAGCGGGCGCGAAGAGGAAGCAAAGCGCGCGGAACAAGAATGCGAAAACATGATTCAAGTGATTAAACGGCACGGCTGGGACGGGGAGTGGTTTATCCGCGCGTATGATGCATACGGCAAAAAAATCGGCTCCAACGAGTGCGAGTACGGCAAAATTTTCATAGAATCCAACGGCTTTGCGGTAATGGCGGGGGTTGGGTTAGACGACGGGCGCGCCCTGCAAGCCATGCAGTCCGTAGAAAAATACTTAGACACGCCTTACGGTATTGTCTTACAACAGCCCGCCTACCAGGAATATCATTTAGAATTGGGCGAAATTTCGTCCTATCCGCCCGGGTACAAGGAAAACGCGGGCATCTTCTGCCACAATAACCCGTGGGTTACTATTGCCGAAACCCGCTTAGGGCGCGGTACACGTGCCTTTGACACCTATAAGAAAATTTGTCCCGCCTACCGCGAGGACGACAGCCAACTGCGCCGTATGGAGCCTTACGTATACTGTCAGATGATAGCGGGCAAGGACGCAACCCGCCATGGTGAGGGCAAAAATTCATGGCTAACGGGTACGGCTGCGTGGACGTATGTAAGCATTACCCAGTACATTTTGGGCATTCGTCCGGAATACGACGGCTTGCGCGCAGACCCTTGCCTGCCCGCCGACATAAAGGGCTTTTCCGTATCGCGTTTGTTCCGCGGCGCACGCTACAATATCACCGTAGAAAACCCCAACGGCGTTGAAAAAGGCATCAAGGAAATTTACTTGAATGGCACGGTTTTACAGGGGAATTTACTGCCGATTTTGGGCGAGGGGTCGGTAAATGAGGTTAAGGTAGTGATGGGGTGAGTGTGCCCCGACCTTTGACTTTCGCCCCCTGTCTTGGTATAAAGTAGAAAAAAACGAAAGCAGGACGAAAATGAAGAAGAAAATTTTTGCTTTATTAACTGCGGCATTCCTTATCCCCGTTATTGTTATGGCGTATGAAGCGGCGCAGCCCCGCTGGTACGACAATGCGCTGGCTTTTGCCGCGCAATACGGAATGCTGGATGCGGACGAGTACGGCAGCCTTCAACCCGATGCGCCTGTTACCCGCGTGGCTTTTGCCCGCGCAATTTGGATGTACGAAGGGCAGCCCGACGCACAGTTTACGCGCATGTTCTACGATGTGGAGGCGGACGCACCGTACTATGATGTAGTGCAGTGGATAACGTCCATGGGTATTATTACAGGGGTTGGGGGCAGTTATTTTGCCCCGCATGAAGGGCTGACCCGCCAACAAATTGCCGTTATTTTGTATCGGTATGCGATGTATTTTACGGCAGCCTTTGCAAGCGGCGGTACGGATGCATTGGCGTTTTATGACTATGAATATGTACGTGAATATGCGGAAAGCGCCGTGCGCTTTGTAGTGGAAAATGGGTTTATGCGCGGCAGGCAAGCAGGGTATTTTGCGCCGAGCGCCCCTGCAACCCGTGCAGAAGCGGTAGTTGCGCTGTACAATTTTATCCAAGCATTGCCCACGCTGGAGTTGACGGCATTCTTTGAAGCGGACTTTACCTTGCCCATGGGCATTACCGTGGATAATGACGGCAATTTAGTTGTATTTGACACCTTTAACGCAGCGGTACGGCGCATTCGCAATAACAGAGCCGAAACGATTATCGCAGGCGCGGATATTTTAGATGAATTCGGCTTTACCATGCCGTTCCACGTAGACGGCACACGGGAAAACGCCTTGCTTGGACGCCCAACGGCGGGCGTATTTGCAAGGAATGGCGACCTTTTTATCGTAGACAGCGCAAATAATGCGATTCGCCGTTTGCGCGGCGATAACGTGACCACTTTTGCGCCGTATGCGGGTCTTAACCAGCCAAGCGCCATTGCAATAGACCGCAACGGCAATTTATTTGTTGCGGATACGCTAAATCACGTAATTCGCAGAATTTCCTCCGCGGGCAGTGTGACAACGGTTGCGGGCGTTATGGGCGAATACGGGCATAACGACGGCGCGGCAAATCAAGCACTTTTCCTTGAGCCCGCAGGCATTGCGGTTGCGCCAAACGGGGACATTTTTGTCGCCGATACGGGTAACCACGTAATCCGCAGAATATCGGGCGGGACAGTAACCACCGTTGCGGGTGCGCTTACCCCCTTTGCAGAAGATGCATACTATAGAAGCGGCGGCTTTGCCGACGGCGCGGCGGCGGGTGCGCTGTTTTACTTCCCGCGCGGGCTGTATTATGTCGGCGGCGAATTATTTATTGCCGATGCGGGAAACCATGCAATTCGCTTGTTTACGGGTGGAGCGGTATATACCCTTGCGGGCAACGGGGAGCCGGGTATGCTAAACCAGCCCGTAGATGTTGTGTATTTTAACGGCGTGTTGTATATTGTAGACTCGTTGAACCATGCGATACGCGCCATTTTGCTTGGCGAATAAATTTCGATAAAAACAAGGAGGAAAAAGCAGATGAAAAAAGCAATTTTTATGCTGGTGGCAATTGCGGTTGCGTTGCTTGCGTCCGTTACCGTGTATGCGGCAACATCACGCACCATTGTCATTGAAAGCGTAAACGGTACGGTAAACATGACACGCGGTACGGCACGCAGTTTTACCGCGCGGGAGGGTACGCGCCTTGCGGCGGGTAATACCGTTTCTACAGGTGCAAATTCCTACGCTGTATTTTTGCTGGACGATGGGTCAACCCTGCGGTTAGATGCGTCTACCACCGTTGATGTTACCCGCGCGGGCAACAACTTGGAAGTTACGGTAGTCACAGGTTCGCTTGCGGTAAGTGCCGCACCGCAAACGGAAGGCAGGCGCATTAATGTACGTGCGGGCAACGCCACCATGGGTGTGCGCGGCACGTTGTTTACCGTTGTACTGCAAAATGGCGGCGTTCAAGTGAATTTGCTTGAGGGCGAATTAGAAGGCACAACCCCCTATGCGTCCGTTATTTTATACGCGGGGCAAGCCTTGGTAATTTGTGACGAGGGCACGGCAGAAGCGCAGCCCCTTCAAGTAAATATGCTTGATGCGTTTACCTTGCAAACCATCGCCGATAACGCGGAAATGCTTATCGAAACGGGGATTATCGCGCAGCGCGATATTCGCACTATTTACCGTTTAATTGAAACCCGCCAAGCCGAAGCGGCGCAAGCAGAGGAGCTTCGCAAGCAAGCCATTGACGCGGTAGCCGCGGAATATGTACCCGCAGAAGAGTATACGCCGGAAGATACTTCTGCCTATACCCCATCGGGCGGGGATGAAGTACAGCCCCCCGCGGGCGGAAACGGCGCCCCCCCGACAGGTACACCTGCTGCACCCCCCGCAGCGCCCCAAGCACCCGCAGCACCTGACGATAGTGACGACGGCGAATACGAAGAAGAAGAGTATGTAGACAGCGAAGGCCGCGTAAGAAGGCGCTGGCGCTGGCGTCGTTCCCGCTAGAGGGGAACACGCGTGCGGTATAAGAAATATTTAGTTAGCGCGGCAGTTTCTGCCGCGCTTTTATTGTTGTTTTTGCTCAATCCGCTGTGGCGGTGGGAATTGCAGCTACAGGACAGCTTGTACCGTCGGCCGGGTTTTCCGCACCCGAATATCTTCGTGTTTGGCATAGATGAGGAAACGCTTATCGAATTTGGACCTATGCAGTTTTGGCCGCGCCAAAAAATGGCGGACGCGATAAATATTCTCAATAGCGAGGAAGGCTGGGAGCCGGCCGTTATTGCCGTGGATGTTTTGTATTCGGGATATAGCAATGACGCGGCTTCCGACGCGGCGCTGGTGGACGCGGCGCTTAGCGGGGGCAATGTGGTTTTTGGCTCGGCATTTTCGCTGGACCCTTGGGGCGAGATACGCACGCTGGAGCGCCCCTTTGATTCGCTGGCGGCGGTGTCGCGTTACGGCACGTTAAACACGGTCATTGACCGCGACGGCGTGGTACGCCGTACCGACCTTGGCGGAACGTTTGCGGAAGTGATTTACGAAAAATATTGGGGCGTACCTGTAGAAATTCCCCCACGGTACGGCAATTTGCTGCGCATTCATTTTGCGGGGGAGCCGGGGGACTTTTTCGGCGCAATGGGCTTGGGCTTGTCGTTTAAGGATATTTTTGCAGAGGATTTTGAACCCGCGTTCTTTGCCGATGCGATTATCCTTATCGGCGCTTTTGCCCATGGCTTGTTGGACGCCTATTTTACGCCTGTGGACCCGCAAGTGCAGATGCACGGCGTGGAAATACACGCAAACATTGTACAAATGCTGCTGGAAGGCAATTTTACGCGGTATGCACCCTTGTGGGTAAATGCCGCAATTATGTTGGTTATGTTTGCACTCCTTAGCTTCGTTTTTATGCGGTTGGATATGCGGGCAGCCACGGCGGTGCTGATATTTTTTTCACTATTTTACGTGTGGTTTAACCGCTTCGTATATGACAATGGGTTAATATTAACGCTGGTGTACCCTGTGGTTTCTGCCGTGATTTTGTATGTTTTTTCGCTGGTGTACCGTTATATTTCCGACAAAATTGCGCATATTACAGAAATGGCGCGTATGCACGAAAAGCACGTGGCGGAAATGAAGGAGCTTTTCGACTCCTTTGTGCATGTAATGACTACCGCGATAGACGAGCGCACCCCTTACAATGCCCATCACACGATACGCGTTGCGGAATGTATACAGCAGTTTATTACGTATTTGCGGGGCATTTATCCGCAGGGTTCGCCCTATCATTTTGATGCGAACCGCGAGGAGCAGCTTATTATGGCGGCACTTTTGCATGATGTGGGCAAAATTACCACCCCGCTGGAGGTCATGGATAAGGAAACGCGTTTAAGCAGCCGTTTGCCCGCCATTTTGCAAAGGTTTGAAATAAAGACGCAGTACGAAAAGGTGCGCTTGCTTTCGGGCGAAATTGACGCCGACGAATACGACCGCCAAATCGAATATCTGCACGAAACGCGTGTTTTCATTGAGCGTGTAAACCGAGCGGGCTTTTTAACCGACGAGGATTTATCTTTAATCGACGCATTAAAGGAAATTTGCTTTAAAAACGCCGCCGGGGAGGTTACCCCCGTTTTTGATGAAAGCGACCTTGAAAACCTGCGCATTCGCCGCGGCACGCTTACTGCCGACGAACGGCAAACCATGAACAACCACGTGCGCGTAACCGAGCGGCTTCTTAGTAAAATGCATTTTTCCCAGCGGTATGAAAACGTAACTGCGTGGGCAAAGAGCCATCACGAATTTATGGACGGCACAGGCTACCCCGAGCAACGCACCGCCGACCAAATTCCGCTGGAGGTGCGCATTCTCACCATTTTTGATATTTACGACTCGCTAACCGCCATTGACCGCCCGTACAAAAAAGCAACGCCCCATGACAAGGCAATAGAAATTTTGCACTCCATGGCGGAGGAGGGCAAGCTGGACGGCGAGCTGGTGCGCTTGTTTGCGGAAAGCGAAATGGGGCAGGCGTGAGGGGATTGTTTCAATCTTTCGCTCCCCTATTGCATAAATTCATATTCATATGGCATAATGTCGAGCAATATAATTTACACCTTTTTGGAGGTACGCCATGCGTTTAATTACACGGGCAGACTTTGACGGATTAGCCTGCGGCGCGCTATTAATGGAGTTAGGCATTATTGATAGCTGGTTGTTTGTGCATCCCAAGGATTTGCAAGACGGGAAAATTGAGGTTTCGCCCACCGACGTGTTGGCAAACGTACCCTATGTGCCGGGCTGCGGACTGTGGTTTGACCACCATGCAAGCGAGCAGGAGCGTATCGGCGAGGAAATGCCCGTAGAAGGCGCAAGCTACCCCGCACCAAGCGCCGCCCGCATTATCTACGATTATTACAGCGGACCCGAGCGTATCCCCCATTTAGATGAAATGGTGCAAGCAGTGGATAAAGTGGACTCGGCGCAATTGTCGGTGGACGATATCGTAAGCCCCAAGGGCTGGGTGTTGCTGGGCTTTATTATGGACCCACGTACAGGGCTTGGGCGCTACCGCGGCTTTAATAAGCCCAACTTCGCGGTAATGGAAGACTTGATGGACGCCTGCCGCGACTTTACAATTGACCAGTTGTTAATGCTGCCCGACGTAGCCGAACGGGTGGAATATTATAATAAGCAAAATCTAAAATTCCGCGAAATGCTTATGCAGTACACCGTAACCGACGGCGATATTATCATTACCGATTTGCGCGGGGTTACGTCTATCCAAACGGGTAACCGCTTCCTGCTGTACAGCCTGTTCCCCGAGCAAAATATTTCTATTTGGCTGGTAGACGGGCTTGGCGCGGTAAATACGGTAATTGCCGTTGGGCATAGCGTGTTAAACCGTACTTCTAACGCAGATGTAGGCAGTATTATGCTAAAATACGGCGGCGGCGGTCACGTACAAGTGGGTACGTGCCAAGTGCCGTACCAAGAAGCCGAACGCGTGGTAGAAGAAATTACCGAAGCCATTAAAACCGCCGGGAGAAAATAATTGCCCATGTACGAGCATGTACAGGCGTTTTTAAACGAGGACATCTACCCCTTTCACATGCCCGGGCATAAGCGCAATCCGCTGTTTTTGCCCCCCGATTTATTATCATTGGATATTACAGAAATACCGAATATGGACGTATTGAGCCGGCCTACAGGCATTTTGAAGGATTTTCAACATGCGCTGGGGGCTTTTTTTTGTGCTTCCTGCAAAGACGGCGAAAGCTTTTTTTTGGTGAACGGGGCGACCGCGGGGATAGTCGCGTCTGTTTGTGCCGTATGCGGTGAAGGCGACGTGCTTTTTACGGCACGCAACGCGCATAAAAGCGTGTACAACGGCGCTGTGCTTTCGGGCGCTGTGCCTATGTATTTTCTGCCGCAAATGCGGGAAGACGGGCTTGCGGGCGCGGTCCCGCCCGTGGTTTTTGACGCAATGCCGCAGGGCGCTGCGGCGTACATTGTTAGCCCCACTTACGAAGGCTTTACTTCCGACATTGCGGAAATTGCGCGGAAGGTACATGAAAAAGACGGCATTCTCATTGTAGATGAAGCCCATGGGGCGCACTTTCCGTTTAACGGGGCATTTCCCCCGTCTGCGATAGCGCAGGGTGCAGATATTGCGGTAAATTCGCTGCACAAAACGCTCCCCGCGCCGGGGCAGTGCGCGGTGCTTCACGTGCAGGGTAATCGCGTAAACCGCGAAAAGCTGCGCTTTTACTTAAACGCAATGCAAACGAGCAGTCCGTCTTATATGATGATGGCGGCAGCGGATTATACCCTTCAAATGCTGTGGGCAGACCCAAGGCATTTTGAAAATTACGTAGCAAAATTACGCACTTTGCGGGAAAATTTAGCCGCCTGCGCAAGTACATTAACATTGTTGGAAACAGACGACATAGGGAAATTGTTATTCCGCATTGATGAGCGCGCAAGCGCAGATACAATTGCTGCCGTTTTTGCGGGCACATATAAAATTCAAGTGGAAATGGCGCAGGGGCGGCATATCCTTGCCATGACCGGCGTGGCAGACACAGACGAAGGCTTTGCACGGTTATTATCGGCGGTGCGCGGAGTAAGTTGCGGCAAAAAAACTCCGCCCCAAGGACGGAGTTTGAGTTCTTCAATGGGAGCGCTCCCGAATGTAGCTTGCACCCCGCGTGAGGCGGTGCAAGGGGCTTCGGAAGTTGTACCCCTTTCGCGAGCGGCGGGGCGTATTTGCGCGGAGCTTATTGCCCCTTGCCCGCCCGGTATTGCGCTGGTTGCCCCCGGGGAGCGTATTCCCGCAGGGCTGGTGTTGCCGTGTAAAAATATTCGCGTGTTATGTTAAATATTTTTCCAAAACGCGCATAAATGCGTCCATATCTACGGGTTTGCCCAGGTGCGCGTTCATACCTGCCCTTAGGCATTTTTCTATGTCCTCTTTAAATACGTTTGCCGTCATTGCCACAATAGGAATGGTGCTTGCGTTTTCGGCATTGGAGGTGCGTATGGCTTGGGTGGCTTGCAGTCCGTCCATTTCGGGCATTTGAATATCCATCAAAATTAAATCGTACATCGCAGGGTTATTGGTAAAGCATTGGATAGCCGCCCCGCCGCTGCTTGCTTGGGTAACGGTTATGTCTACAGATTCCAACAATGCGGCGGCAATTTCTAAATTAATGTCTACATCGTCTACCACCAGCACGTGCTTTCCGCGGTAATTTTGGGCGGGGGCTTCAATTTCGCTGCTGCCTTGCGGGTTATGCGCATCGGCAATACGCAGGCATACTGTTACCGTAAAAACCGAGCCTTCGCCTTTTTCGCTGTCTACCGTAATAGCGCCGTTTATCAGCTCCAGCAAGCGCTTGGCGATAGAAAGCCCAAGCCCGCTTCCGCCGTATTTGCGCGTGGTGCTTGCCTCTGCCTGTTGGAAGATATTAAAAATTTTGTCCTGCTCGTCATCGGCAATGCCTATGCCCGTGTCGGCAATCACTATTTCCAAGGTGCAGTGGGTCGCGTCTTTTTTTACCGCCCGTGCGGAAAGGGAAACCTCGCCCCCTTCGGGGGTAAACTTGGTGGCGTTGGAAAGGATATTGGTTATGACCTGTGCTAAACGATGGTCGTCGCCATGCAAATACGCGGGGATATCGGGCGAAAGCTTGACAAAAAAGTGCTGGTTCTTTTCTTTAATCGCACCCTCTACCACACTTACCACGCGCTCAATCATTTTTGCGAAATGGAAGTCTACGGGCGCAATTTCCGCATTGCCCGACTCTATTTTGGAAATATCCAGCACATCGTTAATAATCGCCATTAAAAAAGACGAAGCGCCTGCAATTTTTTCAAAGGCTTCGTCCTTGTCTTTTTTATTGCTGTGGTTGCGCCCAATGGCGGTAAAGCCAATGATGGCGTTTAGGGGGGTGCGTATTTCGTGGCTCATGTTGGAAAGGAAGGCACTTTTGGCAAGGCTTGCGGCTAGGGCATCCTCTTTTGTGCGCTTTAAGTCGGAGATATCGTGCAGCAACAGCATAGTGCCGCTTACGGCGTTATCGTCTGCGCTCATGGGTACAATCATGCCCGCAAATTCGGACCTATCGCCGCCAAAGGTAAGACAAATTTCGATAAGCACCGTTTCGTTGGTTGCGTGTACTTGGTTATGCTGGCGCATAAGTGTATTGTGGTTTTGCGTATCCATAAAGGGCAGCAGCACTTCGGATAATTTGTGCCCCATGATTAGCGAGCTGTTTCCAAAGCCTGCTTTTGCAATAAAATATTCCGTACAAAATTCAATACGCCCGCTGCTGCCAAGGAAAAATACGATATTAGGCGAGTTGCCCAGCAACAGCATAAGGTAGCGCCCGCGTTCGTTGTGCAGGTTTGCCTTGGTGCGCTCTTGGTTTAGTATTGATTCGAATGCGAGCTTGTCGTGGCTTGCAATGTGCTTTAGCCGCGTATTTTCGCGCCTAAGTCTGCGGTTTTCCATTTCCAAGCGGTGAAGCGCGTCCATTACAGCACACACGCACAAAAAGTAAAATTATGAAAATGGTTGCGTAACTTTCCTTCCGTGTCCAATACGGGGCTTATCTCCCCGTTGGAATACCCCATAAGAAAGGGAATTCCGCTTTCGTTTAGCTTTTCACGGATAAGGCGCATTTCGCCTTCTTGGTCGGGTGCCATAAGTATACTGCGCGATGCGCAAGGCATAACAATAGCGGCGCGTTTTTCTTTTATTACCTCCGCCAGCCCTTGGGTACAGGATTCGACAATTGTGTTTGTGTCAATATTGCCTACCGATATTGCCGCCCCTTCGGGCGCGTTGCCGCCTAACAAAATGCTCCCGTCCTCTTGCACTAAGTACATGGCGCGCGGCATTGGCTCGGGCACGCTGGGCAAATGTACCATAATAGGCGTTGCGTGCATATTGTTTGCGCCTATTTCCATTTTTAAATACGAAAAATATTCAAGCACAGGCATGTCGTTGACTTCCCATACGACCGAGCCTTCGCTTTTTGTAATTATCCCCCGCGTGCGGGAGATATTGCGCTCCGGCAATGCGGCGGTAATAAAACGCGGGGTAACAGGTCCGTTTACAAACATCATTGCCATACCCTTTTGGCAATGCGTACCGTTATACACAACGCCTACGGTGCTATAGTCAAAGCCCATGCTGCTGGGAAGCGACCCCCATATAGGAATCCCCTCGGATATTTTATTAACCGCGTTAAGCAATAAATTGCCTTCCATACCCCGCGAAAGCGGCATAAAGGAGAAAATCATCGCGGGGGCACCGGTTGTTTTGTCGCACAGGCGTTTATATAAGTCCGATATTTTTGCTTCGTAGTTATTTTTATCAATGTCCGTTACAATGCCGCCTGTAAAGGATACCTCGTCGCTTGTCATTACGGCAAGGGTTAGGTCAAAATACCCGTACCCTTGCGGGCTTGCCGAACCCATTGCCGTCATGCCCATAACATCGAAAGGCAGCGCATTGCATATGGCTTGCGCCATACCGCTTTCATAAAAGTCCCAGCCGTAAAACAAAATTGCGCCGGTATGCTTTTTTAATGTTGATAAATTTATTTGTGCTTTAATGTCCGCAATTGCGGATTCAAAATCGTCCACTTCCGATATCCGTGCCGTTCGCATTTCAACCATATTGTATTACCTCTTTTCGAAAATGTCGCATTTTGTATAAAATAGCATAGGAAAAAGGTCTTTACAACACATTTAGGTAAAAATTTTTTTACCGACGCCAAGTTTGCCGTTCGCAATTTGACAAATTTACCATAATATGCTATATCAAGCCTATACCCCTTGTATACATAACATGTCGAAAGGATGAATCTTATGGCGATTAACCCCATTCAACAATCCATGGTAAGCCCCACCGCCCACACGATGAACAATGCTCCTGTGCGCGAGCGTCACCCTCATTTATCAATAGAAGGCGTAACACAGCAGCCCTCGGCAGAGCTTGAGGCGGCGCGCGCGTTTCAAACGGCGGTGCGCGGCTTTGGTACGGCAATGCGCAGTGCAGCGGCGGAAATTCTTGCAGGCACGCAGTCGCTTTTCGACAGCTTGGTAGGCACGTCTTCCGACGAGGAAGCCTTAACCGTAGCCGTAAACGGGTACACCAATGGCTATACCAACGGCAACGGAAGGAACGGCGCCGCCTATGTAAACGGCACGGGCGAAAGCAACGGTGCAAATACCAACGGCGTTAGCGCAAACGGCAATGCGAACGGAAACGGTAATGGCTATGCCGCCGCCGTAAACGTATACCAGCTTGCCGCCGCCCAGCAAAATACGGGCGAAGCATTACCCGCAAACGGCGCGGCGCAAACCCAAGCGGGGGAAAATAATTTTACGCTTGAGCGTAACGGCCGTAGCTACGATTTTTCGGTTAATATTCAAGAAAACGCGTCCAACCGCACGGTACAGCAACGTGTGGCAAACGAAATAAACGACGCCCAAGCGGGTGTTCGCGCAACCATTGAGGCAAACGAAGAAGGGCAGAGCGCCCTTGTACTCACCGCAATTAACACGGGCGAAAACAACGCCTTCACCATTGCCGACGTACCCGACGAGGGCAATGCCATCGCAACGCTGGGTGCAGACGTCGTTACCCGCGAGGCGCAAAACGCCCTTTACACCGTAAACGGCGAGGAATACAGCGCCCCCACCAACACAATTGATTTAAGCGAAGGCATAACCGCAACCCTGCAGGCAACCGCACCCGACGCAATTACCGCCGCCACCCAACAAGATGTAGACGGCATTACCGCCGCCATCACCGACATGGTGGATGGCTTTAACGAGATGCGTACCGCCGCGCTCGAATACGCCCCTCAGGACAACGGTGCAGATGCCCTGCGCCGTCGATTAGACAATATTTACTACGATAACGAGTTCTCGTTAGATGCCATTGGTATTACCCGTGGCGAGGACCAACTGCTTCACGTAAATGATGAGCAGCTTACCCTTGCTGTAGAAGACGGCACAGCCGAGGCACAGCTGGCAGACCCCTTCGGCTTTACCGGCCAGTTGGAGCGTTTGGGCGATGCGATTGTAAACGACCCCACCAATTATGCGATGCAGTTGAATATGGCGGTGCTGTAAAAGATTAAAACTGCCTTCGGCGACGAACTTTTTGAAAAAAGTTCGACAAAAACTTTATTTTTGCACTTGTTATGTTATTTTTCCCATAAAGCCGGGGCTGCGCGTACGCGCAGCCCTAAATTATTAATCAAACAGCAACCCAAGTCTAACACTGGTTTTTTGGCGAACTTTTTTTCAAAAAAGTTCGCAGGGGTGTAGGGACGGAGTCCCCACGATTTTAATCTTTAACCCTCACCCCTTCTTCCTAATCGCCAGCCAAATTTCTACATATCCAAAATCATCATCGCCGCCGTACAACTCCATGTCTAAGCTGCCTACCTGTTCGTAGCTGGAGGTGGGCAGCCACTCGGAGAAAATGCGTTTGTATAGCCCGCCCAGAACCTTTCCGCAATCGTCCCAGCCAAATTTTTCTGTGGGAAAAATTGCCCAAGTATGAGCAGGGATATCTACGACGGTGTAGCCTGCAGGATTGCTGTCGGCGGTCTTGAAGGCGCACAGCATGTAGGGGAAGGTGTCTTTTTCCGTTTCGCGGTAATCGCATACGGCATGTACGTTGTTTAGTGCGGGGTTAACGAAGGGGGGCAGCTTGCCCGCGGCGGCGTCCAGTTTTTCGTAGGCGCCGTTTGCGTGGCAGTCCTCCCATAGGTCGGCGGGCTGGCGCAGCTTTTTGTCGCCGCCGCTCATGTCGGTGTTTAGTACAGATTCCGCGGGGAAAATTTCTTCAATGCCAAATACTTGAAAAGCCTCTTTTGTTTCAATTCGATAATCCATTTCCTTCTCTCCCTTGATTGAAATTTGGAAGGAAATACGAGGAAAAGCCTTCAACGTAACGCCGCCCGCCCGCGCTTGTTTGGGCGTAACGCCGTGCAATAACGCAAACGCACGGGAAAACGAAACAGGCGAGTCGTAGCCAAAGCGCAGCGCCACATCAATGACCCGCACGCCGCTATCGCGCAACGCTAACGCCGCCAAGGTAAGGCGCCTGCGGCGAACATATTCGGAAAGCGAAATATCCATGATGAATGAGAACATGCGGAAGAAGCTGTGTGCTGAGCAACAGGCAATGCGCGCCAATTCATCGTAATTTATTTCGCCGTCCAAATTATCCTCGATATAAGTCATCGCCGCGTTCATACGAGAAAGCCAGTCCAAGTAAATCCCTCCTTCAAAGGGAGTATACGGCGAATGCTAATCACAAACGCAACTATTTTGTGCGGGTTTTGTGGGGGTTGGTTATCGCTGTGCGGCGGCTTCTTCGCAGAAGGGTTCTATATACATGCGGGCAAATTGTGCCCTGTCTTGCTGGCAAAACATATCTTTAAGCATTTTGTCGCAAATATACACACGTTCGCAAACCGTTTCCTGCTCGTGTTCGCTTAATTTGTATTCGACCGCGAGAGTGCTGTACACATTGTTGCAAATGGCAAGCATGTCTGCATTGTCGTCCTGTACGAAATGCCCAATAATTTTATTAACCACCGCGCCCAGCACCGCACCCAAAACCCCTGCGCCAACAATGCCCGCAAGCAGCAGCAGAATTGCATTGTCCAGCAAAATACTGCCGACGCGGCTGCCCACCGTCCACCCCACCGTGCCGCCCACAACCAGCATTAATGCCAGCGTAATATCAATGAGGTATTGCTTCAACGAAATCCGCTTGCGCAAAAAACTAACCGTGTCAATAGAAAGCAGCACAATCGCCGAAAGCACTCGCGTGATTATATTTGCCCGCAGTAATTCGAAAGCGCTGCGCAAAATAAGGCGTGGACCTACGCGCAACGCATTGTAAACAAACTGCGCCGATTTAGGCGCAGCCATTTTAACAATGCCACTTAGGTTGCCAAGCTTTTTCTTCTTTACCGTGAGCCGTAAGGGGGATTGGCTCTGCACATGATTAAATGTTTTATTTATCATTATAATGCCCTTTACAAGAAATAATTTCCAGATTTTTATGTTCGTCCACCCGATAAACCAGCCGATTGTATTTATCAATTTCTCGGCTATAGCCCTCTGTCCATTTTAACTTTTCGGGCTTGCCTAAGCCATTAAGCAAACCGTCCCGTAAAATACTTTTTATAAGTTCGTTAATTTTTTTCAGCTTCTTTTTATCGGCTTCAAGCCATTCCATATATTCAAGCAGACCTTTATCCGTGAATGATGTTTTCATGAAGCAATTTCCTTTTGGCGTGCTTCTATAAATGCCTTTGCTTTTGCGATATCCATATCTTCAAAGGCTTCCAATTCACCTATGGTGAAAGGCGTCAATTTTCCCTCATCTGCTTGGCGCAAAGAAAGTCCCACTTTCGCTACATAATCGTCATAGGGTTTTATTTGAAATGGTATGGTTTCTTCCCTAAGGCACTGTCTGACAAAAGTATTGATAGCCGTAGTCATAGTAAGTCCCATTTGGTGGAACAACAAATCTGCACGTTCCTTCAAATCGCTGTCCATGCGAATATTTACATTAATTTGCTTATTCATATAATCGCCTCCATTTCATTTATTATATGACTATTTCATGTAATCGTCAATAAATATACATAAATATATAGCAAAATGGTGCGGTTTATTATATCGCATTCTCAACCTCAAGCCCTCTGCCGATGTAACTGAAATTACCCATCACTTGCAAATTATCGGCGTATGGGCGTGTATCCATCAAGCTATAGTTTCCCTTGTCTTGTGCCGTTATGTTGGTAAATGCAATCGGAAGCCCTGCGGATAAAAAAAAGCTTTTTCCGGTTTGTAATTGGAAATGAATATGCGGTTCGGAGGTATTGCCTGTATTGCCGCATCGGGCAATTACTTCGCCTTGCTTTACATTATCCCCGGTATTTACTGTAATACTGTTCGGCGCAAGATGGGCAACAAGGCTGTATTCCTTATCGTGGTGCTTTATTACAACGTAATTTCCGCGAAGGTCGAGGGAATCGCAGTAAGCGGCTACCCCATCTACAAAGCTGTCTTTGGATTTTCTGCGTACTTTTACCACTATGCCGTCGGCAGGGGCGAGTACTTCTTTACCATAACAAAAATAATTTTGTACGGAACGTCCATTCCCTTCAAAGGATTTTCCCTCGTCGTTGGCAATAATAAAATCATACGCATATTTTTGCGAAGCCGAACCGCCATGAAGCAAATTTTCATTAACCCCGCCATTAAAGACCGTCCATTTTCCCGTAAACGGCAAAATATAACTGCCTTTTTGTGTATATGTCTCCATGGAAGGCAACTTGTTTTTATGCAAAATTTTAACATATGTATCCCCAACAAGCTGATATAACGATTGAATAAACACGGACAGCGGTGTGCTTAAAAAAATAAGAAAGAAGCTATGATGAAACAACGCCAATGTACTATTTCCAATCAGCGAGCCTAAAATCCCCAAGGGAAAGAGCCAAAACAACTTACTTGCAAGCACTAAAATAATACCCCCTGCCTTAAATCTGCGCAAAACAATGCTTACGATTCTGCACGAAAGTATTATCAGTAAAATACCCATCCAAGTTTGCATTTTAATTACACCCTTTCTTCTTCAACAATTTCAAAAATATCTTCTATAGTCACACTACATAGCACAGTCCTCGCTGTTATATATTTATCGCTCAATGATATAAATATATAACATTAGTGATAAAAATGCAATAGCCAAAAAAATATAACAAAAACCCGCGAGCGCTTTTCTCGCGGGTTTACTATTAAAGTTTGGGTTAAGCCTTTTCCCTACATCATACCCATTCCGCCGCCACCGGGGGGCATTGGGGGTTCGGGTTCTTTGATGTCGGTAACAACGGCTTCGGTGGTAAGCAAGGTAGATGCTACGCTGGTGGCGTTTTGTAACGCGGAGCGGGTTACCTTGGTGGGGTCGATGATGCCCGCCTCTACCATGTTTACAAAGGTTTCGGAAAGCACATCAAAGCCTACGCCCTTTTCTTTGGATTTGAGTGCGTCTACGATAACCGCGCCCTCTAATCCTGCGTTGGTTGCGATTTGGCGTGCAGGTGCTTCCAAGGATTTAAGAATGATTTGCGCGCCTGTTTTCGCGTCGCCTGTAAGGCTGTCGATAACGGATTTTACGTTTGCCATTGCGTGGATATATGCCGAGCCGCCGCCGCAAATAATACCTTCTTCTACCGCTGCGCGGGTGGCTGCGAGGGCGTCCTCCATGCGGAGTTTTTTCTCTTTCATTTCGGTTTCGGAGGGTGCGCCAACTTTGATTACGGCTACGCCGCCCGCCAGCTTTGCAAGGCGCTCTTGCAGCTTTTCTTTGTCGAAGTCGCTGGTGGTTTCTTCGATTTGGACGCGGATTTGTGCAACGCGGTTTTTGATTTCGTCGCCGTTGCCGCTGCCGTCAATGATGATGGTGTTTTCTTTTTCCACTTTCACGGTTTGGGCGCGACCAAGGGATTCCAGGGTGGCGTCTTTTAAGTCAAGACCCAGCTCGCTGGAAATAACCTGCCCGCCTGTAAGAATGGCGATGTCCTCCAGCATGGCTTTACGGCGGTCGCCAAAGCCGGGGGCTTTTACCGCACAGCAGTGAATCATACCGCGCAGCTTGTTCAACACGAGGGTGGAAAGGGCTTCGCCCTCAATGTCCTCCGCGATGATAAGGAGTTTGGCGCTGGTTTGCACAATTTGCTCCAAAATGGGCAAAATTTCCGCTACGGTGCTGATTTTTTTGTCGGTGATAAGGATATAAGGGTTGTCCAACACGGCAACCATTTTTTCCATATCGGTACACATATAGGCGGAAAGGTAGCCGCGGTCAAATTGCATACCCTCTACCAATTCCAGCTCGGTTATCATGGTTTTGGATTCTTCTACGGTAATTACGCCGTCGCTGGACACTTTCTCCATGGCTTCGGCAACCATGTTGCCCACTTCTACGTTGCCAGCGGAGATGGCGGCAACTTTGGCGATGTGGTTTTTACCGTCTACTTTTTGTGTCATGCTTTGAAGGGAAGAAACGGCGGCATCGGTGGCTTTTTGCATACCCTCACGCAGAATGATGGGATTTGCGCCCGCGGCGATGTTTTTCAAGCCTTCGCGTACGATGGCTTGGGCAAGAACGATGGCAGTGGTTGTGCCGTCGCCGGCTACGTCGTTGGTTTTGGTGGCTACTTCTTTTACGAGCTGTGCGCCCATGTTTTCGAAGGGGCATTCCAGTTCAATTTCTTTAGCAATTGTCACGCCGTCGTTGGTGATAAGGGGCGTGCCGTATTTTTTGTCCAATACCACGTTACGACCTTTGGGACCCAGCGTGATATTTACGGTGTCGGCAAGCTTGTTTACGCCTGCTTCCAGCACGGTGCGTGCGTCTATCGCGTATTTGATTTGTTTAGCCATGTTTTAACCCTCCACAATCGCGAGAATATCGCTTTGTTTTACAATGATGTATTCTTTTTCTTCCAGTTTTACTTCCGTACCCGCGTATTTGGAGTAGATTACTTTGTCCCCGGGTTTTACTTCCATTTTAATTTCTTTGCCGTCTACCATGCCGCCGGGGCCTACTGCCACAACTTCGGCTTGCTGGGGCTTTTCTTTGGCGCCTGTGGGCAGTACAATGCCCGATTTGGTGGTTTCTTCCGCTTCGAGTTGTTTGATTACAACGCGGTCGCACAAGGGTTTTAATTGCATGTGTATCCTCCTTAGAATAAGTTTACAACTTGGAATTGTTAGCACTCACCAAGCGCGAGTGCTAATGCTTGCGTAGTTTAATCCCGCACCTGTTTTTACGCAATGGCGAAATTTTAACAAAATTGGGCAGATTCGGTAGAATTTATAGCATATGTTTTCCCATATGCCCGTTTTTGCGCTTAAATGCAAATTTATCTGAATTTATTGTCTGACACAACATAACAAAATAAAATGCGGGCTTTTGCATATGTAGAACGCTTCCTATATAATGCGGCAAAATAAACGCCCCGATGAAGGAGCTGTTTCGGATGAAAAAATTATTGCTTGCGGCGAGTATCTTTTTATTGCTTGCCGCCGCCAGCTGCGGCCGTGAAGCCCAAGAAGGTAATAATAACGAATATATACACGAATACATACACGCGCCGCAACAAGAATACGAGCCACCACAGGAAGCGCCACCACAAGAATACGAGCCACAGGAATCGCCGCCGGCAGAATATACCCCCCTTATATTGCCTCAGTTTTCTGTTCCCATGGATGTGGCGGAGCGGTATTTTTCCCAAGCCCAGGCCTTATTTGATGAGGATGGCGGCGCACTTTGGGGCTTCCCGTTCCATGTGCCAATCATCATTGCCGACCCCACAACGCGGCACGCCGCCGCCAACAGGCCCGACCCCGAAGGGTTCTTCGCCTGCTACGGTGGGGTAGATTTTGGGGTGCTGCCCGAGGATTTTTCACTCTTTGCCGTGGTTACGGTTATCCACGATTTTGGCGGCGAGCGGTGGGTGGTTGTGCCGCTGGATACGGTAATGCGTTCCAGTTTGGCGGAACGGCGGCGGCATATCGCCCATTATGCCATGCATTGGCACCAGCACTGCCCCGATTTTTTCGGCGGGGTGATTGGATTTGCCAATACCCATATGAACGAAAAACAGGCGCGTATCAGCATTCGGTTGGAAATTAATGCGCTTATTGGGGCGTTTAGGGCAACGGGAGAAGCCCGAAGAAATACCGTTATAGACGCACTAAGCATTCGTGCCGCGCGCAGGCAACAATTCGACAGTGCCGTGGATGAAAATCGGCTGGAAACTTTGGAAGGGCTGGCGCAATTTACCGAATGGGCGATGACCACAACCTCCCAAGCCCAGTTGCTTGGTTTAATGGAGGGATTCACAAATTCCGTGCGTTACGCAGGCTTGGAGCGTATGTTTGGCTACCTTTCGGGCGCAATGTATGCATTTTTGTTAAAGGAAACAGACAAAGCATGGACGGAAAATCTCACCATAGACACCGATTTGGGGCAACTACTCAAGGAAGCCATGGGCATAGATGAATTGCGCCCTCTAAATGAAGTGAATCTAACGCGCTACGGCTATACCGAAATTGCCGCAGAAGAATACGTTTGGGCTGCCACCCAAGCCGCGCTATTGGCACAAATTACAACGCTATTCATCGACAATCCCACCTTGCAATTACACGAGGAGGACATAGGGGAAACCCGCGCATCCATATCGGGGCATTTTTTCACCGTTGCGATACCCAATTTTAATTCCATCTGGCAGGGCGATATAGAAATCGTAGGCAGCTTTGGGCAACTAAATGTGCGGAATGGGCATGTGGTTTCCCATGGCTTCTTATACGACCGCTTTTTAATGGTAACGGCACAGGGCTTGGAAGTTGACGGCAGCCGTATATCGGGGAATACGTGGACAATGACATTAAATGAGGGGTACATGTTGCTTCCCGATGGTGATAATTTTAGAATTGTTAGGGAGTTATAGTGCGGTATATCTTTGTCGTTTTGTGTGTTATGATGGCAAAAATTACAAAAAAGGATGATGAAAATGAGCCAAAAAGCAATTGCAAAAGCAGAATCAATCATTAAAAGCAAAACCGCGGCGGAAAACATGGGCGTAGGTGTAACGCTGTCGCTGTTAGACCATGAGGGATACCCCACCACCTCTACCCTTTCCATTGCTACGGCGGAGGGCATTCGCAAGCTGACCTTTGGGGTTTCCCTTTCTTCCAATAAGGCAAAGCGTGTACAGGCAAATCCCCGTGGCTCGGTATGTATTTTTGACGATAATTACGAAGCGGGCGCGTATTACAATATTACACTTGTAGGCGACATGGAAATTATCACCGACATGGAAGCAAAAAAAGCCGTATGGTATGAAGGGTTGGAAGCGCATTTTGCAGGGGGCGTAGAAGACCCCGATTACTGCGTGTTACAATTTACCACCAAGCGGTATAACCTTTGGGTGGATATGGAAGAGGATGCGACAACGGGTGGGTTTTAATCTCCACCCGTTGTTTTTAATCAGACGCAACAAGTAAATCATTACGGATAATGGAATTTATATACGCACTCAAAGACTGCTTGTTTTGCTTTGCACGTTTTTCCAATGCTTCTGCTTCGTATAAGGGAACGTTAATTTCGCTTAACAACTGCATGATTTTTCCTCGTTCGGTTAAATGCACCGTGCTTTCGGAGGGTGTCCAATCACGCTCGAAGGTTTTTGTAAGCTCGTGTATATTTTCTTGGTCTAGGGGTTTTCCGTCTATGGTTTGCATGTTGTTTTTATCCATTTTTATCCCTCGTTTCGGTTTAAATATATTTTAAGTATTGTTTTCTTATTTTCATGGCGTGTATGATGATTATATCGCCATTTATATTTTCAATATATCCTATTTCCAATGCCCTGCCTTTTGAATCGAACCCAAATGCCATAAATTTGGGGGGATATTCCTCTAGGGTTAAAATGCTTATTGCATTTTCATAGGCGGTTTTTATTTCGTCATAGGATAGCCCGTGTTTATAGGCCGCGTCAAGAATTATCATGTGTGATTATCTCCATGTGCTTTATTTTACATGCAACGTATCGCCAGTAGCATACCGCTTTTGATGCTTATCTCCGCTTCTTCGGCGGAAAATTCGTTGCTTACGCCGCGTACTTCCCCTGCGTGGAGGGTTTCGTTATTTAGTGGATAACGAAGCCCTTTTGTTATGATGCCCGTAACCTCGCTGGTGAGGGGGAGCAGGGTTAGGGTGCGGTAATTTTCGCAGGGGAGGATGCGTTGCTTCCTTATTAATTGGATGCTGGTGGTTTCGTCCCAAATTTCCGCGGGAATTTCACCTGCTTGCGCCAGCACATGTACGTTGGCAAGGGCGTGGTCGAAGCGCCCTCCCAGGGCGGCAACGATGTAGATATATGTGGGGCTTAACGTAAGGGCGTGCGCCACGGCAAGGGCAAGGTCGGTTTCGTCTTTTTCCGCGGGGAAGCGCACCAAGGGAATGCCCTGCGCCGTATATTTTTCCCGCAACGCACGCGGGGCAGAATCGAAGTCCCCGATTAAGCAATGGGGCATAATTCCCAGCAACGGGAAATGCCGTAGCCCGCCGTCACAGGCGATGAGATAATCTGCATCTGCTAGCTTTTGGCGTGTCACGGCATGGTTGGAAATTTCTCCGTTGGCGATGATTGCGATTTTCATGGGGAGATTATACTATATTTTCCACGTCCAGCCCACGCCCGATGTAGGTTTTGTTTCCCACCATTTCTACATTGCCTTGCGTGGACGGGACAGGCATATTTTCATTTTTATGCGCTGTGTGAAACGCCGAAGATTGGCTGGTTTGAATGTTCGTAAAAGCAATGGGCAAGCTGTTTGCCATGTAAAAATTTTTGCTGGACGTGAGATGAAAATACAGGCATGGTTCTTCCGTTATATAGCCGGAATTCCCGCATTGGGCAAGGATTTGCCCGCGCTTTACGGCATCGCCTACTTTTACCGCCAAGCTATTTTGCCTTAGGTTGCCCACAACGCTGTACTTATTTTTGGCGTGGCGCAAAATAATATGGTTGCCAACCACATCCCACGAGCCTGTGTGGTTAATAAGTTCGTCCTCTTTATTGCCTAGCGTGTCGGTATGTTTGTTGCACACTTTAGCCACCGTGCCGTCTGCCGCGGCGAGTACATTTTTCCCGTAGGATAAATAATTTTCTATCGCCGTTTCGTCCCCTTCATGGGCTTCGTCACCCAGTAAAATGAAATAGTAGTTAAAACGGTCGCCTGCTTCGCTCCAATCGGTGGAAAGGGCCGGGGTAACGCCGCCTGCCCATACGCACCATTTTTCTGCGAAGGGCAAAGCATAATCACCCTTGCATACATAATTATCCTTGTCGGGCAAAAGGCGCCCGCGCTTTTTTTGCACCCACCGCACAAAATTTGCTCAATACAAGGGAAATACATGCCAATTGATTAGCGCAAATAATACCACTGTAAAAATCCACGACAGCGATATTTGCCCGAATAAGCGGGGGAAGTCGAAGATATTATTTAAAATAATCGTAATAACAAAAATGCCAAAGCCCAGTTTTTGGTTGTTTTTTCTTACCCAACGGCGTAAACTTGCCATACATTCACCTCATTCTATGAATAATGCGAGAAATTACTGTATATCTGTTAGAATATTTTAGCTTTTTTTCAAAGCTGTATCCACGAGCCTTTGTTTGACATCTGCTGGCATATCATCCCACGCTCTGAAAATATTGTCTTTATATAATTCAATCAATTTATCAATAATATAATCCAGCACCAAAATTTTTCCAAACAAGCATATTCCTGATTTTGGACAAGTGTGGCATTGATCACCACCATGTAAAACGGGATTTCGTTCAGCATATAATTCGTTACAAAAATGCTCTATAAAATCGCTATCAATATATTTGCTTAAAACAGTTTGTTTGACTATATCCCGTATTTTTGTTGATTGGATTTCATTTCCATTCAAGTTCGAGAATTTATAATCATCAGAAAGGATAAATTGTTCTTTCTTGTTGACGGTATTTGCCACCTGCCAAAGAAGTCCCTCTATAAGAACAAAAGAAACTATCCTTGCAGATTCAAGATGCCCCTTGCTTAGAAGCGATATTAGTTCCATTATAAGATTTTTACGTTTGCGAATGCCTAATACTGGCACATTAGCGTTTCTTGAAATTCTTGAACAAGCAACATCGTATTGCTCTTTAGCAAAAACATCATAATCTTCCCCCATTCCTTTTATTACTCGTTCGTATTCTTTTATGCTTAAATTTCGACGCAAATACCAATCATATGGAACTGGCGAGCTGTTATTTAGAATTTGATGCATCTCAAAACGAAGTGCAAAGTCTGGAAAACATAAAGCATAGGCAATTTTATCAGCAATAGACGGATTTATGTTAATCCCTTCAGCGGTAAATAGCCGAATGTTAAAATTGCAATCACTCTTTAATATACTAACATATTTTCTGAGTTTATCTATTTGTTCTGCCCGCTTAAATCCTGCACTTTTAGTGATATTGTCGATAACTTGTTGTGCGACATCATCTTTACCCGTCGCTCTTAGATTCGCAATCTGTTTGGCCTTTTTTTCAGGCACTACACTAATTAAATATTTGTCAATTTCATTTTCATAGTTAGTGATAGTCTCACTTAGACGCTGTGAATAAAAGCAACTAGCATTTTCTATGCTTTGCAATTCTTTCTGTTTGATTGACATGACAAGACGCTGTGCTTGAGTATAGATGCTTTTTTCTTTAGCTTTATCTATATCATCTTGAGTGATAGAGCTAATTTGGAGCATTCCAAAAACAAGGTCAGTATCTTCTTTTGTGAGATTTTTTACAATTTCTTCCTTTTGTTTTTCTCCAATCCAAATAGGAAAAAAATATTCCAAGATTTCTTTGGTGAATGAAAACTCATCAGATGATATCTTTGCAAATGAACTCGCCATTTCTTCTTGGCTTATTACCTTTTCCATTTTTCCTCCACAATCTAAAAGACTCTCACTGATTCCTTAACGTCACGTTATAGCCATAACATGAAGTTCATTTTTTATCTTTCAAATCACACTATTTGCCAATATAATAGATTTTTCGACATATGCTGTGAAGGGGGGAAATAACGCTATTAATGTTTATTAACGTGCATTACATGTTGTAATATAATTGTTTGTACTCATCAATCGGAGTATCGCTCCACACTTGTGCTTCGACATACATCGGTGTCCAGTAAGGAGTATTTTCATCGTCCCATTTAGCACTAGGCCAACCATATTTAGCAATAATCTGCAATATTTCGTCATACTTATATACAGTTCGCCTAAATTCCTCTGTTTGACCATGCGTTGGGTCAATAGTGGGAAATGAATCGCCGTAAGTAAATGAAACGGTGTTTGTATCAAACGCATCAATGGGTATTTTAATGTAATCACCACATTTATACCATGTTTTGCAATAGTGATTTTCTCCCAATGTCATGTAATGCGGAGTTTTCCGAATTGGTTCTCCGCCTTTTTCTATAAAAAGTGAATGCAATGTTGCTTCACACATACGCCGCCAATGTATATACCTTCCATCAGCGTTTCGCCGGGCAAAGGAATTATTGCCTTCTTGTAAGTCGTTATGAATTTTATACGCTTCTTCGTCCGTTAAGTCCGACAGGCTTAGAAAAGGTTCTCTTTCTTTTTCAAAATAATGATATAAAAACATTTAACTTCATCCTTTCGATTTAAGTTTATTGCACGTACCACATTCAATGCGGCACATAAGTGCACACATTTTTTATTTATCATCGTAGTGCCCTTTACATGAAATTATTAACAAATCTTTTTTATCTTGCGGAGAATACACAAGCCTATCCCCTTTGTTTATCTGCCTAGAAAATCGCACAGGGTTTTTATAGTGTTTTAATTGCTCGGGTTTGCCCCTACCCCCCAACATGCCATACTTTTGAATATCGCTGATAAGGTCGTAAATTTTCTTAGCAGTTGAACGGTCTGATTTTAACCAATTTTTCAATTCATTGTTCGCAATATTTGTAAAATATACTTCCACAACTATTCACCGTCCACCAAGGCTTTTAATTCTTCCATGGAATATCTGACAACTTCACCTCGCTCAGCCTGTGCAATTGACGCATCTAGCTTGGCTAGATATTCACTGTTAGCTTGTTGAATTGTGGTTAATTCAAATGGCACTTTTTTCTCCCGCACCAAAGCCTTTAGGCTGCAGTTGATATAGGTAGTCATATTTAATCCGATTTCGCTTAACATATCCTCTGCCTGTTGTTTCACATTTTCATCAACTCTTACAGTTATTGCTCTTGACATAATAAAATCACTCCTTCATATAGCCATTGTATTGCAAACAGGTGACACTTGCAATATGTGCAGGATTTTAAGGAAAGCGTTATTTCAACGTGAAAATAAAATGAAAGACCGTGGGGACGCTGTCCCCA
>WQRX01000024.1 GCA_009786535.1 Defluviitaleaceae bacterium | reverse complement strand
CCAAAATTCCGATTATGGCAGGAATAGTGGGGTTACACCCCACCCGCCACAGCTTGAAGGCAAAGCCTTCAACGGGGGTTACAACCTATAACTACGGGTTACATCGGGGTTACGCCCCAAAGGGGGATTTTATGCCAAGCAAACCGAAAGCAAAGACCGTCCAACGCCGTTCTATTGCTTTTCCTATGAAGCAATTGGAGCAGTTAGAAAAACTCGCAGCGAAAGAAAATCAAGACGTTTCAAAAATCGTGCGGCGAGCGGTAGACGAGTATATGAACATTCAAGCCAACAAAGATGACATTAACTTCATCACAAACATCATCCGCCAAGAAGTGAAAGCCGAAATGGGCAAACAAGCCAACCGCCTCGCCGCCATGTTTTTCAAGGTGGGCGCGATTGCATCAAGCAATTATTTTCTCGCGGTCAAAATGCTGTCTGATGTGATTAACCCCTCGTTACAAGAGGATTTTAAGGACATTAACTCCAATGCCCGTAGGTTGGGCATTGATTATATGAAGCAAAACGGCGTGGGCGTGGTGGAGTTTTTGGAAGATGATGATGCCGTGGATAGCGCAGTGGGTAAAGTGAAAGCAAATTTATTCGGGTAGCCGCCTATGTCCATTATTATGTACAAGCAACGCTTCGCTCCACCCACGAATAAATTTACCCCCGTTAAAAATTATCTGCACATCGGCTACATCGCCACCCGCCCACGTACCATGAAAAACGAGGACGGTGTTCACGGTCTATTCGGGTATCTATCACCCACACAACCCTGCGCCGAGATGCCGTGGCAAGAAACGGCAAAGCATATACGGCAATTATCCAAGGAAAATAAAAATATCTACCGCGCTATTATTTCATTTAACCGCGCCGATGCCAATGAGTTGGGGTTGGTGAAGCAAAAAGACTGGCGGGCGTATGCCGAGCAACACATACGCACCCTCGCCGAGAAGAATAAAATAGACATTGCCAATCTCGGTTGGTGTGGGGCATACCACAATGAAGGCGACCACCCCCACTTGCATATCGTTTTTTGGGATAAGGCGCAAGAAGTGATGAAAAATTATGTATCACCGAAAATCCCCAACGCCATTCGCATCGCCCTCATTAAATCCACCTTCGAGGATAAAATCAAAGCCCTCTACGCGCAAAAAAAACTTGCCAAGGAAAATATCGGCGGTAGCTACGATAACGCGGTATTGGATTTTGATAATCACATGAAAACTATGCGGGCGAAGAATTTTAAAGCGGTTAAATCCGAGTTTGACACTTACGAGGACGGCAAGCCCATCAACATTACGCAGTTATTCAATTCCGATGAACAGCTTGCAACCACCGCCGAGCAATTATTTATGCTTCGCAACATGATACCCAAGGGGGGCAGGGTTACGTACAAGCTACTTCCACCCGAAGTTAAAACAGAGGTTGATGCACTAACGAACACCCTCATCAAGAATAACACCTATCTGCAAACGGCGGTTACGCAGTATATCGACAGCTTATGTGATTTAAAGCGTATTTACAGTTCATTAAATGACCCCGTTAAATTAAAGGAATACCGCGACAAAAGCGAAGCCGAAGCGCAGAAGCAAATCGGTCAAAAAATCGTAAAATCCATTAAAGCGATTATTTCCAAAGAATATGAAATTAAGAACGCCGACTTTACCGCTGCCCGCAAGCAATATTACGCCATGGAATTTATGCGCGAAGTTTTAGACTTCTTCGCCCGTCATATCGTCGCTAACAGTTCCGAAGGGCATGAGAAACAGTATAAAACATTTGGCGATACGTCCAATCGTGCGGCGCGGGAATGGTATCTCAAAAATAAAGACAAAGGCATGGAGTTTTAACCGACTTCGTGCCTTTTTCATTTCAAGGAAGGGAGCAACATTGTGTTTGAAGGCGGATATAAAAATAAGCAAAAAATTATCGCACCCAACAAAGGGTACGGCGTACTCGTTAAGCCAACACCCATGTATGAATGGCCTGCCGACCACCCGGGACGCATGGGCGAGCAGGACGCGAAGCGTCCGACCAGCCCTTGTTATGGCTGTGCATTTACATTCAATGAAAACAAACCAAGCTGTATGACAGGTGAATACCCCGACACAGAAAACTGTACTAACACTTATTACAACAAAATCCTTGCCCGACAACGGGCGGCGCGCGAAGCGCAACTAGCAAAGGAGGAAAAAACGTGAACGATGACCGTGGATTTACCGAGGAACAAACACGCCAATTTACCAACGGCTTATTACAAGAACTCCGTAAAAAAGGTTATGACTGCGCCTTCGATGGCAAAATAATTAAAATTTCCAAAAACGGAAGCCCAATGATGTCGTTATACCTTAACGGCGATTATAAACCTCATAATACATCCGTTAGCGACAACATTTGCGAAATACGCACTATTCGCCAAACCACAAAAGAAGCCTATGAAAATTACTATAACGGTAAACCGCTGGGATACAAAAATCTCACCCGTTACCGTAGCCTTGCGGCGTTTAATGGCGTGGTTTTGGCGGCACGGATGGAAAACGACAGTAGTTGTTTAGAATATGTAACATGGCGACAAACCCACGGCAACACAGGCGTAGAATCGGGCAATTATTTTTCGGACTACGAAGCCGCCAAAGAGGACTTTGCTTCCCGCGCTGGGTTGGTGAACCGTTATAAGATGTTTACCGAAACCGAGTTAAAACTGCTCCACCAAGGGTTAGTACACCTCGGCGCGAATTACCCGCACCTTTCCACCGAGCAAATGATAAACGTAGGTAAACTCATTGAAAAAGTAGAAATAATTGTACCCGCCATACAAGCGCGTTCTGTTCAAGAGGCCCACGGCCTTGTGGCAGAAGATGGCCTCGAAATATAGGGGGTGCAAAATATGCGTGATAAATCGGATTTTTACATTGCATTTTATGAACAACTTGCGATATATGGATTTTTGGCTTATGTGGATTTTTCAAAGAAGCGACGTGCGGATATATGCCTTAACGGTTGCTGCATCGCTTATTTTACAAAAACAGACACCATTGAGCCAAACCCATATGCCATCGGGGTTGAACCCAACACCATTGAAAAGCTCCGCGAAATTTTAAGCCGCACAGCATTAACCTTTAGGCTTGAAAATGCACAGTCAAATTTCACAGAAAATGAGTTATCCATGATTCATGCAGGGTTGGTGAATTTACGTATTCAACCCTGCGCTAATTATTCAACCGAAGAAACCACAAGCATTGATGCCCTTATTGCGAAAATCGAAAGTATCGCGCCAAGGTTGTGTGATACTTCATTAGCTAACGCATTAGCATATGAACCTAGCTTGCATTTATCCGAGGGGATTGAGCCATGAATCGAAACAAGGGAGTGATTTATATATGCCGCAATCCGTATGGAGCAGTATCAACACGCTTCTTGAAGCAGGGTTAGAAATTTACAGGCTTATGTCGCCAACCGCAGAATCAAGCAAAACCGTAGGGGAAACAACGGTAGATAAACTCACCAACGGCGCAATCCTCGTTTCCAACGACAAAGATGTCCTTATCGCCATCGACAAATCGGCGGCGGCAGAAAAATTATCGGAAGAAGCCATCGCCCTTGGGCATACAAGGGGTTGGTTTCTGTGTTATCACGGCGCAGCTTCGGCCATTCCGTTATATGAATTATCGCAGAAGGACGCACACATACGAAAGTACATCATTAGCGAAGAAAGCCTACGGGCGACCCTCTGCGGTAATTACCCCGAATACGTGAAATCTCACAACATGTCTAACCCGCCCGAAGCGCAGATAAAAGATGCCGATGCACCACCCTATTTATTCTTGCAAAAACAACTAGACCAAGCCGCAGACGAAACCGCCGCCTTGGTTGCATCCGCACAACAAACGCAAACCAACGAATTTGACCGTAGGCAAGGCATATTTGACGATGTATTGGAATTGGAAAGGTAGGTGTTTATGAAGTTAATCTACGTAGCATCGCCCGTGCGTGGTGATGTCGAAGAAAATCTAAAGAAAGCGAATCGTTATAGCGAATATGTAATGAGTTGCGGGCATATTCCCATCGCGCCTCACTTAGCATGGCAGGGGTTTTTACAAGAGGAAGTACCGGGCAACCGTGAAAAATCCCTTGCGATGGGGTTGAAACTCATCGACTACTGCTCCGAAGTGTGGGTTTTTGGGGAGGAAATTACGCTGGGTATGCAGGGCGAAATTGACTATGCCAATCAAACAAACAAGCCTTTTATGTATGTCATGCAATCTCATATTGAAGAAAACCGAAAAATCCGCCAACAACAAATACCCTTGGGACTCGCGGATTGTGTGCCGAACAGCGATGAACAGGATTATGAAAATAAAATCCTCGTATTAAACACCGAAGTCCTGTACAAAGATGCTCGCCATGCCCAAAACAGCTTGTGGATAGCGTGGGGTGGCTTCGGTTGCACCTTCGGCGCGCGGGGGCAAGGGGTATATGCCAAAAATCTCTTTGACGGACGCGAAGCCCAATGGGAACGGTCAGACTTCTTAGGCATTGTTAAGCCAAGCAGCTTGCAAAAATGGTTGGAAGATATGCCCGTGAAAAATGAAGCCGCCCACACCTATGCAAATGAAGCAATGCACACCCATGATGATGGGCTTGAGCCTTAAAGGGGGGATATGATGCGAAAATTCCAAGATATTGACCTTATAACCACGCTACGTAAAATCGTAAACAACAATACGATGCACTACAAAACCGACTTTGAATATGACGTTAATGAACTTAAAAACGCCGTTGCGGGAAGCCAGTATTTATGGATGTCACGGCTTAGTGGCACACATATATTTAATGATGAAGATGTGTATATCCGAAATACCTATGCCCATAATACGTGGGTGTATTACAAAGACCCATCAGGTTACGGCGTTAAATCCTTTGCGGTGGAAGTTACGAGCAACGACAATGAAATGCCCATCGGTAATATATACGAACTCAATTATGAAAAACACCGTGCCGCCGTTGTGCGTAACAGTTTTGATGCGGTAGGGGTAGCGGTTACATTCAAGCCCCCGCATTGGGATAAAGAAGCTACCTCCATTTCCCGCATGTTTGGGGTTGCGGAGTATAACGACAATTGGGGTGAAATTCTTAAACGATACGGGCAAGCAAAAGATATATTTCACATCCTCAGCGATGAAAATAATGCCCAGCTTAATAAAGTCTGTAACAATGCAATGATTCAATATAAAAGCGAAACTTCGCCCGCCGATATTAACGAGTTTGTGCGGGATATGGTAAAAACGCGCTTTCATGCGTATGGCTACACCCGCGATGACATGGTGTTTACTACAATGGAAGATGCTTTTGCGGCGGTTAAGCATAAAATTCCTGCATATGTTTTACGGCCTAACAACACAGCAGAATTGATTACCGATGAAAAAGACGTAAATGATGCCATTATAGCGGGGCATATGCTCGGCATGGACGCGCAAAACAAACAGCTTCTCAATTTCTTCCTTGCGGGGAACACCCTCGCCAACTTACCATTTGCCCGCGATGAATTAACAACGATTTTTCAAATGGCTCTTGAAAAAGGCAAGGATAACAACCTAAACGAAAATGACAGGGAACGCATAGACGGTCTTATCCGTGTCCTCGATACGGCCTTGTTTTCCATTGATACCCATGATGAAATTACACAAGCGCAGGAGTACACCCATGACGAAAGCGAGGGGGTTGAGCCGTGAAATTAAAGCCGAGGTTAGTCATGTGTACCGCCATTTTTCTGTTAGGTAGTTTTATCAGCATATTTTTTTCTACCGCTTTGCACAATGTTTTATCACGGCAGATGACAACGCTGGCATTCACGGGTTTTATGGAAAGCATCGGGAGCATGGCCGCCGACCATCAGCACTTGACATTATTTCTATGTATGGTGGGGTTTTCGTTTATTTTAAGCATCGCGTTTTTTCTCACAAATACGCGCCCATACCAAAGTTATCTGCATACCATAACCCCCGACATTCAAACCCCTGCCGCCGTGGGGCAATATCAACACGGTTCGGCAAAGTGGTTGACCGACAAAGAAAAAGATAAAACCTTTGATAATTTTATCCTTGACCCGAAAGACCCGCAGATAAAAATATTGTTAGACGGCGGTTATGATGGGTTGGAGTTTATGAACACATAAAAATTGGTTTAATTTTCGAGTAGTTATCGTTGAAATACACACGATAACATGTCAAAAATAAACCAAGCATAGCAGTGAAATATGAAAGCGCAAACGATTAAACTAATGTCATTTGTAATTGCATTGCGGGAATTGCCTTGCATAACTTTTTGAGCAATGATTTTGTACCATCATTGCAATAATTGACGAGGGCATTTAATTTTTCAAAATCGTCAACACAAACGAAATCATTTTGCGGGGTGAAATAAACTAACGACTTCTTGTTATTATTTAAAAGGTTTATTATGTTATTAAGGGTTCCCTTACTTTCACCATTCCAAATCATAAATCCATAATCGGCTGTGTCTGCCATTGCCTTATCTTTCATTGCATAAAAGTCAAAACCCTTGACATTATTGGCAACCGATACCGATTCGACTTGCCAATTTCCAAGATTATTTCTCACTTTTCCATTGCTGGAATAAACCGTAACGTGGGGATAAGCAAGGGTTGAAAAATACATTTGGACGGCTTTATCAATCCCATTAGCATCACCCACAATGATGGTATGTTTTTTCTCATATATATTGTATAGCCTATCTTCTACCATTTTTCCTAATGCGGTAATGGCTCTAGGCCCAGCAACAAATATTTTCATGGGAATCACCTTGTTTTTGTCATAACCAAGACATATATCTGCTTTAACATTTCATCTTCTCGCAACACAGATACACATTCTTTAAGGGTTTCGCCCGATTGAAATAAATCGTCAATCAACAATATATTATGTTCTCGTTGGGCTTTTATTTTTGCAACAATATTTCCTTTGAGTGTTTTACTGCTTTTATCCATATCCTTTGATGCGGTGGAGGATGTTTTTTCCAACACTTCGTCAAAGTAGTCTACACGCAGGTATTGAGCAATAGCATGTGCAAGTTCATGTACGGGCTGAATATCCCGTTGCTTGGACGCGGGTATGGGGATAATGACATCAACTGCCCATTGTTCTTTTATGCTATCCAAAAACGGGCTTATTAACGCAAGAATTGAATTGATACATTCATATCTGCCGCGATATTTTAATTGATAGACAAGCTCACCAAGTTCCGTTCGTACAGTTTCATATTGCATACGACCGTATACGTTTTCACCAATGGGTGTGCTGGATACAACGTGCTTATCCAACACAAAACCGTGATTCCAATTACCATGTATCTCGATGGGGTTAATGGACATAGTAGCTCGCTCCCCTTGGTTTTTATTCCTTGCTTGCAAGTAAATCATACCATATTCCGCGCTGTATTATCAATTGAAAATGAAAGGGCGTGATGTTATACCCAATCTAACCCAAGCGGGGGTAGTCCTCGGCATGAAAAAACTCGATAACGGAAAGGAGCAAATTTATTATGTGGGTGACGATGTGCATACGCTGTGTATTGGCGCAACCCGTTCGGGCAAGTCCCGCACGATAGTTGTACAGTCCATATGCACCCTCGGCCTTGCGGGGGAAAGCCTTGTTGTAAGCGACCCGAAGGGGGAACTGTATCAATTTACAGACGAGTTTCTATCAAAAATCGGCTACGATGTACGGGTGCTGGATTTCAAAAACCCCGAAAAGAGCCACCGTTATAACCTCTTGCAACCCGTCATTGATGCAGTAAACCGCGATGACAACGAAAAAGCAGAAATGTACGCATGGGATATGACAAATACCCTTGTGGGCAAATCCGACGGCGAGAAGATATGGACGAATGGCGAAATGAGCGTTATCGCCGCAGCGATTTTGTGCGTGGTGTGTGATAATAAAAATCGCCCCGAATACCAAAACCTCACCAATGTATATTGGTTCGTGGCCGAGATGTGCAAAACCCTTGGCGGAAAAATGCCCATGCTGGAGTACGTGAAAAAACTCCCGCAAAGCCACCCCGCCAAAGCCCTGTTATCCATATCCGATGTCGCCCCAAGCCGAACGAGAGGCAGTTTTTATACCTCGGCACTTACTACCCTGCGCTTGTTTACATCAAAATCCATCTACGGGATAACAAACACAAGCGATTTTTCCATCACAGGCGTAGGCGAGGAAAAGCAAGCCCTATTCATTATCTTACCCGATGAAAAAACCACCTTCTACCCTGTCGCCTCGCTTATCATATCACAGCAGTATGAATTGCTTGCGAACATGGCAGACCGCCGTGGCGGGCGGTTAAAACAACGGGTAAATTTCATGTTAGACGAGTTTGGCAACTTTACAAGCATCGCCGATTTCACCAACAAGCTCACTGTAGGCGGTGGGCGGGGTATGCGGTTTAATCTCTTTCTACAATCTTTCGCCCAACTCAAGGATAAGTATGATGAAAACACGGCGAACACCATCAAATCCAACTGCCAAACGTGGATTTATTTACAAGCCGATGACATGGAAACCCTCAAGGAAATGAGTGAGAAGCTGGGGGCGTACACCACTTCCAGTTATCAATTATCGGCGAGCCATCAAAAATTCGCTACACCCTCCAGTTCACACACGCTTAATCTAACGCAACGTAATCTTTTAAATGTGGACGAAGTACGGCGGGTGGCGCGTCCGCACCAAATCGTAACGTCACGCACCCACCCCGCTATGATGTATGGCCCCGATTTATCCCAATGGTTGTTTAATAAAATGCTCGGCCTTGGCGATAAGGAGCATAACCGAAAACTGCGAGAGGAGCGAGAAAGCAAGCGCCCCATTATCACCGATGTAAGCAAGCCCGTTATTCTTTGGAATATATGGGTGTACTACCAAAAGGATATTTTGCGTAAAGCAGATGCCGCGAAAGGGGGTGGGATGCCGAAATTTACAGACGGCGATGATGATTAGCAAAAACCATATTAAAACTTGCACTGCATTTTCGCCTTTGGCGAAAACCGTTTCGTAAAAATCGCAAGAAGTTACGAATTTCTGCGAAATTCGTATGTACCTGCGATTTTTACTACACTTGCTTAGGAGGAAATTTCATGCAAACGCTTAAAAACTGCATAGTACGTCATTACCAAAAGCTGAGTGCGCTTGCGTTCTCGGCTTTTTTCATGCTTGCCATGGCGATGCCCGTCCAAGCCACCGCACCTGCGGGGGGTGGCGTTGCGGGTAGCCCTATTGTGACCGGCACAGAACGGTTAATTACCGACGTAACCACATGGCTGATGATACTCGCGCCCATTGTGGGCGGAATGCTCATTATTTATTTCTGCATACGCCGCTCGGCCGCCGATGAGATGGACCAAAAAAAATGGAACACCCGCATCATCGCGGCGGTGGTGTCGTGCATCGGCGCGGTGCTGGGTGCGGCAACGCTTAACCTCATCTTGGGGTATTTCCAATAATCAAGAAAAGGAGGGTTCATTATGCACAGCCTTTTTTACAAGGCAAAAAGTTTTTGTATACGCCGTACACAAGCGGTTTTCGCTTGTAACAAAGCGGAAGGCTTCGTAGACACCGCCGTAAAAATCCTAATGGCGGTGGTTATCGGCGCGCTGGTTTTGGCGGGGTTGTATTTGCTCTTTAGCAATACGATTTTGCCTACACTCACCCAACGCATTACCGACATGTTTAATTTTAGCGGGTAAATCCCGCTTGAAGCAACCAAAACAAATCATAAAAATTTCGGATTTTCTACGAGAATCCAAACAGGAGGAAATAGCATGAAAAACAGAAAAATGAATGTAAGCGCAGAAATAAAAAGGATTTATAACGGCGAAGGCAGGGTAAAAGCCAACGTCGCCCTCACCATCGAAGGCGTATTTGTGATACGCGGTTGCCGTTTAATCGAGGGCAACAACGGCCTGTTCATATCCATGCCCAGCCGTAAAAACCCCGAAGGCGAATGGTACGACATTTGCTTCCCCATCAACAACGAAACGCGGCTCCGCATCCTCGACACGGTAACGGCGGCTTACGAAAAAGCCTTGCAATCCCATGATGCCACCGCTGAAACAACCGAGGGTGGCAAACAAGCCGTGGCATAACAACCCGCAAGCAAATCTTTTATATCGGAGGGGGTGGTTTTGCCCCCTTCATACTATTAAACCAATTTTAAGGGAGGTCTTTATGACAAAATTATTAGGTAAAGCAGTCATGCTTTTCGCGGTAGTATCCGCATTCGCAACAGCGGTATTCATTTTCGCAGAAGCAAAGGTTATCGCTACCAAAGAAATGCTCGCCAACAACCGCGGCGAAGGTTTCGTAGACACTGCCGTAAAAATTCTTATGGCGGTGGTTATCGGCGCGTTGGTATTGGCGGGGTTGTACTTCCTGTTCTCAAACACAGTGCTTCCCACGCTTACCCAACGCATTACCGACATGTTTAACTTTAGTGGCTGATAAATGACTATGATGAATCCCCGCGGGTAACTGCGGGGGTTCATCTTTTCCAAGTTTAGCTTGCAGGAGGTGAAAACCGATTGGAAATTATTTTAGTCATACTCATTGTGGCGGTGCTTAACGGCGCAATTGCCATGATTGACGGGTTGTTGGAGGGCATCGTACCCCTAGCCCTTCACGCCGAAAATCACATGTACAATGTATCGGGCGTGGCACTTATAAATACGCTTACAGATGTCATGCTTGGCTTTGGGGTATCTCTCATTATTTTGAAATTCATCAAAAAGGGTTTTGATACCTATGTACTTTGGAACGGCAGCGACGCGGAGGAAGAACCCTATTTCTTAATCATCAATTTTATCAAAGCCCTTGCCGTTGCAATTACCTTTCCCGTTATCTACGGGTGGATGGCGATTATCGTTACCGATATGACGAATCAAATATTAAACGCGATTGGCGCGGGTACGCAATATAGCTGGTCGGCATGGGTAACGGGCATATCTTCGCTGGGTATCGTTACAGCAATATTCGGGCTCATTTTTATTATCACGTACTTCATGCTGTACTTCCAGTTTCTCATGCGCGGGTTGGAAATGTTGATTCTGCGCGTGGGTATTCCCATTGCTTGTGTGGGGTTGCTTGATAATGACAGCGGTGTGTTTAAGAATTACTTGGCGACGTTTTTCAAGTCCATGTTATCAGTGGTGGTGCAAATTGCCCTTGCGAAATTGGGGGTTGGGTTAATGCTCAACATGCACGTATTTTGGGGCGTTGCCTGTATGATACTTGCCTTACGTACCCCGCGCTTCCTTGCCGAGTTTGTCTTACCCACAAGCAGCGGGGGCGGTGCAGGGGCAATAAATAACGTGTATCACTCCGTAAGGTTATTCGGTATGGCAAAAATGTTGGTGAAAAGGTAGGTGGGCGAGTGGAAATTAAATTTGGCATTGACGAAGATGTGTTACTTTTCTTACGAAGTCAACACACAGGCGCGAAAAACGCCATCACAAGCGCATATTTGAAATTTAACTTCGGCATCAACTGCGAAACCTTTAGGCAGATAATCGAAAAACTACGCACCCACGGCCACCCCGTTTGCAAGAACGCAAACGGGTATTTTTATGCCCAAAACGCAAGTGAAATTAATGACACCTTACAACAGTTACTCCGTGAAACCCACGGCATCAACGAAGCCGCGCAGGGGCTAATCCTTTCACACCAAGTTTTTTATGACGGCGGGGAGGTATTACCCCATGACGATTGATGACATCACTTCGGCAGTAATGATTCTCGTCCGTTTGGGTGTGGTGGCGCGGTTTATCTTTTGCATGGTGAAGCTCATCGGTGCAGATGAGGAAGCCATGAAGTACAAAAAACGCGCCAAAAACGCGGTGCTGTTTTGGATTATCGCCGAAAGCGTATGGATTTTACGCGACATTGTATTTTTCTACTACCAATAAAATTTTGGAAGGGGTTTTATATTGGAAGCGAATCATGTGTACACACAAAAGCAAGCGCGGGAGGCGGTTTTTAACCGTAACGCATTTACTCCCGCCAAGGAAGGTGTATTTGAAGGCCAACTTGTAATGAAAGTATACGGCGATTTCTGTATTCGCTGTTATTTTGAAACCGATAACGGGCAAAAACTCAAACTTGTTGCATGGCAAAATCGCCAAACAGGGCGTTACAGCCCGCGGGGGAGCAATATTGATTTCAAATCCGTTGCCCTCAACTCCACATGGGAAAACCGCGTTGAATTAGACAAAACCAAAAAACTCGTATGGACGGACGCGGTGGAAATGGCGGTGTGATATGGAAAACAATAACTCCCTGTATATCCCCATGGGCGTAAAAACGGAAAACGAGTTTTTCACAGGCTTCGGGAAAAAGGAATTGTTACAGGCGGGGGTGGGTACGTTGGGCGGGATTATTATTTCCTTGCTCATCTATCTTGCAAGCGGAAATGTCGCCTACACAATGATTGGCATATTAACGGGTATCGCAGGCTCGGTGATGATGACGGTAAAAGACCAGTACAACATGTCCGTGGTGGGGCAAACGGCAAATTTAATTAACTACGCCCGCGGGCAGAAGGTGTACCCCTATACCTACGGAAAAGAATGGGAGGTGTATTGATATAACCTTCATAGACTTTTTTGCGGGGCTTGGTGGTTTTACCGCAGGGCTTACGCAGGCCGGGTTTAAGTGCATTGGTTTTTGCGAAAAAGATAAACACGCGATACGCAGTTACCGCGCAATTCATTCCCCCACCGAAAAGGAGTGGTTTAGTGATGACATTACAACCCTCGAATCAAGTGACATCCCCTACGCAGACGGCTGGACGGCAGGCTTCCCCTGCCAAGACATTTCCATCAGCGGCAAGCACCAAACAGGGCTTAACGGTGAACGAAGCGGATTATTTTTCAACATTATTAAACTCCTCAAGGGCAAAACTGCCGAAGATAAACCCCGATGGGTTCTCCTTGAAAATGTTAAAAACCTCTTATCAATCAATGGAGGGCGGGATTTTACGGAAGTTTTGTATCAGCTATCCGAAGCTGGGTACGACTGCGAATGGCAACTTATCAATTCCAAATCATACGTTCCCCAAAATAGAGAGCGCGTTTTCATTATCGGACATCTTAGAAACGGACGTACCCGAAAAGTATTTCCTATCGGATGCACAAACACAAAAACTCCTGTCGAACTTATAGGGGGTAGCCAAGGTTGCAGGGTATACGCTCCCTGCGGGTTAAGCGTTACCCTTACCTCGCAAGCGGGTGGGGGTGGTGCGAAAACAGGACTTTACTGTGTGGGGGTGAATCGCAACCAAACACAAAACGCGCTGGTGGAAGTGGCAAGCGAAAATATTTGTTTCATTGATTTATGCAAACAACCACAGCTTACAGATACGGCACGGTGCTTGAAGGCACGATATAACGCAGGAATTACAAATCATAAAGCCGACAATTCGGGGGTTTTGGTTTGTGCGCGAGCTGTGCTCACTCCCGACCGTAAAAATAAACGGCAAAATGGCAGACGGTTAAAAGACTGCGGCGAACCGAGCTTTACATTAACGTGCCAAGACAAACATGGCGTTTTGTTATGTGACCCATCCTTATGTGGGTTGCATCTTAAAATTAAAGAAGCCACAAAGAAGGGGTACGCCAAAGCCTACCCCGGCGACTGCGTAAATTTTTCATTCCCTACAAGCAACAATCGGCGGGGGCGGGTGAGCAAGGATTTTGCCCACGCCCTTATGACTTCCTGCGAGCAAGGCACGGTTACGGCACATGGGCGCATTCGCAAACTTACGCCGTCGGAGTGCTTTCGCCTACAGGGGTTTACCGATGAAATGTTTTACAGGGCGCGGGTAGTGAACTCGGATAACCAACTTTATAAACAGGCGGGGAATGGCGTAACGATTCCCGTTATTTACGACATTGGGAAGAAATTGTGGGAGGTATACCATGCCGAATAATATTGAAGAAGAATTACGGGTTGCACAGGGCTTGCTTCTGCGTGATGCCTTAAACGCCAAAATAAAACACGAGGCTAAGGCAGTTTTTGAAGCCGCCATGGTGGATGATTTAACTAATTTCCATTCGGAAGTAAACATTAAATACGAAATCCGCAATGAACTTATGGAGCTATCCATGAGCCATGAGATGGTAGATGCCCTGTACACGGCAGAAAATCCGTTGCACGATGCCTACCTTTTTTACTGTACGGCAGAGAGAGTAAATCAAGTCCAATTGGCGATGTTCGAGTTCCTTGAAAAAGTGGAGCATGAGTATGTTGCAAATAAATTATATTACACCGTTAAGGCCGAGTACGATAATTATTTGAAAACGGTAAAAGTTATGTTACCCGAAGAAATAATTGCATTGTCGTATAAACTCACCCTTTTGCACGACATCCAAGCAAGCCTCGACCCCAAAGCATCCACATTAACAACCGAGCAAATAAAAGCCTTATATTCATTAGAAGAACCCCTTTGGTGCATTTATGCCGATTGGCAACGGCGCAATGTTACAAACTTAGATAACATCAAGGATTCGATTATATGTGTCGCCGACAAGCAGGCGGATGAAATTGAAAAAAATACAATGGACATCCGCGTTTCGCTCCATAACCAATATGAAGCCGAACAAACCGAAGAAGGGTATGACCGATAATGGTTACAATTATTGGTGCGGGTTTATTATTTTCAGCGTTGCTTATCTACGCCGCCATCACCGATATAAAACGGCGCGAGGTTGACGATTGGATATGTATTTTAATCATTGTCGTAAGTTTAATTGGAACGGGTGGTTCATTTGGGGGTGCGGTAATTACCGCACTCCCATTTTTTATCCCCGCATTGTTTAAGGGTGGCATTGGCGGCGGCGATGTAAAATTAATGTTTGCTTGTGGCGCGGTGCTGGGCGTATGGGGCGGAGTAGCGCAAATTATTATATCCCTGTCGCTGGTTGCTGTGTTTTCCGTTTTCCTTTGTATTAAAAAAGGTTTTACCGCTTGTAAAAAGACCGCAATACCCCTTGCGCCATTTCTGTGCGTAGGGGGTATTGTGTCTTACATCATCACACATATGGGAGGTTTTATATTTTGAATATCCTAAAAAATCGCACCGTTTTGGGGCTAATTTGCATCGTCTTATCGCTCATTATCTGTTTTGGGCTAACGCCGTTATTTAACAGTGCAGTGCAAGCCCAAGTAGAAGTTGTGCGTTTGACCCGCGATGTACAGCAGGGTGAACGTATCACCGCGGACATGGTTACAGCCGTAAATGTAGGCGGTTTTAATTTACCTAACAATGTAATTCAAAACATGGATAACGTAATAGGTAGGTATGCACGGCACGATATGCTACGCGAAAGCCATATCCTCGTAGGGAATTTATCCGACACACCCCTTGCCGAATTTCCCTACCTTAACAACCTTGACGGTACGCGGGTTGCCATTTCTATGAGTATTCCTTCATTCGCGGCGGGTTTATCAGCCAAGTTAGAGGCGGGGGATATTATTACTGTTTTTGCTTCCGATTTTGGCGATTTTCGCTTAACCATAGCCCCGCCCGAATTGCGGTATGTAGAAGTTCTCGCAGTAACGGATGCGAGGGGTAACGACAAAGAACCCTTCGCACACCGTAACCCCGATGAGGATAGGGAATTACCCGCTACTCTTACATTGTTGGTGTACCCCCAACAAGCGTTATTGCTCACCGAACTTGAAAATACGGCACGAATCCATACCGCGTTGGTATTCCGTGGCGCAGTGGAAACCCGTAGCATGTTTTTACAAGTACAATCGGACTTTATTTTCCCGCAGGAAGATGAATACAGCGAATATGAAATTTTACAAGGGTACGGTCTGCCCGACATAGAAACGCCCGAAGCATACGCACAGGAGGTATCGGCTGATGAATAATAACGTAATTGCCATATGGGGCAGCCCTTCAAGCGGGAAAACGGTAACGGCGATGAAATTGGCGCGGGAACTGGAAGCCAAGAAGAAAAACGTAATTATCATCTTTGCCGATTTATTTTGCCCCGTAGTATCAACTGTACTGCCGAGTGTGGATGTTAAAAATCGCACCCTCGGCAGTTTGCTTTCTAAGCCCCATATCAAGCAGTTAGACATCATGCAAACCGCTATCCCTTACCCCAAGCATGAGCATATCGCTGTGATTGGCTACAAAAACGGCGATAACATTTTCACCTATTCGGAATTTATGGCCGAGCGTGTAGCGGAGTTAATTTCACAACTGCGCCAAGTCACCGACTATGTGATTATTGACTGCTCAAGCGTACTCACCGAGGACGGATTTACCACCATTGCCTTGCAACAGGCCGACAGGGTGCTGCGCCTATGTAATGTTGATTTAAAGTCATTTTCTTATCTATCTTCCCACCTACCGCTCATTTCGCGGGCGAAGTTCAAAACAGATAAGCACATCAAAGTGTTTTCTAACTTGAAGCCGTTACAAGAGGAAGCCACTTTCCGTTCGGTATATGGCGACATCGCTTATACCCTGCCCCATGTGAAAGAAATTGAATCTCAATTTTATTCCGCAGGGCTACTGGACGCATTAAACGGAAAAGACGCGAAGAAATATAACGCAGAAATTAAAAAAATGGCGCGGGAGGTGTTTGACCTTGAATAAACGATATTCCAACTTTTTTGACGATGATGGTATTAAAAAGCCCTTCCCCGACGTTTTAACCGAAGTACAGGAGTATATCTCGTCTAAGTTTTCTACCCTCATATCCGACAACCCCGAAGAACAGAAAAAGCAAATCTGCGCCTACATCGCCAAGTATTTAACCGATTATAACATCGCGGTAGACGGTTTTGATTTTGAGGGGTTAATTGAGCGGTTATACGTTGAAATGGCAGAGTTTTCTTTCCTTACGCAATACTTGTTTTCAAATGATGTGGAAGAAATCAATATTAACTCATGGAAAGATGTAAAAATCACTTATGCCAACGGCAAAATCTTACCCGCAAGTGAACACTTCAATTCCCCGCAACATGCCATTGACGTTATTCGCAGAGTGTTACACCAATCGGGTATGATTTTAGACCATTCCCAACCCGTGGTACGCGGGCATTTATCTAATAAAATTCGTATCACGGTACTCGGCAACCCCATCACAGATGAAGAAAAGGGTGTGGCCGCGTCCATCCGTATCGTCAACCCCAAGCAGCTTGGTAAAAAAGACTTCATCAAAAACAAAACCGCCACGGAAGAAATGCTTGACTTTCTAACGGTTTGCTTGCGGTATGGGCTTTCTATGTGCGTAACGGGGGCAACGGGGAGTGGTAAGACTACGGTTATGGCGTGGTTGCTTTCCACCGTTCCCGACCATATGCGTTTGTTCACCATTGAAAACGGCTGCCGCGAGTTTGACCTTGTGCGTGAAGATGCGGAAGGCAATGTATTAAATAACGTGGTGCATACAGTTACACGTTATAGCGAAGACCCCAAACAAAATATAGACCAAGAGAAACTCCTAGAATATGCCCTTACGTCCAACCCCGACATCGTGTGCGTGGGTGAAATGAAGTCAAGCGAAGCCTTCGCCGCGCAGGAAGCCGCCCGCACAGGGCATGGCGTAATCACCACCACCCATGCCAACTCTTGCGACACCACGTACAACCGCATGGTTACGTTGTGTAAAACTAAGTACGACATCAACGATAAAACCCTGTACAACCTCGTCACAGAGGCGTTTCCCATTGTTATGTTTGCTAAGAAACTGGAGGATAGAAGCCGCCGAATCATGGAAATAACCGAGTGCGAAATCCTACCCGATGGCGAGCGTAAAATCCGCACCCTGTTTCGTTTCAACATTACCGAAAACGCCATAAGCAAAGGTAAAGTGACGATTAAAGGTACATTTGAGCGGGTAGACCCCATATCCGAGAGTTTGCAAAAACGCCTGCGCGAAAACGGCATTCCCTTGGATGTGTTGGAAAAATTGGTAGGGGGTGCGGCATGACAACGATTTTACTCATGGCGTTTATTGGGTTAGTGGCGGGGGGATTTATGATGTTATCCCTGTCACCTTTTGAATTTGCCGAAGATGTCGGCAACATATTCAAAAGGCGTAAAAAGACCCTCGCGCAGAAAATCAAAGCCGCGACCAACACCAAAAAGGTGAAGGGTATACGCAAAACCATCATCGAAACCAAAGAGATATTGGAAATAACGGGCAAGAAGCATTTATTCGGAACGCTTACGGTATTTTCAATCATCTTGTTTATTGCGGGTACGTTGTTTGCCCTTGCCTTGGGCAATATGCTGATGATTCCTGTTATGGCGGTGGGGTTTGCCATGCTTCCGTTTTGGTATGTTATGTTCACCGCCAATTTCTACCGCAAGCAGCTAAACGCCGAATTGGAAACGGCCTTATCCATCGTTACTACTTCTTATTTGCGGAGTGAGAACTTTATCCTCGCTGTGGAAGAAAATGTGGCGTACTTGAATCCGCCTGTGTGTGATGTGTTTAAGTATTTCTTGGCGCAGACGAACCTTATCAACGCCGACCTTCGGCTTGCCTTGGAAAATATTAAGTACAAAATCGCCAACGAGGTATACCGCGAATGGATTGACGCGGTTATTGCTTGCCAAGACGATAAAACCCTCAAAACTACTTTAACACCCATTATTTCCAAGTTATCGGACATGCGCGTGGTATCGGCAGAGTTAGACATTTTGCTATACGAACCCATGAAGGAATTTATCATCATGGCGATGTTGTTGGTGGGAAATATCCCGTTAATTTTCTTCCTCAACAGAAGTTGGTTTGACACGTTAATGAATACCATCGTTGGGCAGGGTATATTGGCAATATCGGCGGCAGCGTTGTTTATATCGCTGGCGGCAGTGATTCGGTTGACACGCCCCATTGAATATAAAAGGTAGGAGTTTGCAATCAAATAATTGCTGATATGTTTCGTCTGCCATAAATAATTCGCGCGATGTTTACCAAATTGTTCTTTTCGTCAACGGCATAAAACATTAAATAACTGCCAATCGTTACGAATCGTAGTCCCTTCGCGCTCAGCCTTTCATCATGGTGTAGGGGAAAGATAAAAGGATTATCACGAAGCCTTACAAGGGTTTCATCTGTTTTATTGAAAAAATTTTGAGCAGCTTGTGGGTTATGCAGTTCGCCGTAAATATATTCAATAATGGCTTCAAGGTCTATTGACGCTTGTGTGGAATAAGTAACCTTATAAGCCATACTTATCACTCAAACGGCGCATTACAACATCCGCATCAACAACATCGCCCGATTCAATTTGTGCCATACCCACATCCAGTTTTTTATATAAATCCATTTTATCTGAAGCAACAACGCTTTCCGGTGCCAAGGGTACTTTCACATCAAAAGGAAGCCCCCCCACAAGTGGAATCTGGTGAAGAAACATGTTTACCGCTTCTGATATGGATATGCCAAGCAACCTAAGTGTGTTTTCGGCATTTGATTTTACGTGTTCATTAACCCGAATGTGCAGGGTTTCGTTTTTTGTCATATAGCCTCCTTCTAAACATACGAATCTCGGTTGCAATGTATCACATTTCATATGCAAAATCAATGCAAAATAATTTTGAAAGAAGGTGAGTTATGCTCGTTATACTCATTCCGTTTTTTATCCTGTTTGGCATAGGATTGTACTTTGTCCTTGCCGATGTATTAAAAATCCCAACTCTCGCCACCACAAAAGCGGTAATCGCCGTCACCCGCAGGGAAAAGAAACAAGCTAAGTCATTTGAAGCTATTATTTTCGACCTTGCGGTGAAGCTGTCCATGTATATCAAAATGAACGATTACAAAAAACGCAAAATGACATCCACGCTCAAATCCGCGGATATTAACCTTTCGCCCGAAGTGTTTACGGCCAAGGCTATCGTTAAGGCGGGGTTAATTCTTGCACTGGCGATACCCTGTTTATTACTCATCCCCATACTCACGCCCATCTTTATTTGTATGGCGATAGCTGTATTTTTCAAAGAATATAACTCCGCAGATGAGGTGGTACGCAAAAAACGCGAAGCCATCGAAACCGAATTGCCACGCTTCGTAAACACCCTCACGCAAGAATTAAAAGCAAGCCGTGACATTCTCTCTATTTTTGAAACTTATCAAAAACACGCGGGCGATGCGTTACGCACGGAGTTAGAAATTACTATTGCCGACATGAAATCGGGTTCCCACGAAACGGCACTTACCCGCTTCGAGGCGCGTATGGGTAGTTCTCAATTATCCGACGTTGTGCGTGGGCTTATCGCTGTTATGCGGGGTGATAACGGCATCGTGTATTTTCAAATGCTTGCCCATGACTTGAAACAACTTGAAATACAGAAGTTGAAGATGATAGCCATGAAACGCCCCGGCAAGATTAAGAAATATTCATTTTACATGCTGATGTGTTTCTTGGCGATGTACCTTGCCATAATCGGCGTGGAAATAATGGCGGCCTTTGGCAACCTATTTTAAGGGGTGGAAAATGAAGCTGTTAAAGTCCAACCGCGCCGAGGGCTACATTGATGTAGTCATTACGGTGCTGGTTATCATGCTGTTTGTTGCGTTGGCGGTGCATGTATTCCCCGTGTTTATCGCCAAGCATCAATTAGATACCTTCGCCGCCGAATTGGTGCGGGAAGCGGAAATATCAGGGCGTGTCGGCGCGGAAACCAACGCACGGGCAACCCAACTCCGCAACACCTTGGGCATCAGTCCCGACATTTCATGGAGCAGAACGGGCAATATTCAAATCGACACGGAAGTAACCCTCACCCTTACTTTGCAACATGACATAGGCTTTTTCAACTTTGGCTCATTCCCGATAACCCTAATCTCTAGGGCGATAGGCAAAAGCGAGGTGTTTTGGCGATGAAGCGAATTAGAAACATCTTGCGTTGCGAAAAGGCCCTGTCCTACCCGCTTACTATTGCTATTGCGCTCTCTATTGTCATCGTTGCCAGTGCCGCCTTTGAGTATATGCGGTTATTAATCATTGCACAGGGGGTACGAGATAGTTTGCAATCGGCCATCATATCCGTTTCCACGGGTAATTTTTCCGACGTATACGCTTCTTTACGTGAAGGGCATAGTGGTGGGTTTGTGAATGATGGAAGCGGTTTTCGGGAGCAATTTAACACAGGAGATGTGTATGCTAGGTTGAGTGAACTGCTGGGGTTACAACGCGAAGGTGGGTATTTAGTGAAATACGCAGGGGGTACGGTGGAGTACCGATTATCTAACTTGAATATTCAAATCATTAACGCACCCTTTGCACCCGCCAATCGAGATACTGCCCGACAATTTCTTGCCCATGCCACGATTCGGTTGGAAGTACCGCTATCGTTTGGGTGGGAACGCCTCCCGCCCATGCGGATAACGATACGATGCACAGCAGGGTGGACTCCGCGGTTTTGAGCATAAAATTAGCCCTTGCTTGCACGATATGCCGCGCAAGCAAGGGCTTTGTTGATATATAATATCTATTTTACGTGCAAAAGTGCCGCAATTTCATTTGCTCGTTCGGCAGTTAAGGGTAATGGTTCATTATTTTCTTTAACAAACTTCATAAGCGCAATATGCCCGCATTTTGAATTGCGGTTTTGATTCACCCCACCAATTTCAACAGGTGCAAGCGTACCGCCATATGTTTGAAAAAGGGTGTCGTATTCTTGCGAGTGTTTAATTGCTTCTGCTGTCATGTGCCAAACTCTCCTTCCAAGGTGTATTTTTCAATCACTTTCAACGCGGCATCTTCATCTACATCCATTCTATATTCGTGAAAACCGCCAATATGTGTGGCGAATATAGCATCTTTGTAATGTTGAACTAATTTTAAGTTTTTTGCATCAAAGTGAATATGCCCGCCAAAACCATTTCGGATGGATAATTTTATGGCAATGGCAAATAAATGACCCCCAACGCCTTCATAAGTTTTGCTTTGGGGTTGGTTGTGTGGCGCGCTTTCTGCCAATACGACATATACCGTTCCACGCATTACTTCCAATGCTACTAAGCCCTGTATAACATCACTGTCCTCAACAAGTAGCTTGTAAATGTTTATGTTGCCCGATTCGAGTTGCTCCCAATCGAAAAGCCAACCTTTTTGAGGCAAATTGCGTAATTCGATTTCGTTAGCCAACATGAACACCGTATTTTTTACTTCACCCGTTTTTATTTCAATAAGACAGGGCGTGAGTTTATCTATTAAAATATCCAACCCCATAAGTGTGTCACCTCGTAGTCATATTATACGGCATTAGAATATAGAAATGCAATTTTTCATCCTGTAGCAACACATGGGATTAAGTTATCCAAATTTTGTGGGTTCTGCACTGGAAAGCGAGTGCGTGAACCGCAAAAGTTTGTGCGCTATTCCGACTGGACGGTCAGCAAACATCCCCTATAATAAGTATATGTAATGAAGAAACGGCAACACCACCCCACGTAATCATAAGGAGGAATCGGTTATGTTCAAGGATAGAAAAGCAGTAAAGGTAATCACATTTATATTCGCCGCTGTTGTGTTGGTTGGGTTATATTTTACCTTTAATCCCCTGCCGCAACAGGCAACCAACGCAGATACACCCGATGAAGAAGTGTACAACACCACAATCGCAGACACGGCAGTTAGCTATATCGAGAGTGGCCTGTCCGTAGTGCAAAATGATGTTGGCACAGTATACATTCCCGTGCCGATAATTGAACCCACACCTACCATTGCCCCACCCGCCATTGTTTTGCTCCCCATCACTGCCGAGCAAATGGAACAGGAACGCGATATTACCGACATTCAATTAACCCAAGTTGAAACGGCACAACCCGCCCCGCCGAAGTTACCCGATACGGCGTTTACAGGCGAGCGGGACGGTTACGCAACCCTTGAAGATGTGGAAGCACACAATGCCCTTGACCCCGCACTCACCAACCCTGATGTAAAACCTAATCTTCCGACCCCTACGCCACCCCCAATAACCACGCCCCCCGCTACAACAACGCAACCCGCACCGACCACCCCACCGAATAACACACCGCAAGGTGGCGGCAACAACGGCGCGGTATATGTACCCGGTTTTGGATGGGTGCAAAGCAGTGGGCAAAACCAAGGCGGGCAAAGTGGTTCGGATGGCGATTGGGATAAACAAATAGGCAACATGGGGTAATTCACCCGATAAAAATAACCAAGGAGCAGGCACAACGCTTGCTCCTTTTTGATTGGAGGCAGATGATGATAAAAAATTTAACGGTCTTATTTTTCGCAATACTTTTTCTTTTATATTTTACGCCCATCACCGCATTCGCCGATGGCGACCCCAACATAGACGGCGGGGGTGGTGGTATGGGGCAAGGCACAGCTACAGACTTTTGGAATCCGGGTAATGATGGTGTGCGGGTTTCCATTGTTCACGCAGAAACGGGAGCTACATTGGGTACGCCGATTAACTACACCAATATGACCCCCGCAAACAATGTCATGCACTTCGGTAACGTGTCGAAGTTGCAATATACGGGTGGACGTAGTTTATCCCCGATTGTAGGCGGGTTTTCCTTTAGAAACCCATCACCCGCACTGCCGCGCATTATCAGTAGCGGAAGCCGTGCCAATATTGATGCAATACGCCGATACTTCACCTCCGAAGGTGCGGCCATGATGATAGCCAATGACTTCGACATTCCCTTTGAACGATTAGTAAGCGGTGCATACAGGCTTGTCATCGAACCCATCGCTTTTTTCCGTTTCCAAGGCAACAACGTAGCCATGACCGCCCACGAAGCCGCGCTTTACGACCAACAACTAAACGGCGCATTACGCAACCGTATGACGAGTTTATCCCACCAAAATCTACCCCTTGCCCTGTTCTTGGAACATACGGACTTAGGCATACCCGCATTCACAGGAACGGCAACAGGCACACAATCCAATGCCACCATTCTCAGATATTTGGGCGTGGGTATTGTGAGTTATACCGATGCACCTGTAACCGTTCCCCCGCCACCCGCATCATTTGAGCGGGAATACCGCATCAACACCGAAGTAATAACGGCGGTTACGTTGAGTACCGTTGATGAAATAAATCCACACGCATCCGCTACTGTAACATTTTATGTGTTGGGGCGCACGTACACCATGAGCAATATTGTTATCCCCGAAGATAGTAGCCAAGTAGTATGGTTTCGATGGACGACCCCACCCACCGAGCAAAACGTCACCATTACCATCAGTACATGTACGGGTTATCTGAGCGATGAGCAAATCAATGCCCGCATCGTAGACCTCGAACGAAACCCTCCCCCCGACCCGCGCGCCACCGACCGCCACCTTAACTTTTCTACGGTATCGCCACCCAATAATGCACAGCGTACCTCGGCACAGTGGACAGTATGGTGGGCGTTATGGATTCCTTATTGGGAATGGGAATACGATTGGCAATGGGTTGAAGATATAAGCTGGGTAAGCAACGACCAATGGGTATCAAACATGCAGTGGGTTGAAGATGAAGATAGCGAAGATGGCGGAAGTTACGAGGATTTTGGAAGTTATGAATGCGCGGGCTTTTATCACGACTTCGGCCAGTGGTATGACTTCGGCGAATGGGTAGATAACGGCTGGTTTGAATTTTTCACCAACGCATACTCCGCAAGCCTAACCGCCACAAGCCGTATCACCCCCGATGCCAAAGTACCCACTGCCGTAGGCAATACCATGAAAAGCGGGTACGGCGTAAATAACGTAGTTACCACAAGTTTTTCTACCAATGCACCAAGCATTCATGTGACAGGTGCACAAACGGCGGTAAGCTACTTCCCCGAATTTCACTACACCACCTATTGGCGGTTACTTGAACTAATGGAGGGGGGATTTTCCACGCGCATGGAATTTCAACATAACCCCTTTAGTACCTTTAACCGCCGTTCTCATTTTACACCCGTGTGGTTTCCCGACGGTTCGTATATCGTCTACACATGGGTGTTAGACGCATGGACACCCGGCGGCATGTTATCCATGAATTTAACCGACCATGTAACCATTAACGGTACGCTATTTGACGATTGGCGCGTTGCGCCTAGAAATTGACGGAGGTGTTATCACTTGCTCTTATCTATCATTATGATTTTCATTTGCATTGGCGGCGGATTCGCCGCTTTTTTCTTTATTAAACAAGCGGAAGCGAATAAATACAAAGATAAAACTACCACCAACGCCGTAGTCGCCAACGAATTTATTAACGTCAAGGATATATGCGCGAACTTCCTCTACACCCGCGATGATATGGCGTTATGTTATTTGAAGCTAACGCCCATAAGCATTGACCTTTATTCTAAAACGGAAAAACGGAACATCGTGCGTACCCTTACCGCGGAAATGTCGGGTACACACTTCCCGTTTAAGTTTATCGCCGTTTCACGCCCTATTGACATTTCACCCTTGCTTTCCGAATTGCACTCCATGCTAATGACCCCCAATGCCACCCAACGGGAATTATTAAAGGCCGAAATGGTGGAAATGTCTAACTTTGCCATGGGGGGCGACATTGTAGAACGCCAGTTTTACATCGTCTTGTGGGATAAAGCAGTAGACGGCGTGGAGCGGGAACTCATCAACCGCGCACGGCTCATGGCAGACAATTTCTCAAGCTGTAAAATCCCCTGCGAAATTTTAGGGCAGCAAGACATTGTTCGCCTGTGCAACCTCGTAAACAATCCGAGTTATACCCATATTGAAGATAACAATTTTGAGGCGGCGATACCGCTTATTGAAGGGGGATTTAACCGATGATAAATAAAATGTTACCCAAACAGAAGCCTACCGATTTTGCACCCGTCAACCAAGCCCTGTTAAATGTAATTACCCCCATGGGGTTGGAAATTAAACGCAACAGCTTAGTCATTGGCGAAAACACAGGCAGGGTATACGGCGTGGTGAAGTTTCCGCAGAAGGTAGACATGGGCTGGCTGTCTAAAATCACGAACATTCCGAGTACCGTTGTTTCCATCGGGTTCAAGCCTGTGGATAACAGCGCGTTAATTACTGCCATTTCCAAGAGCATCGTCCATAACCGCGTCACCGCCGAGGGTGCAAAAGACCCGCTTACCCGCCAACGTGCAGAAAAGGCCGCCGAAGATGGCGACCGTATTATGCTACAAATCGACCAAAACGGTGAAACCGTTGGGTTAATGTCAATATCCATCATGCCCATCGCCCGCGATGAAAAATCCTTCACCAAGGTAACGCGCAGGGTAGACAGTGTGCTGGGTGTAATGAAATGCAAAGGCAGGGCATTGGCGAGTTTACAAAAAGAGGGTTTGCAAAATATCTCGCCCACGTTCCCCACAGTGGGTAAAATTGAAAACATCATACAGCGCATCGTGCCGATGAGTACCTTTGTCGGCGGTTTTCCTTTTGCTTCGAGTGGGTTTAATGACGGTACGGGTTATTATTTCGCCAAGGATAACAGCGGGGGCTTAATTATTGTTGATACGTGGAAACGGGGCGATGACCGCACCAATTCCAACATGGTAATTATGGGTGTGGCGGGGGTGGGTAAATCTACCGCCGTTAAGCACCTAGCCCTTGCGGAATACATGAAGGGTACGAAACTTATTTTCATTGACCCGGAACAAGAATATAAAGAATTATGCGAAAACCTTAACGGCGATTGGATAAACGCAGGGGGCGATAAGCGTGGGTTGTTAAATCCGTTGCAAATCCGTCCCGCCCCCCGCGATACAGACGAAGCCGAACCCGACAATGACACGCCCCTGTACGTAGACGAAGGCTACGGCATGAGTGACATGGCATTACACATAAAAAACCTAGAAATATTTTTCAAGCTGTATATCCCTAGCTTGTCGGACATGAAACGCGCCATACTCAAGCAGGCCATTATTGAACTATATAACAATTTTAATATTGATTGGGATACAGACATCAAACATCTCAAAAATACCGACTTCCCCACGTTTACCGACCTTCATACCTTGCTTGAAAAGAAAGCAAAAACCCAAAAAGACGATGAACACAAGGAATTGGCATTACTGTTTCACGACCTCGCTCTTGGCAGCGACCAATTCCTTTGGAACGGGCATAGCACGGTGGAAACTTCCTCTCTGTGTATTTGCCTTGACACCCACAGCTTGCAAAACACAGGCGACAATATTAAACGGGCGCAGTATTTCACTTTGCTATCTTGGTGCTGGGAGCAGATGAGCAAAGACCGCAATGAACGGGTACTGCTTATCTGCGATGAGGCGTACTTGATGATAGATGAAAGCGTACCGCAAAGTCTTGTATTTTTGCGTAACGTGGCAAAACGCGCACGTAAATATGAAGCAGGGCTTGCGATTATTTCTCATTCGGTGGTGGATTTTCTTTCGCCAAGCATCAAGCAATACGGACAAGCTCTCTTGGATATTCCCTGTTATAAAATCCTCATGGGTACAGACGGTAAAAACCTCTTGGAAACCAAAGAACTCTACAGCCTAACCGAAGCCGAGGAAGAATTGCTTTTATCCAAGAAGCGCGGCCATGCCCTGTTTGTGATTGGTGCAAAACGCCTACATGTTAATTTTGAAATACCCGAATACAAGTTTGACTACTTCGGCAAGGCGGGGGGCAGGTAATATGGCAGCTCCCCTAGCGGCGGCAGTCAAAAAGTTGTTGGTTAAACTTGCGGTAGATGTAGCAACCGATGAAGAAAAACGGCGGCGAATGCTTATCGCCATCACCGCCCCCGTTGTGGGGCTTTTATTATTAACCGCGTTTATCGTGTATTTACTCACAAGCCCGCTATCATTCCTGTACGCTTGGTTACTGCCCGATGAACTTCGGGCAGTGACCAATTTCCAACAAGAATTTGGCTACAACCAAACCATCGGCATCTACGAACGCGATTATATCGTGGGTAGTGGCATTAACTACGGCGATATTGTTTTTACCGACGGTGTAATTGATGTCATTTATTTTAACCAATTAGATATACGCTTCGCCAACCAACCCTTTGGCACAGACCGCATCGGTACACATGGTTGCGGCCCCGCCGCGCTTTCTATTGTGGTTTCCAGTCTAACAGACCGCATCGTTGACCCCATAGAAATGGCAGAATGGGCAGTGGCTAACGGCGGGTGGGCAAGGGAGCAGGGTTCATTTCACAGTTTAATCCCCAACGGGGCGCGGGGTTTTGGGCTTACCGTTGAGTACAACGTACAAAACAACCCGCAGCGTATTTTAGATGCCTTGCATGAGGGTAAACTCGTTATCGCGTTAATGGCACGGGGGCATTTTACCCGTAGTGGGCATTTTATTGTGTTGCGGGGTGTTACCGCCGACGGGCAAATCCTCGTAGCCGACCCTGCAAGTCTTAGCCGAAGCGAACGCCCATGGGATTTTCAACTCATACTGGACGAAGCCCGTAGGGGCGCAGGAGCAGGGGGTGCATTTTGGATAATTGGCCCATAAACCCCATAAAAACGGGAGGAAAATAAAAATGATTTTATACCTATCACGTAGCGAAAGTGCAAACTTGCTAGACATAGCGGCACAGGAAAATAATCTGCATGTACGCAAAATCACGGGTAACTTCATCTTGTCGGAGTTTATGATTATGGAAGTGAGGAAGTTTGCAAGCTGTCGCTTCTTCTGCGTAGAACGCTTAGCCATATCCGAAACCGACACGGAATTTTTAGAAGCGGTACAGTCATTCCAAACCATGTACAGCGCACGGGTTATCGTTATCCATGAAAGTATTAGCGGGCTAGACGATTTATCGCGGAGCTTGGTGAAAATCGGCGTAACGGATATTGTTACCGCTTCAATCATGGAAGAAAAACTCGCACAAATAGCCGAGTGCCTTTCCTTTGATGGTCTGTTAAAGCATAAACCCCAAGCAGTTAATGCACAGGAATATGACGAAGTGGATGAGGAAGAACCCTTTGTAAAAATTTACGACACACCCTTTAAACTTCCTGCACCTATTAATACCGCACCCAAAGACCCGTTGGCGCAAAGCATTATCGAAAAAGATATGGAAGATGAGCATTACCGCTTCGACTGCGTAAATATCACTATTGGCATCATTGGTGCATCACGCAGGGTGGGTACGACTACCTTCGCATTGGGGCTTACCAATTTTATTAAGAACCATGGTGGCACGGCTTGCTATGTCGCCCTTAATACCCACAACCATCTTGAAAATATTGCTACTGCATATAACTTCGACACCGAAGAAGATTACTTCACCCACGATACCATAGATTTCTACGAGGGTATGTTGCCCAAGTATGATTACAATTTCATCATTATGGATTACGGCGATGTAAAACGCGAAGCCACGCGGAAGTACAAAGAATCCAACGTCCATTTGTTATGCGGGGCGAGCAACACCCCGCACGAAATAGCAGAGTTTGCCCAAGCCCTAAAGCAAGTAAAATCAACCAAACCCACGGTATTAACCTATGCTCCCAACCCCATGTACGCCCCCCAATTTTCCTCCTCGGTTACGCAGACCCCGACCATCATCAACCCCGCCATAAACATGCTAGATTTCAAATCAAACGGTGTTACGTATAAAAACATAATAAAACCGTACATTGTAGAAACATCAAAACGCCTATAATGTGGTAAAATGGCGGAAAATCAAACACGGAGGGCGGGTTTCACATGAGAACGATAACATTAGGTAGAACAGGCATTGTCACTACTGCGGCGGGGTTAGGTTGCGGTGGGCATTCCCGATTGGGTTTGCAAAAATACGGCGAGGCCCACGCCGCGGGCATAACCCGAAAAGCCTATGAAATGGGCGTTCGCTTTTTTGACACAGCAACGGCCTACGGCACAGAACCCGCCTTGGGTGTGGGGTTAAAGTCCTTCCCCCGCAATACCTATGTAATTTCCACCAAGTACCCTGTGTGGGATAACTGGCGCGATAATTATGCACAAAAATTTCACGAAACCTTAGACGCGAGCCTTCGTGCGTTAAATACCGACTTTATTGACATTTACAACTTCCATGCAGTGTTACTCAACGATTATATAGACATTAAAGAAATGCTTGTACCCGAAATAATTAAAGCCCAAGAACAGGGCAAAATCCGCTTCTTAGGCATAACCGAGCAATTTGGCGCAGACACCGCCCATCAAATGTTAGATGTAGCCTTAACCGATGATATTTTTGATGTAATCATGGTGGGCTACAACATGATGAACCCATCAGCGGCAAAGACCATTCTTCCCCGTGCCATCAAACAAAATGTCGGAGTGCAGTGTATGTTTGCTGTGCGCCGTGCATTATCCGACCCCGCGCAGATGAAATCCGATATACAAAAAATCCTCGACAACAACCAAGGAGGCGCGGGGTTGGAAGCTACGGAAAACGCATTAGACTTCCTAACCGCGTTGGGTGCAGACGGCACACCCATTGCTTCTAGCATCATGGACGCGGCGTACCGTTTTTGCACCCATACCGCGGGCATACATGTTACATTGACGGGTACTTCCAGTGAAGCGCACCTAACAGATAATTTGAAGTCATTGAAAGCAAAACCCCTCCCCGCAGATGTACTCGACAAGTTAGCGCAATTATTTGGCTTATCCGACTGCGTTAGCGGTCAATAATGCCCCAACCCCAAAAGAACCGAGGCCATATAAATGAAGCCAAGCGAAATGCAAACCCACGCCGTTGATGCACTGGATTTTTTTATCAAGGCAATGCCCGATATGCCGTTTACTGCCGATGACATAATTTTTGAATTTGTTAAAAAGTTCGAAATGGCAACGAGGGCTAAAGCATTATGCGCCCAATATTGCCCCGATAAAAAACTTAACGCCGCCCAATGCCGACAGTTAAACACTTCCATTGCCGCTAATGCCCTTATTGGTAGGGAAAAATCGGCAGTGCTGGTGCGACATAATTCAAGAATTGGCAAAAAGGACTTTCGGCGAATTATTTTACACGAACTCATGCACATATTTTGTGCCAAAACGGAAATGGACGGTACGCACTTTATCGACATCTACGGAAGCGGTACAACCCCCGATAATCCCGAAGATGAAGTATATGATGGCTTGGTACACAGTGGTTATCAAGTCTGGACGGAATTTATCGCCCAATACTACGCCATTATGCTAACCGATGGCGGGAGCGATAATTTTTCCGACGTAGCAGAGTATGTTTCACATCTGCTCAGTGAAGTTACCGCCAACAACCTAGATGAAAGCAAGGGGTCATTTGCCATGGCCTGTGCCCACTGGCTTAACTGTGCGGACTTGAACGATATGCTTGACGTATTCAATACTTCCAGTGCGTTTATACCCGATGATGTACCACATGGGGAAGAAGCGCGAAACGCACTATGTAGCTGTATAGAATATATTTATACCCAAATACAAAAACCCAAGCCTTGGAAGATAGACGAAGAATTTATCTACGGGCTTGGGTTTAAGTTTGGCATGTTTAGGTCGGTCAATAGTTTTTACTTAGGCGCAGCAGACCTTACAACGATTTCAACAAATTAAACAACATCTTCCTTTTCCGGAATGAAACTAGGCAGTCCATGCCGTCAGACATAATCATGCGGTCTTTGCCGTTGTTTAGGGATTGCTTGCCGCTTTCGGTTATGTTTCCTACGTTAACGAGGTAGGATTTGTGGCAACGGTAAAATTGACCGGCGGGCAGTGTTGCTGATATGTTATCTAACGCACCATAAAATGTGTACTGGAGTTTTCTTGTGTGTATGATTACTTGGTGTTTAGAAGCGGGTGCGTCTGTTGTGAAGAACAGTATGTCGTCAAGCATACATGATACGTGTTTGCCTGTGGGTGTTTTGAATGTGTAGCTGCCTTCATCGGCGCGTGAAACGTGTTTTTCGTAGGCATCATCTATACAGATTTTTATTTTCTTTCGTACAATGCAATCTGATTCTTTTTGTATATACGCAAGGGCTTCTACGCGAAACTCAAAGGTGAGTGACATATATCGGGGGTGCGCGGTAATAAATGCGATAAAAGCCCGAGGGTCGTGTTGACGTATTTTTTTAGCAAACTCCACGCCGTTGTAGCCGTCTTCTAACTCAATGTCTAGGAAGTAAAGCCCCTTTACCGAAGAACCTTTGATGTGTTGAATAATTTTTGCAGGTTTTGAAGTGCTTAGTGCTAATTCAATATCGTAATCATTTTCAGTGAGGTATTTTTGTATGCAGTCACTGATTAGTTTTTTATAGCGGTGGTCGTCTTTGCATATAAAAATAGATAACATAGTTACACCAGCCTTATGGATATAATAAGCGCGAACTCGTTGTCTTTAGGGTATGCCGTGACGGACAAATTGTTGCATTTTTTGCTCATTTTTTTGAGGGTATATAGCCCCAGCCCTCGGCTGTTCCCCTTTGTTGTAAATCCTTTTTCGAATATATTTTCCACCAAGGGGAGTGATGTACATGTGTTTTTGCAAACAATCAAAATACGTTCATCATCCGGTAGTATGCCGAATTTTAATAACTTTGTTTTACTATCGTTAGACAGCAATTCTTCTATCGCATTATCCACGACAATGCCCACAATCCGGCATAAATCCATACGGTTTAGGGGGATATCGTCAATAGGTTCGGCTAAATCAAGTTCTACTTCAATATTGTTGGCAAGCGCGTGTGCAAATTTAACCGAAAGCAGGCCTTTTAACTCGGGAATGTGTATGTACCCCAGCTTGTTCATTGCATCATCCAGTTTATCCAATGTTTCTTTTGCATATTTTAAGGTATCGTTTAGGTAGGTTTTAATACGCTCGTGATTTTCGTCATTTGCAAAGCCGATAATGGCGTGTAAAAGGCTGAGGTGGTCATGGCGGTAGCTTCGTAGTTCGTCATAAGCGAGTTCTAATTGTTGATTGTGTGCTTCTAAGTCTTTTAATGATTGATTTTTGTATTCAGATTCCATAAGTTTTTGTTGAGTTCGTGAGTTTGCAATAATGATAATAAATGCTGTAAAAAATATGACTGTAATGACTATAACGTTGATTGATGACAAAATAATTCTATTTTCAACAATTCTGTATACAAATGTATTAACTTGGGAAATTAAATATACTAGTGTTGAAAGCAAAAATCCATATCTTGTAAAAAGTCTTTTATTCTCTTTAGATAAAGGAGAAAAGCTTTTTTTAATTATTTCTCCTATACGCTTTGACATTAAAAAACTTAATGCAATAGTTGGGACAGTGATAACTATCTGAATAATTATGCTGTAATGAATATCCTCTTGCAAAACATCAAGCGCCAAGAGAACAGGAATGCCTATTATTGTATTTGAAAACATGCTAATTACAACAGCAAATGACGAATAGAATACACTTAACAATATATCATTCGTGTTTTTGTAAGCTACTACAATCAAGCATAGAAGTAAAAACATGTTGCCAAGAATGTTAAAAGCTATCAATGGTACATGTAAGGATATTATTGATACAAAATACATTGTAATAATTGTTATTGTAACATGCTTGAGTTTTAATTTTAGTGTTGATATATTGAGAAATGTTATAAAAAATGTTGCAATGGCGGGTGTTGTTAATAAGAAATAAATAACAAAGTCATTTCTTGTTAACATCAATTTTGCTCACTTTCTATAAGTTCATGTCCAATGTTTGGTTCCGACATGAAAAAAGCCATAGAATGCTTCACGCCTTGTTCGGCTTGTTTAATAAGTGCTTTTGCTAATAATTCAGTAAATATTACCACTATACAACTCAACAAATCGCAATAATTATTCGTATTTTTCATAATTATTCATGCTCCTTTTTAATGCTTTATATGATATAGGTAGCGTTAATGAAATAGCGCACGCAACGCCTATTAAAATTGCCACACTCAATTTGTCCATGTGAAAAATTAATGTCGTTATAAACAGGCTAAAACAAGCAATAATTGATTTTCGCTTTAATATAATACGTCTCATTTTATTAACAATAGGACGCGCTAAAGTGTCCGCAGGAGCATATAAGCACAATGACACCCCAAATGTTGCAAACGCTACAACAAGTGTCACGTGGCTAATAATTACATTTTGCAACGCAAGTGGTAAAAAGACAAACATAATTATCGTCATTACACTACATACTATACTGTTATTTGCATGAAGTCCACTGGCATATCGACGAATGACCGCAAACGAAAGCCATGTTGCTAATGTAAGGGGCAATATTCCAACGATATAAGCAGTCACGACCATCAATATTAATTTAGGCACATTATGGAGCAACATCTCCATGCCCAAAATCATCTTCTTTAACTCTAGCCCGTCCCTGTTCGCGTAACGGTTCAAAGCTATTGTCCATGATACTGCCAGTCGGTGAAGCACGCTAGTTTCCATTTTACACGCTCCCGCCCACATGAGATGCAATTAAATATACGACTTGTGCGTGTGCAAATAATAGCATGTCAACAGGGGTTTGCGGCAGGGGTATATCCCGAACGTGCGCATACGCACGTTCGGGAGTGATTATGGATTTTACTATTGACGAACGATATTTACAAGGCATATCATCCCCACCAAGCAAATCATCTAACGTATTTGCGTTGGTACATATTTTAAACCAATCAACGATTCACCCCTTGCAAACAAGCAAGCAATGGTAAAAAACTACAGAAAGATAAAATATAAAATCACCTCAGCCTCTTCCCGTCAAAGTAACGGGTTAACCTAAATGTATTGGGTCGCTCTTGCAATCCCAAAAAAGATAGGAGATGAACGGTATGAAAAAGAAGAACATGATGGACATGATGAAGAAGTTTGCGGCCTTAACAGTGGCTTTTGTGATGCTTGCCCAAAGCACACTGGCCCCGGTAGCACTCAGCATCAGAAGCGATGTAGTGGCTGCCACAATAGGCGACCTTCATGACCTGTTTGAGGACATCACGTTAACGGTGATCACGCCCGAAGCTACTGTTCCTTACGATGGTTATGATACTTATGGCGGCGATGACGATAGCCGCTATAACGACGACTATTACTACGATTATGATTATGACAAAGACGACGACTATTACTACGATTATGATTATGACAAAGACGACGACTATTACTACGATTATGATTACGACAAAGACGACGATTATTATTACGATTATGATTACGACAAAGACGACGATTATTACTACGACTATAATTACGACAAAGACGACGACTATTACTACGATTATGATTATGACAAAGACGACGACTATTACTACGATTATGATTACGACAAAGACGACGACTATTATTACGATTATGATTACGACAAAGACGACGATTATTACTACGATGAAGAATACGAAAAAGAAGATGATGAAGCCGGTGCGCCCGTTATTCTTCCCCCTGTCTTTTTAATGCCCGCAAATGCCACCGAGGCAAATTTGCGGGTTGACCTTTTTTGGGCAGAAGGCGGCAACCCTAATTATTCACACCACCTTGCCGGTGAAGAAATTGTTGTGTTTTTATCGGTTGAGTATTCAATGCCGATTGCCGATGTTTTTTTAACTGACTATGTGCCACCAACGGTGCGCATTCCCATCAATAATGACAATGTGATTCTTGTTGATTTTATTAACGCAAGTACCGATGAAAACGGCAACCCCTTCATCAGTATATTTGCAGGACATAGAATGAATGATTTTCGTATTGTACATGATGTGGCGACAGGGCAGCGCGCCATTGAATTTATGCCAAACCAAGGCACTATCGTTATCCCCTTTTCATTTATATTCCCTAACGGTATAACTTATCGTGAAGAACTGCGACTTGAACCTTTTAGCAGTTATGAAAACGACAACGAATTTAGCCTACAGGATATGGATTACCATGTGCTTCATATCCAAAGTGTTTTTGGCTGGGATGTTGTAACCTTAACCTTCACAACAGTAACGCTTAATGGTGTTGACGTATTAGGCCATGACGGTACCAACGGCTTTGATATCGTTGACATTGCAACAAATTTGAGCGACGCACCTTATACAATGGTTATTAATCTTGATACAAGCCAAGGCAACCAAGACGGTAATAGTCAAGGTGGTAACAACCAAGGTAATAATAACGACCAAGGAAATCGTCGTCCGAGTGGCGACGGTAATCAGCAATAAAGTTAGATAATAGCTTGTCCGAGGACGCGCATCTCAGTCCTCGGGCGGGCTTTTTGTCGTTTTCATTATAAAACTAGGGGTGCTTTATGTCTACAATAAGAACAAACCTACTCGCGATAAATGCCCATAGAGGCTTGAAAAATACAGGAATACAACAACGACGCGCATCACAAAGATTATCAAGTGGATTTAGGGTAAACTCCGCGGCAGATGATGCTGCGGGGCTTGCTATTTCCGAAAAAATGCGGGGGCAGATACGCGGGCTAGACCAAGGGGAGCGGAATATTAAAGATGGTATATCACTAATCCAAACCGCAGAAGGTGCGATGGCCACAATTAATGAAATGGTTATACGTATGCGGGAACTAACAATTCAAGCCGCCAATGATAGCAACACATTAGACGATAGGGGACAAATTCAGCGGGAGATTAATGAAATAATATATGAAATTGATGCCGTAGCACATCGTACCGAGTTTAATACACGGGTGTTATTGAGTGGAAATTATGGAAAGGATATGTTTGCAAGTTTTAGCATGGTAGGATTTAATGATGCAGTAGCCTTTGACGCAGGGATAATACCCTTTGCAGATAATCAAGCAGAAGTGTTAGCGGATATGATACGTACCGCTTATTTTAATTTAACGCCCGGGCAGCGTAATAACTTGATTGGTTCTGGTGCAGGCGCGACAGCAATTAATGTAAGAAATTGGGCAAATTCAATTCTCCCTGCGGGGTTTCGGTGGGGGTTAGGGCCGTCATTTAACGCCGCGGCATCAGCAAATGTTTTTGGCGATGGCTTTACTAATAACATAACTGGATTAAACAATTTTTTTGAGAATGATTTTTTTATAGAAGGTCATAGAAGTAGACAAGATTCAATTACAAGTATTGCAGATGCACATATGGTAGAACAGATGGTTAGACAAGCATTTCTAGCATTGCCAGCAGATGACCCCGTGCGTAGTGCCGGAGGTGCTGTATTTTATAGTTGGATTCAAGGAATATTTTTAGATTTAGGTAATTTTAATGGTGTAATACCTGCTTCAGTTATTAATGGTACACCTGCAGTTGTACACAATTGGATGACTGCAGGCGCAAATGCAACGCCAAGTCCTGCTAATCCATTGGCATTTTTTTCCTCAGACAATATTATGGGTATGGCATGGGAACGTTTCGGTGGCTTTCCGCCCATCGGCAACGCCCCCGGCGGGCATCAAGGTTTATGGATTCAAAAAGGCGCAAACCTAGCCCAAGGCATGTTCATCACCATCGAAGCCATGACCGCCCGTCGCCTTGGCATACAATTCATCAATGTCACCCGTGAGCATGGTTTTGACATTCAATTTGAATTAGACACCATCGACAACGCCTTATCCCACGTTATCAGCGAACGCACCCACCTGGGCGCATTGCAAAACCGCCTGGAATTTGCCAAAGAAAACGTATCTGTAGCAAGCGAAAATCTAACCCAAGCCAACAGCCGCATACGCGACGCAGACATGGCACAAGAAATGATGCACTTAACTGTATCAAATTTATTGCAACAAGCAGGGTTTACCATGCTTGCTCAGGCCAATACCAATGCGGATAGAATATTGCAATTACTGCGGTAAACAAAAAATCACATAACGGCTCATAGGCAGCCGTTATGTACATAGGCCCGAAAGTTCGCAACTTTGCGTTGCAAGCTTGTCGGGCTTTTTTCTTTTGGCAACGGATTAAATGTCGCGCACCGCCGATTCCATTCATTTTTGTAATTTTCTCAAAAAAATGAATGGAGGAAAAATATGAATGACAAAAGGCAATTTTTCATCCCCATAAACGGTGATAAAATAGCGGTTACAGAAGAAGTCTACAGCGCATATTACAAGCTACACCGCCGAGAGCGTTACCTGGAAGAACGCGACCGCGCCAAGGGCAAAATCCTGTACAGTGAATACGACACTGCCGAAATATTAGGCGAAGAAACCGTACCCGATACAGAATCACCCGGTGTTGAACAAGCTGCTATTGATGCCGTAATGGCGGACAAGCTGCACAAATGCCTTACCCTTCTATCCCATGATGAGCGCACACTAATCAATGCGCTCTTTTTTGATGGACACAGCGAGCGCGCATGGGCAATACAAACAGCAACCCAACGTAAAACTATCGCTTACCGCAAGCGCAAGGTTTTGGCAAAACTAAAACATTTACTCGAAAGTTAAATTTTTTTGCCCACCCCCCTCATTATTTCGGCTTAATAGTGAGGGGTTCTTTTTTTCAAGTTCCACCCCTCCCGTACATTGACAAATACCGCTCTTGTGGCGGTCATAAACCATAACCCAAGTACATCAGAACTGCGTACCCGAAAGGTAAAGCAACGAGGCTAACGCCCGCCACGACCACAGCAATGTGCAAGCGATAAGCGTTGAGTCGAAACTAGCCCATGGTACGGCTTGCTTGCGATGACCCGCAGTTCCAATAATGGTACTTCTGCCCAGCCACAGACATCGCAATGGGGGCAGCTTCCTCAGAACGGGGGAGAGTTACGGCGGATGTTCGTGTTCTCGCAAAACACGGCGGCGCGGTGCTATGACGCTACTTATACTAATCCTCATTTAAAATCCTATTTGCCTGTCGTGGCAAAAACACTTAAAACCGCTTGCTTCGCGGTTTTAAGTGCCACTCCGTCAAATAGGTTTTAAATGGGATTAGTATTACCCGTAGCGGCTTGGATTATGTTGAGAACACAAAAACAATCACAAGGGGGTACTGCGTGTATCTGACCGCAGTGCCTCCATTACATAGCCCGATATGGGCTTATTTTTATGTATCGGAGTGAGTAAAAGTGAAAAGAAAATCGGAAATTATGAATTTGTGCCAAAGTTGTAAAGATGATTATGAAAGTACGGGTGCGCATCATATCCGCCGTACCTATTCGGAAAAGGACGGCATGGAAAAATGTACGAAATGCCCGCGTTTGGGTTGGGAGTATGAAATCTCACCCAAGAACCGAAAGAGAGGTCAGCGATGAATACCATCAACATAAACACCCTCGCAGACATACGCGACGTAACCATTAACCCTGCCTTATCTAAAGAAGAACGACAACAATCATATCTACGCCAAATCAAAAATCCCCACTTATATCGTTGTGATGACATGGTAGTACGCATTTCCTACGCCAATACCACCGCATCACTAGCGGATAGGTTAAAACAATACTTGCTATCGGGACAGGGGTTAGCATTGGTATGAGGGTTGAGATGAAAATGACAAAAATTTATAACATGAAATTAACAAAAACTTGAAAATGTCCGTGGACGTTCCGTAAATAGTGTGATACATTATTTATCGGACTAGCGTGGTAATTACCTTTCGCGTAGCGGGCAACGCCTAAAACGTAAAGGAGTTACTACCATGATGAAAACAAATACCGCCCAAAAGTGGGATGCTTTTGGTTATGCCCGTGTGTCTAAAGACGATAGAGATAAAAGCGAAAGTAACAGCATTAAAAACCAACGGGATATGATTCTCGACTTTGCCGAGCGTTATCCCGATGTAAACATAATAAACATTGTCGCCGATGATGGCGCGACAGGGGCTAATTTTGACCGCAATGCTTTCAAGGATATGATAAACCATATCGAAAGCGGTGCGGTCAATTGTGTTGTAGTGAAGGATTTTTCAAGACTGGGCCGCGACCACATTGAAACAGGCAAATATATTGAACGCTACTTCGCTGCCAAAAAGGTGCGCTTTATTTCTATCAACGATGGCTACGACAGCCTTCATGCGGATATGTCGGACAGTAATAATAGCCTAATCGTTCCTTTTAAGAACATCATCAATGAAGCATTCTTAGAGGACATCTCGATAAAGACAAAATCACAGCTTGCCATCAAACGCAAAAACGGCGAGTTTGTTTGCAATTATGCCACATTCGGTTACGTGAAATCCCCCGACAAAAAGTTAATCATAGACGAATACGCCGCTGAAGTGGTGAAAACTATCTTCGAGCATAAACTCATGGGTTATAACGAATTGCAAATTGCTAATATGTTAAACGCAAAGGGTATCCACTCCCCCGCCGAGTACAAGAAAGTTTCGGGCGAAGCCTACAGTACCCCCTTTGCCGTTAATGAAAAATCCCTTTGGGCGGCGAACACCGTTAAGCGGATTTTAACAAACCGCGTATACATCGGCCACTTGGAACAAGGAAAACGTACCAAGGCGAGTTATCGGGTGAAGAAATATTTTTACACCCCCCGCGAAACATGGAGTATACACGAAAATAACCATGAGCCAATCATAAACAAATATGACTTTGAACTTGTACAGGAATTGTTAGCAAAAGATACGCGCATTTCGGTGAACGGCGGACAGCTTCATTTGTTTTCGGGCATTATTATATGCGGGTACTGTAACCAACCTATGACCGCAAAAACAATTCGGAAAAATAGCGGAAGGGCGTACCTCTATTATGTTTGCACTACCCATAAGCGGTACAAAAACTGCCGAAGCATCAGTATCAATAGTGAAAACGTGGAAAAGTACACGCTATTAACTATCCGCAAGCAAGTAGAGGGTTTCATTTCACCCTATGACCTCACTGCTAACATGGGGCTTGATGAACTGAAAAGCCTTAAAAAATCGACCCTTACAGGTATGATTGAAAAATCGTTGTTGTCTATTCAAGCATATAACGACTACCTCGTTAAATCATACGCCCATAGGGTAGACGGTGTAATTAGTCAACGCGAGTATGATTTATTCCGTAGTGACTTCCGCAAAAAGATTGATGATGCCGAAGCCCATATCGTCCACTTACAAGGCGAAATAGCACGCCTTGAGGATAATGTACGCAACCATGAGTTGATTGAGCGGTTCAAATCTTATGGAAATATAACAGAATTGAACCGCCGCATTGTCGTAGGGTTTGTACACTCGATTATTGTTTACGGAAGTAAGGACATGGAAATTCGCTTTCGTTATGAAAACGAATTGTCCGCACCGCCTCATGTAACCTCGCAAGAAAGGCGGGTGGTGTAAATGCCGCGGACAAGCAGAAAAAATCTACCGCAAGGTCAACCGCCTGTAATTGCAACCCCCAAGGTATTATCTTACGCCACATGGGGTTATGCCCGTATATCCAATGATGGGGAGCGGTCTGAGGATTCAATCGAAAACCAAACGGCGATTATTCAAAGTTATGTCGCGGATAACCCCGAAGCAACGCTTGAACTCAAAGGCGTAATATCGGATTTAGGTTTTTCGGGTACAAACTTTGACCGCCCCGGATATGCCGAGTTATTGGCAGGGATAACAAACGGCACGGTACAGTGTTTGGTGGTAAAGGATTTATCCCGCTTGGGTAGAACGTATATCGAAGTGGGGGAATTGCTTTTTGACACTTTCCCTAGTTACAACGTGCGTTTTATTTCCGTGAACGATAATTATGATTCCTTTGCCGATGATGCCGCGCGTAAGAAGTTATTGATACTGTTCAAAAACCTTGTGAATCATATGTATAGTAAGGATATTGGCAAAAAGATAAAATCTATTTTTGCCTTGAAACAACAAAAGGGCGAAGTCTTTAGTTCGCTTCCGTCATATGGGTATCGCCTTGTTAGAGAAAATGGCGTTAAGCGAGTGGTGGTTGAACCCGAAGGCGCGGAAGTTGTTAAGCGTATTTTTGCCATGCGTGAGCAGGGCATTAGCTGTCATGGCATAGCCACACGGTTGAACCAAGATAAAATCCCCCCGCCGAAAGTCCATTTCTATAACTTGGGCATATTCACAGGGCAAAACAAACATGAGAACGCCATATGGCAAGGGGGTGCGGTATCTAAGCTCCTTCGCAACGATTGTTATATCGGGTTACAAACGCAGGGAAAGAATGACAGCGTGGGAAAGGGAAATGCAAAAAAGCCGAAAGAAGTATGGTATATCCATGAAAATGCCCACCCCGCTATCATTTCCAAAGAGCAGTTCCATGCCGTTCAAGCATTACTCGACCAAACGGGTGAGAAGTATAAGGTACAGGGTAAAAAGATGGATGAAAACATCTTTGTTGGCGTTCTTTTCTGCGCCCGTTGTGGTAAGGCGTTGGCGCGCACGTACAACAGTAGGGGGAAAGTACCTATTTATTATTACGCATGTCCTCGTTGTGTGGCAGAAATTAAACAAGCGACAGGGGCTTCAACCGTAACGCGCTTACGTCTTTCTAAGTTAGAACCCCTCGTTTTTACTGTGTTGCAAAAACAAGTGGAGGCTTGTGTAGAAATGGAGGTCTTACTTGAAGATGCGTTAAATTCTACGATTATTGCAAGCAAAGTCCAAACCTTACAGGCTATGTTAGACAAGCATCAACGCGATTGTAAAAAAGCAGATGATATGCTTGCATCCGCTTATACGCATCATTTATCGGGCTTGTTGGATAGCAAAGACTTTGACTTGGCCCGTGTAAAATTTGAGCAAGAAAAGCAAGTAGCCTCTTTGGGAATAGAAAGAGTGCAAGCCGAGTTGGATAACTACGTAATAAAGAATCAACGCGGTAATGCTTTCTTGGAAAACTTCCGTAGAAACAAGTCATTTTCCAAGTTGGATAAGGTGTTGGTGTCTGCTTTCATCAAGCGGATAGAAGTCACGCCCTTATCCAATGAAATAAACATCGTATTTAACTACATGGATGAGTTAGCGGCATTAAACAATTTAATAGAAGAAAGCGGGGTGCTGGCAAATGTTCACCGTTAATGCAAGCCAAAAGCATACCATCGCCGTATACCTTCGCATTTCTGAACATGACGATGCGCTAATCGAAAGCAACAGCATAACCAACCAACGGGCATTGGTGAATGATTTTATTTCACGCCAATCTGAGTTTTCCAACGCCGAAACATTGGAATATATAGACGATGGCATAAGCGGAAGCCACACTGAACGCGCTTCGTATAAACGGCTAATGGCCGACATTGGGCGAGGTTTGGTGCAGTGTATTATCGTCAAAGACCTATCCCGAATAGGCCGCGACCTCATTGATGTGGACGACCTCTTGATGAATTACCTCGTAGTGCGGGAAGTGCGGTTTATCGCCATCAATAATGGATATGACAGCGTAAAAAGCCCGTTGTCGAATCTCGAATTGGCGGTAATTAACCTCGCCAATCAGCATTACAACCGAGATTTGGCGCAAAAATCCATGTCTAGTAAAATCGTTAAAATGAAAAAAGGGGAGTTTATAAGCCCATGGGCAATCTTCGGATATAAAAAATCCGAAACAGAACGCAATAAACTCGTTATTGACGGGGAAAGTGCCGAATATGTACGGTTGATATTTTCTCTCGCCACAGACGGCAACAATACCGTGCAGATAGCCAAGATATTAAATGCGCGAGGCATTCCAACGCCAAGTGAGTACAAAAGAAGAAACGGCATTATGAATGTTTGGAAGCCGATTGACCCCTCGCATTCGTTTTGGCTTGATGGCAGTGTTGGGAACATTTTACGGGATATTCGGTACACAGGGGTTTCCGTTAATAATAAAAGCAAAGCAGTTCGCCCCGGAACGAGCAGATGCGTTCAACGCCCCGCAGACGAGTGGATAATCGTATGCGATGCCCACGAAGCCATCGTTTCAAAGGCAGAATATGACCGAGCGCATGAAGCGCTCCGCAGGGAAATGATGAATCATGTTTCTGTAGACCATATTTTCCATGGAAAAATAAAATGCCCCGTGTGCCATCGGACGTTGCGGCGTATAAAACAGGCTAACCCTGCGTTTGTATGTATGACCCACAAATACACCGACCATTATAACTGCCCCGACCATGTTATCACACAGGCAGATATTGAAAAGGTGGTGTTGGCATCGGTTAAAGCCCTTGTTGCAATGCTAATCGACCAAGACGAAATGAACGCGCGGGCAATTGAACAAGCAGGGGTTACAAAAGTGGAGCTTGAAGGGCGAATTAAAGTGGGGCGAAGGGCATTACAGACCCTTGAAGGCTCTGTTACGAAAAATATAACCGATTTGGTAGCGGGGATTATAACGCAGGAAGAATTTTTGAGCAGAAAGGAAACCGTTAATAATGCTATCGAGAAAAAGACTTCTGAGTTAAACAATTTACAAAAACAGTTATTAAGTTTAGCCGAGGGTAAAGATGTAATTAACCAACGGCTTGAGAAATTTCGTCCGTTGCTAACGGTTGAAAACCTTGACCGCGAATTGGTTGACCTTTTGGTTGACAAGGTGGTCGTTCACGGCGAGAAAGAGATTGAAATTGTGTGGATGGAGCGGTGGTATGCTTAGTTGTGAGGGATGGGGGTAAAAAATTTTTCAATAAATCTGTAAAAAATCTTGTTGTCCCTACTTGACACATGCGTAGGGATGTAGCGCATCACCTATCACACACAGGCATAGCCTGCCACTGCGCAACCGCAGTTTAGCATTGTTACGCTTTTATTTCAATAAAATCGTATGCAGGGCTTGGGGTTGTTGCAGGAAGCAACGCTTTGTTTATATGTATAAACGCTTATACAAGTGTGTAGGTGATGGCAGATTTTTTTGCCGTCCTTACATGCCTTTTTTGTTGTTGGTTATCCCGTGAAAAAGCATAGAAATACGCATTTTCACGGGCATAGCTGACATTAATTATTCCATTGGGAGGTTTAATTATGGGCGAAGGCAAAAAGACTTTATACCTAACTGTTCTTTTATCAATTTCATTACCTGTTTTATTTATTCTTATTTATATAGGTTATTTATTTGGACTTTTTTTATGGGATTATTTTGAATATAACAATTTATTTGGACTTACACACTTAAATTCTTTCATTGTAACAACGATTGTCGTTTTACTTATCACTGTAACATATATTTATTTTGCGACACAACACATAATGAAAATTGGTTATTGTAAAAAATATACTGTCCGTTATAAATGCAAAATGATTGAAAAGTGTCCCGATTGCCGAACATATAAACTTCCAGCGTTCCTAGGCAGTTTGTTTTTATTACTACCATTTCCCATTGCGACGTTGAATTGGGGCGTTGCTTCTCAAGATATGCTAGGTAATGAAATGCATTTCAATATTATTCATATTAATGCCTTAAATAACCTCACAAGCACACCCTTTCTTATCCTCACATTTATATTGTTAATAATCAATATTGTATTTACATTATTTAAAACAAGACAGGTGTTATTTTCTATCTTTAATTATTTTGTACAGCTTGCAACGATATACATAATGTCATTTTTGCTAATTGTTGGTCTAATATACTTGCAAGCATTACTGTGGGGAATTGTTTTTATTCTCTTTCTTGGATTGATTCTTTTACGTTTCATTTTTGGAAGTAGAAGGCGAGATTAAATAATAAACGATTAGCTACTAGTAAAGGAGGCAATTCCCATGAATGCACAGGAAAGAAGAAAAAGAGATGCTGAACTCGCCAGAAAGGAAATTGAAGTCCGAGCGATTCAAGAAAATGAAAATATTGTTGCAAAGATTAAAGCAGACATAAAAAATGCGAACCATAATAAAGTAGCTAAAGCATTGGCACGTTCGCTAGAAAATGAAGTAAATCGCGCTATTGTTAATGGGAAAACAAGTGTTTCAATGTGTTCATTTATTCTTTTGGAGCTTTTTGAAGTTAAACCACCACCTAAATGGCTTTTCACAATGTATGGGTTATGGTTACTTGTTGGTGATAAAGTTGGAGCAAAAGGGTTATATCCCTTAGATGGTCGCTTTAAGTATAAAAACAAATATTTCAATGAAGAAAAATATTTCCAACTCTTGGTAAATGAAATGGAAAACTTTTTAAAGCCTTGCCTCGATGAAGCATTGAAGAAAAGAGAGTTAGATATTAATTATGAATTTGACTATTATTATACGAAGCATCATGAGTTAAATCGCCATATATTAATTCATATGAGTCATACATGGGAGTAAGATGTATTTATATTACGGGATAAAAAAACTTCACAGTAAACCGCGCGAAGGCGCGGTTTAGGGGGTCAAGGGGATAAAATCCCCTTGCAGAGTGTGGGACAGCGTCCCACGGTTTTAATCTTTTATCATTTACTCCTCATCCAACTTCAGCACATTCATAAACGCCTGTTGTGGCACCTCTACGCTGCCGATTTGGCGCATACGTTTTTTACCCTCTTTTTGTTTCTCAAGCAGCTTTTTCTTACGGGTAATATCGCCGCCGTAGCACTTTGCAAGTACGTCCTTACGCATTGCGCGTATGGTTTCGCGCGCAATAACACGGCTGCCGATGGAAGCCTGTATGGGAATTTCAAATTGATGGCGCGGTATTTCTTTCTTTAACTTCTCCGCCATTTTTCTGCCGCGCTCGGCGGCGGTTTTGGCGAAAACAATGAATGAAAGCGCGTCAACGGGCTCATGATGGACAAGAATGTCCAGCTTTACAAGGTCGGACTGCTTGTAGCCAATCATTTCGTAGTCGAAGGACGCATAACCCCGCGAGCGGGATTTTAGCGTATCAAAAAAATCGTAGATAATTTCGTTTAGCGGCATTTCGTATTTAAGCGTTGCGCGGTTGGTGGAAATATACTCCATGCCTTCGTAAATGCCTCGGCGTTCCTGACACAGCTCCATAATCGGACCAATAAAGTCGCTGGGCAGCATAATTTCTGCCCGTACAATGGGCTCTTCCATAAAATCAATACGGGAAGGGTCGGGCATGTCGTTGGGGTTAGAAAGGTTAATTATCTCGCCATCGGTTAAATGCACGCGGTAAATTACGCTGGGTGCGGTGGTGATAAGGTCAAGGTTATACTCACGCTCCAAGCGTTCTTGAATAATTTCCAAATGCAAAAGCCCAAGAAAACCGCAACGGAAGCCAAATCCCAGCGCAACGCTGGTTTCGGGTTCGAAGTGCAGTGCTGCGTCATTGAGCTGTAATTTTTCCAGCGCGTCGCGCAGGTCGGTATATTTTGCGCCGTCGGCAGGGAATACACCGCAGTACACCATAGGGTTGGCGGTCTTGTATCCCAGGCAGGGTTCATCGGTTTGACGCGCAACCTCGGTTACGGTATCGCCTATTTGCGTGTCGCGTACATTTTTAATGGAAGCAGTGATATACCCCACTTCGCCCGCAGTTAATTTATCGCCGGGTACAAATTTACCTGCGCCAAAATAGCCTGTTTCCACAATTTCGAACTGCTTGTCCGTCGCCATAAAAAGCGCCTTTGTGCCTTTTTTTATTTGCCCGTTAAACACGCGGATAAATACAATTACCCCTTTGTACGCGTCGTACTTCGAATCGAAGATAAGTGCCTTTAACGGCGCGTTGGGGTCGCCCTGCGGGGGCGGTATCTGGTTTACAATGGCGGTGAAAACTTGGTCGATATTTAATTTTGTTTTGGCGGAAATTAAGGGCGCATTTTCCGTATCCAGCCCGATGATATCCTCAATATCAGCCTTCACCCGCTCGGGCTCGGCGGCAACAAGGTCAATTTTGTTAATGACGGGGACAATTTCCAAGTTGTTATCCAGTGCAAGGTATACATTGGCGAGGGTCTGTGCTTCTATGCCCTGCGCCGCGTCCACGATTAAGAGTGCACCCTCGCACGCGGCAAGGGAGCGCGAAACCTCGTAGGTAAAATCTACATGCCCCGGGGTGTCAATTAAATTGAGAATATATTCCTGCCCGTCGGGGGCGCGGTACACAAGGCGAACGCTCTGCGCCTTAATGGTAATGCCGCGCTCGCGTTCCAAATCCATATTGTCAAGGACTTGCTCTGTCATTTCCCGCTGGGTAAGCACGCCCGCAAGTTCAATTAAACGGTCGGCAAGCGTGGATTTGCCATGGTCAATATGGGCAATGATGCAAAAGTTGCGTATTTGTGTCATGGGTATCTCCTTAGAATACTACAATTATTTCCATTGCAAGGTAGAACAACAACAAAAATAGCCCAAACGCCGCAAGCATAATAAAAAACTTGCCCACGCCTATAATAAAACGCAAGCGTTTATTGCGCCGTTTAGCCAGGGCTACGTTATTTAAATTCCGTTTTGCGCGGTCCAGGTCAAAGTTATCTTCTTCGAAACGGGTTTTGGGTTCTTTTTTTGGCAATTACACCACATCCGATTGATTAATGCTTTCACTATATCATAAATCGTAAATTTCCACAGCTATAGGGGCGTAACCATAAACCGGTACAGGATGCTGTACAACACAAAATATAACCCACCTGAGGATAAAACGAGAAAGATAATAAATAAGGTGTCGTCGGTACTCCATTTATGGTTCTTTTCCCTTTCTTCGGCTTGGGTTAGGTCACTTCCTTCAAAGGCTTCAAAAGAAACCCGACCCGGCGTCGTTAACACCACCTTGCGCAAGCCGTGTTGCTTACGCCAGGCATTTCCCAGCAGCAGGATGTAAAGGAGCAGTAAAGATACGGCTGCACGACGTGCGGAACGTACTTGTGCCCAATAGGCGCGTTCGCGCTCGGGTATACGCATCATATCCTCAAACATTTCTTGTGCGCGTTCCCCTACTTCGCCGCCGAATTGCTGTTCAAATATATCTAAGGGTGTAAAATTATCCGGCAAATCGCCTACGCTTACGGCGTGTGCCGTTAGGGGCAGTAATAAAACGGCAAAGCATAATAAGGCTATGGCTTTTATGCATAGGTGTTTCATGTTGCCGCCTTGGTGTTTTCGTTGTAGCACAATGCCTTTTTTGTTTCATATTCATCTTGGGAAATAACACCGCATTGGCATAATTCGTTAAGCATATGCAAACGCATTTCGGGGGAATTGGCGTCGGGCAGGTATTGCAGGGCTTCTTTTTTCTTCATTTTTTCTTTAATCGAAAGCACAATGCAAGCGATAATATATATCATGGAGAAGAATGGGAGCATTTCTACCGCGAATTGCAACGCAGGGACAACGCCCCCGTCAAATATTGCACCTACTAAAACCGAGTACGAGACAATCGCTATTATATAAAGCACGTACCCTATACCATACACCAGCACATGCTTTAGTGTGCCTTCCTTTACTGCGGGATGCCTTTCTATATAGGTATCTAACGCGCTCATCATTAATAGGATAATTACCGTCATAATGTCTTGCGTCAATAACCGTTCGAAGATTAGCCAGCCCAATGTGCCAAATTCGTCTTGCTGGATTTTGTTAATATTATTTATCCAGTAAAAAACTTTGTTTATCGCCAAATAGGCGAAAATCAGTTCTTTAAAACTAATGCCTAAGATTCGTTTCATAACGGGTGCGCCCTTTCATTGGAAATGTATGTGCTTACTATAGCACAAAATGGTAAATGCTTGCGCGTTTTGTGCACACAAAGTAGAATGCTTCTATGAAAACACATGACGTAATTATCATCGGCGCGGGCATTATTGGTTGTGCAGCCGCACGTGCCTTGGCTAAATTTTCGCTTACTATCCTCGTGCTGGAGCAAGGGGCAGACGTTAGTATTGGCGCAAGCAAGGCAAACAGCGGCATTTTACACGCGGGTTATGACTGCAAGCCCCATACGCAAAAGGCGTTGCTTAACGTGCAAGGTTTACATATGTATAAAAAATTGGTGGACGAATTGCATATTCCCCACCGTTTTAACGGCTCGCTTGTGGTAAGCACCGTAGAAGATGGCGCGGAAAAGCTGCGCCGATTATACAAGCAAGGCATTACCAACGGCGTGGAAGGCATGGAGCTGCTTACCGCCCAACAAGTCGGCGCACTGGAGCCAAATTTGCACCCTTCGGTAAATGGCGCGCTGCACGCAAAAACGGCGGGCATTGTCTCCCCGTATGAAGCCGTTATCGCCTTTGCGGAAAGCGCCGCATTAAACGGCGTAAGATTTAAGTTGGAAACGACCGTAACAAGTGTGGATTCACTGGAAAACGGCTATGCCGTACAAACTACGCGCGGAACCTTTAACGCACGGGTGGTGATTAACTGCGCGGGTACGGAAAGCGGAAATATCGCCAATCTCCAACGGGAGTTGGCACACGTACCGCCGATGGTGATTCACCCCCAGCGCGGGCAATATTATTTGCTGGACAATACCCAGCGGGGATTAATTTCGCACACCATCTTTCAATTGCCTACGCACATGGGCAAGGGCGTGCTTATTGCCCCAACGGTGGACTATAACGTATTGCTTGGCCCAACTGCCGAAGCGGTAGACGACCCAAGACGCGAGTCCGACCCCAACGCAACCGCCACTACAAGAAGCGGTCTGCAAGAAGCGCTGGACAAAGCCCGCCTAACCTTGCGCAATGTCCCTATCCATGACCGTATTACGGCATTTGCAGGCGTTCGCGCCAAGCACGCGCAGGGCGATTTTATTATAGAAGAATCCCCAAAAAATTTTATCCATGCCATTGGCATAGACTCGCCGGGCTTAACCGCCGCCCCCGCAATTGCGGAAAAATTGGCGAAATTAGCCCTCGCGCGGCTACAGCCCGCAGAAAATGCAAATTTCGTGAAGGAGCGCCCGCCCATCGCACGCTTCCGTGACCTTTCCCCTGCGGAACAACAACGGTTAATTGCCTTTAACCCCGCATATGGAAATATCGTGTGCCGCTGCGAAACCATTACCCAAGGGGAAATTCAAGATGCGCTAAAGCGTTTTGCCGCATTGCAAGCAGGAAAGCTAACCCCCGCAAGCCTGGACGCGCTTAAGCGCCGCACCCGCGCCCAAATGGGGCGTTGTCAAGGCGGGTTTTGCACACTGCGCCTAATCGAACTTATCGCGCGGGAATATAAAATACCCGAAGGTGCGGTTACAAAAAACGGTACACAATCGGAGGTAACCGCATGACCTGCGCAATTTTGCACCATTCCTTGCACCGGCGCACATACAAAAACGCCGCCGTGCCCATGGCAATTAATGAAATTTTACATCTATTCCCCGCCGCAATAAACCCGCGCGAAGCGGCGATAGGGAACGTTCCTTACCTCTTATTTAACCATGGGGAGACATTGGCGGAAAATGACATAGCGCTTTTATCGCGCCTTACCTTCACACATGCGATATTTGACTATACCCCCCCAGCCCTTACCCCGCTAAACAAAACGCCTAACTACCTGCTGGACGAATCACTCTCCGCTTTGCTTAAATACGCGGGCAAAACAAACGAACTTTTTACGCGGCTACTGCTGCATCTTGCCGTGCAAAATAAGCCTGCGCCGTTAAATATCCTAGACCCCCTGGCGGGCAAAGGCACAACGCTATATGAGGCACTTATCCACCATCATAATGCTTACGGCGTGGAAATTGATGAAAAATACCCCGCCGAAGCCGACCAATTCCTTAAAAAATTCTTAGAAACCGCCCGAATAAAACATACCACCCATAAAGAGAAAATACACGGCGCATCACGATATAAAATTGATATACAGCGTACCAACCACTTCGAAATTATCCAAGGCGATACACGCAATACGGCAATTTATTTCAAGAAAAACTTTTTCGATGCCCTTATCGCCGACCTGCCTTACGGCGTACAACATGCCAGCAAAGCCGTGAAAAATAAAAAGCCCCACAGCGGCTTTACAAGAAACGCCATGGGGTTATTACAAGAAGCCTTGCCCACGTGGGTAAAAACGCTAAAGCCCAACGGCACGCTGGTACTCGCGTGGAATACCTTCCTTATCTCCCGCGGGGAAATGGAAGCCCTTCTCACCACACACGGGCTAATTTTATCCAATGTGCCCGACTTTTCCCATCGTGTAGACCAAGCAATAGAAAGGGACGTGATTGTGGGGGTAAAGGTTTAACCTTCCGTTATCGCCCGTACCCTATCCGTGAGCGGCGGGTGGCTGTGTTCCATCATTACCACGAAGGGGTGAGGGGTAAGGTTGCCAAAGCTTTCGCGGTACAGGGTTTTTAACGCGGAAATTGCGACTTCTTTGTCTGCTAATTCGCGGCTAAAGCCATCGGCTTCGTATTCATGCCTGCGTGAAAGGGCATTTACAGGAATTTGTAAAACCAGCATGATGGGCGTGACCATAATGAATAATACATACAGCCCAAATGCCGTGTTTGCCCCCGCAAATCCGAAGGCTTGCGAAACCTCCGGCATACTTACCACAAAGTACGCCGCCGCTAAAACTATGCCAAATACGCATAAGCTAAGGGGTGTACGCTTTAGGATATGCCCGCGCTTTGCGTGACCAATTTCGTGCGCAAGGACGGAAATAACCTCGTCTTCGGTCATTTTTTCAATGAGCGTGTCAAACAGTCCGATGGTCTTGGTTTTGCCAAAGCCCGACGCAAAGGCGTTTAGTTTTGTTGAGCGTTTTGACGCATCAACCTTGTAAATCCCTTTAAATTTGAAGCCCGTTTTTTCTGCAAGGGCGTTAATTTTATCTTTTAAATCGCCGTCCTCCAGCGGGGTTAGCTTGTAGAAAATGCGTATCATAAACGGCGAAATAAACATGCCGAATAATTGCACCGCCAGCAATACAAAGAAGAAGGCAAGAAAAACCCAGTTGCCCAGCACTTCAAACAACCACAGAAATAACGCAAGCAAACCGCCGCCTATAATACCCGCAATAAGTAACTCTTTAACAAAATCCAGCACATAGGTGGCAGGTGTGGTTTTGTTAAAGCCGTACTTTTCCTCAATTACGAAGGTGTCGTAAATGCCCACCAGCGTACCCACAACCGCGCCCGCAAGCATAGGCACGCCGAGGATAAAAAACGCCGTCAAATACGCATTTTGCGTATGGCTAAGAATCCATTCATACAAGTGGCTATGCACATTTAACAGCAAAATCGCCAGCGAAAATACCGTGCCAATTAACCCGCCGATAATGGAAAACCGCAAACTCTCCATTTTATAGCTTTGATTTTTTGCGTACGCTTCTTCGTCAAAAACGTCCTTCACATTATCGGGCAAGGGCGCGTTACGGCGGGAATAGGTCAAATAATTCAAAAAAAAGCCAAATATCGTAGTGGCAAGGAAAATGAGAATAATAATTGTGCGCATACGTTGCCTCCAAATATTTTTTTGTAATATATCACAAAATGCCCCCCAATTGCCAACTTCTGGTTTGAATGTTATAATCATGCAAATGAATGCGAATTCCATGGAATTCGCATTAGCCGATTGGAGGCTTGCATGTACGCGATTGGCGATAAAATTGTTTACCCGCCCTATGGTGCGGGTGTGATTGATGACATCGAAGAAAAAGACGTGGACGGTCAACTGCTTTCGTATTATGTGTTGCACATTCCTGTTGGCAATTTAAAGATTATGATATCGGCCGCCAAGGCGAAAAGCTTGGGTGTACGCGTTATTTACCCCAAGGACGAAATGCTTCAGGTGATTAAAGGCGTGTTAGACAAGCCCATCATCATGGCAGATAATTGGAACCAACGGTACAAGGACAACATGGAGTTTATCAAGTCGGGTAATTTAGCCGATGTTGCGTTGGTGTACCGCAATTTATTATTGCGCGAGCGCGAGCGCGGACTTTCCACGGCGGAAAAAAAGATGATGACCACCGCTAAGCAAATCATTTTGTCGGAGCTTATCCTTTCGCAGGAAGTGGACAAGCCCAAAGCGGAAAATATTTTGGATATTACATTTGGGTAGAATTTTTGCCGTTACAGCGTAACCCATTTTGCGGGTTACATGTACGGCTTTTTTGATGCGCAACGGGACGCGCACGGGTTTATTTGCACTCGCGTACGCTGTATTATCCGATAATGCCGGATAGAAGGGATGATGTGTATGTTACGCAATATTAAACTGCATGTGGAAGCCGACTACGCGGCAATGAGCAAAAAAGGGGCGGAAATTTTTGCCGAAGCGGTACGCGCAAAGCCTTCCGCCGCGTATGGCTTTGCTACAGGCTCTACCCCCGAAGGTATGTACGCGGAATTGGCAAAGCTGCGCGCAGCGGGTACAGACTTTTCACAAATGACGACCTTTAATTTAGACGAATACTACCCAATAAAAGCGGACGACCCGCAGAGCTACTATTTTTATATGAAGCAACGCGTGTTCGACCCCCTTGGGCTTACCAAAACCAATTTGCCCAACGGCGAAGCCCCCGACCCCGAAGCGGAATGCGAAGCCTACGAAAATAAGCTTGCCAACGCAGGGGAATTTGTTATGCAAATTCTTGGCATAGGCAACAACGGGCATATCGGCTTTAACGAGCCTGCCGACCGCTTTGTATGCAGGGCAAATTACGTACCGCTTGCGCCCTCTACCATAGAGGCAAACGCACGGCTGTTTGACAACCCTTCGCAGGTGCCGCGCCATGCGTTAACCGTGGGCATACATTCGATAATGATGGCGAAGCGTATTCTGCTGCTGGTAAGCGGTGCGGGCAAGGCAGATATTCTTGCCGCGTCGCTACAGGGCGACATTACGCCAAGCGTCCCCGCTTCAATTTTGCAACTACACCCCTGTGTAACCGTGGTGGCAGACAAAGCCGCCGCCGCTAAACTGTAAAATGCACACCCAGCCCATTAAGCCCGTAGGCACAACCTTTGTGCGCCAAGCCGCCATCATCGCCATGTCGATGTTTATCGGGCGGCTGCTTGGCTTTGTATATCGGTTGCCGCTTACGGGCTGGCTGGGCGATGTGGGTAATGCATGGTACACCACGGGGTACGGTGCGTATACCGTGGTGCTTATTATTTCCGCAGGGGCGCTACCTACGGCGGTTTCTAAGCTGGTGGCAGAGCGTATCGCCCTTGGGCAGTACCGCAATGCGCACAATATTTTCCGCACTACGTTAACGTATGCTACGGCAATAGGCATTGTTTTTGCCGTAGGCATGTGGTTTGGTGCGCGTTTTATTGCGGATTTATTAAATTCGCCTCAGTCGTTTTATGCAATACGCGCCCTTGCGCCCGGGCTTGCAATATTGGGGACAATGGGCGCATTCCGCGGGTATTTTTTAGGCATGAAAAGTGCGCTGCCCGTAGCAATATCGCAAACGACAGAGCAGGTATTTAATGTAGGCTTTTCGTTGTGGCTCGCGTGGTTATTTTTCGATGCGGAGCGGCTTCACCGTTCGGTAGCGGGCGCGGCGGCGGGCACGGGCATTGGTTCGCTTGCGGGCTTGCTTGTGCTTATTGGCTTATATGCCTTGGTGCAAAGGGATTTTAACCAGCGCATGGTAAAGGATTTAAGCAAGCCCTACGAAAGCGAACGCGTTCAATTGCGCGTAATTGTAATGACGGCGTTCCCCATTATGCTGGGCATGGGGCTGTATGCCCTTTCAACGCCCATTGACCAAGGCATGGCAAACGCGCGGTTAGCCGCAAGCGGTGCATTTAACATAGACGAAATAAACGCGCTGGTTGGGCAGTTTGGCGGGAAGTTTTTGCTGCTTTCTTCCTTACCTGTTGCGCTGGCGGCGGCGTTTAGCGTTGCGGTAATTCCCGAAATTTCTGCCAACAATTCTCTCAGGGACGCGCACAGCATACAAGAAAATATAAACACGGCGCTGCGGCTTGCCATGGTCATATCCGTACCCGCCGCCGTAGGCTTAGCCGTTATGGCAGACCCTATACTTGCGCTTTTGTTCCCATCCTTCCCCGAAGGGGGCGCGATGCTGCGCTGGGGCGCGGTGAGCATCATTTTTATGGCGATTAATCAAATATTTACAGGCTCGCTTCAAGGGATTGGGAAGGTACGTATGCCATTGGTCGCCGCGTTTTTTGGTTTGCTGGTAAAAATCCCTATCAACTACTTCCTTATTGCCGTACCCGAAATCAACATTATGGGTGCGGTAATCAGCACCGTGGTATGCTTTGTGGTCGCGGGCGGGTTAAATGCGTTTTTCTTATATCAAGTAACGGGTATTATCCCGCGTTTTTTTGGCGCATTGGGCAAACCGCTGATTGCTTCCGCCATTATGGGTGCGGCGTGCTGGGGCATTCACATTGGCTTGTTATTGGTTATGCCCGCGCAAATTGCCGCCATTTCTACACTGGTACTGGGTGTTTCTGTTTATATCGCCGCGATGATGTTAATCCGCGGATTACAGCCGGGCGATGCGGCGTTATTACCATTGCCGCGCAAAATGCTGCGCTGGCTGGTTAAGTAATTCTAATATGCGCCATTGCTGGATTTGCAGCAACTTGACAAAGTAAACGAGCCGTGATTTACTGGGTCCACAGTGTAAGCAAAAATGCCTAGGGCGGTTATAACAATGGGAAGAGTTGTACTCTTATTTCCTTAAAAATGAACGATAGTTCTTCGTGCGTTGCGCGTAGGGCTGTCGTTTTTTTCATTTAAAATTTATAAAAGAGAGAGGATGTAGTGGTAACATGGCTTTTATTAAGAACATGAAAATCAGAGGAAAGCTATTTTTAGGGTTTGGCATTCTTCTGGCGGCGCTGCTGCTGGTAGCGTTTATGGGCATCAGCGACGTGATGGAGAT
>WQRX01000023.1 GCA_009786535.1 Defluviitaleaceae bacterium | reverse complement strand
GGGGGGGGGGGGCGTTTCTGCGGGGTCGTCATAATTATCTTGCGTACCGCGCCCGCAGGCAGTAAAAACGAAAACCAGCAGGAAAGCGATGAAAATACACTTCATCATCATAACAAACCTCCGCATTTTATCATTATTTTCGCCATTCTAGCAGGCATCTGCACTTTTTGCAACTTAGGGGCAGTACTTATTCATATTTCCCCTTTTGCAGTTGGAATAATTCCGCATATCTATGCTTGTTTTCCAGCAGCTGTGCCTGTGTGCCGTCTTCTACAATTTGTCCGTTTTCCAGTACAATAATCCTATCCGCCAATGCTGCATTGGATAAACGGTGCGAGGTAAACAGTGTTAGCTTGCCCTCCGTTAGGGTGCGCAGAGCTTCAAACACTTCATGCTCTGCCTTGGGGTCCAAATTGGAGGAAGGCTCATCCAATATAAGCGCAGTATGTCGGCGGTATAACGCCCGCGCCAACGCCAATTTTTGGTGCTGCCCGCCGGAAAGCTCAATCCCTTCGGGGTCGTATAAACGGGTGATGCTAGTTTCCATACCCTTACTTGCTTTTGCTAAAACATCACCGCCATACGCCGCTTGCAACGCCGCGTTTGCCGCATCATCCCCTTGGGGGTGCGTCGGGTCGGCAATGGTAAAATTTTCGCGCAGGGTAAAATTGTAGTTAAACATATCTTGGAAATATACGCTAAAATTCTTACGCAGTTCGGCAATTTTGTATTCTTTTATATTTATGCCGTTGATATAAATGGCGCCTGTGTCGGGGTCATACATGCGCAGTAACAGCTTAACCAGCGTAGACTTGCCCGAGCCGTTAAGCCCCACAAGCACGGTTTTTTCTTCCCTTTTTACCGTGAAGGTAATATCTGCCAACGCGGGCGTTTTCGCCGCCGGGTAGGTAAAGCCTACGCCTTCAAACGAAACGGTTTCTACTTGCGTTAAGGTGCGCGTGCCTTCGTCTTGCACACGGGGAATAAATTCATCCAGCCGTTTAATATTTTCAATTTTTAATTTATTGTCGTATATTTGCAATGCCGAGGACGAAAACATATTAATAGAACCCCAAAGCTGCCCCGCAAGCCCCGTAAATAATGCATAATCTCCCACGGTATTGTACCCGCCAAGCACCCCAAAGGCGATGTCTACACCAATAAGCGCCACCACCATTTCCGGCAAGCAGGCAAGCAAGCCTGTAGAAACCGAACGCCGCCGCGTCATGCCCTTACGCTTGGTAAACAATTGCAGCCAAATGCCCCTGTACCGCGCCATTAACCGCCCGCCCGCGCCAAAAAGTCGCATATCCTGCGCGAACGCCTTTTCCGAAGCGATGTGCTGGCAATAATACATTTGGCGGTGTTCGTTCACCTGCTCTAAATTAAGCATATACAGCAGCTTGGTATACTTTGCCGCAGCAATGGAAGCAGGCACAGCCGCCGCCATCATCACCAGCCCGTACAGCGGGCTTGCCGTATACAAAACCGCAAACGCCCCAATAAAGGAAACGCTTGCGCTAATGCAGGAAAGCACATTCCACAATATGTAAGACACCGCCATCGCATCCTGCGAAGCGGATTGCAAACGGTCGTAATAGGCGGGGTTATCGAAGTATTCCAAATCCGCATCCAGCGAGCGCTTCATCATACTAAGTGCAATTTCGCCGTTAAGCATTTCACTTTGCATGGCTTGGCTGTATTGCACCGCTTTTTGGCTGCCCAAGCGCACAAGGGCTATACCAAACAGTAGAGCAAATAAAGTCAATAACGCCGTTTGCGTATCCTGCGGTAACCATGCGGGTAAGCCCTGCGCCCCGGAAAGCAAATCAAGCATATGCTTACCCACAAACGCAAGCATAATGGTTAAAAGCGGCGTGACAATGTCCGCCGCTATGCGTATAAGGGTGTAAAATTTAGACGACCGCCAAGAAAGCGCCAAACACCAGCGTACTGCGGAAAAGAAGCTACGCATACTGTTTATCGCTGTATTCCTCTAACAACTTTTCCAATTGCGCGAATGTACACATTTCTAATGAATCAATAAAATCGTCGGTGATTTTGAAGTTAAAATCCTTTTCAAGTTGCTTTAAAATATACACCATATCCGTAGGAGAGATGTTGTATTTTTGGCTAAAAATACAATCAGCCTCTTCGTAATTATTTAAAAGCACAACGTTATTTATAGCACACAGTAACCGTTTTTTTATTTCGTTCTTCATCTTTTATAATCACCTCATGTTGTATTTATGTACAGGAAAAGCAATATAGAAATAAATATACCGCTTTTCCACAACAATAGATGCTTACACGTAAGCGCCATTCTGCCATGCACTGCCGGAATATTGTACATCGCTGCTTACCACATTACGGCTTGGTCCCGATTGTACATTCCCATGTGGACTTTGGGTGGCTGGTCCAGCACTACATGTACATGTACATGCGCAACTGCAATAACAGCTACATGTGCAATTGTAAGATTCAATGCTCAGCTCCATTGCCACGGTTCTCTTGTTTAATGTCTTCATTATTTTCACCTCCGTCCCACTATTTTTATTTATAACAATGCGCACATTTATACGCATGTTAAGCAATTAATTTATCACCATTCCATAAATTGCAGAGTTGTAATATTATGCATTTGCAAGGCGGCATCTTCCGGTGTTATAACGCCTGCCAGTAAAGAATAGAAAATATCCCAAGTTGCTAGGCTTGCATGAAATAGGGGCGGGGCGTATATTTCGCGTTCATTTAAATAAGCCAGCCTATTTACTGCCGCGTCTAGTTGTAACTCACGTGATACGGCATTATCCATCCCTACAAAGCGTTGGGCATAGTTGTCTATTGTATGCTCAATAATTGGTCTCGTCCTTGCTTCAAACAACGCTCTCTTTATCGGCGTTGAAATGGAATGTCTGCCAATTTCCCGCCTTTGGGTATTTTGGGCATCCATTACATACAATAAATGCATAAGAAATTCCCATGACAGCATAGGGTCATTGGCGGCGATAGGTATTAATCCATTTGTCCATGTTGCACCACCCAAAAAATTTTCAATACGCAACTGCCCTAATTCGTTTACTAAGGGAACAAAGTGTGAAAAATAAGGATTTACAGGTGTAAATAAAGCATTTATAGGTCCCAAACCATCACTCTCTATCATAAAAATATATTTGTTGGATAATTGACGAGCCATATAATCATTCACAAGAGGCCAAACAGTACCTATGCTGCCGGAATACAACCCGCTTTGAAGGTTAAACAACTGTTGAAATGTTTGTAAAAATGAAACAAACCGCTCGTCTGTTAAATGCGATACTCGATTATTAAAATCTATAAAACTTAACTTCGTATATGAAAACATTCCGCTCGGCGGTACCAGTGAAAATTTATTACCAAGCAACAATCCGCTTATATGAGCAGGATAATTGGCTCGCAAATCTGCATATATTGCTAAAATATCGCCCACACTTATTTCATCAAACGATATAAATCGCTCTATTACAGATGGCGGCATGTTAAGATTAATTGCTACATGCTCAAATCCAAAGCTTAATGGGAAAACATGCAACCCATCCCCGCAAGCCATGGCTTCCAGAACATTCGTGTAAAAATCCTCCAAACGCGTATTTGGGCATTGTTCAATTATTCCGTAAAAATCCATAAACAAACCCGAACGCACCCAATCGGTAATCATTAACATATTGGTAACAATCAAATCCGGACCGCCGCCGGCCATTAACTCAACACCTAAACGCGCATTAAAGACAGAAACGACATCCCAACCACTTGATAAATTGTAGTCATTTGTGACCACACTAACCAGCGGTTCACCCCTTGCCGCCCTCGCTTCGTTCATTCTTTGCTCTGCTTGCCTTATAAAACCCCGCTCCCTCGATTCGGCAACAACCACAAGTTCTAATACATTTTCGTAATTATCAATATTTATTGCTTCGTCAACCGGCGGGACAGGATTGGGTATATAATTATCACTGTCATTCACATCTACGGATGTATTGTCCACTTCGTTATCGTTGCTTCTTCCACAAGCGGTAACTACAAGCATAGCAACATAAAATATAACAAATACAAAAAATAATTTTCGTCGGTTCAACGCCGTCACTCCTTTATTTCATATACCTAACATTATCTGTTAATACATCCTGCACTGCCGCGCAAGTATTGGATGCAGATTGTGCATCCAATACATTAAACAAATAGGTTTTTTCCATTTTTAAATCACTAATTCCGTTTAACACATAATTGCTGTCTAATTTTATATAATTAAGCTTCGTATGACTCCGATTAGCCGGGTCCGGCGTTGACGTTACATTAGCTAAGTTATAAAACTTTACTTGGGTATCAAACCGATATTTGCAATATTGTGACAGTTCATCAAAAAACATTTCTTTGTACGCACCATAATGTGTACAAACAATAGATAAATCACTTTGTATTGCATTACATATAATACCGGGTGCCACTCCCATACCATGCAGTAATTTATTATTATATTTCATAATTGAATCGGGTACGCCTATAATTAACAACTCGGGTTGCTCCATGCTTACTAGTTCATGCGCCCATTGGTTAAAACGTAACGTTTTTTCATAAGCGTCCCGAGGTTCGTTAATAAAATTAGGCTTGTTAGCAAACCCAAATAAATGTCCTATATCAAACGAACCCATTTGGGACACCTTGTAACCCGCCTCGATAAAATGTTTTCTTAGCGCAAGTTCTACGGCAAATTGGTCTGTATGTAAGCCGTGGGATAGTACAGTAATTATCGGGACATTTATTGATTGTAAAATATCGTTGTCGTTATCGGCATAAAAAGAGACTTCATCCTTTTCTTGCGAATGTGCCATTAATAATTTTTGTTTAATATTTGAAGAAAATATAAGTTCTTTACTCATTTCCTTTGCAGTTTCGATTATATCTTTGTAAATGGATAAATCGGATATATTTTCATCATAATCAATAAACAAACAATCACATTCCATTAACTTTGACTGGCAATAATCTGTCACGGTTATATCTGCGAGTGTTCCGCCATCAAATTGGCTTACATCTTTATTGTTTGCATACATATAACTGGGGCAAAATGCGTAATGCAGCGCATAACCCTGTAATAAACTACGATACCTCACTACGGCACACAAGTTGCGTGTCATAGGAAAAAGTGCTAACTTTTTATCCATGCTTTACCCCGTCCTGTTTGCTGTTGTTTGGCTTTCAAAATCATAACCCTGCTCTAACAACAAGCAGATAGTCTTTAATGCATCCAATGTAGCCACTTCAGACATCATGCAATTGCTTAACTTGGTATTTTTGCAAAGTCCATCCCCATTATCACAGGCGGCAACGCATAGTTTGCAATGTATAAAGTTCCAACAAGCTTTGCATTCATCTATGGTTAGTTTCCCTACGTTCAATATTGCTTCAATTTTTTGCAAGTCTAATCCTGTATTTACATGCCCAACTGCCATGGATAAAGATTCATTTACACGTTCGCACGGGTATATGCTACCATCAACGGCTACAAAAGGACGCATTACCCCAGGCAAACAAGGACCACCCGGATGCATAATTTCCAGCATTTTTACCTTAGAAAGCATTCCATGTAAATCGTTTACATCCGACAACCTTGTGGCAAACATCTTTGACACTTTACTTTTATCGTACACCCCCAATTCTGCGAGTATCGCCTTCATGTGATGGTAATTATTGGTTATATTGTACAAGTTATCGTATTGCAAATTTTCGTTATATCCATAACTCGTTACGGTATTTTGCATAACGGTACTGTCGTTTAGTATTTCATCCGCGTCGTAAAAATTATTTACGCACGATAAATCAACCTTGGGCGCAACAACAGTAAGGAACGAAATTTTTTTGAAAAATTCAGGATACTTGTTTTTAATGTGCTTTACATTGTTCATAATAATGTCAAATGACCCGCTATCGTCCATAAACGTCCGGTTTTTATCATGCAATTCTTTTGGACCATCCAAGCTTATATTTAAGTTAAAGTTGCTATCAATCAAAAAGTTAATAATTTCGTCGTTTAATATCGTTCCGTTGGTTGTCATGGTGTAATTTACAGACTTTCCCTTATATTTTGTTTGTATGTAGTCCACACAATTTTTTATCAATTCCAGCTCCAACATAGGTTCGCCACCATAAAACCCGACTGTAACCTCGCGCACCTGCATGGAATGGCTCATAAGAAAGTCAATGGCTTGCTTCATCGTATTTAACGACATAACACTTTGCGTATGTGTGCGTTGCCCTTCATAGCTACCCGAATAGGCACAATATTTGCAACGCAAATTGCAAAATTGCGTACACTGCAATGTTAATTGCGTAATAGAACCGCTCGTTTGAAACGGAAGATATTGTGTTGCAGGGTGGTTTATAGTCTTTAAACAACTTTCTTGCAAATATCCTTGGTTTTTGTACCTTTGCAATAACGCCCAATCATCTTCACTCGCTTTGCCGACCTCTATTTTACGGCAAGCAACAAACTCTTCCTCACTTACGGACAGCAGCGAATTTGTTTCCCTATCATACACATAATTGCCGCTGGGGGTCTTAAATGTTTTAATTACCACAGCCATGCCCGCTTCCCCCTTGCAGTGTTGTATTTGCGTGGATAATAAAGCGGTTATTACTACGTGTCAATAAAAACAAGTTGACTAACCGACGCAAAAAGTGATACATTTTTCAATGTTTTACGATTAAAAAGTCAAGTCACTTTACATAAACTGCGTAAATACAGCGTTTTTTTGTTTTTATATAGTCAACAAGTTTAGACGGTCGCCAAGCCTCCTCTACCCCTACTCAATCAGCCATAACGAAATAGCATTCTGCAATTGCTGTGCGGTTTCTCTTGGGGTTGCCAGCCCCCATGAAAGATGGTTAAGCGGTTCTTCGAATAGGTGTATGGGAATTAAAGGGTCCATCATAATCATGGGCATTTCGTTGTAAGCGGCGATACGGGTGCGGGCGAGTTCAATGCCTTGCGCTATTTCGTCGGGGTTATCAGCGGCAATTGCCCTGCGTGGGATAAAATCATCTCCTGTAAATCGACCTGTAAACATTTCCATCGCGCGCCCTATATGCCCGTTAAACAGTGGGCGGTATATGGGCGAGGCAATTGAATATTGCCCCCATTTTGGCCATCGACCCACCGCTTGCGGGGTGGGTTGTGAATACGCAGCGATTAAGAATTGGGTAAACTCCCAAGCGAGCGCGCTGTCACCTGCGGCGGTAATACAAACCGTAGCCCATATTGGTGAAAACACATGCCCGGAGCGGCAAACCAGTAACCGACCTTCTTCGTCTGTTAGCGGAATATGGTGCAAAAAATGAGTTTCCGCAGGTTCAAAAAACGCACTGCCGGGGTGTAATGACTCGCTCTCTATCATAAACATATAATGCCGTGCCATTCCACGCAAGTCGGCGGGTAGGTTAACAGTACCTCTCTCTGCCACGGTGCCGCCTGTGGTTCTGCCGTCCCATGGGTCTAGGGGTGCCCAATTATCCAACAATGCAATAAAACGGTCATCCATTAAATTGGCTGTGCGGGCATCAAAATCAATAAAACCGTTAAAAAGTCCGGAACGCAAACCCATCATATACCCGCTTTGCACGATGGTTAATGGGTCTGAATCATCACCATATGCCGCCATAATATCATGGTACAATTGAAACAATTGCGCAATACTGATGCCGGGTAGCGCGCTAAAGCGGTCAATCATACTTTGGGGAGCATTGGCATTTATCGCCACATAGTGAAACCCAAAGCTAAGCGGAAACATATACAACCCGCCATTAATTTCATGGGCTTTTAATGCTTGGGTAAAAAAGTCGTTACTATTAGTGCGCGGGCAGGCATCCATTAAATCGTGTATATTTGCCAACAATCCCGATTGTGCATAAGCGCGTATGGGCTGTTGACCCAATATAAACATGTCCGGTCCGCTACCCGCCATAAGTTCGACTTGTAATCGCGTTAGACGGGCTTCCGCGTCATCCAAAAAAGCACGATAACTATCAATTTCTATGCGGAAGGTGTAGTCCCGTTCTTCTTGTGCCCAGCTTTGGCTCATCATTGCCGCGGCTTGGCGGATAATACCAATATTTCTTTCTTCTGCTTTAATCGTTAATGTGCGTATGGGCAAAACTTCGGCGGTTGCAATTTCGGGCAGTGGGGTAATTACAAAAGCGGGGTTTAGCCAGCCTTTAAAATATTGCTCCAGTTGGTTTATAGCCACTTGGGCAGTTACATCGCTTGCCATAATCGCATTAAACGTATCAGCAAATGTGGTGCGTGACAAATAAATTGGGGTAATAGGCGTGGCTGCCGCCCGGTCCGCATACTGATACATACGGTCAACAATAAAAGGAATTTGCTCAAAAACACCGGTCACGGTGCGGTTCATGCGATGGGCATTGCCGCGCAATGCTGTTTCCACATGTTCATAGAAAGATGACCGCACAGTCGGCATATTTAGGGCATTTATTGGAACGTCCCCCATGGCGGCTTGTTCAATTAAATGCCATAAGAAATATAATGCGATGGGGTCTGCATTTTGGCTTACCGCCATACTAATGGAATGCTCGGTGATAATTCGCCCCGCATTATCCGCCCATGGTGTGTGATGAATAAAAAATGGGCGATTAAAGTCAAAAATAGCGTCCATTCCCCATATGATGCGCGACATTTTAAATATATAATTGCTTTGTATTTCTTCCATCTCGTCGTAACCTGCAAAAATATTACGGAAGTTGATATTTGCAGCATCGCCGCCATTATATGCCGCGCGCAATTGTTCAAACAACGCAACCAGTGATTCGTCCAAAAAATCAGCGGTTTGATTACCCATGTCGATAAATCGGTTAAGCTCCGGTTCAAAAAAACGCCACGCTTCCATACTATTAATAAATGCATATTCGGCAAATTGCGGGTATTCATCAATTAAATCTAAATATAACGCTACAGTATTTGATAATGAAGCGCAGTCAAGTGCGGCAAAGCGATCAATAAAATATTGGGGTATGCTGGCGTTAATTCCAATATACCCGTGAGTAAAACTGATTGGCATGACATACAGCTGCCCGTCCCACAGCAATGCATCTAATACATTTGTGAAAAAGTCTTCGCGGCGCAGTATGGAAGAATCGTCAATAAGTGTGTATATGTCGGCTAAAAATCCGTATTCTATAAACGGAACTAACGACTCGTTAGATGGAATAAAAAATAAATCCGGCTCTTTCCCCGACGCAAAACGGCTTAACAAATTGGGGAAATACGTATCCATGTCTGCATCGAATATGATTTCGTAGTCAATATGTACCCAAATACCCTGCTGTGCCATATGAGTTTGGAAGGCTTCGCCCGCCTGCCGGGCGGTATCCTGCATACCTAAAGTTACGGCTACCGTTAACCGTGTTGCAGGGGAAATGTATGCCGCCGTTGCATTGTTGGTGCGGTCATTTCTTTCGTTTTCACTTGCATCGCGGTTGCCGCGCCCGCAGGCGGAAAAAATAAGCAATAATACAAAAACAGCGAATATAAAAATGCGTTTTAAATATTTTTGCCTCATAGTTTTCTCCTTGCGCTTCGTTATTATGCCGTAATTGTATCACAGGATACCTGCTGTGCAAATTGTGTACTCCCCTGTTTATTCCATCATCCACAAACTTACACTATTGTGCATCATTTGCGCAAATTCTTCAGCTGTAATAATGCCAAACATAAAGTTGTCGAGGTTAATATTGTCCGCTCCGGTTAATACATTTGTTGGTATCATCGGATGTATTAAATGCACCGGCATTTCATTCATGTCGGCTAAACGTGACATTGCTTCGTTAATATAATCATCCCGTGCATCTCCCAAATCCCAGCCCCAAGCTACATATCCCGCCCCGGTAACTTGTTCAAATGCACTTCTTGGCATGTTGGCATTCGCTCGTAAAATGGGTGTAGCTATGCTGCCTTCCGCCCACGCAGCAAGATGACCAAATTCGCCGGTTCTTGCGCGCCCACGCGCATATGGATATTCACGTAATAAATAGGTGATAAACTCCCACGCAAGTTCTGTTTCGCCATTAGCGTTAATTGCCAAAAGTGCCCATACAGCACATGACTCGTTAGGGTTAATAATAAGTTGACCCTCTTGGTTTACCAGTGGTCGATAATTGATAAAATAATTCGTAGAACGGGGGAAAAAAGCACTCGTGCCAATGCGTCTTATATTGCTCATTTCAAAAATTTGTGTATCTGCCATAATTCTCGAAGCCTCAAGACCTAATGGATAATGTATTGTTATCCACATAGGTTCTTGAAATAAGCGCCGCATCATTTCAAGTTGCGATGCAAATAGCGGACTGTTCAGCTCCGATGTATTAGATGCAAAGCAAATGAAATCGGAAGAAAGTGCCCTTAGCATACCCCTAACATGAGCCCACCCACTTGTTACACCCATAGATAAATGTGAAAACCGCTCATCGCTGATTGCATTAAAATATATCTCCACCATATCGTTCATGGTTATTGTGTTGTTTTCAGTAAAACGATTTAAGTGTGTTGGTGGCAAATGTGCATTAATCCCAACTTGAAAAAAACTAAAACTTGTAGGGAAAATATATAAGCCGCTTTCAAACTCAAATCCCTGCAATACATTTTCAAAAAAGTCACTGCGGTTTTTTCCGGTGCAATTATCTATTAACGTATAAAAATTGGCTAAAAAACCATTGCGAGCAAATGAACGCAAATTTAACTCTGTATCGGCAATAAATAAATCAGGACCTTGCCCTGCCATCAGTGATGCTTGTAATCGCACGCCACGCGCTTCTGCGCCTTCCCAATCCGTCCAATCGTAACCATTTATCTCCACTTCGAAAATATAAGGAATTCCACGTGCCTGCCAGCTTTCATTCATAGCATCTGCCGCTTGTTGAAACATAGCACTGTGCAAATCATTGGCATGTATGGATAGGCGGCGAACGGGTAAATGGCTTACATCAGCGGGAACATAAGGAATAATTGTACGGGATTGGTTTAACCAATCAGTCAACAGCATTTCCATTTCTTGTAACGTTATTTGCGCATCGTCATTATTACGTACAAACTCGTTGAAGCGTGGCTGTATTATATCAAAGGGAATAATATTCATATCTATTGGACGTATAATCGGGCGATGCGCATTTTCAATTAAGCGCGTTGCGGCATTGCTTGCTTCGTCATTAATTCCTAAAAGGGTGGGTCTTAAATCAATATGCATAAGGTCACGATTTACCCCGCGCAGAACATAATTAGGTGCATGCTCTTGCATAATATGTATATTGCCGTCGCGTCCACCGTGTACAGAAGTCGCGGTTGCCTCAAGTAATGTTAATATAAATTCCCATGCAAGTTTTGAATTCGCATTTGCGCTAACTAAAATACTATATCCAAAAGAACGATTTATCATAGCACCATTATTATCTACAAATGGAATATAATACTTAAACAATGGCTCGGAAAACGTAAAAAAAGCCTCCGGTACGGCAAAATGACCACGAGGTATATGAAATACGGTTTGCATATTATATACATCTACTGTCGGAGTTACGCCAATACCTGTGTTGTCTGCACGAATATATCTTCGCATGTTATTTAACAAATTCGCAGTTTGATTTGGGAAATTTACTTCGCGTTCATATAAATTAACAGCATTATTTAAAGGTAATTCAAACCATATCGAATGTAATATATTATATGCTTCATATTCAGGATAGCTTGCTGTTAACTCGGAATACAATATAGTTAAATCCAGTAAAGATGCCGTTTCCATTGCAGAAAAACGGCTAATAAATGATTGCGGCAATGAAGCGTTTATCCCTACCATGTTATAACTAAAAGACAATGGGAAGTTATATAATCGTCCATCTATTTCATGCCCCGCTAAAACATTTTCAAAAAACATTGTGCGGTCAGGGATAATTCTATTAATATCAATGACAAAACCATTATCAATAAATTCAAAAATATTAGTCATTCCGTCTATAATTAAAATATCCGGTCCCAGTCCCGATGCGAGATGTGAAAGTGCGCGTGACATATATTCATCACGTTCATCCTGAGAAAACATTGTTGCATTCACTTGAATTCCGCTTGTTTGATAAATAATGTCTGACGCATTTCTGATATTCGCCGCCAACTCAGACATACCACCGGGAGCGAATATGTACAAGCCGGAATAAGTGGCGTCATTTGAATGTTCACTTCCCCCCCTCCCACATGAGGATAAAAACACAAGCAAAACTATAAGCAATGAAAGACAAATATATTTAATGCGCATAAAAAACCACCTTCGTTAATTGATTAGTATGTAACAACAGGCAATTTAATACCTGTTGTTGCCCCGAAAAATACATTGTTTTTTAAAAAATACCCGGCGTGACCTGTGACTGCCACGCGACATTTCCAAAAACTTGACCGTTTCGGGAAAAATTACTATTTTGAACAGTACTGTTGTCCCCGGGGCATGTACAGGTGCAATCTGCACAGCTGCAATTACATGCGCAGTTGTATGATTCTATGCTGTGTGTGGTAGTGTTAGCTCTCTTTCCTAACTGTTTTTTCATTTTTATTCCTCCTAAAATTTTTGTTTATATCAAAATGATTTCGGAGCAAAATCACTTGATATTTATCATTTCACATAAACGGCATTGTTTTGGAGTTCAAGTTCTATGGCTGTGCATACATTGGCAATGGATTTTTTATCAAGCGCATTAAATAGATGCATACCGCTCGCCTCTTCTTCTCTTTTCAAACTATCCAATACAAATTGACTGTCTAATGCCGTGTAATTTAATTTATCTGCATTTGTATTGGCTTCGTAACGCACGGCAGTGTTGGCTACACAAAAATAACTAGGCTTACAATCAAATCGGTAGTGACAATACATTTTAATTTCTTTGATATATTCATTTAAATTTTCTGCGAAATGCATACAGTATAAAGACACATCGCTACGCACGGCATTTGTCATAACAAAAGGCATGACACCAAGCCCATTCAATATCCTATTGTTATATTTCATAATAGCGTCAGATACACTAATAATTACCACGTCTGAAGCGTCACGTTCAATACTTGTTCTTACATAGTTATTAAACATAATAATTTTTTCTTCTGCACACCTGTCTTCATGTAAAAAAGCAGGGGTACAATCAAACCCGAACAGACATCCAACGTCAGTAGACCCAATATGGGTAATTTTATATCCTTGTTCCATAAAGTGTGAATATAATGTCAGTTCAACTGCAAGTTGGTCGGTCCGTTCCCCTTGTGAAAGAATAAAAATTACCGGCACATTTATATCATTAATTATCGGACGCACTTTATTAGTGTTAATTGACTTCTTAATTAATTCATCGCCAAGTGAACATTTCTCTCTTTTTGATATAATCAATTCTTTTCCGTGTACTTTTGCCACATTCATTACCCGTTCATAAATTTCGCGCTTCCGATAACTTTCATTATAATCTATATACAGTACATCACATGATTTTATGATTTCATTTGAAACATCATCAATCATTATCCCCGCTGGGTTACCGCCATCTACTTCACTAATATCTTTTTTATTAAGCATTAATGAACTGGATTCCATGATTGAATGCAGTTGATATCCGCGTAACAAATGAACATGTCTCGCAACGGCACACATATTATGGCTTGCTGGAAACAAAACTAACTTTTTACTCATGCCACTTCACTCCATTTGTTATTATGTGATAAAGTCATACCCATTTTCCACCAACATGCATAAGACTGTCATTTCATAAAGTGTGTTAAGTTTAGCAGCGTCGCAGTTTTTAAGCCTCAAATCTCTTGATAAATCATCGCCACCATCTGATGCAGCGCAGCATAATGTGCATGAAAAGAAGTTCCAGCAGTTTAGACACTCGTCAGCGGTTAATTTGCCGACGTTCAATAACGTGGATGCCTTTACTAGGTCTATGCCGTGAGTAATGTGCCCAATCTTCATTGCATTGGAACCCTCACTAATACGTTCGCATGGATATATCGTACCGTCTACAGAAACAAATGGACGCATAACCCCGGGAATGCAAGGACCTCCAGGATGAGATTGAGAAGACATGCTCCTTCCATTTGATAACCGTTTATGCATTTCCTTTATCCTCAGCATATCGTCCTGCAACAATTTGGAGATTTTATTTTTACTGTATAATCCGATTTCCGACAAAAGCATTTTCAGCTGTTGGAAACAATTTGTCACTTGATACAGGTCATCATAAACAATGTCTTCTTTTATATTGTAGGTATTTATCAAACTTCTTGAAACTAATGCATCAGTCATTATTTCATTCACATTAAAAAACTTTTCCACACAAGAAAAATCAATCTTTGGTGCAATAACTATTCTAAATTGCATCTTGTTATAAAAACTTGGATTATTTATTTTAATTTGTTTTAAATTAGCCATTATATTATCAAAAGATCCTTTTCCATCTGAGTAAACTCTATTGATGTCGTGGAGATCTTTCGGACCGTCAAGGCTTATTGATACGCTAAAATCATTTGCATCAAGAAAATCAATTATTTCTTCATTAAATACTGTTCCATTAGTTGTAAGTGTATATCTAACTGCGCGTTCTGGATATGACGATTTTATGTATTCAACACAGTCCATGATATTATTAATTTCTAATAAAGGCTCCCCACCATAAAATCCTACGCACATTTCCGGAAGTTCTCTTGAACTTTGCATTAAAAAATCAACGCAATCCTTCATTGTAGAGAGTGCCATAACCGCAGACCCATGCGCCCGCTGATACTCATATTCGCCTGAATATGTACAATATTTACACCTTAAATTGCAATTTTGTGTAACTTGCAATGTTAGCTGCGACATGTTTTTTTTGACTTGAAAAGGTAAAATTGATGTAGATGGATGGATAATCTCTTGAAGTTGGCTTTGTTGAAAATACCCTTGTTCTTTATAATTTTTCAATATTCGCCAATCTTCATCACTCACCATGCCCACCTCAATACGTTGGCAAGCAACAAACTCTTCCTCACTTACGGATAGCAGCGAATTTGTTTCCCTATCATACACATAATTGCCGCCGGGGGTCTTAAATGTTTTAATTACCACAGCCATGCCCGCTTTCCCCCTTGCAATGTTGTATTTGCGTGGATAATAAAGCGGTTATTACTACGTGTCAATAAAATTAAGTTGACTAATCGTTATGCAATGTGCTATGTTTTTGTTGCTTTTCCCGTAAAAAAGTCAAGTTATTTTACATAAATCGCATTAAACCAGCGTTCCTTTTGCTTTTTATAGTCAAGTTAAAGGGGGTTTACAAGGTGAAAATTATAGACAAAATGAAGGCACTGGCAAATATCCGCGAAAGCCATGGCATTAAACAAGAAGTTATAGCGCAAAAAATGGGACACGACCCATCTTACATTAGTAAAATTGAACGCGGAAAGCAACCCTGTACCGAATCTGTTGTTAATAAGTACAAAAAAGCACTAGGCGCACCCGACTTGCCCCTAACGGAAGAAGAAGTTGCTGCATTTAAGCAAAAGCTTTATGAATGGAAAGATTCTTTTTACTACAACGATACAGCGCAGGCGCAAAAAGTACAGCCACAATTGCAACGCTGTGCAGAGTTTATTCCGCTAACTCATATTAAAAATTTGTATTATATATTTTCGGCAATGTATTATAAGACTATAGGCGATATTGAATTAATGGAACAAACAATGGCTATGTTGCAAACGTTGGAACATGCATTTGATAACGAGCATACCTACTGGTACAAGCGTAAATTGGGCGTACAGGCAATGTTTGCCTATAAGTACAAAACAGCGGTAGATGCATTGCTGGAAGTAGAGCGGTTGGGCGAACCATTCAAATCTAGCCACGAAGGTCTTTATTTCCACATTGGTCATTGTTTTACCGAAATGGGGTACGCAACGAAAGCGATTATATATTTTGAAAAGTCGCAAAAAATAGCATCTGAAAATATGAATCACACATTTGATATACCTAGACGTTATTTTATCGCTGAAAACTATTCTAGCACAGGACAACACCAAGAAGCGCTTGATATATTAAATAGTTGTCTGCGAGATGAATTAATAAAAGTAACATCAAATAGAAAAATAAGTCCTATATATCGCCGTATAGCCGTGACTTATTTGAATATGGGCAGTTACGAAAATGCATTAAGAAATATAGACAAATCTCTGGAATATGGAGATTTTAACATAGATGCTCACGAAATAAATTTATACTACAAATCGGTTATATTATGTGCATATAATAAAATCGATGAAGCTATTTTGTACTTAAATGAATGCATTAGCATGGCAGAAGAGGGTACCCTTCATAATATATTATATAATACATTGTTTCATTCGTTATCACTAGATAGCGCCACATCCATTTGCTTTATAACAAACATTGCAATACCTGCATTATATGCCCATGGGAAATATTTAAGCTTATATGATGTGTATACAAAGTTAAGCAATTTTTATGAAAAGAATAACAAAAAAAAGTCCCTCAAGTACCTAAAAAGTGCAGTTAACATAAGCGAAAGCTTAAGGAAAGGAGCTTGGATATGATGAAAAAACGCACATATGCTTTATTGCCGGCAGTAGCATTAACATTAGGGCTTTCTGTCCCTGTGTTTGGCGACAAAGGTGATGACACTCCATCCACCATACAGGCATTAACTGTGCCCATACCCCAATAACCACAGGACGCTTGTGATGCCAAGCAAGTGGTGCATTTCAATCCTCACTAAAAGTACGTCCTGTGTAAAACCAATGCGTACTTTCATTTTTTCTGTCTATTTCTTTAATTATTACACATGTTGCCATGGTTAGCAGACAGCTTGTACAGGCAGACCGCCGGGCGCTTGGCAATAACAAACCTGTAGCATAATTATCCTAATTGTAATGCTCCATCAATTTATTAAATATTTTTTCTGCGCCGCTATGCATGTCCTGTGCTTCAAAAATTATTTGGGGTTTTTCTGCCTCGGGCAGTGTTAGTAATTCTTCGCGGTCTATTTGCAGGAACAGTATGTCGGGGAGCGTAAAGTTGTAAAGCGTTTCTATCCATTGTATAGCGGGCAAGCGAAAAATAAGGCTCTCTGCCTTTGTTTTGTTGCGTCGTGTTAGCCCAATTGCGCGGTATTCTTCGGCTACCATTAATTTTATTACATCGGCAAGTACTTTTGTCGCTTTTGGGGATGCGTCCGTCCACCCAACAATGGGAATGTCTACTTCTTCCCAATCGGGCATAAGATTTTTGTAAAATTGCATGTCTATAAATGATATATCTTGCAGTGCATCGGCGGCTAGCTTTTTTCTTATTTCAAGGGGGCTTACTATTCCTTCAAAGATATAGGTGCATATCCGTGCGCTAATAATAGGCGCGGCATAGCTATTTGCGCCTTCGCTTGTTACAAGCACATCAATTTGGTCATACGGTTTAGGAAGGTAGGCAAACGTACCTTTTAGGCGCGTATCGCCGCTGTGCCTTACGCCAATTACTTGCGGTAAACACGCGGGGAAGGTAAGTCTGTTTTGGTTACTGCATGCCGCTACAATAATGGTTTTACGCAGGCGCTTTATTTGTGCGGCAATGGGGGCAAAATCAAGGTACTGCTGCGTGCCAAGTGATAAATTAATAATTTCAAAATCAAACTCTTTGGACCACTTTAATGCGGCAACAACCGCTTTGTGGTTGCCCCTGCCTGTTGCATCGTCTAACACTTTTATACTGGTAATGCGGTGCGGTACGGTCATATGATTCCTAAAAATTTCATAGCAGGCTGTGCCGTGGGTTAGCGCTTCCGCAGGGGCGCAGGGGCGCACGCCGTTTTCGTCCGCGGCGTAGTGTTCCGACAAAACGCCCTGCGCTATCACGCAAGGGTGAATGCCGTCATCTATAAATGCAATTCTTACCCTATGTGTATACATAAAACTATATTAACAACTTATGCACCCTTACGCAATTACGCTTAGCGATAATTACTTTGTAATTACGCTTACTTGACACGTTACATTTCATATGCAAGAATGACCACTCGCCGAACATACATACCAGCAAGACATTGAACGAACATATGCTTATGAATATCGAAGTCGAATGCCTGCGCCGTTACACGTCTAAAGCCGGCGTGGCAAAGGCGCTTTCCCGTTTATTTGGCGGGTGCAGCATTGATTATCTATTGAAGGAACGCAGGTGAACGGCTATACTGTCCGTATAATTCGACAGCTTTAATTTTACTGCGCGAAACTGCGCACAGGAGGGCATTCATTATGCAGCGCTTATTCTTTGACGGCGGTATGGGAACGTCATTATTAGAAAAAAGACTCGCGGGCGACCCCGTACTGCTCAACCTTACCCAGGGCGAAAAAATTTCGGACATTCACAAGCAATACAAAGAAGCGGGCGCACAGGTAATGACGGCAAATACCTTTGGCGCGTACACGCATAAATATAAGAACGCAGATGAAATTATACAGGCTGCTGTTTCGCATGCCAAAACCGCAAACGCGCCCCATGTTGCGTTAGATATGGGACCCCTTGGCGTAATGCTGGAGCCTTTTGGCGAAATGACCCAAGACGAAGCCCGCGAAATTTTTACCCATTCCGTGCAAAGCGGTAAAAAATACGGCGCAGATATGATTTTACTTGAAACATTTTTTTGCATGATTGAACTGGAAGCTGCTGTACAAGCCGCGCAAACTACGGGGTTGCCTATTTACGCAACTATGACATTCGATAAACGGGGGCGCACCACCATGGGCAAACCCATTAAAGAAATGACACAGCTGCTGGAGCGCCTTGGCGTAACCGCTTTAGGTATGAACTGCGGACTGGGGCCTGATATGTATAAAAATCTGTTGCCCGAATTATTAGCGGCTACTACGCTTCCCGTATTGGTGCAGCCCAACGCAGGCTTACCCGACATTGTTGACGGTAAAACCGTGTACACTCTTTCTCCACAGGATTTTGCAAATACCATGGCAGAAATGGCACAGCTTGGCGCAACGCACCTTGGCGGGTGCTGCGGTACAACACCCGCACACATTGCGGCAATGGTCGCCGCGTGTGAAGGGAAATGATAACCTCCTTTGGCGTGGTTTCGTTAGTGGTTTTTGGGGTATGTATTGTCGGCATGGTGCTTCATTTTCAAGTTATGCGGCGGCGCAGCAAATTAGATGATTTACTTGCCGCCGATGAAGATGAAAAAACGGACACCCAAGCCCTTGGCTTTGCTATTGCGGAATATAATACGTACATCGCCCGCTTCCCCGGTATTATTATGGCAAAAATGCTGGGCTTTACCCCCCATGAATAACCGACAAGGCAGTGCCTATATTTTTGTACTGGTTGCGGCATTGCTTATTACGCTACTTGCGGGCATTGCCCTTACTATTACCGTAGCAAGCCGACGCGTAACCGCATCGTATAGTGATTTTTCAAGCCTGTACAATCTCGCCGTAGGTGGGAATGAGCGGGTTTTATTTTTTACACGCGAGTTTTTAGCGGGTTACGACGCGCCCACTATACAAGATTTACACAACGCGGCACTGGCGTTTGCCCCTCTCGGATGGGATTTAACCGTGGAAATTACACAACAAGACGATACCACCCGCATAGATACCTACCGCTTTTTAACCACCGTTATGCCCCTTACAGACCGCGTACGCGTACAAACCCGCGTATACCGCATTGCGGCAATAACCGTACCCGCCACCATAAATGCATATTTAAAACTTGACGGTAGTAGCGTAGCAATGGTACATTCTATACGCATCACGCCATAAGCAACCTTTATAAATTAAGAATGGAGCTTGTGCATGTCCCTTGCGCCCGACTATTACCTAAATTCGGTACTGGATATTCCTTACGAAAGACTTTGGCAACAAAACATACGCGGCTTAATTTACGACTTAGACAACACGCTGGCGCATTTCGACCGGTCCAATACAGTAGACGGCATACAAGAAATGCTGGTACGCTTGCAGAAAATGGGCTTTGCGATATGCTTACTTACTAATAATACCAATGGGCGATTGCGGTTGTTTAGCCATTTACAGCTAAACGGCATTGCCAATGCGTTAAAACCCATGACCCGCGGTGTGCGACAAGCGATGCAGCTAATGGGTACAACACAAGCGCAAACGGCGATTATCGGTGACCAGCTTTTTTCAGATGTATGGGCAGGCAAAAACGCGGGCATTACTACTATTTTAGTAAAGCCCCTTACGGAGAAGGATTTTTTCTTTGTAAAATTTAAGCGGTTATTTGAGCGATGGTTATTAAAACGCTACGGGATACACGAGGCGTAACGCTGTTAGAGCTTGCCGCAGTACTTGCGTTGTTGCTTGTACTTTCCGGCGGGGCGGCGATAGGTTTTCGCCAAACAAACCGCAGGGCGTTACATAACGCTTCGTTACAGCTGCAAGCGGATATGCGTTACGCCCAGCGCCGTGCCATTATGGAAGGGCGGCAGTTTGGCGTTGTTTTCGATATACCTAATAACAATTACCGCATCATTTCAACACGACCCAGGCGCACCCTACGCACGGTGCAAATACCCAATGGTGTACAGTTGTTAGAAAGCTCTGCCCCGCAGTTATTGTTTCACCCACGGGGTACACCTACGGCGGGCTTTCGCGTAATATTGGAGCATAGCGGCAACACACAGCGCATTACCGCTTCGGTAGCAGGCGGACGCATTCGCGTTTTTGATATAAATGAACCGGACTACGAATAATAAGGAGCGACCCAGCCATGGATGAGGCCACCCTACGCAATTATATGGAGGATGCAGTTTCGGAAAAGCTTCCCATACTCGTTAAACAAATGGGGCTATGCGACTGCGAACGCTGTAAATATGATATGATGGCGTATGTACTTAACAAATTGCCCCCCAAGTACGTTGTTACCAACAAGGGTTCGTTATTTGCTAAGCTGGATGTGATACAATCACAGCTAGACGTAACGATTCTTGCTTACCTTACACAAGCGGCAGAAATTGTTAAAAAGAACCCCAATCACAATTAAAAACAAAGGACGGATTATGTATGATTTCAGCAGGCGAATTTAGAAACGGCATTACCATCGAATTCGAGGGCGGTTTATACACCATCATCGACTTCCAGCATGTAAAACCAGGCAAAGGCGCGGCGTTCGTCCGCTCCACCCTCAAAAATATGGAAAGCGGCGCGGTATTGGAAAAAACCTTTCGCCCTACCGAAAAAATGGCGCGCGCCCATATCGACAGGCGCGACCTGCAATACCTTTATACCGACGGCACAATGTTCCATTTTATGGATACAGAAAGCTTCGAGCAGACCGAAATGAACGCCCAGCAAATCGGCGACAATTTAAAGTTCGTTAAAGAAAATGACATGATACAGGTACTTGTACACAATAACCGCATTTTCGGCATCGAACCGCCCATGTTTGTTGAACTGGAAATAACCGAAACCGAACCCGGCTTCAAAGGCGATACCGCCCAAGGCGCAACCAAGCCCGCCACTGTAGAAACAGGCGCAACCGTAAAGGTACCGCTGTTTGTAAACACGGGCGACAAAATTAAAATCGACACCCGCACAGGGGAATATTTGTCCCGCGCGTAGATTATGAAGATTAAAGTCGCGGGGGGGCTGTCTCATTAAGAAAAATGAGACAGCCCCTTTCTATAAGGTCAAATAGAATCATGCAAAGAAGCAAGAAGATGTAAAAATGATACAAATAAAAGCACAAAAGCAACAACGCGAAAATATTTGCGTCATAAAACAAAGTTGAGAATGCAGTAGAAGCATACGCGTTCAAATCGTTGACAAAATAATTCTGTTCCTAATCCTTCAATCTTCACGTATACAACCGCCTATCAGTGGCAACAATCCACATGCATTTAAAAACGAAAGGGCGGATATAAATGAAGATTATTAAAGAAGCGCGGCTAATGGGCGTATCACTGGCGTTGGGGCTGGCATTTGCGGTACTTGTGGGCGCGGTGAGCTATGTGTATTCCGACGTAGCGCAGCGTGAAATAGCGGATAATGTACTGCGTTTCCACGTGCTTGCGCATAGTAATGAAGCGTTTGAGCAGGATTTGAAAAATGCCGTGCGCGACGGCACGCTTGCGCAGCTGGGGGAAATGCTTTCCCAAAGCGAATGCTTGGAAATTACGCGGGGGTATATTGTCGCGCGGCTTGCGGAAATTGAAGCGAGCGGGCAAATGCTGATAAACGAAAAAGGCGCTTCGCATAACGTAACGGCAGAAATAACGCGCCGATTTTTCCCAACGGTGGTGTATGGGGGGGTTGTTTTCCCGCCCGGGCAGTATGAAACGCTTTTGATAACGATTGGCGAAGGCGCAGGGCTAAATTGGTGGTGCTTGATGTTTCCTCCGCTGTGTTATGTGGATATAACAAGCTCTGATACAACGCGGGGGTTGCTGGAAGACAATGTATCGGCGGAAGGCTTTGCGCTGCTCACGCACAGGGAGCAGAACGACCCCACTGTAATGGTGCGCTTCCGCGTGGTGGAATGGTGGCAAAATAGGCGTTCGCCCGCTGATACTCCCCTCGATTTACAACGCGCCGCACGATAAAAAAATAATATTTTCTAATAACCGCCACACGGCGGTTTTTTTGTTGTATTATATTGCATAAAAATTCGTGTGGGAGAAGGTATGCATGGTATTAAAAAAACCGTTTAAGGAGCTACAGCTTTCTACATTGGGAATGGGCTGTATGCGTTTGCCCGCCACCAGTCGTAATTGGGGCGCACCCATTGATAACGACGCTGCAATGAAGATTATTGATTACGCGTATAACAACGGCGTCAACTTTTTTGATACGTCGTGGTTTTATCATAACGGCGATTCGGAACGTTTTATAGGCGAGGCGTTAAAACGCTACCCGCGCGATACATGGTATTTGTCTTCTAAACTGGCAGGTATGATGATGCAGAATGTAAATGGACGGTACCAGCTTTCGGGTTCGAATAAGGATAATAGGATTTTTTATAACCCTACCGAGATTTTTGAGTACCAAGCACAACGCTGCGGGGTAGACTATTTTGATTTTTATATGCTGCACAACGTGTCGGAAGGCTCGTATGACATTTATACCGACAAGGGGCTCGGCATTATCGAAGCCATGTTAAAGCTAAAGGAAGCAGGGCACATCAAGTATTTTGGCTTGTCGTCCCACGGACGCGCCGACACGATTGAGAAGTTCTTACTGCATACGAGGCAGCATTTCGGCGATATTTTTGATTTTGGCATGATACAAATTAATTATATGGATTGGAAATTGCAAAAAGCAGGCGATAAATACGACGTGCTTACCAAGTATAATTTACCCGTAATTGCCATGGAGCCCTTGCGCGGCGGCACATTGGCGCGTTTAAACGAAAAGGCAAACGGGCAAATGAAGGCGGTACGTCCGGATGATTCGCAAGCGGCTTGGGCGTTTCGGCATTTGCAGTCGCTGGATAATATCGTATCTGTACTTAGCGGCATGAGCGACCTAGCACAAATACAAGAAAATGTAACGCTTTTTGGCAAGCACGACCCAACAACGCCCGCGGAAGATGAAATGCTTCAGCAGGTGCTGGAAAGTATTGTAGACCTGGTGCCTTGCACAAGCTGCGACTATTGTATGGAAAATTGCCCGCAAAAGCTGGATATTCCCATGCTTTTAACTATGTTTAACGAAGCGGGCTACGAGATGGGCTGGTTCTTGCAGGTAGCGTTAAAGAATTTGAAGGAGCATGAAAAGCCGACGGCATGTACGCTGTGCGGGCAATGTGTGCCCGTTTGCCCGCAGGAAATTGATATCCCGGAGATTTTAAGGCGATTTAGCAAAATAATTACAGAGTAGAAATAAAAAACGCCGTCTGCGAAAGAAGGCGTTTTTTTATGCTTTTTTAAAAGCTTACGCAGGTACGCAAGCGTCTACGGGGCAAACGCCCGCACAAGCGTTGCAGTCGATGCAATCGCCTTCGTTAATTTTGTAAATGTCGCCCTCGGTGATACAGGATACGGGGCATTCGCTCACGCACGCGCCACAGGCGATGCAAGCGTCGGTAATTTTGTAAGCCATGGTTCATTCCTCCTAGAGTTTTAGTAAATCCACCTTGGCAATGAGTATACATGATAGACGGTGTGCTTGCAAGGAAATTCGTGTTATAGTGAAGTTGAATACTTACACGAGGAGTGTTGTCCATGATTTATAAGCAAGCAAAGGAAAAATACTTGACCCCCGAATTATTTGCCAATCCGTCCGCAGAATATCGCGGTGCGCCCTTTTGGGCGTGGAATTGTAAGCTGGAAGGCGAAGAATTAACCCGCCAAATAGACATCTTTAAACAGATGGGGCTTGGCGGCTTTTTTATGCACAGCCGAAGCGGGCTTGCCACGGAATACATGGGCGAAGAGTTTATGCAAATGACGCAATTGTGCAACGAAAAAGCGATAAAAAATGAAATGATTTGCTACCTCTATGATGAAGACCGCTGGCCCTCGGGGGCGGCGGGCGGGTTGGTAACTAAGGATATTTCCCTGCGTTCACAACTGCTGGTGTTTTGCCCCGCGCAGCATAATTTTGGTGAGGGCAAGCCGCTTCCCTACCGCCGTAACCAAGTAGACACAACGGCAGGCGTCACACTGCTTGCGCGGTATAAAGTAAAATTGCTTGACGGCGATTTGGTTGGGTACGAGCGTATAGAAAATATTCCCGACGTGTATGAAAACGGCGTTGTATATTACGAGGCGTTTAACGCAATTTCGGGCAATCATCCTTGGTTTAACAACCAAGCTTATGCAAATACGCTGGATAAAAAAGCCATTGCGCGGTTTATTGAACTTACGCACGAAAAATATAAGGAAAAACTCGGCGATTATTTCGGCAAGTCGATACCCGCAATTTTTACGGACGAACCTCAGTTTTCGTTTAAGCAAAACCTCACGCGGGGGGCGGATATGCAAGCAGTAACGCTGCCCTTCACGGCGGACTTTGAAGAAACGTATACACAAGCCTACGGCGAAGGCTTGCTGGACTTTCTGCCGGAATTATTTTGGGAATGGCAGGACAAGCGCCCTTCTAAGGCGCGTTACCGCTATCACGACCATGTATGTGAGCGTTTTACGCAAGCGTTTTCCGACCAAGTAGGCGCGTGGTGCGAGGCAAACGGACTTATGCTCACGGGGCATATGATGGCGGAGGAAACGCTAACTTCGCAAACCATGGCGATTGGCGACTGTATGCGTGCCTTCCGCAGCTTTCAATTACCCGGTATTGATATGCTGTGCGACCGCCGAGAATACGCCACCGCAAAGCAAGCACAAAGTGCCGCGCACCAGTACGGGCGAGAGGGTGTGATGAGCGAGTTATACGGCGTAACCAACTGGGATTTCGACTTCCGCGGGCATAAATTGCAGGGCGATTGGCAAGCCGCACTGGGCATTACCCTGCGCGTGCATCACCTTACATGGGTGAGCATGGCAGGGGAGGCAAAGCGCGACTACCCCGCAAGCATTGGCTATCAGTCCCCGTGGTTTAAGGAATATTCCTTTATAGAGGACCACTTTGCGCGGGTAAATACGGCGCTGACAAGGGGCAAGCCCATTGTTAACGTCGCGGTGATTCACCCCGTAGAAAGCCTGTGGATGGCGTTTGGTCCCAACGATAAAACCAACGAAAAACGCGCGGAACTGGAGGCGCAATACGAAAATGTTATTGACTGGCTATTGTTTGGGCAAATGGATTTTGATTTTATATCGGAAGCGCTGCTGCCCGATTTGTATAAGGAAACGACGGATAAAAAATTTACCGTAGGCTGTATGGCATATGACGCCGTGGTAGTGCCCGGGTGCATTAGCTTGCGTAAAACCACACGGGAAAGGCTGGCAAAATTTGCAGCACACGGGGGGGCGGTGCTATACATGGGGAGCGCGCCCACGCTGGCGGATGGGGAAGTATGCAGTGGCGAATTTTCCGGCGGCAGGGTAATTCCCTTTGCGAAAACGGCGCTGTTAGGCGCGCTGGAAAATTTCCGCGAAGTGGATATAACGCGCTTAGATGGCATTCGCACCCGCCAGTGGATTTATCAATTAAGGCAGGACGGCGATGACCGCTGGCTATTTATTTGTAACGGTACAAAACCCGTTAATCAAGATTTACCCAGCTTCGAGGTTTATGCAATTACGGTGAATGGTTTGTTCACCGCGGAGATATACAATACGATGGATGGCACAATTAACAAAGTACCCCTATCCCACCATGTAAAAGGCGGAAAAACCGTAATAATGAGTGCGTTAAATATGCACGATAGCTTGTTGGTAAAGCTATCCCCTATTGTGGAAGCAAATGCACAGTATGGCGCTTCGTTTGGCATGGCGCCGGTTACGTCTGACATTATGCCGATAGAAGGCGAACGCCCGCTCGCTCCCCACGCCTTTACGCTAAGCGAACCGAATGTGCTTTTGTTGGATAATGCCGCTTATGCTTTTAATGGCGGTGCGTGGCAAGCGGAAGAAACAGGCGAAGATGTGCTTCGTATAGACAATAAATTCCGCATGGAATTGGGATACCCCTTGCGCCGTAACCACAAGGCACAGCCATGGATTTTAGGTAACCAAAATGAAACACCCCATGCACTTTCGCTACGTTTTACTGTTCAATCCGAAATTGAATTACAGGAAATATCGTTGGCGCTGGAAAACGCCGAGCAAACGCAAATTATGTGGAATGGCGCCCGCGTAAATGCTGGTTGCACAGGATATTATGTGGACAAGTCGATAAGCACGGTGCCGCTCCCATCGTTGAAAATTGGGGAAAATACGCTAATGCTAAAAATCCCCTTCGGCAAAGCAACCGATGTTGAAAATTGCTTCTTGCTAGGGCAGTTTGGTGTACGTGTGCAAGGGCGTAATTCGGTGATAATCCCCTTCCCCAAAGCGCTGCCCTTCGGCGATATAACGCAAATGGGGCTACCCTTCTACGGCGGGAATATTACCTACCATTGTCATGTAAACGGCGGGGAAAATACGCAGCTGCAAGCCACGCATTTTACCAATCCCTTGCTTACGGTAGATGTGAACGGAAAACGTGCAGGCACAATTGCATTTGCGCCGTATTCTGTTGACTTGGGAGCGCTCCCGGCAGAAGAAAGTGAAGTGCAAATTACCGCATACGGAAACCGCGTAAATACCTTTGGCCCAATACACAACGCAAATGTGACAGAAAAATGGATAGGACCTGATGCGTGGCGCACAACGGGGGCAAGCTGGGCGTATGAATACCGCGTAAAACCTACGGGTATTCTCGTTTCGCCCACGGTTAGAATCCTTCCCGCATAAATAAAGGTAGACACAGGGCGAGAAAAATATTATGCTTGTCACATCAAGGGCAAAGCGGGTGCGGGCATGGTTTTTTCTTATTTCCCAGGTTGTACGTTGTCCACAACGGCGAAGTATCTCGACCAATGCGCACGGCTTAGCGCAATCGCGCTGGGCTTTACGCTGGAGGAAGTTGAAGATTGGCAATGCTGCGGGGCAGTTTTCCCTGTCGATAGCGAGCAGGTTGCGCCAAAGCTCGCCGCCGTGCGTGCGCTGGTGCAAGCGCGGGAAAAAGGGCGCACCTTAGTTACCCTATGCGCCGCGTGTCATCATGTTTTTAAGCAAGTGAACCACCAAGCGAAAAACGACGTGTCTTTCCGCGAAACGGTAAAAAATTACGACGAATCACTGGAATATGCCGGAGAAACCCCCGTGCTGCATTACATGGAGGTGCTTCGGCAGTACATAGGCTTTGATGAACTAAAAAAACGGGTAATAAACCCGCTTAAAGGGCGTAAGATAGGCGCGTATTATGGTTGTCTTTTGCTGCGCCCCGCAGAAGTAATGGACTTTGATGACGCGGAAAATCCCCGCATTATGGAAGATTTTATTGCTGCGCTGGGAGCGCTCCCGGTGGTATATCCCATGCGCAACGAGTGCTGCGGCGGGTACCGTTCCCTGCAGGATAAGCCGATGGCGCAAACCCTAGCGGAACGGGTGATAGCGGCTGCCGTTTCCCGCGGGGCGCAGGGGTTGGTAACGGCGTGTCCGTTATGCCAGTACCAGCTGATTGAACATTCCGCAGGGGAAGTAGATGTATGTTATTTTACCGAACTCCTTGCCGAGGCATTGGGTGTGGAAGACGATGATTGAGCGGTGTATGCAATGCGGGCGGTGTAGTGCGGCGTGTCCCGTCGCCCCGTTTATGGACATGCCGCCCCATAAGTGGGTGTATTATGCGCGCAACGGCGAAGGCGAACGGGTGCAAAACGCGGGCGCGATTTGGCAATGCCTGTCATGCTTTTGCTGTGAAGCCCGTTGCCCCCGCGGTGTAAAGCCCGCCCAACTTGCGGAAGAAAAACGCGCACTGTCGAATAAAGTAGTTTTACTTGAATCCTTGAGCGAACACGTAATCGAAAATATGCCGCAGCAATTATTGGTGGCTGCGTTACGGAAAGCGAGGTAGCCGTGCGAATTGGGGTATTTGTTTGCCACTGCGGCAGTAATATAAAAGCGACCATAGACGCGGAGTATATTGCGGCGCAGGTACAGCAGGACGCAAAGGTGGTACATGCGGCGGAATATCCTTATTTGTGTGCCGAGGGCGGGCAGCAAAAAATAATTAATGCTGTGCGCGAATACCAATTAACGGGCGTGGTTATCTGCGCGTGTTCTCCGCGAATGCATGAAAATACATTCCGCAAGACCGCCGCAAAAGCAGGGCTAAACCCCTATCAAATTGAAATTGCGAACATTCGCGAGCAATGCTCGTGGGTACATAAAAATAAGGACGCCGCTACAGGCAAGGCGTTAAAGCTGGCAAAGGCGGCAATTGCCCGCGTTAAGCTTGCATTGCCGTTGTTTGCAGGCGAAAGCGCGGTGACAAAGCGTGCGCTGGTTATTGGCGGCGGCATTGCGGGCATACAAACGGCGCTGGATATTGCCGAAGCGGGGTTTGCCGTAGATTTGGTGGAAAGCACGCCCTCCATTGGCGGTAAAATGGCGCAATTGGATAAGACCTTCCCCACGTTGGACTGTGCCGCGTGTATTTTAACACCCAAAATGGTGGACGCCGCCGCCCATGAAAAAATTACCTTGCACACCTACAGCGAAGTGGAAGAGGTAGAAGGCTTTGTGGGTAACTTTACGGCAACTATTCGCAAAAAAGCACGAAGTGTAGACATGAAAAAATGTACAGGCTGCGGTGCTTGTTGGGAAAAATGCCCTTCTAAAAGAATCCCAAGCGAGTTTGACTGCGGACTTGCAAACCGTACCGCCATTTACACACCCTTTGCCCAAGCAGTGCCCAATGTGCCTGTAATTGACCGCGCAACGTGTATAAAATTTAAAAATGGGCGGTGCGGGCTATGTGCCGATGTATGCCAACCCGCAGCGATTGATTTTACGCAGGAAGACGCGGTTTTTACCCAAGAATACGGCGTAATTATTGCGGCTACGGGATATCAAGTATTTTCCCTTGACGCCTATGGCGAATACGCATACCATGACAGCAAAAATGTAATTACGTCGCTGGAGCTGGAGCGTTTAATGAACGCTGCGGGTCCAACGGGCGGTAAGCTACAGCGCCCTTCCGACGGCAAAGCCCCTAAGAAAATCACCTTTATACAATGCGTGGGAAGTCGCGATATAACGCGCGGTAAGCCTTACTGCTCTAAAATTTGCTGCATGTACACGGCAAAACATGCTATTGCCATTAAGGAAAAGTACCCCGAAGCGGAAATTGAAATTTTCTATATCGACGTGCGCACACCGGGTAAAGGGTTTGACGAATTTTATCGCCGCGCGGTGGAGGTTTACGGCGTGCGTTATATAAAAGGGCAGGTGGGCAAAATTGCCGAAATGAACGGCATACTGCACATGCAAGCCGTGGATTTGCTGGAAAATAAGCGGTTTGATACCACAGCAGACATGGTGGTGCTTGCGGCGGCTATTGAGCCATCCCCGGGGGCAAAGCCGTTGGCGCAAATGCTGGCAACGCCCATGGATACGTTGCGCTTTTTCTCCGAAGCGCACCCCAAATTGCGCCCTGTGGAAAGCGCAACCGCGGGTATTTTCCTTTCCGGCGTATGTCACGGACCCAAGGATATACCGGAAACCGTGGCGCAAGCCAGCGCAGCGGCGTGTAAGGCAATTGGTGTACTGGCGAAGGATAAATTAATAACCAACCCCTGCGTGGCGAAGGTCAATGATAAAAAATGCACCGGTTGCGGGCGTTGCATAGATGTTTGTCCCTATAAAGCAATTTCGCTTGAAAGTAACGCCGCGGAAGCAAACCCTGCGTTGTGCCAAGGGTGCGGCGGGTGTGCATCGCTTTGCCCGTCAAATGCGATGGATTTGAATGGTTTTACCCACAAGCAGGTACTTGCGGAGGTAGATGCATTATGTCGGTAAAAATTGTGGCTTTTTGCTGCAACTGGTGCAGCTACGCAGGAGCTGATTTGGCGGGTACAAGCCGTCTGAACTACCCCGCGCAGGTAAAAATTATTCGTGTGCCCTGTTCGTGCCGTGTGGACGTGCAATTTATCTTGCGCGCGTTTGTGCGGGGTGCGGACGGCGTTATTGTGTGCGGCTGCCACTTGGGCGACTGCCATTACTCTACGGGAAATTACCACGCCGAAGGGCGTTTAACACAGCTTTTTTCTTTACTCGATTTTATGGGATTTGAGCGGGAGCGCGTACATTTGGAATGGATTTCCGCTGCGGAGGGCGCAAAATTTGCCGCTACTATGGACGCATTTGTTACACAGGTGAGCGCGTTGGGCAAAAATGAGCGTTATCGTAATATGTACACAAAGGCAGGTGCGCAAAATGAATGAACAAGAAAAAATGCGTACCCGTGCCAAAGAATTACACGCGGCGGGTATAATTAAGCAAGTGCTTGCGTGGGAGGCGGGAGCGTTCCCAAGCTATCCTGCGCCTGCGTTTTTTACCAAGCCCAACGCGTTTGAAAAAATCGTATATAACGAATTTTGCACTGCAAATTTGAGCAAATATGTAATAAATATAACGGAAAAAACGTTGATTTTCCTGCGCCCGTGCGACGCACACAGTTTTGCGCAATTGGTGAAAGAGAACCAAGTAAAGCGCGAAAATACTTACGTAATTGCTGTGGGCTGCGAGGGCTGTGTGCAAGTAGACGAAGGCGAAGCGCGCGACTTGCTTGAAAGCTGCCGTACCTGCACAAAAACCGACTACCCCCTCTTTGATGAGGAAATAAATACCCAAAACAACCCGCGCGAAAGCACAAACAAAGCCGCCCGTTTTGCGGAAGTAACCCGCTTAGACAGCGAGGAAAATACCGCGCGCTACGCATTCTGGCAGGCGCATTTTTCGCAGTGCATTCGCTGTAATGCGTGCCGAAACATTTGCCCCACCTGCCATTGTAAGGAATGCGTAATGGATAGTGACCACCCGCTGGATGGGCAGTTTTACCACGCAATTCGCGCTTTGCATCAAGACGGGCGCTGCACCGATTGCGGGCAGTGCAGCCGCGTTTGCCCCCGGGGCATTCCCGTGCATTTGCTTAACCGCAAGTTGATTTACACATCAAACAAGTAGGGGTGCGCAATGCAGTCACCGGTGTACACATGCTCATTAGACAATGTAACGCAGTTAATTAACCGCATCGCGGAGAAAATGCCCGTGTATGGGGATTTTGGTTCAAGCAAAACTACTTTATCCCCCAAAGGGTTTTTCTTACCCGCCTTGGAAAAGTTGTACGAAACGGCGAAAATAAATGACAGCTATAAAATAACCCCCGCCCCGCCCGAAAATGCGCCCTTTGTTTTGCTGGGCATACGCGCTTGTGATGCCGCCGCCATTGAAATTTTAGACGGCGTATATCTGAATGACCCAATAGACCCGCAGTACAAGGCGCGCAGACATGCGTCTTATATTGTCACCTTCGCTTGCGAAACTATGGGTGCAAATTGTTTCTGTCAATCGGTAAACATTAACCCCGCAGCGCCCAAGGGCGATGTAAAAGCATGGGTAAAAAACGGCACTTTTTTCTGGCTTGCGCAGAGTGAAAAGGGCGAAAGATTAACGGAATTGCTGCTTGATTTATTAGAGCGCACGATTCCAGCCGGTAACGATTTGTTACCGGTTGAACCGCCCGACAGCGCGCCCGCGCTTCCTTTGCCCGCCGATATGCTAAGCGCGTTTAATGCGCCCGTGTGGGACAATTTGCACCGGGCATGCATCGCCTGTGGGACATGCACCTTCCTGTGCCCTACCTGCCAATGTTATGACATTTCCAGCCATGAATGCACCGAAAATAGCGAAAAAACCCACTGCACCCGCCAATGGGACGCATGTTTGTACCCCGGCTTTACGCAAATGGCGCACGGCAACCCGCGCCCCTCTAAAAAGGAGCGCTTCCGCCAGCGATTTATGCATAAATTGGTGTACCACATGCAGAAATACGGGACATCTGCGTGCGTAGGTTGCGGGCGTTGCGTAAACAAATGCCCCGTGAATATGAACATCGTAAAAGTGGCACATGTGCTGGCGCAGGAAGAGGTGAACGCTTATGTGTAACCCTAATTTAGGGCTAATCCCATTCCCCGCTCGTATTATCCACATTACGGAAAATACAGCAGATACAAAGACGTTTCGTGTGGTGGGTGAGGACGAAAAAAAGCCCTTTGCACATATGCCCGGACAATGTGCGATGCTAAGCCTTCCCGGCGTGGGGGAAGCGATGTTTTCCATTTCTTCTGCGTCCACAAACGAAGAATTTTACGAGTTTTCCATTAAGCGTGTGGGTAAACTCACAAGCGAGTTACACACCCTGCAAGTGGATTCGCCCATTACCCTGCGAGGTGCATATGGCAGACCATTCCCCGTAAATGATGTGCTGATTGGACAGGATTTGCTCTTTATTGCAGGGGGCATTGGGCTTGCGCCGCTACGCTCGGTAATACGCTATGTGTTTGACAACCGTGACAAATACGGGGCAGTTGATATTGTGTACGGGGCGCGTTCGTCTGCCGATTTAGTTTTCTTGGAAGAGATACAAAACGAGTGGACAGCCCGACCCAATACACGCGTCCACCTTACCATAGACCGCGAGGAAGAAGGCTGGAGCGGCAACGTAGGGTTTGTGCCGACCTATATCAAGCAATTATCCTTTAACCCCAGTAAAATTGCGCTCATTTGCGGACCGCCTGTGATGATAAAATATTCCCTTGCCACCTTAATTGAAATGGGGTTTGAAAAAACGCAGGTGTACACCACATTAGAAATGCGCATGAAATGCGGCATCGGCAAATGCGGGCGCTGCAATATCGGGCATAAATACGCGTGTATAGACGGTCCCGTTTTCCGTTGCGATGAAATTGACGAACTGCCGGAGGAGTATTAGACGTGAAGGTTATCAAGTTAACGCCGCACAACGTGGAGGCGTTGGTTCTTTTTGAAAAGGAAGCGCGATTAACCGAACCCGATGTGTTTACTAACGACCTCAACGCAAATTTATTTTACCACACCACTTGCGCCGCCTTACTTGATACGCGGTACAAATCGGCGAAATGTCTGTTATGTGTAACCGATTGTGAACGGGTCATTGGCAGAATTGACTTTTCGTTGCTTCCGTCATTTGCATTTGGTGGGGAAATTCGCGCGTATGTGGATTGGATTTATGTCTTGAAAAACGAACGGAACAAAGGTGTTGGGCGATTTTTATTCCAAAAAATGGGTGAACAATTAAACCTGCTGGGTGTAACCGAATACTTTTTGCATACAGCATCCAACGAAGACGCCCACCATTTTTATAATAAAATGCAGAATGCAAAAATAACAAAACAAACCGTGCTAACCGTAAGTCAACAACGGGAGGAACAAGCATGACAGAGATAAATAATCGTATCACCGTCTACTTTGACGGAAAAGCCTACGAAGTACCCGCCGAACTTACAATTATGACCGCAATGGAGTACGCGGGCTTTCGCCTTGTGCGCGGGTGCGGGTGCCGTCATGGCTTTTGCGGCGCGTGTGGTGCAATTTACCGCATTAAAGGGGAAAACAAGGTGCATTTTGCGCTGGCGTGTCAAACGCAGGTGCAAGCGGAAATGCATGTGGCTACCCTTCCTTTTTTCCCGCTTAACCGTAAAAAATATGAGCTTGACGCACTCACCCCGGCACCCGCTACTATGATGCACCTCTTCCCCGAAATTTTTGGCTGCATCGGCTGCAAATCCTGTACAAAGAGCTGCTCGCGTAGCCTAAATGTGATGCAGTACATCGCCTACGCCAAGCGTAACGACCTGGAAAATTGCGCCCACGAATCCTTTGACTGCGTTGCGTGCGGTATATGCTCGGCACGTTGTCCTGCAGATATTTCCCACGCCTTGGTGGGGCTGCTGGCGCGGCGGCTAAAGGGAAAATACTTGAGTGCCGCAGCTTCCCATAACAAAGCACGCATTGAGGAAATTGTTAAGGGCGAGCATGATGCGCCTATGACGGAGGTTATGGGGCTAAGCAATGAGGAAATCGCGCAGCGTTACAACGCGCGGGAAATTGAGGCATAAATATGAATACATCGCAAACCCCCGCGCGGTTAAGCGCCGATGAAAAAAAAGCATTGCTTGAAAAATATCACCCCGATTATCAAGCCGCGTCTTTTACAACGCTAAAAGTCGGCGCAAATACAGGGCAAAAAGCCCCAATAGAACTGGCGGAAATGCTGCACTCGAACAGCCGAATTTACGGTAAGTCCTTCGACCCGGATGCGCCCGACTATGTAGCGGACGTACTCATTATCGGCGGGGGCGGGGCGGGGGCTTCTGCCGCCATCGAAGCCCACCACGCGGGCGCAAAGGTACTGCTGGTAACAAAATTGCGTATGGGGGACGCCAACTCCATGATGGCGGAGGGCGGAATACAGGCGGCGGATAAGGCAAACGATTCGCCCGCGCAGCATTATTTAGATGCCTTTGGCGGTGGGCATTACGCGGCAAAGCCCGAGCTGTTAAAGCAGCTTGTCATGGACGGTCCGCAGGCGATTGATTGGCTTTCAAGCCTTGGCGTAATGTTTGACAAGGAAGCGGACGGCACCATGATAACCACCCACGGCGGCGGTACGTCACGCAAGCGAATGCACGCCTGTGCCGATTATACGGGTGCGGAAATTACCCGCGTTTTGCGCGACGAGGTGCATCAGCTAAACATTCCCGTTGTCGAATACACCGCCGCAATAGAGCTGCTGCTGGACGAAAACGGAAACGCTTGCGGCGCATTATTAATGAACATGCTTACCGAGAAATACGAAATTGCACACGCCAAAACGGTAATTCTCGCCACGGGCGGCGCGGGGCGAATGCATTACAACGGCTTCCCCACGTCTAACCATTACGGCGCAACCGCCGACGGGTTGGTTTTGGCTTATCGCGCGGGTGCGGCACTCCTGTACCAAGACGCGCTGCAATATCACCCAACGGGGGTGGCGTTTCCCGCTCAGCTTTTCGGCGCATTAGTAACCGAAAAAGTGCGTGCCCTTGGCGCAGGGCTGTTTAACGCCGAAGGCGAAGCCTTTGTACACCCATTAGAAACGCGGGACGTCGTTTCCGCCGCCATTATGGCGGAATGCAAAAAAGGCAAAGGAGTTTTGCTTGATAGTGAAAAAAACTTCTCTGCTGTGTGGCTGGACGCGCCCAATATCGACCGCGTACACGGCGAAGGGCATATCGAAAAACACATCCCGGGTATGCTGCGCATGTTAATGAACTACGACATCGACATTCGCAAACAGCCTATTTTGGTGTACCCAACGCTCCATTACCAAAACGGGGGTATCGACATTTCCCCCGACGGAAGCACACCAAAAATCCCAAACCTCTACGTAGCGGGGGAAGCCGTAGGCGGCATACACGGGCGTAACCGCCTAATGGGCAATTCACTGTTAGATATTATCGTTTTTGGACGGCTTACGGGGAAAAATGCGGCAAAAAAGGCCCGCGAAGTTTCCACAGGCAAGCCCGCGTTACAGCATGTAGAAGCCTACGCGCAGGCATTAAAAGAAGCGGGTATAAGCACAGGCGTTACCTCACCCAAGCTGCTTCCCGCTTATACGCGAAGCGTAAATGAATAGGAGAATGTGAACCCATGAAAACAGGTCAAACAGGCACAGCCGCCACCGTGGTTGCCGCAACTAATACTGCCCTAGCCGTAAAAAGCGGTATGCTGCCCGTATTTTCCACACCCATGATGGTGGCGCTAATGGAAGAAGCCGCCTGCAACGCACTGCAAAACGACTTGGAAGAAGGGCACACCACCGTGGGAACAGACATAGACGTGGCCCACGTAGCCGCAAGCCCCATGGGCGCAAAAATAACCGCAACGGCGGAGGTAACAAGCGTAGAAGGGCGCAAAATTACCTTTGCTGTAACGGCTTGCGACGATAAGCATGAAATTGGCGCGGGTACGCACACCCGCGTAATTATTGACACAGAACGGTTTATGGCGCGGCTGGGTTAGGGCGAATTATTTCGCTATACCCGCAAGAAAAAGGGAGCGTGTATGATAACCTTTAATAATAGCAACGACCCCGCCTACGAAGGAATATTCGACGACTTAATTCAAGAAGTCTTCGGTTTCTCCTTCGCGCCGTGGTTTGCGGAAAAATTGTGGGACGAGAAGTACGAAAGCTATTCCATCATCGAAAACGGCGTAATGCTTGCCAATGTGTGTATCTATAAATCCGACATGCTGGTGGGTGGCAAGGCGTTTGTCGCACACCAATTCGGCGCAATTGCCACGCGGAAAAGCGCGCGGGGTAAAGGTCTTTCCCGCCAATTAATGAACCATGTGTTGGAAAAATACCCAACCACCCCCGCCTATCTGGCCGCCAACGCAGGTGTAGTAGACTTTTACCCGCGATTCGGCTTTACGCAGGTGCAGCCCCACACGCCGTATATCGCCGCGAAAATCGAAAACGACCCCGCAACCGCGGTGTTATGCGACCTTAAAGACCCAAAATTCATGGACGCGTTGTATAACCGCGCCCATTTTTCCCATACGTTGGATACACAGAACGCCCAATCCATCAACCTATTCCACCTTATTATGGAATACGACGAGGACGTCTATTTCCTGCCCGCGTTGAATGTATATATCATCGCACAACAAGAAGGCGAGCGTTTATTTATTGCGGATATAATCGCAAAATATCCCGTCACATTTGCGCAGCTTGCGGGAGCGCTCCCATTCGCAGGGGTGAAGGAAATCGCCTTCGGCTTCTGCCCAAAATGGTTGGGTGTAAAACCCCAATGGAAACCCGTAGACACAAAAAAAGACCCCTTCTTTATACGGGGTGCGTGGGACTTACCGGAGAAGTTTTGCTTCCCCGTTATGGCACAGACGTAGAATTTTGTGTAAAACCCCCTAACCCCGAAACCGCAGAAAAAACTCCGACATTAACGCGCCGCATTCTTCCTCCAGCACGCCCGAAGTAACCTGCGGTTGGTGGTTGAACCGCGGCTCGTTTAGTATGTTTAGAATACTGCCCGCACAGCCTGCTTTGGCATTCCTCGCGCCAAAAACCACGCGGTTAATACGTGCCTGCACAATTGCCCCCGCGCACATGGGGCAGGGCTCGATGGTGACGTACAGGGTGCAGTCCTCTAACCGCCAGTCGCCCACCGCTTGGCAGGCTTGGTGTATGGCGGAAATTTCTGCATGGGCGAGGGCGTTTTTAACCGCGTTACGCTCGTTGTATGCGCGGGCGATTATTTCGCCCTCCGTTTCCCCGTGGCGCACAATGATGCAACCAATGGGTACTTCGTTGGTATCGAATGCCTTTCGCGCTTCGATTAAGGCGGCTTGCATGTAATATTCATCGGTCATTCAAGCATTTCTCCTTGATGCAGATTATGCAACACAATCTTCGCATTACGGCGCAATATTTCCGCGCCCTTCCATAGCATGGCGGTATTGCCGTATTCGTGGGCAAAGTCCTCGTCCGTTTTTTCCGGCCAATCGGCAGGGTTTACATAGGTTGTACCACGGGGGGCGTTGCGGGGGCAAGCATTTTGGCACAAATCACAGCCGTAAAGCTGGTTGCCAAGCAGCTTTTGTTCTTCGGGGCAGAGCGCGTCCTTCTGGGTAAGGTAGGAAATGCAGCGCGTAACGTCAAAGGTTGCACCCCGCGGGTTTTCCATAGAAAAAGAAAGCGCACCCGTGGGGCAGGCGGCAATACAAAGGTGACAAGTATGCGGGCATTCCTCAATAAAACTCGCATCACTTTTACCCCGTAATTTGTTTGTTGTCGGAATTTCCTCAACGGGAATATCCGTAAGCAAGCACCCAATATTAAACCGCGTGCCGAATTTTTGCGAAATTACCAGCCCGTGCCGCCCGTAAAAGCCCAGCCCCGCGCGTACCGCCAGGGCACGTTCATCTAAACCCGCGTTGTCTACAATCATTTTATGGCGGAAGGTGTAACCCACTTTGCACAAGGCTTCCACAAGTTCAAGTAAAATTGCTTTGACTCGCTTGTGGTAGTCAAGGGTTGTCCCAAGGGAGGAAAGCTCGGCGGTAAATGCGGTATCGTTAATAGACGCAGTTCCTTTTTCTTCCCGGTCAACACCTATTACGATAATGCTTTGCGCACCCTTTAGCGTAAGGGTGGGGTTGGTACGTTTTTCCAAATCGCTGCTAACAAACGGCGTAAAGCCCGCGGCGTAAGGCACACGGGCTAGGGGGGCTGCGTCACAAACTCCGGCAATACAGCCGAAATTTTGAGCAAAATTATTAATTTCAGTCGGGCTTAAACAGCGCATTTAACACACTCAACACAACGGCGGCAAAAAACGCCGTCCAAAAGCCCGAAATCACAAACCCGGGCACAAGGGCGGAAGCGAGAAGCAGCATTAACGCATTTATCACCAGCGAAAATAAGCCCAGCGTTAAAATTGTGATGGGCAGAGAAATAAGGTGCATAATCGGCTTTACAATAATATTTACAAGACCCAGCACCAGCGCGGCAGCCAGCGCCGTAATTGCGCCGTCAATTTCAAAGCCCGGGAAAATCCACGTAAGGGCGTAGAGTAGTACCGCGCTAATTATCCACCTAACTAACATTAAATACCTCCCAACAATTAAAGTTCGCGTCTCACGGTTTTAATCCCTTAACCTTATATCATATACGCACCGTTAAAAATTATGACTGCAAATATATCGTACTCAGCTGCGTGCGGTTCGAAACTTCCAGCTTTTCCATTACGATAACCACATTATTGCGCACTGTACCCTCGCTAAGGAAAAGCTCGGCGGCAATTTCCTTATTCGTTTTCCCAAGGGAAACAAGGCGTGCAATGTCGCGCTCGCGGGGAGTTAAGCGGGTAAGGAGCGGGTTCTCCTGAGGGGTAAGCTTTTTAAGTACATCCGACCCAAGAATGCTGATGTCTTCAAGGAGCAGCCTAAGCTTGTGGGATATATTGGCGATTTTATCGGTCTTGAGCAGATACCCGTCTGCCCCTGCGGCAAGGGCTTGCTGAATAATGGGGCGGTCGTCGAAGGTGGTAAGCATCATAATTTTGGTAGCGGGGAAGCGCTCCTTTATTAGGCGCGTTGCGGCAATGCCGTCCGTCCCGGGCATTCGAATGTCCATAAGTACTACGTCGGGGGTGTGGGTTTTGCAAAGGTCTACCGCCTCTGCGCCATCCTTGGCAAGGGCGCATACGGTAATGTCCTCCTCGCGGGAAAGGGAGAGCTTTAGGCTTTCGCGGATTAGTGCGTCGTCGTCGGTGATAAGGAGCTTCATGGGTTTTCCTCCTTGATGGGTATCACGCAAATTACCTTAAAAACCTCCCCCGGGTCAATGGCAAGGCTTCCGCCAATTGCGGCGGCGCGGTAGCGTAAGTTGCGTAAGCCTACGCCCATATGCTTGTTGGTTGTGTAGGCGTCCAGCCCGTCGTTTTCTATGCACAGGCGTATTAGGCGCGGAGTGGTGTCCAGCGTTACGGTTACGGTATTGGGGCGGGCGTGGCGAACCGCATTGGTGAGGGCTTCGTTTAGGCAGGTTTCCAGGGTATTCCATACGAAAATGGGAACGTGGTTGGTGTCCCCAAAGGCGTTAAATTGTATGGGGGCGGCGGGGAAGCGGGCGCAGACGGCTTGCAGGGTTTCCACCCCCAGGGCGGTAACGGGGGCAAGGTTGTGTACCGCTTCGCGAATGCGGTCCGTTCCGCTATCCAAGCGCTGTAATGCGGCGTCGAACAAATCCAAAGTGCTTTGTGCTTCCCCCGTTAGCCCCGCCCGCACGGCTTGCAGGGAAATATAGGCGGCAATAATCTCGTGCCCTGCGTTGTCGTGTATTTCGCGGGCAATGCGGGCGCGTTCGCTAACGGCCGTCATGCGTTCAATTTGCGCGGTTGCGGTAACAAGGTCGGCTTGCATGGATTGTAAATGGTAAAACCGCACCACCTCTGTATCGCGGGTGGATAATACCTTGCGGTATTCTTGCTCCCACAGCCCCAAAAATAACCCCGCAAGCCCACCCAAAAGGGCGTAAAGGGCGCCCGTAAAATCCCAAACCGCAAACACATAAATCGCCGCAAGCACCATAAAATAAACCCGGTAATACATCGCCCAAAACATGGGCAAAACCAGCGCAAGCGGGTAAATGACCACGCACAGCGCAACATCAATAACTATGGTAAAGCGCAGTTCGGGCACGCGCCACCGCAGTAAAAATAGGGACGCCATAATTAATGTAACAAAAAAGCCTGCCGCATTGCCGCTGTAAATCCAGCGGGCAAGCAGCAGGCAAAAGCCTATGATGGAACAAACACCAAAAATGATACGTGCGGGTGGTAAATCGCGCATGGCTACAGCCTAAAAAATGAAACCAATTGCTGTAATACTTCCGCTTGGGAATTTAATTCTTGCGAAGCGGCAGCCGTTTCCTGGGACACGGCAGAGTTGGACTGCACTACGCTGGAGATTTGCGCAAGCCCCGTAGAAATTTGGGAGATAGAATCCGCCTGCTCCTTCGAAGAAGCGGAAATACTGTTAATAATCTCTAAAATTTCGCCGGCATTTTTTACGATAACCGCAAGGGATTCGCTGGTTGTCTCCGCAATGGTGCTGCCTGCATCTACCCGCTCAATGGACTGGTTAATCAAGTCCGTGCTTTCTATGGTAGATTGTTGGGATTTGCTCGCAAGGTTGCGCACCTCGTCAGCAACCACGGCGAAGCCGCGACCATGCTCCCCTGCCCGCGCCGCTTCCACGGATGCGTTAAGGGATAGCAAATTCGTTTGGAACGTGATGTCTTGAATCGCCTTAATAATCTTGGAAATTTCTGCAGACGAATCCTTAATTTGCTCCATTGCGTCTAACATTTGCTTCATGGTTTCGTTGCCTGCGTTGGCATTTTCCGTGGACTTGCGGGAAAGGGCACTGGCTTCCATAGCACTTGCGGCGTTTTGCTGAGTTTGTTGGTTAATCACGTCTATGCTTGCGTTTAGCTCTTCTATGCTGCTTGCCTGTTGTTGCGCACCGTTCGCCAAGTCCATAGCGCTGGTGGAAATTTGCTTCGCCCCTGATAACACCTGGGAGGACGCAGTCATAATTTCGCTCATTGTCTTATGCAGGCTGGAGGAAATATGGTTAATCGACTCGCCAATACGCTTAAAGTCGCCGCTAAACTGTGCATTATTGCTCCGCGATAAATCGCCGGACGCCAGCGTAGTAAGGGATGTATCAATTTCCTTAATATACTTGCTTAGCGAATCTACCACGCCGTTTACCGCATTTTTAATTTCCAAGAAGTCGCCTGCATAATCCCCCCTAATTTTTGTGTCAAAAATCGCTTGGGAAACGCGACCCATAGTTTCTTTAATTTCGGAGAGGGGCTTGTCAACGGCGGCGGCAATATCGTTAAGCCCCCGCATAATTTTGCTCCAGTCACCTTGGTACTTAGTGGCATCCACTTGGTAATTCAATTGCCCTTTTACCGCGGCGGCGTCAATCATTTGGTTCACCTCCGCGCTAACGGCTTGCAGGTCGGTTGCTACGGCGCGGTAGGCTTGGCTAAGGGCGATACGGTCCCCCGGCAAATCTGCCACCGTAATGTTAAAGTTGCCGTCGCTGATTTGTTCAAGAATGCGGATAACTTCTTTTAGGTTTGTCACCTCTGCGTCGCACAGGCTGTTTACGCCGTCAATCAATTCTTTGAAGGAATGATTGTATTTACTTGCATCGGCGCGGTAGTCCATTTTCCCTTTTTTGTTGTACTCGCGGTCAATATTGCCCAAGTCGTCAATAATATCGCGTATTACGTCCACCAGATTGTATACATTGGAAGTAAGTGCGCCAATTTCGTCTTTAGCAATATTTGCACGGTCCATATTAATATTAATATTGCCCGCCGTTACCTCGCTAAGCTTACCCTGCAGCACATGAATGGGCTTAATCTGGTGCGAAACCCAGAAATACGTAAGCAATGCCGCAACCGCAAGCCCAATGATACCAATAATAATAATATACATTTGCTGTGCCGAAGTGATTTGCTCGCCATGCTCCAAGGAAATACCCACAAAGAACATCCCGTTTGGTGTGCGGTCAAGACCGGGCAATGGGAAGTAGTACGCCATGTAAGGCAAAAAGTCAAATACGGGCAGGTCAATTTGCATGGTTTGCCCGCGACCTATAACCGTGTCAATAATATCCTGCCGTGCGGTGGTACCTACAGCGCGACCGCCCGTTTGGGGGTGGATTAACGTAGAGGCCACCGATTCGCCGGCGCGATTAAACACGGTCAGGTCTATGCTAAACATGCGACCCAACTCGTCCAAGAAATCATTGCTGCCTACCACATAGTTTACCACCACCGAACCCACCAAACGGTCGCCGTCCAAAATAGGCGAGGTAGAAGTCATAACCATGTATGCAGTGGGCGTAGGGGTATACATGGTTATGCGTTGGCGGTTTAACGCTGCATTTACAGAAGGTACGCCGCTAATATCATCCCCGTAACTGTCGCGCAGATGGGAGCGCGCAAGGGTAAAGCCATCCGCACTGCCGATAATTATTTCGCCTACCCCAAAATACGTCTTGATGTCAAATGCATACTGCCAAATTGCATCGCGGTTGCCCCCGTCAATAAGCTGAATCAACTCGGCACTGCCGCCCAATGCGGCGGCAACCATGCTGGTTTGCCGTTCCAACGCACCTATGTATGCGTGTACGGTTTGTATGGCGGCATCCATACGTTCGTGTTCAAATCGGTCAACCAAATCTGCTGTAGATGTGGAAACATAGACAACAATGACGGCAATCATCAAAACCAAAATTCCGACGATGGGTAAAACGATTTTACTCTTCAAACTGTTTAACATTAACTACCTCCACCAATTGTGTATTTGTTACATGCCCACATCATATCATAAAAACTAATAAATACAAATTTTTAACAAAAAATCAACAGATTTATAACAAAAACTTATGCAATCCGCCGTTTGCTTCCATACAGCAGTAAAACCACGGCAAACAACACCAGTGCCGCCATGCTAACCCAATACTGTGTGGTAAATGTACCGTAAGTCACCAATTCCTCCAAGCCCCGCGCCGCCCAATGGGGTGGAAAAATTGCGCCAATATTACGCAGCACCGCAGGCATGGTACTCATAGGTATCATTAAACCGCCCAGCATACCCATTAGCATAACAATCAGCGTAAAGGCAACAAGGCTTGCTTCCTTATCTTTGAAAAGCACCGCCCATACAAAGGATAAACCAATCATGGTGGCGGAAAGCAAGGTGAAGCAAATAATAACCGCCCCTGCGAAGGGCAGTGTCCAACCATGCAGCCCCATACCTATCCCGCCGATAATAAGAAGCAAAACCACCGTAGGCACAAGCCCCGCAAAGAAATTTTGCATCAAGTACGTGCGGAAGGTAATAGGCCCCGCCAAAATGCGAATGGTTACGCCGTCCAGCTTATCCGCCTGAATACTGCCCGCCATCATAAACGCGCCAAACATAAGCAGAAACGCCAGCATAGAAAACCCTCGCCCGCCATCCATGTTAAACCCGTCACGCATAAGAATAATAAACACCAAGGGCAGCACGCAGTTTGACACCAGCGTAGCGGGCTTCATTAAAGCCCGCTTTAACGCATATTTGAATATGGTCATATCGCTTTCCTCCTACTCACAATTACTACAATTACCGCAAGCACCGCCGCAAACGCCGCAAGGAAGCCCAAGTTCATCATCACGCCCGTCATACCGCCGTCAAAGGTTTCAAACATAGTAATATTGGGAGAGGACAATATCGCAGACGCTTCTTCCGACGAATAGATAATTGCCCGTAACGCCCATGCAAAGGGTGTGCCATACTGCCCAAAATAATGTAATGGGGTGGGCAAATCTACCGACACCATTACGCCAAACAAAATGGACATACCAAAGGAAATAACCGTACCCAGTGTGTTAGGTATCGCCATTTTCTTAAATAGGTAGAAAAATAATGTGCCAAACAGCATAGCAATTAAGGCAACCAAGGCAAGTGCCGCCGCCAAAACAAAAGGATTAAACATATAACTGTTCATAAAAAACCCGCCGATAAGCAGCAACGCGCCCGCCGCCAGCGCAAACACATAATGCCCCCACATACAACCAAACACAAATTTTACCGAAGGCACGGGTGCGGAAAGCAAACGCCAGCGCATATCATACTTCAAGTCCCTAAACAGCGGGTCAACCACTAGCAATATGCCCATAAATTGGAACATAAGCATGTTAATCACCAGATTGTTGCCAACATTTAAATCCGTACCGTTAGCCATGAGGGTTATTGCGCCTTCCTCTATATTGTACTGGTTCATAACCGCGATAAGCCCTACAAATACCAGCGGGGCAACGATGTAAATCGCAATGCCAATGGGTTCAATCAGCGAACGCTTCAAGTAATGCTTAATAATCGTCATCATATTATTCATCCCCATCTCTCAGGCATTTGCCCGTTAATGTTAAGAATACGTCCTCTAAGTTGGGTTTTGCCGCCGTAATGTTGGCAATGCCCCCGTGGCGCATGGCAATTTCCATAATTCTATTCACGTTGCCGCTTTCCGCGGAAGAAGTGATTACATAGTCGTTCCCGTTTACCACTACGTCCTTTACCCCTGCGATGGCTTTAATGTCTGCCGTCAAGCCGTCGGAAGCCATGTTCGCCGTCATTTTAATATTGTCCTCGTGGTGGATTTTGCTTACCAGCTCGTCCTTGGTCCCCTCCGCAATAACCCGCCCGCTGTCCATAATGGCGATGCGGTTGCAGACGGCTTCTACTTCTTCCATGTAATGGGTGGTGTAGATAACCGTCGTGCCTTCCCCGGCAATGGTGCGAACAGATTCCAAGATATGGTTGCGGGACTGGGGGTCTATGCCTACGGTGGGTTCGTCCATAATCAGCAGCTTGGGGCGGTGAACCAGCGCACAGCCGATGTTTAAGCGACGTTGCATCCCCCCTGAAAAGGTCTTGGGGCGTTTTTTGGCGCGGTCGGTAAGGCCGATAAATTCCAGCACCCGGGCTACGTTGCTTTCCAGCTCGCTGCCCCGCAAGCCATACAACGCGCCGAAATAGCGTAAATTCTCAATGGCGTTTAGGTCTTGGAAAACCGTAATTTCCTGGGTAACAATACCCATGCGGCGCTTAATTTCCAGATTATTTACGTGTTGCTTTTGCCCAAACACGTTAATATCGCCGCTATCGAAGCCAATTAACCCGCACAGGGAACGAATTGCCGTGGTCTTGCCTGCGCCGTTTGGCCCAAGCAAGCCCAAAATCTCCCCCTCTGCCACATTCAAATCCAGATGGTCCAGCGCCATAAAGTTACCATAACGCTTCACTACATTTTTCATGGTTGCTAACATAATAAAAACCGCCCTTTCGTATTTTTTTATTTCCCTCACTTGCAAGGCAATTATGCCACGATGTGTAAGGGGGGAATAGTGACAAATGTAATGGTTTTGAATAAATTTTCCATAGGGGTTAAGAATATAGCAAGCGATAAATCATTGGACAGGACTGTATTAGTCGATTGATACAGTCCCCTAGGAGCTTTTATATGAAAAATTACAATAATTTCGCCATTCCTGCCTATAACGGAACGGTGCGCACCTTCCCCCGCCTTGCTGTAGCTTCTGATGAAGAACCCGAAAATCAAGACGTCGCCGAACCCGCAGACCCCCCGCAGCCCGAGGCAACCATGCCGCCCCCGCGTGAGGGCAACCCCCGCGGCACAATTCAATTCCTTACCATTGTGGGGCAGGTGGAAGGGCATGTGGTGCTTCCGCCCACCAACAAGGCGACTAAGTACGAGCATGTGATACCCCAGCTCGTGATGTGTGCAGAAAATACCGAGGTTGACGGGCTGCTTATTTTGCTAAACACCATGGGCGGCGATGTGGAAGCGGGGCTGGCACTCTCCGAATTGATTGCGCACCTTGGCAAGCCTACCGTTTCGCTGGTATTAGGGGGCGGGCATTCCATTGGCGTTCCCTTAGCGGTTGCGGCAAATTATTCGTTTATCGCGCCCTCCGCCACCATGACCATACACCCAATCCGCATGAACGGCACCATTGTGGGCGCGCCGCAAACCTATGATTATTTTCAAAAAACCCAAGAGCGAGTGGAGGATTTTATTACCGCGCATTCCCGCATTTCCAACGAACGCTTGAAGAAATTAATGATGGACGCAACCCAACTTGCGCAAGACGTAGGCACAATTCTCATCGGTGAGGAAGCGGTGCAGGAGGGGTTAATCGACTCAGTTGGCGGACTGCACGACGCGATGGAAAAATTGTATGGCTTGATTGGCAAGTAAATAAATGGTACGCTTCACGTCGGAGCGTGATTCGCCTTGCAAATTGGAAATGTGACAATTCCCAACAATTTATTTATGGCGCCCATGGCGGGTATAACGGATTGTACCTTCCGCACGCTGGTAGCACAGCACGGCGCAGGGCTAACGTTTTCCGAAATGGTGAGCGCAAAAAGCTTGGTATACGGCAACAAAAATACTTACCGCTTGCTGGAAAATGAAAATATTCACCCGTGGGCGGTGCAATTATTTGGGCACGAGCCCGAGATAATGGCGCAAGCCATTGAAAAATTGGCGGATACGCCCTTCGAAATTGTAAACATAAACATGGGTTGCCCCATGCCAAAAATCGTAAACAACGGCGATGGCGCGGCACTCATGAAAGACCCAAAGTTAGTAGGGCGGTTGGTTGAAGCCTCGATAAAAGCAACAACGCGCCCTGTCACCGTAAAAATCCGCTTAGGCTGGACACCCACTACCAAAAACTGTGTAGAAGTAGCCCGCGCGGCGCAGGAAAGCGGTGCGGCGCTGGTTATCGTACACGGCCGCACCCGCGACCAATATTATTCGGGCGAAGCAAATTGGGACGATATCGCCGCCGTTAAGGCGGCACTGCATGTCCCCGTAATTGGCAACGGGGACATTTTTGCGCCCGAAGATGCGCTAAACCGCTTGCAAAATAGTACATGTGACGGCATTATGATAGCGCGTGGTGCCATGGGTAACCCGTGGCTCTTTTCCCGCACGGTGCGTGCCTTGGAAACCGGCGCGCTCCCGCCCCCGCCGGCAAGGGGAGAAATTATTGCAACCGCAGTAGCCCACCTGCACGCCGTAGCCAAGCGCAAAGGCGCACGCATCGAGGAAATGCGCAAGCATCTTTCATGGTATACTAAGGGAATGCCCGGTTCGGCACAGCTTCGCCACAAAATAAATCAAGCCAAAACCGTGGTTGAAATGGAGGATTTGTTACACCAAATCCCCCAATAACATACACCCCAAAGGAGTGCATTAAAAATGAAGCAAAGAGCAAACACCCTCATCGCCGTTATCGCCGTAGCCTTACTTATCAGCGTTGCTGCGTTCCCGCATTTGCGCCACGTGGTACAAGCCCAGCCGGGCGACGCAAACGACCCCCTCGTTACCCGCCGTTATGTAGACGAACGCTTCGATGCGTTGTGGGCAGAGGTACAGCTGCTGCGCGGCATGGCAGACGGCGGTTATTTTTCGGGCGGCACACAGCACCAGCCATGGGACCTGCAAGCCATAGCCGCCACTATCTTTCAAGATGTAATGCATCACTTAGAAGCAGGCGGCTCACACGCGCTGGGCTGGACGGCAATTAACCCGCAAAACGGGCAAACCCTTATCATGGAAAACGGAACAGAAGTTATTGTACGCGCAGGTACAACCGTAGTTGTAGCGGGCGCAAACGGCTTGGTAAATGCCACAAGCGGCAGCGACTTGGTAAACGGGCAAACTGTGCCCACCAATAACTTGCTTATTGCCCCCGCCACCGACGGACGCGGCGTGCGCGTAACCAGCACAAATGCATGGATTATGGTTCGCGGTGCATTTACGCTGCAATAATTTATTGAAAGGGAGCGCTCCCAATGTTTATTCCTGCACATTACGAGAACCCCATTATGCTGCACGAAAATCGCGAGAAGCCCCGCGCACATTATATTCCGTTTCATACCGCACCGATTTCTAACGTGCCGCAGAAGTTTTTATTGGCAAATGTCTTTGAACGGGAGCGCTCCCAACGCTATTTAAGCGCCAATGGAAATTGGGCATTCGCCTACTTCGAAGAAGGCTTTACACAACTGCCTGATAATTTTTACGCCACGGATTTTTGCCTGCGGGATATGGACACAATTACTGTGCCGTCCTGCTGGCAAACCGAGGGCTACGACGTATGCAATTATTCCAATGTGGAATATACGATACCCGTTGACCCGCCTTATGTCCCGCGTCAAAACCCCTGCGGGTTGTATATGCGCGACATTTACATGCCAAAAGCGTGGAACGGCCAAGAAACGTTTATCAATTTTGAAGGCGTGAACAGCATCTTCTACCTATGGATAAACGGCGCGTACATTGGCATGAGCAAGGGTAGCCGCTTACCTGCGGAATTTAATATCACAAAGCACGCAAAAACGGGGCATAACCGTATCACCGTGCTTGTGCTCAAATTCTGCGACGGCACATACTTGGAGGACCAAGACTGCTGGCGGTATTCGGGTATTTTCCGCGATGTGTACTTACTTGCGCGGGCAAAAAAGCACGTGCGCGACGTATTTACGCGGCAGGAATTTGAAGGCAAAAGCGTAACCCTCCACGCCGAATTAAACGGCTCGCCCAAGTTAAAAATTACCGCAACCCTCTACGATAGAGACAACAAATCTGTAGGAAGCGAATCCATTATGCTGGACGAATACGGGCTGGGCTTTGCGGAGATTCCCGTAAAAAATCCCACCCTATGGAACGCGGAAGCCATACCGTATCTCTATACCCTTCATATTACCTACGGCAAAGATGCAAATGCAGAAACGCTGATTTTCGACATTGGCTTGCGCAGCATTTCACTGGGCAAGGACGGCGCATTGCTGATAAACAATACCCCCGTGAAATTAAAGGGCGTAAACCGCCACGACTTCCACCCACTGTACGGGCAGTCCGTGCCGCTGGAGTGGATGCTCGATGATTTAATGATGATGAAGCAGTACAATGTAAATTGCATTCGCACCGCGCACTACCCCAACGACCCGCGGTTTGTAGCGCTTTGTTCCTTCGTCGGCTTCTACGTAATTGACGAAACCGACCACGAAACCCACGGGTTAAAGCCCGACTGGCACGCGCTAAGCAGTGACCCCATGTGGACAGATGCCTTCCTGGACCGTATCGAACGCTTGGTAGAACGGGACAAAAACCACGCATCGGTAATTATGTGGTCGCTGGGCAATGAATCGGGCTACGGAAGCAACCACGATAAAATGGGCTATTGGACAATGGAGCGCGACCCCGACCGCTGGGTACACTACGAAGGCGCAACCCGCGCCGTGGGTAAAGACCACGAGGGCGCGTTTAGCCTGTGTAGCCTCATGTACCCCTCGGTGGGCTGGGTGGCAGATTATGCCGCCGATAAGAAGCGCACCCGCCCTTATTTCTTTTGCGAGTATTCCCACGCAATGGGTACAGGTCCGGGTGACCTGTGGGATTACTGGCAAATTATTAACAAAACCCCCAAGCTCATTGGCGGCTGTATTTGGGAATTTTGGGACCACGGTCTACTCGCCAAACGCTATTACGATGCTCAGGGCAAGGAATACACTGTACCCTACAACGGCGCGTTGAAAGCCATGGAGCGCAAGGGCTTTAGCCCCGAGCAAATTGCGGAAATGTATAATATAACCTTCACCGCCTACGGGGGAGATTTTGGCGACGCACCCAATGACAAAAATTTCTGCCTGGATGGGCTGGTATACGCCGACCGCACCCCACACACAGGCTTTAAGGAAGCGAAGGCGGTGTACGCGCCCATCCGTGCCGAATGGGCAAACCGTGAAAAAGGTATTGTGAAAATTTTTAATGATTATGACTTTATAAATTTATCTCACTTATTAAATTTATTAGGCATAAATTTGCAATGGACGGTAAAAAATGATGGCATTTCCTATAAAAACGGCATTGAACAAACGCTAAGTATCGAAGCAAAAAAATCCATGGAACTAGACCTCGGACACGCACTGCCGCCGAAAAATGAACGCGGCTTTTGCACCGTAAACCTATGCGTTGGCGAAGTGGCGGATATCCAACTCGTCGTAAGCGAAAAAACGGTAAAAACGGAAAAGGTACTCGACATTCACCGCTGCACCACCGCGTTAGACGTACAGGAAAAGCGTACAGAACTGCATATTTCTTCCCATAATTTTGCCTATATTTTCGATATGCAAAGAGGTGCATTTACCCAAATTTGCTATGAAAATGTGCCGCTCATCACACAGCCTGTGACCTTCGATATATGGCGGGCGCCTATTGATAATGACCGTTTTATCCAGGCCGAATGGCGTAATTGGGGCATGGACCGCGCAAAAACCCATCTATATAACGCCGAATGGTCGTGCAAAAACGATATTTGCACCATTAAAACCCGCTACGCCATAGGCGGCTATGCGGAAGAACCCGTACTGCGCGGTGAGGCGATTTGGACAATTACCAATGATGGGCGCATTCACTTGCAAACTTCTGTAGAAGTAAACGAGCGCAAAAAAATGCACGATGGCGGGCGACTTCCTTTACCGCGTTTTGGTCTGCGCCTGGTCATGCCCCGCGGGTATGAAAAGGTAAAATATTTCGGCCGAGGGCCGCATGAAAATTATGTTGACCTGCACCATAGCACGCACATGGCATGTTTCTCCACCACGGTAGATGCAATGTTTGAAAACTACGCTATGCCCCAAGAAAACGGCGCGCGCGGCAATGTGCATTACGCATTTGTTACCGATGAACGTCGGCGTGGGCTTCTCTTTGAAATGGACAGCGCGCCATTTTCCTTTAATGCCTCCCATTACACCGCGCAAACCCTGGACGCGGCAAGGCACCCCCACGAGCTGCAACGCAGTGAAGAAACGATTGTCAATATCGACTACAGGCAAAATGGTGTGGGGTCACATTCTTGCGGACCCGAGTTGATGAAGAAATACCGCTTCGATGAAGATAAATTTATATTTGCCGTGTCCATGTTACCCGTGGTACGATGAAGGCGCGCATATGATTGATGTAGCGTTGGTAGGTACAGGAGGCATGATGCCTCTGCCCGGTCGTTTTTTATCCTCTATGCTGTGCCGCGTAAACGGGCGTATGATGCTCTTCGACTGCGGCGAAGGCACACAGGTATCCCTTCGTATGTTGGGCTGGGGGTTTAAGCAAATTGATATGATTTGCTTTACGCACTTCCATGGCGACCATATTTCGGGCTTGCCCGGGCTTTTGCTTACCATGGCGAATGCCGAGCGCGCCGAGCCGCTTCAATTATTCGGTCCTCCGGGGCTGGAGAAAATCGTGAAAAGTTTGTGTATTATCGCGCAGGATTTGCCCTTTCCGCTGGTGTTTAACGAACTGGATAAAAATAATTCAAGGGCTTACGAAGAGGGAATGCTGCGCATACACACGCTGCCGCTAAACCACCGCGCACTTTGCTTCGCGTACAGCATTGAACTGTTACGCCGCGGCAAATTTGACCCCGAGCGGGCAAAGGCGCAAAACATTCCCCTAAAACTTTGGGGACCGTTGCAAAAACAAAATGACGCAACTATCGTATATGAAGGTAAGACCTTTACGTCAGACATGGTGCTTGGCGCACCGCGCAAGGGGTTAAAGTTGGTTTTTTGTACCGATACGCGCCCCGTTGCAGCCTTGCCCGACTTCGCACGGGAGGCAGATTTATTCATCTGCGAAGGGCTGTACGGCGACCCCGAGAAACAAGCAAAAGCCGCCGCGCATATGCACATGAGCTTCAAAGAAGCGGCGGAAATTGCAAAGAAGGCAAATGCCCGCGAGCTGTGGCTTACCCATTTTAGCCCCGCGTTGCCCGACCCGTTTAATTATCTTTCCCACGCTACGGCTGTGTTCGAAAACACACGCACGGGGAAGGATAGGCTTACAAAAACACTAAAATTTACCGAGGAGTAGCCCATGCAAAAAGACCTGCGCACCGACATGGAACTCATCGAATCTTGCTTACACGGAAGCCAAGACAGCTTTGCCGAACTTATTAATCGGTACAAGAACTTGGTGTATTCGATTATCCTGCGGCAAATCCGTGATACCGAAGAAGCCAACGACTACGCGCAGGACGTTTTTCTAAAAATTTACAAAAATTTGCGCAGCTATAGCCCCGCTTTTAAGTTTAGCACGTGGGTAATGCGCATTACGGGTAATCATATTATAGACCAGCACCGCAAGAAAAAAGCGGAAACCGTGCCTTTTGAAGCACACATGGCAGAAGGCGCAAACATGCCTGCAGAGGCTTCCCCCGAAACACAGTACCTGCGGCAGGAACAAACCGAGCGCATACAAAAAATATTAAGCGACCTGCCCGAGATGTACCGCATTCCCGTGGTCTTGTACCACCAAGAGGACTTGAGTTATCAAGAAATTGCCGATAAAATAGGTGAACCGCTTTCCAAAGTAAAAAACCGCATCTTCCGCGGGCGCAAACTGCTCAAGGAAATGCTGGAAGCCAGAACATGAAAGGAAGTGTAATTATGGACTGCCCAAAAGCAGAACTCGCCATGATGCACTACGTTGAAAAAACGCTGAAGCCTGCCGATGCACGGGATTTGGCAACCCACATTTTACAATGCGAGCCGTGCCGCACGTTGTATCTTTTAATGGACCAAGCGGCAGAGCTGCTCACCGCGCCCGCATTGAACGAAGCGCCGATACATTTCACCGCGCAGGTAATGGCGCGCATTGAAGCGGAAGCAGTAACCCCTGCGGAAACGGTAAGCGCGGGACTGCGCATTCTCTGGGGGTTAAGCGGTATCGTGATGGGCGTTGCATTATTATTCGCATTTAACCCGCAGTGGGAAGTGGTAATGGCGCTGCAAAATGCGCTTGCTTCTGCCGCTGTTATTTTTAACGATGCACTCGCGTGGGTTAATCAGATTTATGTAAGTGAAGCGCTCATTAATTCCGGCATCGGTATTGTTGCATTGGTATTTGCTGTTGTTATCGCGGGCTTGCTGTACGGCTTGCACCGTGGAGAAAATACACCGCACAAAAGCTTCAACGCATGATTATTCTGGGTATCGAAACCAGCTGTGACGAAACGTCCGCCGCCGTTGTAAAAGACGGTCGGCGGATTCTTTCTAACATCATTGCATCCCAAACCGAGGTACACGCGCCGTTTGGCGGCGTCGTACCCGAACTTGCCGCCCGCCGCCATATAGAGGCAATCGGTTATATTACCGAACAAGCCCTATCCCGGGCGGGTATTTTATTGGAAGCGGTAGACGCCTTTGCCGTGGCTAACGGTCCGGGGCTGGTTGGCGCGTTATTGGTGGGCGTAAACTACGCGAAGGGGCTTGCTTTCGCGCAAGGGAAGCCGCTGGTAGGCGTGCATCATATTGAAGGGCACGTATGTGCCAATTTATTTGAGAATGATTTAGCGCCGCCGTTCCTATCGCTGGTTGTTTCCGGCGGGCATACGATTCTTATAGAGGTGCGGGACTATAACGTATACCATGTATTAGGCGGTACAATGGACGATGCAGCGGGCGAAGCCTTTGACAAGGTAGCGCGGTTGCTGGGCTTGCCATTCCCGGGCGGGCCGCAGGTGGATAAGCTTGCACAGCAGGGCAACCCACATTCAATTGCCTTTCCGCGTGCAAAAGTGGGGGAATTTTCGTTTAGCTTTAGCGGGTTAAAAACCGCCGTTATGCAGTATTTGGCAAAGAATAAAAATTTTAACGCCGCAGACGTAGCCGCATCCTTCCAACAAGCCGTAGTAGAGGTGCTGGCGGAAAAGACCATACATGCGGCGCAAAAATTTGGTTATAACGCGGTGGCATTGGCGGGGGGCGTTGCGTGCAACCGTGCCCTTAGGGCACAGTTTGAGAATGTGTGCACAAGCGCAAACCTACAATTACATATGCCAACCCCCGTGCTGTGTACGGATAATGCCGCAATGATAGCGGCGCGGGGGTACTATCAATTACAGCAGGGTCCGCAAAAAAACTGGGATATGGACGTATACCCCGCGCGCATGACGGCACAAGGGGATAAATAAAGCATGTCGGTTTTTCAATTGGTGTTGCTTGCTGTTGGGCTGGCGATGGACGCCTTCGCCGTTGCGGTAACACTGGGGTTGGGGCTTGGTAAAACGTCCTTGCGTGATATGTTTACCGTTGGGGCATATTTTGGTATTTTCCAAGCGGTAATGCCTGTTATAGGGTTTTTAGCCGCGCGATGGTTCGCTAATGCGGTAATGACCTTTGATACGTGGTTGGTATTTGCACTGCTCACCTTTTTGGGCGGGAAAATGATAATCTCCGCGCGGGAAGAGGAAGACGAAACCCCTGCGGCGGTTTCCCTTTCTGCAAAAATTATGCTGCCCTTCGCCCTCGCCACCAGCATTGACGCGCTGGCGGTGGGCATTTCCTTCGCATTCTTGGCAGTAAACGTCGCCCTTGCGGTAGTGCTAATAGGCGTGATAACGCTTGTTGTTTCCATGGCGGGGGTAAAGATTGGAGGCGTGTTTGGTATGCGATATAAACGAAAAGCCGCCCTTGCGGGCGGGGTAATCCTTATTCTTATTGGTTTGCGCGTGCTAATCGAAGGGTTTGTGCGGTAGGCATGGCGGTTTCTATAGCAAAGAGGGATTTGCCAGCAAAAACGACAATATCCATTTTAACAAGCTACCCTATGCGCTTTAAATACTTTTTCCTTTTACTTTCTATGTGATACTCCAAGGCATCCCCCTGTTTTTGGCAATCCTTGTCGGAATTTCGTGCGCCAAACGCATTTACAAAAAATGGTTATGTGTTTTTGTTCATAACATTCACCTAGTCTTTGAATTAAAATCTTATTTGCACGCCATTCTTTTGAAAACCAAAATATATATAGCGTCAATGAAAACAATAATGCAAGAACAACAATAAGCGTCATAGCTTCACCCCAACGGCTAATTAATGGATCAAAAAATGGTATGCTAACAAGAGTGCCACTTCTATCCCATTCAAAATTTCCTACTCCGGACCACGGAAACATGTTTGGAACAATAATTGACAACCAACCTACAACAGCGAATATTCTAACAAAAATCACCACTGGAAATGATAAAAAACAAGAAAAAACAAATCCATACATACTATGCTCTTTCGTGTGAATCAAAAGAGCATAATGAAATATATTTTTTGCCATTATAGGGTATCGGATAAAATTTATTTTAATAAACCGATAATAAGCCATTGTTGTCAGTACAAAGAAAATAATTATATTGATAAAAATAATATAATGCCAACCCAATCCCCAATTTTCATGAATTAAAACAATAACAGGATTACCCTCGTTGCGCAGATCGGGGGTTCCAATATAAGTCAAAACTATATCCGCTAAAGAAAGAGCGAACATAATGATTGTTATACCCCAAAATTTACACCGCTGCATAGCAACTCCTTATCATCTAACAACAAAAAAGCAGGTTGCCTGCCGTTTTCTAAACGAGTTACCCCCGATGGGTCAATAATTTCCCCCGCAAGGTCTTCCCGTGACATATCCATAAGGGTTCTAAGTGAACGCACAATAAACCCTATCTCATATGTAGCCATAACCATACCCCGTATGCGTTTGTCGTTATATAGCGGAATAAATTATACTAAGATAATCGGTGTTTACGCAATGATACACGCTGCATAGTTTACGGTTGAAAATGCAAACCTTGCTTTACGCCAAAAAAATAATAATTAATTTATAAACAAAAATTCTATTGCACCTTTTGCGGTATGGGTTTACAATAAGCGTATCCATACCCGTTCTCATTTATGGGAATGGGTAAGACCCAAGAAAGGAGTGGTTATGTTGGTGAATAAAGGGTGGTTTTTAGCCTAACCTAAAAAGGCTGTGGCTGCCCCGTGCAAACGGGGCGGCTTTTTAACGAAAGACCAAAATTATAAACTTTACCGAAAGGAGAATGGAAATGAACATTATCAAACAGAGAACTTCCCATATATTTTTAACCCCGTCGTCGTTGTTTGTACCCGAAAAGAGGTACGTACCCACCAGGGAGGTATATTTTGAAATACGTAAACGCAAAGGACGTGCTTCCACCTGAGATTTTTAGGGAGGTGCAAAAATATTCGGGCGGTGCGCTTATATACGTACCCAAGCAAGATGCCGACCGCATTGGCTGGGGGCAGCAAAACGGGGCAAAAGCCCACGTAGCAGGTCGTAACCGAAACATATTAGACGCCTACCGCAGCGGCGAATCCGTGATACAGCTCATGCACCGCTACTGCTTATCGGAAGCAAGTATCCGTAAAATAATTTATAAAAAAGAAGCGTAGTATTAAAAAGGACGGGCAACCGTTCTTTTTTATTTGTCACACTTTCCCCGCGGCAATCGTCTATAATGCAGTTCAAACGGGAGGCAAATATGACGTTAGCAGAAGCGGCTTCAACCACCGATGCATTGCTTGCGCAGCTCATTATGGCGCACGGTGCGGCAATTACGCGGTATTGCTACAGCATTTTGTGCGATTATCACGACGCACAGGACGCGGCGCAAATGGCGTTTATTAAAGCGCATAAAAAAGCGGCGCAGCTACGCGACGAGGACGCCGCCGGTCCATGGCTGTACCGTATTGCGTACCATACATGCTTGGATATACGGCGTAACCGACGCTTATATGCGTTGTTTGTCGGCGGGCTTCCCAAAGAAGATAGTGTGTATGAAGACGCACCCGATTTAGGGCTGCGGGAAGAGCTGATACGTGCCTTGCGTATACTTTCCCCCAAGGAACGCGCATTGTTTTACAGCCGAGCGGTAGAGGATTTAGACTTTAACGCGCTGGCAGAACGCTTTGGCGCTTCGGCACAGACTTTACGCAAACGCTACGAACGCGCGCGCAAAAAACTGGCAAGGGAACTTGAAAAAATAAGGAGCGGTGTATATGAATGATTTGGAAAATATGTATAAGGAAACTTTCGTTGGGGTACGCCCTAGCGCACAAACCCTGCTGGAAGCCGTGCAATTACGGGAAGCAAACCGCAGTAAACAACGGCGCAAAGCGATGATTAGCGCGGCACAACGGTTACTTGCGTTGTTTGTGCTGGGCGGTTTTATATCAGTAGGTGTATTCGCGTACCAGCGGCTTGTGCCGCAGGATGCGCCGCCGCTGTTGGGTGCTGCGCTGCATTTCGAGTCACAATTCCCCATTTCTCATTCCCCATTTGAAATACGTAACCACATTCAACCGTTTTATTACCTGCGTAGCGATTCAGACACGGGCATGTTTTCCCAATGGGTGCAACTGTGTGACACGGTGCTGGACCCCGCTTATAAGTGGGAGATTATAGATTTTCTTATGCCGGAGGACGAAGAATTTATAAACCTCATCGCATTCCGCCCCGTTGGCGGCGACGAAACGCAGGACGTTTTTCTCTACATCGTCTTACATTTTTGGCGCGAAACGCCGATTGATATTGCAAGTAATTCGCGCCTTCGCCCTACGGGGCAGCCATGCCCCTCGCCGCTGTGCGAAGGTATGTTTATTGAAGTGCCTTTACTTGGGCTTGGCGCAATGCGTATTAGTTTTCCCTACGAAGAAAACCGCCAGTTCCTCTACGTCGTAGAAGCGCATCATCCTTGCCCCTACCACGAAAACTGTATGCGCGCGCAAATTCGGCGTCATACTCGTTTAATTACGATATGTACGCATTGCAATATGGGCGACGGGCAAAGTATCGTAGAAATAAAATACATCGACTACGAATGGCAATGCATAGCATATGTGGTAGAAATTATCCCGCAACCCTAACCCTCCAGCCGATACATGAGCGATGCATCATCTTTCTTTGTCGTCTCTTTAATGGCGGTGACTTCCAATTTTGTAACCTTGTCGCCGAAGCGAATTTCTATTTTGTCGCCGACCTTTACTTCTACGGAAGCCTTTGCAAGCTTGCCGTTAATTTGTACGCGCCCTGCGTCGCAGGCTTCGTTGGCTACGGTGCGCCGTTTAATAATGCGGCTCACCTTCAAATATTTATCCAGCCGCATGTGCGCAACTCCCCTCCGGCCAGCCGTGGTGTTCCATACAAATGTGGGGAATGCCCGCCTCGTCAAATTCGTCCCCATACGCGGTGAAGCCTAAGTTTTCGTAAAACTTGCGGGCGTGTAGCTGGGCGTGAAGGATTTGCCGCTCCCCACCCATGATGCAACAGGCTTTAACCAAAGCCTGCATAACCGCCCGCCCAAAGCCCTTGCCACGGTGGGCGGCCAAAGTTGCCACCCGCCCAATTACATAGTCCTCTTTTGTGATTTTAATGCGACCTGTGGCTACGGGGGCGTCGTCTACATATAATACGGTGTGTATGCACCCGCCGTCGTCCCCTTCGTATTCATCTTTTTCGGAAACGCCTTGTTCTTCAATAAAAACTGTGCGGCGCAGGGTGTAAACGTCGTCCAAATCTTGCTCGCCAAAAAACCATTGCATGGTAATCATCTTGAAAACACCCATTCTACAATATTTTGTAATACAAATGTGCATACCCGTGATGGGAATGTGTATTCATCCAAGGCGGCTTGTACGGTGTTTGCTCCCGAGGGCATAAAGAAATGGTTAATCCCGGGGAATATAGTAAAGCGCACATTTTCGCGTTCCCTTAGTAATGCGTGGTACGCCTCGAAATGTATCTCAAAGGGCATTTGAAAATCGTTAGCGCCTTGCAAAATGAGCATGGGTATATTCATTTCTTGCAATAACACATCCGTTGGATGCAGGGCAAAATCGCGGAAATAATAGGCATACAAACCCCGGTCGAAGGGCAGGGCTTGGGCTTCCTCGGCGGAAAGGGCGGGCAGGGTATACAAGAAATCTTCCATTTCCATCAACAAATACGACAAATGGGCCGCCGTTTGGAAATCGCCTTGCTCCCACATATAATCATGGGCTTGCCAATTTTGTGCCAGCACCACTTCCCCCAAAGTGAGGGGCGTCCCTGCCATAAGAATAAGCCCGTCGAAGTTACCCCCCGCGGCGTGAATGCGCGGCGCAACCATGGCCCCAAGGTGATGCCCCAGCAGATAAACGTGGCTAATCCGCGGGTCGGCGTGAAGCAATCGGGCCGCATACAACGCGGGTTCGATGGTTTCCTCCCACACGGTAAAGGACGGGCCATAATGGGCAAGCATTTCCGCTCCGTGTATATAATTTGCCTTATCGTAGCGCAGCACCGCAATGCCATGGACACTTAAAAAGCGGGCGATGTCATACAGCGGGCGGTTATGTTCAAACAAGGTGCCGTCCCTGTCCATGGCCCCTGCGCCATGGACCAAAATAACCCCAGGAACGGGGCGCGCCGCATCTGCTCCGGCGGGAAGGGTAAGGATGCCCTCCACAGGCCACGCACCCCCAATTTGCACCCCGTATTCAAGGGTAGATTCATTTATTTGCACCGCCACATATTCCATATAAACGTGCGCAAGCGGAATATAAATCCGTTGCCCAACGGTAATTAAATGGGGATTTTCCAGCCCATTATAGGCCGCCAATTCCTCCCAAGAAAGGCCATGTGCCTGGGCAATGCGCCACAGCACATCCCCCGCTTGCACGGTATGTACGTACCCCACCGCGCTTGCCGAAAAAACAGGTGCAGTTATAAGAAAAAGCATAACCAAAATAACAAACCGCTTTACAATCTTCATACTCCCAACTCCCCAAAAAATTAAGGGTTCGCAACGCGGAACCCCCAGATTATAAGTCAAAAAACACACAACGCGCAATATCAAAGTTTTACCCCTCTCGCAACGCCTTCCCAAAATACCCCACCACCGCATCTACAATCCTTTCGCTGGCCGCGCCATCGCCAAAAGGATTTGCCACCGTCGCCATTTTTTTATGTGCGGAAGCATCGGTTAGCAGCCGAGCGGATTCGTTGTAAATATTTTCTTCCGCTACACCCGCAAGCACCAGCGTACCGACGGTTAGCCCCTCGGGGCGTTCGGTCGTTTCGCGCAGGACAACTACGGGCACATTAAAAGACGGCGCTTCTTCCTGAATGCCGCCCGAATCGGATAGTATGAGATACGACCGCTTCATTAAATTATGCGTGTCTTGCAGGTTGGTCGCTTGGGTAAGCAACACATTGGGGAGATGGGCAAGATGTGCTTGCGATTCAACCTTGCCTGCGCCGTTGGGGTGCATAGGCCAAATAATGCGAACCGTGGGGAAGTCTGTAGCAATACGCGCAACGGCGCGGCAAATGGCATCCATGGGTGCGCCAAAATTTTCGCGTCTGTGGACCGTCATGAGAATTACGCGGTCGCCCGTTGCAAATGCATCTGCTGCTGTGTTTTCGAGTTTGTAATTTTCCTTGGTAGTGTGTGCAAGCATGTCTACGGCGGTATTGCCCGTTACAAAAATACGGTCTGCGGGTACGTTTTCCTTGAGCAGATATTCCCGCGCCAGGGCGGTGGGGGCGAAGTGTAAATCCGCCAGCGCAGTAGTGAGCTTGCGGTTCATTTCCTCGGGATAGGGGCGGAATTTGTCATACGTGCGTAAGCCCGCTTCCACATGACCGACGGCAACCTTCGCATGAAAAGCCGCAAGCGCCGCGGCAAAGGTGGTGGTGGTATCGCCATGCACCAGCACAATGTCGGGTTTATATTCTTCCAAAACGGGGGCAAGGCGCGCAAGAATGCGGCCGGTAACATCGCCTTGATTTTGCCCTGCCGTCATTATGTTTAAATCCACATCGGGGACAACGCCAAAAGGCGCAAGCGATTGGTCAAGCAACTCCCGATGCTGTGCCGTTACACACACATGAGAAACCACTTGCAGCGAATCCACGGGATTCGCGTTGCCGCTTTGCGCCCTTTCTTGTAAAGCAAGCACCAGCGGAATCATTTTATTTGCTTCCGCCCGCGTGCCAAAAACCGTAAGTACCTTTACCGCGCCCATTTACAGGCCGCCTTTCATTTGGTATTAATTGGAATAGCTAACTGCATCGGCATATGCGCCGTCGCTGCTTGCTTCCTCTTGCGATGCGCCATGCAAAGGCGATGCGCCGTCGCTGCTTGCTTCCTCTTGCGATGCGCCATGCAAAGGCGATGCGCCGTCAATCGTAGGGTATCCGTGTTTAATGCGTTCAACATTCTCAGAATATTGAATGCCCATTTTTACAATACGAAATGTCAAGTACGCTAAAATGCCAACCACCGCTACCATTGCTGCTGCTTCAAATAATCACATTGCCAACACTCCTTAGGGGGGGGGGGGGGGCCCC
>WQRX01000022.1 GCA_009786535.1 Defluviitaleaceae bacterium | reverse complement strand
TGTGGCGGGTGGGGTGTAACCCCACTATTCCTGCCATAATCGGAATTTTGGTCGCTTCGCTCCCGCAATTTCGATTTTGGTGGGTAGTGCTTATCTAATGGAAAAGAAATAAAAAAACGCTATTTCGTTAAGTGTGAAATAGCGTTTTACGCTTGCTCGTTATTTGTTGATTTAATCCATCGGCTGTTCGCCATAAGTTTTCTTGTAACAGTCTGCACAGATAATCTTATTGGGATTAATTTTATCACGCCAGCCGCCAGTGAATGCGCCGCAATCAGCGCACTTCGATTGAGGAGCCCTTACTGCCATAACGATTCTCCTTCCGTGTCGTATTTTGTCGATTTGCAACATCAGAATAGCATCTGCAAAATGTATCGTCAACATATATTTTTTTTGCTAATACCATAAATGCCACATATCATTTGATAAGCATCTTAGGGAAACGCAGTGGATTTGAATGAATGGAAAAAACATCAAAAAAGGTAGACATCTTTCGCCTACCTTGGGTCTTATATGTTAGGTAAGACGGCGGTTAATGACCCACTCCATCCTCATGGTTTCTATACTCTGGGCAAAAATGTTCGGGCTGCTCCCGTACCAACCGCTCCGATTCTTCTATCATGTCGATATAACGATTTAACTCATAAACGGCGTACCCTGCCACGAGTTCAATCATTTTTGTGGGGTCGTTGTTATTTTCGCGGTAATGGTTGAAACACTCATAATATTTCTGCCTATCGGTAAACATGATGTTGATGGGCGGGTAGCCTTCTTTCATTAGGTCAAAGTTGAGAAGCAACCTGCCCACACGCCCGTTCCCATCAATAAATGGGTGGATTGTTTCAAATTCCAAATGGAATAACGCAACCCGCTCAATTACGTGGAGCCGTTGCATGTCCGTATCATACTCGGTCATCAATTGTTCCATTTTTATGGGTACATCGTAAGGTTGGTAGGGTGTAAACGGGCCAACTCTAACGGGCAAACCCCTGTATTTCCCACGCTCGGATTGAATATTTAGTAAAACGAGGGAGTGAATTTCTTTTATATTTTTTTCATTGAGTGGGTCTTTATTTTTTACTAATTCCTCAATGAAGTAATACGCATCCCTGTGGCCGATGGCATCTAGGTGGTGTGCCAATGGCTTGCCGTGAATGGTCACGCCCTCCTTGAGAATAATATGCGTTTCATCAAGGGTTAGGGTGCTTCCTTCGATGGCGTTGGAATGGTAGGTATAGTCAATCATAAAATCTTCGGATAATCGCCGAACGCTTGCGGGGGACAATGGGCGGAAACTCTTTAACTTGCTGTGTAGATAATCAATTTCCACAAAATCTACTTTGTTAGCCATATAGCATCACCTCCGATGGGTTTTATACCGACATTATGCCATTAAAACGGGGATTCATCAATTCAACGCCTTTTATTTACGCGGAAGTAAGGGTTGCGGTTGCCTTCATGGCTCTGCTTCATCCTCCGCACCATACCCCCTGTTAGCCACCCGCGCAGCCGCACGTGCATTTCTTATTTCCACCAAGTCCTCATTAAAATCCTTAGTGACGGGGGTTTGAATAGCGGTATCATATCCTCGTTCTGCGTATTCATCGGCGAATTTAACCGCTGCTTTCTGCCCATGGTTACAGGGTGAACCATCAGGGGCTTTGCCGTCTATGTCATTATCGAAGGCGAAAATAATCTGCTGTATTTCGGGGTGTTGGGTCAAATACCATTCCAACGCTCGCGCAGAAAGGCAACCAAGGGAAATTCGGTGGTCTTGGGTATAATCAATGCCCCGTAACTTACAAAGGGTGGCATGGCTCATCACATCAATGGGGGATTCCATCACGTATACACGATTAGATGTACCCACCATTGAAAAAGGATAACCCTTGTCGGAGTTATCCATATCGCCTTTATACGGTCTTTCGGTAGATGTGCCACGCTTTGCACAATAGCGGGGAATTTTATTTTCATCGTAACCGACAAATACGCAATTACCACGGTCGGCTTGTTGGTAGAGTTTCTTTTCACCAACCATTTTGGATATAATTTCGGGGTCAATGCCCCGCACGTTACAAAGATACCAATATATGCGTTTAATGTTGGGAGCCCTGTCGGGAAGCACCATATTTTCCCGCTCTTTTTTGGGTTTGATAGGCGGGGGTTTATACTCGCCGATATTGGGGCGTTCGTTGATGAGATGTTCAACAGCTTGTAAAAAATCCATGTGTTCATATGTCATAAGAAAATCAATGGGGCCGCCCGTTTTGTCTGTAGTGTGATGGTAAAAGCGGTTACTGTTTTTGAATAGATATAACCCACCGCTATTTTTCACATGAAGGCTTTTGCTGTCGCTGTTTACTAATTCATAACCATTTAACATGGCATACTCAATTAAATTAACGCTGTTCGCTTGTGCGATTTGCTCCTTTGTGTAGGGCAGCGACTTGGGCGCGTGACTCATCGCTTCATAACCCCCCTTCATATAAATCTAAAATCTCATCAATACTTTCAATTAACGCAGTTACGTATGAGGCTTCAAATTGCTTGTGGATATTTTCTTGCATGTAAAAAACCGCCTTTTCGGGCGGCCATGCTTGCTTGTATGGACGTTTTGCCAGTAACGAATCAAAGACATCTGCTACCGCAACCACCTTGGCGTAGGGGTGTATATTGGTCATTCCCGCATATCCTGTGCCGTCTACTCGTTCATGGTGTTGCAACGCGATAATATATGCCGCCAGCAAGGTGCGTATTGTTTGTAAGATTTGTGTAGCCCCTGCGAGGGTGTGGCTTTGCATGATTTTATATTCATGGGCGGTTAGTTTGGATTTTTTGAGCAGTAGTGGCTTTGGGATAAAATTCTTCCCCACATCATGCAAAATGGCCGCCGATTCAATAAGCGTGACTTCATCCCGTGAAAACAGTGCATTTTTCGCAATTAAACCCGCGATACGCGACACCAAGCGGCTATGCTCGTGTTTAATCTCTTCCGAAAACAAATCGGTGTATTGGATTTTTCTCACCTCACATTTCCATTTCATCCTCATCTTCAATCTCATGGGCTTGTGCTAAGAAGGCTTCTTCATCATCGCTAAAATGATGCTCCAATGAATCAATAATATTTTTACATTCCGCAGGCAAGTATTCCTGCACTTGTTTGGCAACATCATTAATTTCACCAATGAACCCCCAAATACTTTCAATTTCCTTGTCGCCCTCGTATAGCTTAAACCCATAACATTGCCCGGTTAAATAATAGTCGTATTCCTCAACCTCCGCTTCTAACACGCTTTCGGCTTTTTTCATCGCTTCGGACGAAATATCGCCATATTCATTTTTCACCATGTCGGTATCGGCATAAATCCAGCCCACTTGCCCCGAATCCCATGAGCAGCTAAAACCGCTTGTGTTCATGGTGATACCGCTGTGGTCGTATAAATACAACGGTAATACCACCATACCTTCGATTTGCTCCACCAATTCTTTTAACTCGCTGATACGCAATGCCGATAAGCAATCGTCTAAGAACCAATCAGGCACATCTTTTCCCTTTAGGTTTGCGGCATATGATGAAACTGTGTGCCAATCGTTGTTTGTACTCCAATGGCTGTTTTCCAACAGTTCCCACTCCCGCGTGGAACGGTTATATTCCAACCGCGCCTCTTTTGCGTGTCCGTTTTTGATGTAGTCAAAAATGGGCTTGCCATAAGCGGTGTTTTTATTGGATGAATGTCGGCTAAATAACATATCATGTAAAAAATCCCGCGGTTCATTGTGGTCGTGGGTATCGCCCAAGTTATAACGATTATGAAAACAAACCATTTTACCCAAGTTATCTCTATCCTCGCGGGGGCTTGCGGGGTGGTCATCGTCTACGATGAATAATGTGTACGGTTTTTGCTGTGCCACCATGGGCATAAATCCACGCTCCCTTTCATCGGTCAAATTCCTCGGCATCATCGCCTTCATGTTCATTGTCGTAATAATCTTCGTCCTCTGCGGCAAGCGCCGCATCAAACGCATCGGGGTCAAAAACATAATCGGCGGCAAGATATTCACTCGCCGCCGCGCAATATTTGTTGATTGAGAGGGGTTCAGATAAGAGGGTTTCGTCCATCTCTGTGACATAACCATACTTTAATTCCCTAAGAATATTGTGTCCTTTTAATAAATCGTTTTTAAACTCCACAAAACCCTGCCCACCCGTTTCACCGAGATATTCCATGTTGGTGGCTAGGATTTCACTGGCGATGGCTACGTGAAGCGTATTAATGTCTGATGTGATTAATTGTAATGATGCTTTTGATTTTTCACACCATTCGCTGTGATAATGAAGCAAGTAAAGTTTTCCCATGTTATTCCCCCTTATTAAAGTTCCATATCATCTTCATTATCTTCATCACGTAGTACACACTCTCCGTCTTTGTAATAATAATCACCCGAATAGGTACAACCATCGCAGTCATTTTCAATATCTCCGCCAAGTGGGCAAGGGCCTTCGTTTATCTCATCAAACTGTTGCTTCGTTTGAATGGCTGCCGCTAACCGTTGTAAATAATCAGAAAACACCGTGCTATCCTTGCTTGATTTGAAATATTGATAGCTCCACCGTTCATTTTTTGCATCGTATTTAATGCTGTGCAAGGCACTATTAATCCAGCCCTGTGTTTTTAACGGCACAGCAATATCATGTTCGCGGAATAATTGCATGATGAGGTGTTTTCCATTGGGCATGGGGGTATTCACTACATTTTCACGCTTTACTATTTTTTCCTCTGCCCTTTGAATCGCTTGCTCATACGCTAATTTTTCAGCTTGTTTTTCAGCAATCCGTTTGGCGGCGCGTTCTTCGTTCAACCGTTGCGCTTCCCTTTCGTTGGCCGCACGGATGGGCGCGTTGTGTGCATTCGCTTCATCAACGCGCCCTAAAATATTAGCAAACCCATAGTCTACCCATCGTTGGGGGTTTGCCAAACTTTCGTTAAATAAGCGCTCAACCTCGCTTTTTACACCGTTTGTTAGCCCATCAAGCCATTGTTTTATATCTTCCAGCTTATGATGTTGACCGATGCCAAGCATATACCCTTCACATGCAACATACACTTGACGGAAAAAATCCGCTTGCTTGTTCAACGTAAAGAGTTCATAACCTTCGTATTCAATACGATAAAAATAATGTCTTTTGCCATACGAATCTTTACCGTAAACGATATTCGCTTTTGCAGGGTCGGGCGGGAAAATATCTTGCTTGCGTTCGTCGGGGCGAATATAACGCGGGGATTCACCAATTTTTGATAGTTGTTCGGCTATGATTTCTTCCAATTTTGACATGCCGCCAAATTTTTCAATCACAGCGGCAAGGCTGGGAATGTCACTTTCGTTTGCAAAAGAAAGCCCTGTGCGCCCCTCATATACACGCCCATTGTAACGAAATAAATCCAACCCCAGCTTATTTCTTACACCCTTCGCTTTTTCTATGGCTTCAAAGATAAATCCGTCACTTTTGCGCTTGCAAATGTAGTACACATTTGAATGTTTCGTGATAACCACCTCCATGGCGTAAAACTAAGCCGCGAGTTCTTCATCTTCATTTTCAATTTCATCTTCCATTACATCCTCGTTGGCCTCGTTTGTATTTTCGTTTTCATCCTTCAAAAACACATCCTGTTGCTTGGAAAGTTCCTTAAATTCAAGGGCGGTATTGATTTCGCTTTGGCGGGTTAAATATTCAGATAATTTTTCCTCATATTCAAAGGGTTTATTTGCCGCTTCTAATGCTACATCTAACTGACGGCGGATTTCCGCAAGGGTGGCTTTGGTTTCGGGCAGATACGTAGGAATACGCTCGGCTAGGTTATCAATCCGCGTGATACAACCAATGGGTGATTCGCTGCCAACGGTGGAATACCTAGCACTGCCCATTAAACGCAAATGCAGTTCATCATAAAAGTTACGCTCGGCGTACAAACCCAACCCACGATAACTCCCAATAAGGTGTTGTCCGTCACCGGCTTCGCATTTCGCCCGAATTACCGTTAATAACGCATCCCCTGCGAGGGTGCGGTCATCGTAGGTTTTACCGTCAATCTCCATCATAAAAATACCGCCCTTATGTTTATCAAGGACGGCTACATCGCGGGTAATGTTTTCGATTTTTGCTTCGTTCTTAGCAATTTCTTCGGGGTAGCGCGTTTCGGCGTTTTGTTTTAGAGTAAGATGCTCATTCGTCCAATTCCCCTTTAACAGTTTTAACCGTGTTACTTCGTTATCCACCGTCATTTTCTCTGCCAGTAAGGGATTGGAAGTTGCGATAGCCTTTATTTCCGCCGCGGTAAGCACGGTTTCGTCTGTGTCCTCGCAGGAGCGCGACACGCTTTTGCTTGTCATTATCTGCGTGATATAGCGTAGCTTCTGCTCCTGTATCTGCCATAAATAAGCGTCAAAGGTGTCTTGGGTCACATATCGGAAAATGTGTATCGCATCGTTTTCATTACCAAAGCGAAGTCCCCGCCCGTCGCGTTGAATAATATCCGATGGCCGCCATGGCACATCAAGGTGGTGCAGGGCATATAGCTTATTTTGGATATTTGTACCCGTACCGAGTTTGGCAGTAGAGCCGAGTAACACGCGGATTTCCCCCGTGCGTGTTTTCTCAAACATTTCCTCGCGCTGTGCATCATTTTTTGCATCATGCACAAAGGCGATTTCCTCCGCAGGAACGCCCATTTCAATAAGCCGTTCCCTTACTTCGTCATATACGTTAAATTGCCCCGGCTTGGGTGTACCGCTGTCGCAGAAGATAACTTGTGCGAGCCGTTGGTCGGCGGTTTCTTGCCAAATGCTGTGTACGTTGCGAATACACGTATTTAATTTGCTGTCATAATCGTTGGGTGCATCGGCGTAGACAAGGCGGGGGTCGATGGCCATGAGTTTGGCTTCGTTGGTGAGTTTTAAGAAGTTGTCATCTTCGGGGTCTACATCTCGGTTGCGTATCGCTTCGGCGCGTTCCACAAACCCCATCATAATTTCCGTTTGGAAGGGTGAACGCTGTGTAACAACCACTTGCGCCTTACCGCCGTTAATTTCGGGGACGGGCAGATTCAACATATCCGCGGTTTGTATGTCGGTAACAGTTCTAAAGAGTTTCATCAATTCGGGTAAGTTGTGAAATTTGCTAAAACGGTTTTTAATGCGGTATCCGCTTCCTTCGGGGTTAATTTCCAAACTGGAAATAATATCGCCAAAGGTAGCCGCCCATTTATCGAAGAAGTGCAAGCCCGTCTTTTTCAAAATGTCGGGTTGCAAAAACCGTTGCATGACATACATCTCAGACATGGAATTACTCAGAGGTGTACCCGTTGCAAAAGTGATACCGCGTCCATTGTTAATTTCCTGCAAATACTGGCATTTCATTAACATATCGGCGGCGCGTTGGCTTTTGGACTGACCAATNCCCGCCACGTTGCGGAGTTTACTGTATGTGTAAGCATTTTTATAGGCATGGGCTTCATCCACAAACAAATAATCTACCCCAAGCTGTTCAAAGTTAAGCAAGTCATCCTTACGCTCCGATTTAATAAGGCTTTCCAATCGGGCTTTTAAGTTATTTTGAAAAATAACGATTTGCTTAACTGCCCATTTCTCACCTTTTTCCAATTTCATTTTGTCGATGATAAAAGTTAAGCTGTTGATTTCCTGTTGTAACAGATTGGCTTGCCGTTCTTGCGAAACAGGGATTTTTTCAAACTGGCTATGGCCGATAATAATGGCATCATGTGCGCCCATGGCTATCCGCGATACAAATTTGTTACGGTTCTTCTTTTCAAAGTCGGCTTTGGTGGTGACGAGGATATTTGCCGAAGGAAAGAACCGTAAAAATTCATTCGCCCACTGCTCGATAAGATGATTCGGTACAACGTACATGGGCTTTTTAATCACGCCCATGTTTTTCATATACATGCCCGCCGTTATCATGGAAGCGGTTTTACCTGCGCCCACTTCATGGGCCATTAAACATGTACCGTGGTACAGAATGCGGGCAACGACATTTTTTTGATAGGGGCGTAGTGTGCGTTCTTCGCTCATGCCATCGAAATAAAGATGTGAACCATCGTACTCGCGGGGACGTATGCGGTTAAACCGCTCGTTGTATATGCGAAGCAAGGTTTTTGCGCGGTCTTTATCAGCGAATAACCATGTGCCGAAGGCTTCCTTCATTTGTTGTTGCTTGGAACGGGCTATCATGGTTTCGTTGGCGTTTACAATGTACTTGGTCTGCTCCCTGCCGCTTGCATCTGTGTATTTAACAGGGTCGCGGATTGTTACCGCTTGCATGTTTAAGCAGTCCTCGTAAATTTCATAAGCGTTTGCGCGTTTTGTGCCATAGGTTTGAAATACCTTAACGGATTCCTGTTTTACTTTTTTATTTGAAATATGCCATGCGTCGGTGTACTCCATGTATGCGAGGGCGATTCTGCTTGCGTTACCATACTCCGTTGGCCGTAAACTTGCGGGGGTTTCAAAGGTTTCGTACATGAATTGGCGGTAATATTCAACGGGTATCCACGGACTGCCTATACGGAAGTCAATATCGGAGGGCAATAATTTTGCGGGCTGTATCTCTTGCAAGGCGGTTACGTTCCGCGTGAATAATTCATTATCCGTTGCCTTTAACTGCGCGTATTCCAATTTCGATACCACATCACCCGATAAATATTCTTCGGCGGTTTCCCAACCTTCATGGGGGTTGCCGTAGTAATTCTGCGGGTTAAGATAAACCCTATCGCCAAGCTCTTCAATGATGCTATCCTTCGATTTCCCATAGAGATACGCCATATACGAAAGGTCAACCTTTAGCTTCATGTTCAAGGAAATTTCTAAGGCTTCCTTTGCGGTGGCAGCAGTGGTGGGCTGACGGTAGGATTTGATGGTGGCTTTCGTGAAGATTGGAGCTTTGCGGTACGTCACTTTATCGCTATTTTCATCTTCAATGGAGCGAAGAAGGGGATATTGGTCATCGTTGTTAAACAAAAGGCGGTTGGGTTTGTCGTTGATATAACCGTGTTTTTCAACAAAAGCGTCATATACCGTGTTAAGTTTTTGTTGTGCGGTTGTTAATTCGGCAGGGTCATATTCCCGCGACTGTATGGCGATAACATCCAATAATGCCGTCCGAATTTCGCACAACCCTTTAGTCCGCGCTGCTTTCGCCTTTGAAAAGGCTTGCGGGATAAGATACCCGCCTTCGCAGAAGAAAATATTATCGTCTTTAACTACATAGGTGTAATTTTTCGTACCCGCATCGGCTTTGATTTTTTCTTCATCGGGTGCATTTTCGTTTTCAACGTGCAGGGTTGTTATTTCGGGGGCGGGCAAGGCGGTGAAGGTAGCAGACAGGTTATTGATGGCGCGGGTAAGTTCGGCGTATAAATCTTGCCCTTCGGGCGCAACGCAAGCCGTGCCGTCTTGGTTGCCGTACATGCTGTAGTTGCGTTGCATTTCGCCGAGTATCATTTCGGGGTGGTCGATAAAATATTGGTTAATTCGGGAATGCAAGGTTTCGTGATGGGTGGCGTATACCCAATCGGGCAAGTCAACCTCGTCATCGGTTCTTACATGGTCGAGTTTTTGGAAGAATAAAATGTCGGCGGTAACTTCTGTTCCCGATAATGCCTTAAACGCATGGTTGGGTAGGCGTATTGCACCGATTAAATCTGCCCGCCTTGCAAAATATTCACGGGCGGATATGTCGATTTTATCCATTGTACCCTTGGAAGTTATCACAGCGGCAATGCCACCGGGTTTTAATAGGTCAATGGATTTGGCGATGAAATAATCGTGGATAAAAAAGTTTTCATTTGTGTAACGCCTGTCGTAGAGCTTGATATTATTAAACGGGATGTTGCCGACAATCACATCTACGCTGTCATCGGCAAAGCGTGTAGTTTCAAACCCCATAATTTGCACATCGGCGTTTTGGTATAACTGCTTGGCGATGCGCCCTGTGATGCTGTCAAGTTCTACGCCGTGCAGTTTTGTACCTTGCAACTGTTCAGGTAATACGGAAAAGAAGTTACCCGTACCCAGCGCGGGTTCTACGAGGGTACGGTTTGCGCCACCCTCAAAACCGAAGTTTTGCAATGCGGTATACATATGTTTCGCAATTTTCGGCTCGGTGTAAAAGGCCGTAATGGTGGAGTTCATGGCCGCGGTGTATTCGTCCTCGTCTAAAATGAGTTTTAATTCTTGGTACTCGTTTTCCCAACCTTTAGCGGTTTTGGAAAAGGCGTTGGCTAAACCGCCCCAACCTACATATTTGGCAAGTATTTTTTGTTCATCGGAAGTGGCGAGGCGTTTTTCATTTTCAAGGTGTTTGACGAGGCGTATGGCTTCGATATTACTTCGGAATTTGCTTTTCGCACCACCCGCGTAGAGATTATCTTCTTCGGCGTAGCGGTAGTTGGTTTTTGTCGGCGCAACAGGGGTGGGATATTGCGGGCGCAGTTGAACCGCGGGGGTATCGGCAGGGGGTTCAATCAAACCGCCCGAACCGTCCGCAGGGGGTTGGGTGTCCGACATACCGTTTATATCATCTGTGGATACTTGTGTATGGGTTATATCGTTTTGCGTATGGTGGCTATTCTCGTTGTCTAACCGTATAAATTTCTTTACGGGTTTTAAGTCAGCAAGCCTTTTTTCGAGGTTGTATTTTTCGTCTTGTGCCGCGTTCCAATCTTCGGAAACATCGTTGGGTGAATCAAGATGGGTGTTGAAATTGGCTTCGTATTCGGCAAGCTGTGCGGTCACTGCTTCAAGTCGGGCTGTGATTTGGGTATATTCCTCGTTTTCCACCGTGTAGGTGATGGCGTTATGAAATGCCTCACCGTCCTCGGTAAGTATGCCCCATTCAATTTCAATGTCAGGGTACTCGCGGGCGAGATGGCGTACCATTGCTGTAGCAATGCCTTGTCTGCGATAATCCTCGGCCACTTCGATGTGTTGGATGTGCGGTATACTTTCAAAGACGCAGTAGTTGAGTACACCTGCACGGACATTTCCCATAAACGCTTGCATTTGCATATCAAGCTGCCCATGGTGCGCGTTGAGCATTTCTTGATTGAGGCGTAGGGGGGAATTGCCCTCACCGTCAAACGTAATTTCACCGCCCGCCGAATTGGCGCGGGATATGGCGCGAACGGGTACATAATCTTGTTCAGAAATGTTTTTCAACCATGTGGTAAGGAAATTATTTAACTCGCGTTGTAATCGCACATTTGCTTTTTCGTTGGCGTATACTTCTTGATAAACCCCCATACTGCTTAGTTCGTAAGATAATGCCTGTATGGTTTGCTTGGCGGGGTTTATATCCAGCACCATATCGGGGTCACGCATGAGGTCGCTATTTTGGGTGAAGGTGTGCATCATGGAATATTGATTCCCGCCCAGCCATTCAATGGATAGCGGCTCAAACCCCTCGGATTCCAAACGCAGATAGCTGTATGTGCCTTCGGTTATTTGCGGGAATAATGTTTCAAACATTTTATAGTTATGGTGAATGATGGATTTACCCGTTTGTTTTTTTACTACGGGGGCGGGTTGCGCTTCCACATCCAAGATAGTCATTTGCGCGGGTGGATTTTTACTGCCACTTCCAATGAGGTGCGTTACATTGTGTGCGGTGGAAATGTCGGCTTCTTCTTCATGGGATTTAACGGTTTCTGTTTCGGGTATATGCGTTTGGGTGGTTAAACCATCGGCGAGAACAACGGTATAGCCTTTTTTAACAAGACGCGCGATATAACTGTCTACTGCATGGGCGGGAACGCCCGACATAGGTATACGCTCCGACAACCCTACGTCACGGCTCGTTAATGCAATATCCAATTCATCAGAAACAATTTTTGCGTTATCGCCTAAAACCTCATAAAAATCCCCCAAGCGTTTGAATACGATGCCGTTGGGGTACTGTTTGGAAATGGCGGTGTACTGTTGCCATAACGGTGTGCCGGTGGGGGCGGGTTCGGGGATTGCCGAGGGCGTGGGTTGTTCGGCTTGTTTGTTGGGTAAATATTCACCGCTGTTTACAAGTGCGGTTATACGTTTGGCGACAGCACTCCATTTTAATTTGATTTCCCGCTCACCGTTTTCTGCGCTTTCATCATATAAACGAAAAGAAATGCCCGCATTGTTGTAATTAACGCCACGCACTTTATCTGCATTTCCGCTATGTCCGCCCCAACCGTATTCATTTTTCAAAAAATCGGCAAACGCTTTATTGGTGGGATTGGTTTTAACGAAGTTATATATGCGTGTTTTGCCGTCTTGAACCATGCTTCCGCGCAATAAATCCGCTGTAATAATGCTTTTGTCATCTTCGGCGGGCATGAAAAAAGAGCCTTTCGGCTCAATTTTCCTTTCGGGGGATGAGGGTGGGGGTTCGGGTGGGGGTTGGGATTTCGGTTCGGGTTGCGGTGTAGATTCGGCTATCGGGGGATTAGCACCATCTCGCGTATCACTATTTCTTCCGCCGTGTCCTTGTGTTTGTTCAAGTGTCGTGCTTTTTCCAGCGGGTCGTCGGTTTTCGGCATTGGGTCGGTTTCCAACATTTTCTGCATTATCGCGTCCACCTGCGCCGTTGCTTCCTCGTCCACTTGATACATTAGGGACATAAGGCCGCCCTGCATCTTCAAAAGTGAAAACCTTTGGGGGTCGGTTTCGTGCAGGTGCTTCATTGCCATGCGTCCGTACTTGCCGAGGGGTTGGTCGTTCTCTGTGCCTAAGCTGTTGATTAGGGCTTGGAGTTCCTTGTTCGCGGTTAATTCGTTGTTCATTTTCGGTACTCCTCTCAATTGCTAAGATTTTTACATTACGCTCAATTTCGAGCAAAATTCCTTTGGATAGTTCGGTGACGGCGAAACCCAACCGTGCTACTAGGGATACGCTGTCAAAGTGGGATATGGTAGGCATAGCTACATCGGCGGTTTCCCCACAACGGTGGGCGATGTAGTACACACAGCTATTGTGGATGGTTTCGAGCAGTTCGGACATCAGCCCTTCGCGGGGGATTTCACCGAGGAAGTGGCCTTTCACGTCATTATCGAAGCCTTGTAAATGGGTATCTATATTTTCGGCGATATGATTGGCCACAACATGGTGTATGCAGTCAATAAAATTTTCGGCTTGGATACCACGGCTTTGGGATAACCGCTTTACCAACCCCGCTTTTACCGTATCGTCTATTTGCCATACGGCGGGGGACTTTTTGCCATTCGTCTGCGACACATCGAAAAGGTGCCTGATGTTTAGGTTGGCGTTGTTGTATTCGCAAACGGCAATGCCCTTTTCGCCCCGATTGATGGAACGCCCGACTTTCGCCCCCGTCCATGTATTAAAATCGGCAAGCATGGTGGCTTTGGGGTTTTGTGCGTATACGAGCAGGGCGTTATCAAACGGGTGCTTGTATACGGCAGAACCAAACCGCAGATAGGATTTCCACGCTTCTTCCGAGCGGGTTATGGTGGGGGCAATAGTTTCGTAGATTACCTTTAATTTTTCATCAAGCCGCATTAGAACACCTCCTGCTTTTTATTAGTAGCCATTACAATACTGCGCCTTCCTCGGCTTCGTGTTCGATTTCCTGCGTGTGTGCAGTATCGGCGTGTTCGGGTAACAGGGCTTCTACATCTTCTGTGAATGATTGCAAACAGACATTTTCACTCGCGGTGAGGTTGTTGTTCATGCCGATTGCGAGGAATTTTGCATACACGGCTTGCAATTCCGTTGGGGATAGGTTTTCAAAGTCCAATCGGGTATCGCCGATTAAATCTGAAAGTGTAGGTGGGGCAGAGGTTTCGAGGGGTTCGGCAGAAGCATGGGTAATGGGTTGGGCAGCCGTTTTTTCGTGACAGTGTTTTTCTAGGCTGTCGCAACGCGCTACGGCTTTGTCTAACGCTTCCACGGATTTGGCACAGGCTTTGCTCATGGCTTGCAAACCATCTTTTACATGAAGAACGCTAAACATCGAATTAAGGGCAGATAACCCTTTTTCTTTCACCGCGTCCAGTGCATTTTTGGTGAAGGACACGATGCTGTCTTTAAGGTTAGACAATTTCGTGCCGACATCGGCGGTTAGGGTGTCGAGTTTGTCGGCCAATATAACGAGGGGGCTTTTTTTATCGGTAATGCCGCCAATACGTTCCTTTAAATCATATAATTCGTCTAAGATGGCGTTATATTGGTGTGTGATGGCATCGGTGTATTCCAATAACGCGATAAAACCTTGTTGCTGTGGCTTTAACTTTGTCGATTTCATGGATTCAATAAATTTCATTATGTCGGGGTTTTCGCGTAGGGGGAGTGCTACGGTCATTGATGTTCACTATCCTTTCTGCGGTTTTCGCGGTATTCCGCAAGGGCTTGGTCGATAACGGCTTCGATTTCGGCTTGCGGGGTGTCGGGGTCAAAGTATTTTTGGTAAATCCTCGCTTTGAGTTTGAAGGTTGGGGCGGTTTTGGTGCGGGGTTTCTTTTTTAATCCACCCGATAAAATGTGTTGCATTTTCTCATGGGTTAATTTTTTATCTTGTGAATAAAGGCGTAAATAGTCGGCTTTTACCATGTCTACCTTGTATGCGGATTCGTTTAACTGCGATTCCAACATGGCTTGCTCTTCGGGGGTGAGGTAGGATAGGTGTACAGCGGCGTATAGAGCGATTTCTTCATCATCAACACGCTGTAATATGGGTGCGGACAAATATGACAGCCTCACATATCTGCTCACACTACGAGAATTTAAACCGTATTTATTTGCCGCTTTATCTCTTGCATCCAACTTCGGGTCAATTAGTCCCGAAGTCCCGTTTTCCTTGATTTCATGCGGGTTTGACAGCTTTTCAATCTCGTTTAAAAGGTCGGTGCGTTTACCCTGCGACTTGATGGCATATAAGTGTTGTCGCAACGCCATGGCACGTTCGCTGTGGGATAAATCGGCAAAGGAACGCTGTATGAGGTTGGTTTCTGTGACAATCAATTTTGCTTCGTCGTCGGTTAAGCCTGTTTTGATGATGACAGGCACTTTCTTCAACTCCGCCATTTTGGCAGCATTGACACGGTTATGGCCGCTAAGGATTTCATATGTGCCTTCGTCTGCATCTAATGAGCGTACAATTACAGGCACGATTACACCGAGTTCTTTTATGCTCCGCACCATATCATCCAAGCGTTCGCCTGTGTATAACTTGAATGGGTGGTTTGTGTAGGGTATGAGGTCGTCTATAAATAAGGATTCGGTCGAGGTGGTAAGTTGTTCAGCTTCATCGCCCAACAGTATTGAACGGACGTTGCGGTTTACTTCATCTTTACTCCTAGCCATTCCCCATCAACTCCTTTGCAAAGTTCATATACGCCTGTGAGGGCTTTGATTTCTCGTCATACACCAACACGCTTTGTTGGCGAAGGTTGGCTTCGCCGACTTTGGTGGAATGCGGAATAACGGTTTCAAATATCCGCACGGTTTGGCAGTACGTTTCTTCCATGATGTTGCTGATGTCTTTATATAGATTAGTGCGGATGTCGCACATAGACATCAATACGCCCTCAATGGCTACGTTAGGGTTAATGTGCTTTTGGATTTTTTGAATGGTTTTAATGAGCATCTTCATACCCACCGCGGATAGTAGCTGTGGGGTAACAGGAATGATAACGCCATTGCTTGCGGTGAGTGCGTTGGCAGTTAATATACCAAGAGATGGGGGCGTGTCGATGATGATTATGTCGTATTTTTCACGTAATGGTTCAATGGCGGTTTGTAATGCCCGTTCTGCGCCAATTTCATGCCCGCGGTTTAATTCAAAAGCAGATAACTTGATGTTGCACGGGATAACATCCACTTTCCCGCAGGATATGATATAATCATGGGGATTTAAGGATTCATCTTCGTCCAACGCAATATCAAGCAATGTGTATGTGGTGTGGGTGAGTTTGTCTGGGTTCGGTACACCCGCACAGATAGATAAGCTACCCTGTGGGTCAAGGTCAATGGCAAGCACCTTCTTGCCCATGAGGGCTAGGGCGGTTGCCAAGTTTAATGTGGTTGTTGTTTTCGTTACGCCGCCTTTCATCGAGGCGACGGAGTATACTTTACACATAAGATTTTTTCCTTTCGCAGTGGATTTTTATTGATATAGTGTTAATTGCTGTGGTGAATGTACGCCCTCCTGTCTGTTGGTATTTACCCACACATGGGCATGAAAAAAAGGACTAACGCGGCAAACCCTTGATTTTAGCGGGTTTCGCTCGTTAGTCCTATAATTACACATTCCTACACTCGCCGTGGGGTGTGTCACCACCTCACGGTCGCTACTCCTTTTGTTACGGGCGCATTCTAACATGTATTAATAAAAAAAAGCAAATAAAATTGTGAAATAGCTTGTGCGAAATTGCGAATAGAGCAGCTTCGGGCGACCTTGCCACGATAGGCAAGACTGCTTTCGAATTATTTCGTCATAAAAGAAAAAGGAGAAATTGTAATGAAGAAATATGCACTCGCGTTTTTATTGGTAATGATTTTCGCCCTTGCCCTTACCGCCTGCGGCGGAACGCGTGACCCGTTGCTGGTGGGTGAATGGGCGTGGGATGAATTTTCGCCTATACGGCTGGTCTTTGAAGAAGACGGGACGGGCGAGCGCAACTGGCAGCTAGAGGAATTTGAAAATTTACAATGGGTGACGAATAATACGCGGTTATCGCTTCGGCGGGAACAACACCCGCGGGACGAGGTACGGACAGAGCGCTGGACGTATACGCTCAGCAATAATGGGCAAACGCTAACAATTCAAAGTCAGCAACGTAACGAAGGGCATCGGATTTATACGTACCATCGGGTGGGGCAGGACAATAGTTTTGTTGGCGAATGGCTGTTTTGGGACGCACCCGAATTTTTCCTGTCGTTTTCGGCTAATGGTACGGGCTACCGCAATTGGCATATGGATGCACCGGATTTTAGGTGGGACACCAGCGGCGGTGTAAGCCTCACAATATTAGACGAATTATATTACGAGCATTGGGAATATGTATTTTCTAATGACTTTAATACTGTGACCCTAACAGGGCGTGACGAGGACGGCACACCGTTTATCTATACGTATGACCGCGTAGTGCCCGAACCGCGTCTTGTTGGCGAATGGACATTTGCCGAAGCGCCTAATTTCCGTATCGTGTTCGACGCGAATGGGAACGGGCGGCGCAACTGGCACTCGGGTACGGCGGAGTATGCCCACTTTACATGGGTCACCGCAGGTGGGGAAAGCCTAGCCATTCGCGATGATTATGAAATGGAAGGCTGGCTATACGAGTTTGAAGACGACGGGAATACGCTGTTTATTATGCACCTTGCAACGGGCATTGTATATGAATATGTAAGGTAGGAGTTTTTAATGCTCTACATCCACATTCCCTTTTGCGTGAGCAAATGCGTGTACTGCGATTTTTTATCGCAGGGTGTTGGGTGCGTTTCTGATATTTCGACGGCGCGGCAGATGGAAGCCTATGTGCGGGCATTGCTGGATGAATTACGCGCCGCCCGCTTGGGGGATATGCGGGATTTTCGTGTCGAAACGATTTATATAGGAGGCGGTACGCCTACGGCGTTGCCCGCTTCTTTTTTATGCGAAATTATTGGCGAGGCAAGGCGATTTTTACTTGCGCCAGGGGTTGAAATTACGGTGGAGATGAACCCCGCTTCGCTACTGCATGGGAATGCACCCGATGTGTATTTACGTGCGCTTCGCGAGGCAGGGGTAAATCGCCTTTCCATTGGGTTGCAGGCGTTTGAAGATACATTGCTGGCGCAAATTGGGCGCGCGCATACGGTGCAGGATTTTTTGCAAACGTATCAAGCGGCACGGGCAACAGGGTTTGACAATATTAATGTGGATTTAATGTTTGCGTTACCTGAGCAAACGGCGGCGATGTGGTGCGAAGGGGTGCAGCATTTAATTGCGCTAAAGCCCGAGCATATCTCTGCCTACAGCTTAACCCCTGCGGAGAACACACCCTTATGGGACGCTGTAACACGTGGGGAAACGTTGTTACCCGACGACGATACCGACCGCGAAATGTACCACGCAGCAAACCGACTTCTGGCGGCGGCGGGGTACACGCGGTACGAAATTTCCAACTTTGCACTTGCAGGGTGCGAAAGCCGCCACAACGTAAATACATGGCTGCGCCGCCCGTACCGCGGGTTTGGGCTTGGCGCGCATTCCTTTGAAAACGAAACGCGTTGGAATAACACAGAGGATATGCAAAAATATTTATGCGGGGGTGATATACGCGAAGAAATTTATCACCTTACGCAAGGGGACGCGCTTGCTGAAAAAATGATTCTCGGTTTGCGGCTTGCGCAAGGGGTGCCGCTTTCTGCGGAAATACGCGCCCGCTACGGTGCAGAAATAAAAAAATTAATTTCTGATGACTTATTGGTAATAGAGGGGGAACGAATTAAACTCACAACGCCGGGCACAGACCTGGCAAATCAAGTATTTACGATGTTTATTTAAAATCGGTCAAGTCCAGCGCCGGTTTTTTGGCGAACTTTTTTTCCAAAAAAGTTTGCAGGTGTGGACGGACTCCACGACTTTATGTTATTTTATCTGCACCATACCTAATAAGGAGCGAACCGAAAATGGAAAAAGAAAGTCTATGGAAAGACATCTACGCAACAGGCAACGAAGCGGTAGACAACGACCACAAAGAAATTTTCAACCTGGTTGAGAATGTGTTGTACTCCTCCACCGCGGAAAACAAGGAAAAAAACGAAGCCGCTATCGACTTTTTAGCAAACTATGTAGTAAATCACTTCGCCCGTGAGGAAAAACTGATGGCTGAATCTGCCTATCCGCGTGAGGACAGCCACACAAAGGAACATAGGGACTTTACCGCAGTAGCCGTGCAGTTTAAGGAAGACTTTGACAACGGTGGCTACGCACTGGGTCAGCTTTCCGACCATCCGGAAACACAGCATCTTAGCCAGTTTATTAAGGACGTAGTCATTCAATGGCTGGTTAAGCACGTAATGGGTTCGGATAAGGATTTGGCAAACCACTACCGCCAATGGACAAGTGTTAAAGCGCTATCCTAAGCTAAGCCCGGGGCGCTTTAGCTTTAATACCTTCTCGCCAAAGACAAAGCTAAGCGCAAACAATATCAAAAATATTGCGGTAATTAAACCCGTAATTAAGTAGAAGTTGCGTATCCCCACAAGGAAAATAAGCCACCCGCCGGCCAAGCTGCCCACAATACCCGCTATTGCGTTTGTGGAAGCCAGCACCGTTTGCGAGGTGGCTTTTAATTGCTCCGGCGCAAGGGAAAAAATGTAGGACGCCTTGGCAGGTATCATTATCCCATTGGTTACGCCGTGCAAAACAGAAATAACAATCAGCCAAAAGAAATCATTCACAAAGGCGTACAGCATTATTTCCGTAATATTTAATACCGTGGCAAAAATGATAAGTATGTACAGCGGAAAACGCGCACGCAAGGGCTTGAGCAATAACATTACGGGAATTTCTGCCGCGGCGCGCACGCCAAGGATAATGCCCAGTTGGGTGATATCGCCCCCAACGGCGTAAATGAGAAAGGGGAAAAACAACATCGTGCCTTGGAAGGGAATGCGTTGAAAAACCGTGAAAATAATATAGGTGACAAGGTGATAATTCTTGAAAAATTGACCGAACTGCATTTCCTTAAAGGTGAGGGGCTTGCGCTTTTCTGCTTCGACTTTCTCCGCAGCCATTTTGCGGGCAAACAAAAGGAGAATTAACGCAGGAAGAATGAAGAGTATGTTTATGCAGAAAAGGCTCGTAATTTCCATACGCGGGGCAAAATAGCCCAGCAAAAATGCCATTATCGCAAAGCCAAGCGCACCAAAGGCACGTATCGCCCCGTAGTTTAGCCCCTGCTCCCGCGCGCTTTTGATTGACCAATTATCCACCAAGGGCATTACAGGCTGGCGGAAAAACATCACAAAGGGGATAAAAATGAAAAGAATAGCAACGTTAAAAATATACACCTCGCCCAGCAACGGGATTAGCATAAAAAATACGCCGCCAAGCACCAATCCCAATACAATAATCCCTTTTATACTGCGAAATTTGTCGCTTGCCATGCCCCAAAGGGGTACGCTTATCATGCCCACCATAGCAGTAAAGGCGGCTGCCAAGCCTATCTGCCGTTCATCAAAGCCGATAAATTGCAGGTAAACCGTTATGTAGGGATTAAAGGTAACGGTTAAATAAAAGGCAAAGTTAAGCGCGGCAAAGAAGAAAAATGGTTTGCAGTTACGCACGTAACACCTGTAGATGCTTTATAGATTGGGCAAAGCCGCGCCCACTTTCTTCCTGCGCGATATAGGCGGGCTTGTGAGTAAGTTTTTCGATGAAGGGGAGAATATTTGCCACGGCACAGGCATGGGGGAAAAAGCCGAACATCGGCTCATCATTGGGCGAATCGCCGAAGAATAGGGATACGTCCTTGAAATTTTTTTCGTTAAATATTTGCGTGAGCAGCATTTCTGCCATGCTGCATTTATCATATTCGCCGAACCATGTATTTACGTGAATGGAGCTGACCTTGGCTTGCGCGCCGAAGGATTTGCAAATCTCCTGCACTTTGTAGGCTTCTTCCAGCCCCAGCTTCGGCTCGTCCTCGCAGAAGTCGATGGCTAAATCATACCTGCGGGCAAATTGGTCCTTTGCCACGCGGGTAAGAGGGACTTGCGCTAAACAAGCGTCCCGCAAGGCGATGAGTTTTTCTTGCGCGTTTTCGTGGACATTGGGGTGAGTGAGCTCTGCATAGCCGTTTTTTGTGCGGTAAAAGGAAAATGCCCCGTTTTCGCCAATTACGGCGTGTACGGGCCACTGGCGGACAATCAAATCACACCAGCCCGCAGGGCGACCGGTGACGGGAATAACAACCAAACCACAGGTGTACAGCGACCAAAGGGAAGCATACGCTTCGGCAGATAGCTGTCCATGGGTGGTTATTGTGTCATCTATATCGAAGAGAATGTACTTGAGCGCACGCGCACCGGCGGCAGGGAAGGCGTTGAAGTTTGTCATAAATGTATGATACCATACGGACGCCTGAGGGGGAAGAACTCATTCCTATTACGTTCCGCTGTGAATATTTTACACACTCAAAAAAGTAATGAAGAAACAGACCCAGTATACCCCAAAAATGAACAGCTGCACAGCGTAATCAGCAACGCAAACGCAAAGCCGAGAGCCCTAAACCCTTTCGGCTTTTTTTGTCGCCACGGAACGCAGGAAGAGGCTTTACTATGGCACTATTCTGCATAGACAAAACCAAGAATTATACGGTTATGAGTAACCACCATTTGCGCAACCCGTCATTATCCCTAAAAGCTAAGGGGTTGTTATCCCAAATTCTTAGCCTACCGCCGAAGTGGGATTATGGCAGTTATCAAAACAACAATCCAAATTCAATCCCCGTTTTTTGTCGAACTTTTTTCCAAAAAAGTTCGCAGGGGTGTGGGGGTAGCGCCCCCACGGTCTTGCATTTAATCTTTAGACCCCTACAGCGCCTTCAAAAACGTATAATCTTCTTCCACGCACCTATAAATGTCATTGGCGTAATCGTGTTCGCGCTCTACGATAAAGCCCTGCGCACCCTGAGCAAGCGCTGCCTCTTTGACAGCATTCCAATTAATAATACCCTTGCCTGCCTCTACGTTCCACCCGTTTTCGCGGCGGAATTTTTCCAGTATTTCGGCAGGGATTTGCGGACGGCCGTCTGCATCTTTGGGGAACGCGCTCCAGTCGATGGGTTTCTCGGGACCGGACACCTCACTGCATTCCTTCACGTGGATAAGCTTCGTGCGTCCGGGATATTTGGCAATGAAGGTCGGCGCGTCAATGCCCGAGCAGGTCGCCCAGCCCACATCTAACTGGAAGCAAACATACGCAGGGTCGGTATTTTTGATAAGGGTGTCCATAAGCGTGCCATCCGAAGAAGGCAGAAATTCATGGCGATGGTTGTGATAGCCGAATTGAATGCCGCGCGCGGCACAGAGCTTGCCCGTTTCGTTTAACTTTTCTGCAAATTTTAGGGCTTCCTCTTCGGTAGAAAAGCTGTACATCGGGTCGATGATGTATTTAATGCCCAGTTCGCTCGCGTAGTCTAATTGCGAGGGTACGTGTTCCGTCATTAGGTGACTGCTAAGAGGCTCCAGGTGCAAATCTGCAAGCAATTTTTTCATGCTTGCCGCCGAGTGACCGCCGTAAACGCCGCCATAAAACTCCACACCCGTGTAGCCGACTTCTGCCACGCACTTTAACGTGTTGTCAATACTTTTTGCCACTTCGTCCTTCAACGAATACAACTGAATATAGCACTTTTCCATAGAATGCCTCCTGTAAGTAATTTTTTAAGCATTATACCCTTTTTCTGTTTATATTGTATATATGGTACGCTGCGTCATACATCCGCTGCACCGTTCATGTAAAATATTCACAGAAAGGCGGCACCTATGAAAATCCAACCCGCTCTCGCGCATATCGAAGAAAATCTTACCGACACGTTAAGCATCGATGCGCTTGCGGCTTCGGCTTTCTTCTCGCGCACGCATTACCAACGGCTATTCCGCGCCGCCATGGGCGAAAGTGTGATGGAGTACATCAAAAAACGCCGCCTGCAGCAGGCGTGTAATGCGTTGGCAGAGGGTAAAAGCGTAATGGATACCGCCCTCACCCATGGGTACGAAAGTTATGAAGGATTTTCCCGCGCGTTTAAAGCCTATTTTGGAATGCCCCCAACGCGGTACAAAAACCTGCACGCGGGGCCGGAAAAGGAGGAAACAACTATGATTTCCACAGCATTAAAGGCAGAAATCAAACAACACACACAAGAAGTGATTCGCGTGTACGCCCCCATTGGCGCAGGCTTCGCCCGGCTGGCGCAGGAAGCGGAAGCCGCAGGCAAGAAGGCAGGCAGCGAGGGCATTACCACGGTGATGCTTGCCGAGGAATTTTCAAATCTTTCCCGGCGCATAGAAGCGCTCCTGCGGGAAATGGAAAAAGACACCGCGCATTCGGTTTTTGATATCACCGCTCACATTTATACACTGGTGCGCCAAATGGACGATACAGCCTTTCAAATGAATCTTTTGCAATTCTTATCCGGCGTGGAAATTGCGCGGGTCGCCAACCCTTCGCCCTTCGAAAATATTAATCAAGAGGTAAACACGCATATTGCCCAAGCCATGCAAGCCCGCGCCGCCATTATGGATATATTAAACGCCGTACATGCGCTGGTGCATGAGGAAATTAAGCGCGATGCCGCCGCCCATTACACCCAAGCCCACGATTTACTGCAGAAAACTGCCGCCGACGGCACAATCCTCGCGGCGGATACAAGAGCCGCCGCCCTTTCAATGGGTGAGCAGGGCACTGCCTTTGCACACATCGCAAGTGAAATTGAAAAAATCACCTTGCCCATTAAAACCGCCGCAGACACACTGCGTAATTTTTCTTCTAACGACGAGGTAAAGACCGCGCTAAATGCCGTGCGTACCGTGATAATATTTGCAAATTTCAACGCATTTAACGCAAAGGTGGAAACCGCAAGAAGCGGCGACCACGCGCCTTACGCCGCTTGCACAGCCCGTCTTTTCAAATATACCAACCAACTGCACGAAACCTGCCAAGCCTGCTTTACCCTTTTCGAAGAAGGCATAAAGCTAATGGATTTGCAAAGCCAAAGACCCTCAAAAGAATGGACACTGCAAGAAAAATTGCAAAAATCCGTAGAAGACATTCGCATACAAACCGAGCTGCTCTTATCCCAAACCCGCTTGGAAGCCGAACGCTGTAAAATCGTTGCCTTCCGCAATATCGCAGACGAAATAGAAAACGCATTAACCAACCTTTCCGATAACAAAGAAGCGGTCGCCAATTACAACAAAATGCTCGCAAAAATTATCCCCGCATACCAAACAGAAATAAAAAACGCGGGCAACCATGGCATTGCCCACGCCGTTATCGCAAATGAATTTGAACATTTAAATGAGCGGATTACAGCCGTGCTGGGGTATGCTTAACATTGACGCGGGTACAGCGAAAATGATATGCTTCCCGCGCATTCAACTATGACTAAAGGAGTGATTTTAATGGTAAGAAATACACTATTTATGCGGAGGGTATTACCCTTGTAAGCCTTCCAAAACTAGGAGGATTTTGTATGCAAGCAAAAGAAGTGTTGTTAGTTTTGACCGACCAATGGGCAGACTGGGAAGCGAGCTATGCCGTATGGTTGGTTAATTCGGTGCCGGAATACACCGTTAAAACGATGGCGCTTGACAAACAATCAAAGGTTTCGGTAGGCGGTTTGCGCGCCGAAATAGACTACGCCGTAAACGAGTACACGAAGTTCGAAAACCTTGCAATGGTCATTTTAACAGGCAGCTTTTCATGGAAAAACGAAAGCCACAATGAAATTGCCGACTTTGTTAAAAAGGCACACGATTTATGTATCCCCATCGCTGCCATTTGCGGCGGGGTGGTGTTCTTAGGAAAACACGGCTTCCTTAACAATGTGAAGCACACAGGAAACAGTCTTGAACGTTTTCAAAAAGAACCCAATTATAATGGCACGGATTTTTTCGTTTCGGCACAGGCAGTTGCAGACCAAAACATCATTACCGCCAATGAAACGGCGGCGTTGGAATTTGCCCGTGAAATTTTCCGTACCCTAAAAATCTATACCGACGAGGACATGGACGATTGGTACGACGAATTTAAAAATGGAATGGTAAGATAATGAAGTAAAATGAAGTTGCTGTAACACAAAAGGGGTTGTTCACATGAACAGCCCCTTAATCGTTTAATCCTTCAATCTACAACGCGTTATGCGTAAAGCTTGCGATTTTTTCTAAGGGAATTTCTGTTACGCTGCCAAGCCAGCCGCCAAAACGACCGCGTCCGCCGTAGCCGCAAGGGCGGGGGCGTGTTTCGCGACAGGTTGTACCGCAGCGTGTTTCGCAACGTTCTACTTCTTCGTAGCCGCCGTAACCACCATAACCGCCGCAGCAAGCCGAGCCAACGGGGCAAGAGGGGGGTGCGCCAATGTCTGTGATAAGTTTTACCGTGCAGTCACAAATACCCGCAAGCACGCCTGTAAAGCCATTACCGGAAAGCCCGCCGGAAGTGGTAAAAATGGTGACGGTTTGGCCGATATAGCGCCTCATGCTGTCGATTAAAAAGTGCTCTCCCATGAGATGTTTCCTCCTTTTAATATGGCACAGGGCGGGCGCGATGTTTCGTCCTTGCCTGCCCTGTGCCTAATCTATATTGAAGAACCGCCCAATACCTATCTTGTAAGATTTGTATACGCGGGGGTTCTAGTCCATACTATTCGCCGTCAGGTACTTGTGTTACAAGCACCGCGCAGTTATACTTCGTTTGGTAATGCGAATTTTCCAAAAAAAACAGGAGTTTCGTAACAACTCGACGGGAGTTTTTGACATGCTATCGAAAATTAACGCAAACCAAACAATAGAAAAGCACCTTTACAAAGACGAACTAAAACCCCTGCAAGAAAAGCTGGCGGCACTCCAGCAACGCGTGCGCAAAGCGGACTTGCCCGTGCTAATTGTGTACGAAGGCTGGGGCGCTTCGGGCAAAGGGACAAACATCGGCAAGCTGGTAAATCCCATGGACCCGCGCTACTTCGATGTACTAACCATGAGCCGCGTAACGGAAGAAATGCGCCTTCGCCCCTTCCTGTGGGGGTATTGGTGCCGCATTCCGGGCAAAGGGCAAATTACAATTATTGATAAAAGCTGGCACCGCGTTATCATGCCCGGCGAACGCGAAAATTGGCGGCTAAAGCAAGCCGAGCTTGATTGCTTTTACCAAGACGTAAACGCCTTTGAACGGCAGCTGGCACAGGACGGCACGCTGATTATTAAGTTATTCCTGCACATTTCGCAGGACGAGCAATCCCGCCGCTTTAAAGCGCTGGAAGACGACCCAAGCACGGCGTGGCGCATCAAGCCCCACGACCGCGCACAAAACAAGCATTACAACGAATATTTAAAGCAGTACGAAAATATGCTACAAAAAACCACTACACAGCATAACCCGTGGCATATCATAGAAGCGGACGACAAGCGTTACTCCGCGCTTAAAACCTGTCGCATTATTACCGAAGCCATTGAAGCACGACTAAATGAAATGGAAGAAACCAAACAAGCCGAGCCTGCGATTGTTCTACCAAACGGCAATTATCCGCATATTCTTGCCAACACGACCACCGACCGCAATATTGAAAACGCAGAATACAAAGAAGAACTCGACTTCCTGCAAGCAAGAATGAATCGCCTTGGTCATAAAATGTACGCCAAACGCCGCCCCGCTGTTATCGTATACGAAGGGTGGGACGCCGCCGGCAAGGGCGGCAATATTAAACGCTTGGTGGCGGAGCTTGACCCCCGTTGCTACGCGGTAGTGCCTATTGGTCCGCCAACGCCCCACGAGCTTGGGCGGCATTACCTGTGGCGCTTTATTCGCAGAATGCCGAAGGACGGGCATTTTACGATATTTGACCGCTCTTGGTACGGGCGCGTGCTTATTGAACGGGTGGAAAATTTGACCCCCGTTCCCGTATGGCAGCGTGCTTACGATGAGATAAATGAAATGGAGCAGCATTTGGCAAATCATGGCGTAATTTTATTAAAATTCTGGCTGCATATTGATAAGGACGAGCAGCTAAAACGCTTTAACGCCCGCCAAAGCGACCCCGCAAAGCAGCACAAAATTACCGATGCCGACTGGATAAACCGCAGTAATTGGGAAGCATACGAAACCGCAACCGATGAAATGTTTGCCAAAACGGATAAGCCTCACGCACCGTGGGTAGTGGTTGAATCGAATAATAAGAAGTTCGCCCGCATAAAAGTATTACAAACCGTAACCGACGCACTAGACGACGCCCTGCGATGAAACACGATAAAGGCGGTCATCGTTCACGCGTTCGGGAGCGCTACCGCCGCGAAGGGATAGAAAGCTTCCAAGACTATGAAGTGCTGGAGCTGCTCCTATACTATTGCTACCCCCGCTGCGATACGAAGCAAATCGCCAAAGACATGCTTCGCGGGTTTGGCTCGCTTTCGCATCTTTTTGATGCAGACGTAGAAACCCTGCAGACACGGCTTAACTGTACCGAAAATATTGCCGTGTTTCTTACGCTTATGCCCGCAATTGCCAAGCGGTATTCGCAGGATAAGTGGCGTAAAAAAATTGAATTCAACGACCCGAAAACCGCCGGAGAATATGCTCAATCCCTTTTCATTGGGCAAACCACCGAGCGGTTTTATGTAATTAGTCTAGATGCGCGCAACCGTTTAAACCATACGGCACTCATTTCCAAAGGCACGTTAAACGAATCTGCAATATACCCGCGCGAGGTGGTAAAAGCCGCTGTGGAAAACAATGCTGCTGCCGTTATTCTCGCCCACAACCACCCGGCCGGTACGTTAAAGCCTTCCCAAGGCGATTACGAAATAACCCGCGTCATTACAGAGGGGCTTTCGTTCATCAATGTCGCCGTGCTTGACCATATCATTGTCGCGGGGGAAACATATTACAGCTTTGCCGCGCGCGGGCACCACGTAGCGGGGTATGGTAAATAAAGGGCAAAACTTTATTTATGGATATTACGTATGTTATGATGTATACAAATAATAGGATGTATTAATATGGCAAAGAAATTGTACAAATCGAACACGGACAGCTACATCGACGGCGTTTGCGGTGGCATTGCCGAATACTTTGGCATCGACTCTACGTTGGTGCGCCTTGGGCTAATCGTATTCTGCTTTATGGGCGGCTCCGGTATTCTCGCCTACATCATCGCCATGTGTATTATGCCCGAAGCTCCGGGCGGGAAGAAGAAAAAGAAAAAACGCAAAGAAGAATATTACGAAGAACACGACAATTATGAAGAGGACGAAGACGAGCCATACGGTAATGGTCCGCGACCACAGTAAAACAAAAAAACAACATTATTTTCATAAACAAGCCCTTGCGAAAATTCCGCGAGGGCTTGACAAATTTTTAATCTATACGACTTACCGACCCAACCCCTGTTACATTTCGGGTAATAATGGGACTGCCTCTGTATTGAATAATTCCCGCACCGTTAATTGTAATATAGTGTTGGCGTTGCCATTAAGTGTAAGGTATTCCCCGCCTTCATAAATATTTATTTCAAGATAATTAACATCAAGCGGAATATTAACCATTGCACCGCCGCTTATCTCACCAATTTGCTTGGGGGCATAGAGGAAACCAGCGGCGTGTACAGCGACACAAACAACACCGCTTTTGACAGCATAATCAATTTTAAGCTGAACAACGCCAAACAAGAAAACATAAAACTGGATATCGAATACAGCAGGGAAAGCCTGTTTATCCAAGTGGAAAATGCTTTTGACGGCATGGTTAAATATGACAACAACACAGCCGACAAGCGCATATCCACCCGAAAAAGTGGCGGTGAACACGGTCACGGGTTAAAAAATATCCGCAAGTTCGTGGAAAAATACAACGGACATATAGACATTACATATGACGAAAATACTTTTACGGTAACGGTGCTTTTATATGTGAACGAATGACATTAGGTGATGTTAAAGGAACGCAACTTTTTTCAAAAGCTTTCGCCTATATGCCACTTGCCATGTCCTAATTTTTCGTAAATCGTTGCCGTTATATCTGCCAGCGAGTTTCTTGTACCCAAGTCTAGCGCCTTCCCATTTTCCGAATATACGAGCAATGGCACATATTCGCGGGTGTGGTCTGTGCCTTTTGTTGTGGGGTCGCAACCGTGGTCGGCAGTGATGATTAACAGATCGCCGGGGCGCAGGGCGGATAGGATTTTGGGTAGTTGGCTGTCGAAATATTCCAGCGCGCGGGCGTAGCCAACGGGGTCGTTGCGGTGGCCGTAATGCATGTCGAAGTCTACAAGATTGGTGAAAATCAGCGTCGCGTCTAAAAATTCGGCGTTTACGCCCCTTAGCGCGTCTATAGTTGCGCCAATGCCGTCTGCATTGTTGGTGGTGTGGTCTACGTAGGTTACGCCGCGGTTGCAAAAAATGTCTTCTATTTTGCCAATGCCCAGGGTCTTTTGCCCGTGTTTTTCCAGCGCATCTAAGAGGGTTTCGCCTACGGGGGGTACGGCATAGTCGCGGCGGTTTTCCGTGCGTTTAAACGCCCCAGCTTTTCCCAGGAAGGGGCGGGCAATTACGCGACCTACAAAATTATCGCCGATTAATATTTCCCTGGCAATGGCACATAGGCGGTAAAGCTCCTCTAACGGGATAATTTCCTCGTGGGCGGCGACTTGGAATACACTGTCTGCAGACGTGTACACAATAGGTGCGCCCGTTTTCATATGTTCCTCGCCCAGTTCGTCCATAATTTGTGTACCGCTTGCGGGGTAGTTGCCCAGCCATTTTGCGGGGCGACCCGCTTTCTCCAACCAGGTAGTGAGCAAAGATTCGGGGAATTTTTCGAAGGTGGCGAAGGGCGGGTCCATGGTTAGGCCTGCAATTTCCCAATGACCACTGGTGGTGTCCTTCGCTTTTGTTACGGTTGCCATGCGCCCGTAGGAGGCGGTGGGCTTGGTCGAAGGCTTTGGCAGGCGCGAATTTTCTATATGCGCTAAGCCCATTTCGTAGAGGTTGGGCAGTTTTAATTCGCCCACTTTTTCATATATATTACCCAGCGTGTGTGTGCCCGAGTCGCCGAACTCTGCCGCGTCGGGCAGTGCGCCTATGCCTACGCTGTCCAGTACAATAATGCAAATACGCGGATTATTTCGCATGTTATTCCTCCGTTACTTCTTCGCCGTATTCTTTCATTGCTTTGCTCATGCGGGGTACGCAAGGGTATTCCTTGTCGGGGTCGCCGTCTTTAACGGTAAGCATTTCTATTTCCAGCTTTACCGTTGTGGGCTGCCCCGTAAAGGGCAGTGCTTGGTTATACGCAACAAGTAGTAGCTTGTGCTGGTGGTTGTAGTCCAACGTATCCAGCGGAATTTCCGCCGTTTTTTTGGCGTTGGGCTTTGCGCGTTTGGCGGAAGGATATTCCGCAAAGCGGTTTTCGAAGGAGTCGTGGAAAAAGCTAAAGTCGTAATTGTCGCGTATTGGGAAGTAGTTTAGCACCTCGTCATAAACATCGCACAGCAATCCCGTTGCGGGCATGTGTAGGTGTATCCACAAGGCGGGGTCGCTTTCCATACGTATGCGGAAGGTATATAGCGGCGTAGGCAACGGGTTTGCCATAATAGCCGCGGGCAGCATTTGCGCCATTTTTATAAGCATTTCAATCATTTCCGGGTCGGAGAAGAGGGAATCCTTGAGTATTTCGAAGGGCATATGCAGGTGCACGTCGTAATAATTTTCGTTCGTTGGTTTAAGGCTTAGCGTGCGCAAGGCAAGGTCGGTAAGGGTATAGCTGGAGCATGGCGCAAAAAAAGCCAGAAAGAAATCCTCCGTTTTGCCTGCGCGTTCGTTAATAAAATCGTCCATTTCGCCTACAATATCGAAGGGCAGTACATATAAGGGCTTAATCAGCTTTAAATACTGTCCGAAGGGTGTATAAAAATGCTGGTCAAGTACCAGCCCCATCATAAACGTACCCGCCAGGAATGCGCCGTCCGGTCCGTCGAAGTCCATTTCCTCGGACTCCATGCTAAGGGATACCAAATCTTCTAAGGTATAACCCAGCACTTCGTATACCCGCTCGAAGAGCAAGTCTGTTTCTATTGGGTCGGTGAGCATTGCTTTAACAAAATTGTCGGTAAAAACAGGCTCGGGCAGGGAAATAAGCTCGCGCATATTATAAGCGCAAATTTGTACGGCGGCTTCTACTATTTCGGAAAAGAGGACTTTAGAGTCGGCGTTTAGGCGTGCTTCACAGTCGCGGGCGGGTTCGATACGGTTGATATATAATGAAGGCATTTTTTGCATCAATTTCATTTTCATGGCAATACTTAATAAAAATGTGGTGTATGCGCTGTCAGGTATGTTAAGCTGTTGTGCCAGTTCATCTGCCTGTGCGGGGAAAAAATAGTCATCCTCTTGTATGTCTATGTGAGGAAGACAAAAATCGACCAGTGTGCGCAAATCGTTAATAATGGGGTGTACTTCGCCGCCGTAATTAAGCACGCGCAAATCAAATCCCGAAAATTTACTTGCGTTGCGCAATATGCTTAATGGATAGGTGTTGGGGTTTTCTCCAAAATGGATAGCCATTGCTTCCATTACGTTGGCGGGGGAAAAGGGCGTGTTTTCGATTAAGGTAGAATAGTACCAACGGCGATGCAAGGCAGAAACGTGGGGAATTACACGCCTGCGCTTGCGGGGGTTTGCATCGCGGTAGGTGTCTGCGAAGGCGTTTTCGAATAAAACGTGCATTATGTGAATATGGTCTGTAAACGTTTTTTCCAATATTGCGCCGCCTTTCAAAAATAACTTGCGTAATTGTAGCAGAACGTGTAGTGTAAAATCAATAATGCGCAATTGCAAAGTAAGGAGATGTAGCCATGTCTACTTTAGTCCACACCCACACCGACCACGAAACAAAGCTACGTATGCCGCACTACTATGCGGTGATTATCCACAACGACGATGTAACCTCTATGGACTTTGTCGTGGAAATGCTGGTAAAAGTTTTTCATAAGTCTACGGTCGAGGCTTCCGATTTAATGATGGAGGTGCATAACGTAGGGCATGGCATTGCGGGCGTATATACCTATGACATTGCCGTGACAAAGAAATACCAAGCCGAACGCCGCGCTTCCGAAAAGGGGTTTCCCCTGCGCCTTACTTTGTGGGAGGTAGAACAATGAAACTGGACGACCTTACAAACCAAGTATACGTAGTTGCCGTAAACGAGGCGCGCCTGCACGGGCATGAATACATTACGCCCGAGCATTTCCTGTACAGCGCACTTATGTTTGACGACGGCAAGGAAATTGTAACCGCAGGCGGCGGCGAATTAGACGGCATTGGCGTTGACCTTGCCTTATTCTTCGACGAGCGTTTGCCGAAGAAAGTAACGGAAACGCCCACCGAGTCCTTTTCATTGGTGCAAATGTTTGAGCAAGCGGCATTACGCGCACAGGTTGCGGGCAAACAGCACGTAGGCATTGGGGATTTTTTAAGTGCTATCTTTAGCCTAAAGGAGAGCTTTGCGGAATACATACTTGCCAAGAATGGAATGGACAAGCACAGGCTTATCCGCCATTTAAACCGCACATCTCACCCCGTAATAGGCGAAAAACCCGACGCCCCTAAAAAACTTTCCTCGCAGGAGGCGCTGCTTGCCGCGTATACCGTAGACTTATGCGCGCTGGCGCAGGAAGGCAAGCTGGACCCGCTGGTAGGGCGCAACGATATTCTTGCCCGTACCACGCAGGTTTTATGCCGCCGTTTAAAAAATAATCCCGTACACGTTGGCGACCCCGGCGTAGGCAAGACCGCCATTGTTGAGGGGCTTGCCCAGCTAATTGTCACGGGGGAAGTGGCGCAAAAATTGCAGAACGTACGCATTCTGCGCCTGGACATGGGCGCGCTGGTGGCAGGTACTCGCTACCGAGGCGACTTTGAGGAACGCTTGGTAAAGCTATTGCAAGCCGTGGCAACACTGGAAAATCCGATTTTATATATTGACGAAATTCATACCGTAGTAGGCACGGGCGCGGTAGGCGGCAGCGGAATGGACGCGACGAGTATTATAAAGCCTTATCTTTCCCGCGGGGAAATCCGCTTCATCGGCTCTACCACCCACGAGGAATATAAAAAATATTTTGAAAAAGACCGCGCATTGGCGCGGCGCTTTGCACGGATAGATATCTCCGAGCCTTCGAGCGAGGAGTGTATCGAAATTTTGCAGGGGCTTGTGCCGCGGTATGAGGATTTTCATAAGGTAGCCTATCCTGCAGAAGCGCTTTCCCACATTGTTGCGCTAAGCACGCGCCATATGAACGACCGATTTTTGCCCGACAAGGCAATCGACGTGTTGGACGAAGCAGGCGTACAAACGCGCCTTAGCGTACCCAATATAAATGAAGGGGATAATTTGCCCACCGTTTCTAATGAAGTGATTGAGCAGGTTGTTGCGTTAATGGCTAAAGTGCCCGCAGATACCGTAGGAACAGACGAAAAACAAATTCTTACCACCCTTGCGGAGAATTTAAATGCGCAAATTTTTGGGCAGGAAGACGCCGTTGGACGTGTAACCTATGCCATACACGCCGCCCGCGCAGGGTTAAACGAACCCGAGCGCCCCGTGGCAAACCTGCTATTTGTAGGACCTACGGGTGTGGGCAAAACAGAACTTGCCCGCCAGCTTGCAAAAAATCTGGGCATTAAGCTGACCCGCTTTGACATGAGCGAATACCAAGAAAAACACGCCACCGCGCGTTTAATCGGCGCACCGCCGGGCTATGTAGGTTACGACGAGGGCGGGTTATTAACGGAAGCGATTCGCAAGCACCCTCATTGCGTGTTACTGCTGGACGAAATTGAAAAAGCCCACGCGGATATCCTTAACGTGCTGCTGCAAGTGATGGACTACGGCGCATTAACCGACAATAACGGCAAAAAAGCGGACTTCCGCAATGTAATAATTATTATGACCAGTAATGCAGGCGCGCGAGAAATGGCACGCCAAACCATCGGCTTTGAAGGCGGGCAAGACGCAACCGCCGCCGCCAAAGCCGTTGAACGCCTGTTTAGCCCCGAATTCCGCGGGCGGTTAGACGCAGTAGTGCAGTTTAAACCTGTATGTAAATTTATGGCACGCCAAATTGCGGAAAAGGCACTTAAGCGTTTATCAGAAAAATTAATATCTCGTAATATTTCCTTCACCCCTACAGAGGAAGCGATAGAATTTATTGCCCGAAAAGGGCGCTCCGACGCCTACGGCGCACGCGACATTATCCGCATTGTAGAGAACGACGCAAAGAAATTGCTTGTACATGAAGTGCTTTTCGGCGGATTATCAAACGGCGGGCATGTAACCTTGGATATTAAAGAAGAAAAATTATCTGTCACAATTTCTTAACAAATTATTCATAAAATATTAAATTTCTGTTGATTTTTATTTTTATGCGTGTTATAGTAATGTCACGCAAAAGTAATACAAACGTAAAAAGGATGGTTGACCCCATGTTTTTTAAGAAAGACCCGTTGCAAGCACAGGCGCCGAAGGTGAAAAAAGCAAGCGACATCATTAGCGCAAGCGGTTCGCACAAACAAAAAAAATATTGGTCCATTATACTTGCCCCTTCCTATACCTCGGGCAAAACGCGTACACTGCGTGTGCCGCGCGCGGCATTCTATTGTGTGCTTATCTCGTTGTTTGTGGTTTCTGCCGTAATTGCGGGCTTGCAAATCCGCGCAAACTACGCAATGCGCATGGCGCAAAACTACAATATCCTATGGACAGAAATGGAAGAAAAATTTGACAACGCCATGCTGGAAAATGAAGAAGAGTTGGACGCATGGCTTGCCGCCCACGCCGATGTAACCGATGCCCTTGAGCGAGAGCAATTACGCGCACGCTTTCATGAAAATCATCTCATGCGCGAGCATTATGACTCTCTGCACGATTTACAGGACGAGATTTTAGATTTACGCAATTTAATTTACGAATTAGATGAAAGCCTAACTGCCGCGATTGCAGGCTTATCGCGCCGTGCGTTTATCCCGTCGGTGGCAAATCACTTGGAGCGCTTAAACACCTCTCAGGCAGAGATTCGCGCCGCGTTCTACGAAAATCAGGAAAATCAGCAATACGAAAACGGCGAATATACCAACGGCTACTACGCCAATGGTTACTATTCCAACGGCGAAACCGTTCCCGTAGCCGCCATTGCATCGACATTAAATTTAAATGAGGGCGCGGTATTTTTGGGCGGTGGTTCGCTTGCACTTCCTCCCGCGCTTACCGAGGAAGCTTTGCTTAAGCAAATTGAAGAAAGCTTACAAATGCTTGCAATGCTCGTCGAGTTAAAAGAAGACTTCCAAGAGCGCCGTGCGCGCATTCAGCCTTATTTAACAAATCACCCCACCTTGTGGCCTGTACGCGGAAATATTTCTTCCGGCTTTGGCAGCCGTCGCGACCCGTTTTCGGGTAACTGGGCAATGCACAGCGGAGTAGACATTCCCGCGCCTCACGGCACACCCATACGCGCAACAGGCGGCGGTACGGTTGTATTTGCGGGCTGGGCAGCGGGCGGTTTCGGCAACAAGATAATCATTTGTCATGGATTGGGTATTCAAACGCTGTATGCGCATAATCAACGTCATCTTGTTAATGTTGGACAGCGCGTGGAACGCGGCGATATTATTGCACATGTTGGCTCCACAGGTAATACAACCGGTCCGCACGTACATTATGAAGTGCATGTAAACGGCAGACCTGTAAATCCCCGTACGTTTTTACTTGAATAAAATTTAACGTGAAAAATTATAGGAATGGTGTGAAATAATGGCAAGAGCACGCGCACAGGACGAATTTACAAGGCCCACAGGTACGGTACTGGGCAGGGGCTTTACCATAAACGCCGCGCAGGTAATTGGCGCAGAAGCCGAGTCTATGCGATTAGACGGCGTGATACACGGCAATATTGAAATGGACGGCGTATTAAACCTAGGCGAAACAGGTCGCGTAGAAGGCGATATTCTTGCCGAGTCGGCTCGCATTGCGGGCGCGGTACACGGTAGCATTCAATGCCGTTTTGCCCTACATCTCACCGACACCGCAGAGGTAACGGGCGACATTCTTACGGAAACACTGATTATTGACAAGGGCGCGGTACTGCACGGTCGCTGCCAAACATCTGCCGCACCCGGTGGGGCAGTGTCGTCACTCACCTACGCGACCGCATCTGCGTAATTAATTACCTCGCATCCTTCTCCTGCCTCCTCTTTTTTTATTATTAACTTCCTCCAAAAAAACCGTAGCCATGACATCCCCCTAGGCTACGGTTTTTTTGTGCGGAGAAATTAAATTTTTAACGTTCCTCGGCATCAAGTAAAAATACTTTAACTGCATCGGATGCAATGATTTTGCCGTGTATTTTACAGGTTTGCACGACTTTTTCTATTTCCTCGTGGGTAATGTTATCGGCAACCTTTAAAACGCCAATCACACGAATGTGTAATTTTTCATTTTGTTCGATGAGTTGCGTGACATAACTCTTGGAGAGATTGACGACGCCGACGGACTGCATTAAAGTAGTTTTGCTTGATGAAAACATATGTTTCGGTTGTAGAAACTGCAAGAACGTTTCTTCGTAGCTTTCTAGCGACTTTCTGGCGGCGGCACGCATAAAATCCGAACGATTATCGAACACGCCGCGCTCGACCAAAAGGTCGATTTGCCCCAATTCGGTAGGGCTTAAGTTTACAGATACCTTCTCGGTTTTCATAGGCGCTCCTTTAGGACATGTTTGGATTCCATCCGGAGCATATTATAATAGAAACGGGTGTTAATTTGCAATTTTTAAATAATCCTTGAGTCCTTGTTGTAAAATTTGTGAAAATGGGGCATTTGCTTTTTCCGCTTGCTGATTAAGCCATGAAGGAATGGAAAGGGTTTTCTTTACAGCACGGGTATCATTTGCTTTGCGGTACTCGTCGGTATCGGCGGCAATTAAGTTTACGATTTCATTGGTTCTGGTGGGCAATGTTTTTGACGCAGGGGGAATGGGCAGGGCTTCATCTTCTGCGCTCCACAACCATGTTTCGATGGCATCCTTTGCCATAATGAGTGCGTCTGCCATATCCTCGCCAAAAGTATGACAACCCGGCAAATCAGGTACGGTCACGCCAATTTTATCATCATCGGGATAGAGAATGGCGGGGNATACATATTTCATACAATCACTCCTGTCATTTTAACCCTGCATCTTTTAGCATCCGATTGATTGTTCCTGTAGGAATATCGCCCGTATGTCGGTGAATGGCAATTTGCACTTCTGGCTTTTCGGGGTGAATGGCGATTTCGTGACGCCTGCCCTGCTTGATTTTCCAACCATTGGCTTGCAATTTGCGCTTAAATTCTTTTGCAGTCATATTGTCACCCCATATGGCAATGTTATCACGTAATAATACGTGCGTCAATTGAGCATTAATCTGCACGTAATAACAAAAAAAGGGCTTTCTATTTTTTCGCAGAAAACCCCTTCCCTAATTAATACATGGCGTACCATTGATTTTGCCTATTTCTAATGTAAAGAAAGTAAATTATATTTCCAATGCCTGCCGTGAAGAGTAGTAAGAGCAGGTGAACTAGAATGCTTTGCCGTGGGAAGGGCTCTCTCATTCCGCCCGAAGCGGCGGCGGCAGACGATGAAGACGAACTGGACGCACCGCCGCCTGCATTCATAAATACCATGGGGTTTTGGTTTTGCACTTTATTCTCCATCTTTTCTAACTCTTTGTTTTTGCTTGCCACCAATTCATTTACGCAATTTTTGCAATACGACTTTCCGCTCACTTCTGTTACACATTCGGCGCAAATAAACTTTCCGCACCCTACACATGCGCCTACCGCTGATTTTTGCTCATGGACATAACATTGCATATAAATCCCTCGCTCTTGTTTTTGCGAATAATAGCGAAAATTGCGCTACGCGTCAATACACCAATGTACTGTTAGGTATAGTCTTATGCCGTCTAAATTGCATAATACAAGCGTTGATTATTTGTTAAATAACTCCGGCAATCCGCAAAAATTATAGTGCCGTCAATCCACCCGCCGTGTTACCCCGCCTTCGTGTACATATTTGCGTTGTTCGTTTTTCTCTACCTTGGCGAGGATTTGCGCACCCAGGTCTATGCCCTGTATTTCTGCAATGCCCAGCAGGTAAATGGCGATGTCGGCTAACTCTTCGCCTAAGTGGGGCTGCTTTTTTATGTAGGCTTCGATTGCCTCGGCGAGTTCCATTTGTAAATAATTAAATTCTTGATGCATGTCGGTTATGTTAAAGCCTTGGCGTTTCTTGTTTTCTACAACGCGCCGCTGTAGGGCGGGCAGGTCAATCGTTTGAACACTCATATCTCAAACTCCTCAAATTCGCTGTCGATATTTTCGTTTTCAATCCCGCCTTTGGCAAGGGCGAAGCTGTTATTGCCCAGCACCTCTGCCACGGAAAGCTGCGGATTTTGGTGCAGAATATTCGCGAGTTCTATAAAGTCGCGAATAATTTCGCGCGGGGTGATGTGACTTTCCGCGCCCACGCGGTTGTACTCCACGGTAAGGAAATAAAGCAAATCCTCATGGGTTAGGCGGGGTGCGTAGCTGTATAATGCGGCGTGGATATCACGCAGCTTTTCCACAAGCACATACATTTCCTCTTGGGTAAGCATGGTTAGGCGAATGATGGGCGCGGTCAAATCCTTCACCTCGCTGCCTGCGAAGTGCCCTTCCGCAAGGCGCGAACGCAGCGCTTCGTAGCTGAACACGCCTCGGTACTTGTCCTCCATACACTGGGGCGTGCCGCCCATCAAAAAGCCAATATGCTTGGCTTTGCCCTGCAACGTGTCATTAAAAAGCGTAAGGATTTTCTCATAATTTGCCACGCGGGTAATGGCGTTGGGCAGCTTGTACAAATTAACCAGCTCATCTATCAGCACCAGCAGTCCTTTGTAGCCCGCCTTCACCATAAAAATGGCGAAAATTTTTAAAAAGTCGTACCAATTTTCATCATTCACGTACAAATTTATGCCCAAATCTGCCCGCGCCTCGCGCAGGCCGTTGTACTCGCCGCGAAACCACTTAAGCACTTGTGACTTCTTCGTTTCGTCCCCTGCGCGGTATGCGTGATAATATGCGCTTACTGCCTGTGCGAAGGCGAAGCCGTTTACCATGCCCTCCAATTCGCCGATTACGGCGAAAATCTGCCGTTCCACTTCTGCGTCGAAGTCCGCCTCGGGGGCGGAATTTGCTTTTACATCTGTCATAATTCCCGATATCCACTTCTCCAAGATGAGCGGGAGCGCTCCCCCGTCGGGCTTTGCCTTGGTGGAAAGGTGCTGCATAAGCTCGCGGTACGTGGCAAGCCCTTGGTTTTGCGTGCTGCCTTTGGTACCCACCAGCCGCCGCTCGGGGGAAAGGTCTGCATCGCACACCACAAAACCCCGCGCCGTGGCGTAGTTGCGTATCGTTTGCATAAGGAAGCTCTTACCGCTGCCGTATTTCCCCACGATAAAACGGAAGGACGCGCCGCCCGCTTCTATCATTTCAATGTCGTGCAGCAATGCGTTAATTTCCTGTGCGCGACCTACGGTTACGTGTTCCAGCCCCACGCGGGGTACAACGCCCGAACGCAGGGCGTTGATGAGTAAGCTGGCGATACGCGGGGGTACGGGCATTACGCGACGCTCCTTTAATTCCCGCGCTGGTGTACGGGTAATATAGTCCAACCATTATAGTAAATTTAAGGGGAAAAATATAGCCTGTGCAAATAACTCTCCTTGGGATTGACAAGAACACTTGGCACATGATATATTTCACATGCCAATAATGCTTGGCAAATATCACATAATACTTGGAGGAAATATGAATACCCACAAAGAAGAAATTTTAGCAAAAAGCAGACAAGCGCAACAAGACGAGGGTATCGAACATGGGATTATTAAGGGAACGGTGCTGGGCAACCATTATGTAGGCATTGTGGGCGTTGCGATAATTCTTTTTTCAACGTTTGTCGGACAATTTTTGGTCGTGTATGCAGTGCTTATGCTGCACGGTGCGCACGGGTTTGGGGAGTTTCTTGCGAAGTATCGGTATTTTAAACAAAAACGGTATTTGGCGGGGGTAATCCTTTTTGGCATTGTTTATACGGGCTATTTTGCGTTTTTATTCGTATGGAGCATCGGCATTTTACAAGGATGGTGGGGTTAAGATGAGTGAATTGCTTGTCCTCAAAAACCGTTTAAAAGTAGCCCGTGCCGAAAACGACCTCTCCCAAGCCGCCCTTGCCGAGTTGGTGGGGGTGTCGCGCAATACGATTAGCTCAATAGAAACAGGGCAGTTTTGCCCTACGGCGAAACTTGCTCTTGTTTTGTGCATCGCGCTGGATAAAAAGTTTGAGGAATTATTTTATTTCAACTAACAAATCCGCCATTCGTGTCCACGTTCTTGTATAAACGCAATAAATTTCATGTAGTGGTCGAAGTCACCGCGCTGTAGCATGGCGATGCATTCTTTATCCCCTGCCGCGGCGCGGGCGGCGGTATCCTCGCAAAAATCCCGTTGAATACGGTCGATAACGATGTCCATAAACTCCGCGGGGCAGGGCATTCCATAGGCTTCGAAGAAAAGGGCGGTTTGCCGCTGCGCCTTTTCCGCATCAATTGCGGGGTCGTAATTGTAGTAAAACGGGTAAACCGCCATCGCCACGGTGCTTGCAAGGTCCCACATGCGCGTGCCCGGGTAAGCCTGGTCAAAGTCAAACAGCCCGCTTAATTGGTCATTTTCGAAGGCGAAGTTCCAAATCGCCGCGTCGCCGTGGCATATGGTTTCGTGGGTGCCGTTGGGGAAGTAGGGGCTCTGCCAGCCCGCCTCCCGTGCGCGGGGTAAAAAGCCCACCGATACATCGTGGAGCTTCCGCATAAACCGCGCCATATCGCAAATCGTTTGGTCGGAATGTAACACAGGATGGTCGTGGGGATAATCCGCGCCCATGGTCTTTCCGGGCAAGTAGGAGAACATCTCCCGTCCCTGCAGGTCCACGCCCATAAAACGCGGGACGCCCGCAAAATCTTCGGTTTCCAAGAATTGCAAATATTCCCGTACCATAATATGCCCTTTGGACGTCTTGTGTATCGTATCGCCGATTTTTTCTACCTGGTTCATGCTGCCGCCTACTAAGGTCGCCATGGGAGCGCTCCCTTCACATCATCTGTATAATCTGCGTAAATTTCAAAATCTGCGTCCGTGTCTAATATATTGTCGCCGATAAAGTCGAATGCCTTCTCGTTAATGCCTTCTGCCAGCACTTCCAGCATAATATCGTGGGCGTTGGCAAAGGATAGTAAATCTCCCTCGTTGTTGAGCAAAACCCGCAACGCCGCCCGCTCTATGTCGGAAAGTGCTGCTGCAAAGCCCGCCCACCCACCCGTGGGGGCGGTTGGCAAAACAGGCACAACTAAAGGTGCAGGGGGCACTGCTTTTTCCGGGAGCGCTCCCGTTTCTTCCTCTACTGTCAATTTCTCTTGTGTGTCCTGTGCTTCTTCGCGGATTTTTACAAGACTTGCGGTATTTACCGTTACTTCTATTTTATTTATTTCGCGGATATGTGCTGCAACGGCTTGCGTTATTATGCTGTCCATTTCCGCAAAGGTAAGCCCAAAATTTTTAAGACGCACAACGCCGTATTTTAATGTCTGCGGGTCGGCAACCAATTTTTGTTTGTGCTTCATTACGGTGCGCAGCTCGGATTCCGTTTTTTTGATAATATACCCCACCAGCTCGCGCATTCCTGCAAAGGGGGCGTTTTTTTCTACCGTCCAGCGATTGTTCTCGCATACATAGTGCTCGCCGTTAGGCATAACCACGCGGCGGTTGGGCTGTTTTTGCCACGGATAAAAAAGCGCTTGGGTGAAGGGCTTCCAAAAATCTACCCTCGGGCGTTCATCGTGTAGTAGAAGGCGCGGCAACTCTATGCCCTTCGCCCCGCACCACGCGTTAAGCGCGGCAAATACCGCGTCAATACTTTCGTTTATTAATTCTTCATTGCCTGTATAAAACTTGGATTTTGCAATATCATACCCCGACCGCTGCTTCCACGATAGTTCCCCTACTGTATTATCCGTATAATACAGTTCCCATTTTTGCGCCGCAACAAAATCGCCAAAGCTTGTTGCTACTTCCCCATTGTAATAGATGTGAAAATCCTTTACCCACCGGGGCATGTACTGCGTAAGCGCGGGTACGGCTTCGCGGTAGTGGGGTAAAAGTGCCGCAAGCCGTAATAGGGCATCATTTGCATTTTGCACCCCAATGCAGGAAAGCAGTTCATATATGTACAAAAACAAATAAGACGCCCCCACAAATGGGAATGTTCCCATTCGTACTTGGGTGCGCCATGTAAAATAGGTGCGCAATTGCTCATACCCCATACGCTGGTAGTACGGATAAAAGGCAGAAAATGCCGTGCGCCCTGTATAATCGTCTGTAATATCTGCCATAAAACGTGCCTGTTCGTAAAAAAGCCAGCCATCGTTTTGGTAGGAATACGGCGCATAGTCGGCTATTTTTCGCATATCGCGGAAGCGCGCGCGCAACGGGTCGTATGCACGGGCGGGGATAGCCTGCGGGACGGGGACATCCCGCGTGGGAGCGTTCCCATCTATGTGTAAAGCGGCATCTCCCATGTCAATTTCTGCAAAGGGGGGTGTTTCTCCTTGCGGTATCACAAAGCTATGACTGCGGGCGTAATTGCTGTCGGTTTTCATACAGTACGTCCACGGTTTGGGCAAAGTATTCCATGATTGCCTTGTGCTGCTTGTCCAGATTAGACATAATTTCGCGTATTTTGCTTTCGGCTTTTTCCAGCATTTCGTCGGCATATTCCAGCGAATTCATACGCATATCGCGTGCGTCTTTTTTAGCGGCGTCGATAATTTCTTCCGCTTCGTCACGGGCGCGGCGGGTAATTTCGTCTTTGCTTACCATTTTTTTGGCGTCGGCTTCGGCATCTTCTATAATGTTTTTTGCTTTGGCTTGCGCATCTTCCATTACGCGGTCGTGGTCGCCTAACAAACGCTGCGCCATGCGAATATCGTCGGGCAAGTTAAGGCGAAGCTCCGTAATAATCTCCATCAACTTGTTTTTGTCGACAGAAACCTTGTCGGAAAACAACATCGACTTTTTGCTGGTTTCCAGCACTTCTTCCATCTCGGCCAGGTAAAAAAGTAATGCATCCATGCGAAAAACTACCCCTTTGCTATAAATTTCTCCCTTAATGCGGTGCACACATTGGGCGGGACCAACGCGTCCAATGCCGAGTCGTTTAACCCTGCGCGCACAATTAGCTGCGCCGCCTCGCGCACCATTCGGCTCGATACCATACTAAGCGCGGGCGAAGCGGGGAGAAAAATTGTTTCTATATTACCATCAAATAGTTGGTTGTGCCAAGCATAACGCCGTTCGCTTGCAAAATCGTCCCCGTCGCGCAGTCCGCGCAAAATTGCGGTGACATTGCGTTGGCGCGCATATTCCGCCAAAAGTCCCGAAAATGCGGTAATTTCTACCTCTATGCCATGCAATGCATCACGCAATAGCGCTATCCGCTCCTGTACGGAAAATAGGGGCATTTTGTGCGGATTATCCGCCACCGCAACAATAAGCCGCGTTGCCAAATGCGCGCCGCGCGTAATAATATCAATATGCCCCAACGTAACGGGGTCAAAGCTGCCTGCATATAGGGCTATCATTAAATTGTTCCTTCCTCGTGTGCGCCGAAGGTAAAAAATAAAAACCGTGCGCGCCCATAATCGCGCTGTCGGGCAAGCGTTAGCCCCGCGATTTGCGGAACGGGTGATTTTGCGTCCATTTCAAGAATAAGCAGCCCGTCCGCACTAAGCAGCGCAGATTCTACCAAAAGATGCAAAATTTCGTCAAATGAGGCGCCGTAAGGCGGGTCCAGGAATATGATATCAAAAGCGCGCCCTTGCAGGGCTAGTTTTTCCAGCGCGGTTTTTGCGTTCATATGCATTATCTCCGCGTTGTCCCCTAACCGCGCGGCGGTTAAATTCCTCTGCACCGCATCTATTGCGGGCTTTGCATTGTCGATAAACACACATTCCCCTGCGCCGCGGCTTAGGGCTTCGATACCAATCGCGCCGCTTCCACAAAAGATATCTAAAAAGCGCGCGTCCCTAACCTGTGTGCCAAGTATATTAAACAGCCCCTCCTTCGCGCGGTCGGAAGTGGGGCGCGTGTGTAAGCCCGTTGGGGCAGTTAGCAGCATACGCCGTGCCGTGCCGGAAATGATACGCATAGGACAAGTATATCCATTTCCGCAATAAAAGTATATAATGCAGGGAAGGTTAAACCTAGGGGGATTTATACCATGAAAATATTAGTCATCGACGACGCAACCGTAATGCGGGTGGTTATAAAAACCATACTCAAGCAAAGCTGCGGCATATGGCCCGAAAATATTGTCGAGGCAAGCAACGGGCGCGACGGTATTACCCTGTATAAAAAGGAACGGCCCGACATTGTTTTTTTAGACATTAAAATGCCCGACCAAGACGGTCTTAGCGTAGTACAGGCGTTAATCAAGCATGACCCCCAAGCGGTAATTATCATGGTTACGGCATCGCCCCAGCGTAACGATGTACGCACGTGCATAAGCGCGGGCGCAAAGGACTACATACTAAAGCCGCCCTCCCCCGCGCGTATGCGCAAGGCGCTAATGACCTTTGCCCCCTACGTGATGAAAAATACCCCGCCCGCGGCGGATGAACCGCAGAAAAAAGCAAAGCCCGACGCAAAAGATATTGATGGAACGAGGTTTTAACCATGAATGAAGAATTATATGACCACTACGAAAACGACGAGCTGGACGATTTTTTCTTAGACCCTGAGCTGCAAGCACAAATCCGCGCCGATTTTATTGAAAATCAAAGCAACGCGGTTGCAGAAATTCGCGCATTCTTAGCCAACGGCGAAAATACACGTGCCGAAATTGTGGTGCATAATTTAAAAAGCGTTGCCGCACTCATGACAGAAACTACACTTGCCGACGCCGCCCTTGATATTGAGCTTCAATTAAAAAACGGCGGCACCCCGCAGGACGCCGCCATAGAAAATTTGAACACATTAATCAACCATGTACTTCAAAAAGGCGCGCCGCCTCGTTAAAGAACATCTCTACCCCTCGGCGGTTGGTTACCGCCCATACATATTCCCCGTTTAACGAAAAAGTGTAAAAATTATCGTCATAGGCAAAAAAGTCTATGGTTGTTTGCGTGCCGTCCAGCATGTGGTAAATCACCGAAAATTCCGCCATGCCTGTAGGGGGCGCGGGGTCTATTAATGCATCTGCCCCCAACGCAATAAGCATACGGTACAGCACGCGGAAGGGCTGCTCGGGTACGGTAACGCCGTTTACCGTTGGGAAAATAGCGGTACTGTTTTCCGCAGGGTCGTGGTTTACCACCAGTTCAAAATCGCCTGCGGTTACGCGTTCTACTTCTAAAATAGGCGTGAGCGCAATAAAGCGGGTGATTAACTGCGTTACATTAATGTCCATGAGGTTTTCCACAGGGTTAAACACTGCCATAAATACGTGGGGACGGTCGGCTACCTTTACATAAATAAGCGGTACCTGTGCCCCCCCTGCCTCGCGGGTAAAGCGGTTGCCGAATAATAAGTGCGTTACACCCTCTTCTGCGTGGAAGTAAAAATCCAAGAAGGGGTCGTCTAACCCGAAGGGCGCAAGGTCGGCGGGAAACATTTCTACTACGTCACCCAAACGAAACGCGGCAGAAAACGCCTCAAGCACATGCATGTTTAAATTAAACACATCTACCTCGCGACCTGCGATGGCGTTGGGCTGTACAATAGCAAGGGGATTAACGCCCAATTCGGTGAGGGCTTCTATCATTGCGCTTTCATCGGTTTTGGCAATTTCCAAGGTTTCGCGCCCGCGCTGGGTAATGCGCAGGCGGTGAATCGTTTCATGGTTAAAGGGGGGGATAAAACGATGAAGCAGCTCTTCTGTGGTTAAAAACATGCGTTGTGCTACGTGGCGCGGCAACAAATACATTGCGGGGTCGTCCTCTACCCGCACAAAGTAGTGCCGGCGGTCGGGGGTTTCGTACCCTAAATGAATTGCGGATATTCCGCCGTTCTCAAGATATGCAGTAATTGTTACCTGCGGCGGGTTAAACCCAAATTCCGCAAGGTTAAGCCCTGCAATGTTTTCATGGGCGCGGTCGCGGGTCGACATTTGAAAAACGGGGCGCAGTAAATCCTGCACATGCAAATTGTCCAGCTGTAAATCGGGATAGTCGGTTAAATACCAGTTAAACCTGTCCATTACCGCTTCCGCACGGGCAAAGGTACGCGTTTCGCCGTTATGAGTAACGGAAACACGGGCAATTTCACTTTGGCAACGGTCGGCTAAGGTAAATAATTCCGCAGGGGTAAAGGGGGTATCTTCTGCCATATCCTCTGCTTCGCGGCTTGCGCTCCAAAAATAGGCGCCCGCAAGCCCAACGGCAAGTACCAGCACAATCATTAGCGATATAACGCGCTTTGCTTGTTTACTCATTAGCTGTGCCTCCGCCTAAACCATACAAATACGCCGAATGCCAGCGTAACCAACGGCAACACACCCATGGAAAAGCCCGCAATAATATTTGCGTCAAACTGCGTAAGCATTAACGGCGCAAACCCGGGCGGTGTACGGGTGGGGATAAATAACCCGGGTCCTTGCCCCGTGAGCCAGCGCAATGAACTTGCCACAAATGCAAAATTATTATCGCCCACAATTTCACGGGGGGCGGCGTCCCAAATGTCCCCGCTGCCTACAACAACAATATGCGTGTTAATATTGCGGTAGGTGAAAACCGAATCCGTGATACGTGCCGCCATCAAAAACGGTCCGCCGTCAATATCGTCCCCTTCGTGAAAGAGGGGGGACTCTAACTCCATATTTACGCGCCCAAAGGCATGGACGCTGGTTATCATCAGCGGTTCAATAAACGTAGACGCGCGCTGCATTCCCGTTGGCTCGATTGCGGCGGGGAAGCGCAAGAGCTGCATCATACGCCCGTCGATTGCCAGCGGTAATGTGATATGCTCGTCCGGGAACAACTGCGGTATTACAAACATGGGCAGCATTAAATGCTGGCGCGGGTCGCTCTCCATAATCACATAATCGCTTATGCGAATGCCATATGCCGCAAGCACGCGGTCAAAATTAGGCAAGCGCGTACCATACATAGGGTCTGCGGCGATAAAGGCACGGCCTTCATTTTCTAAGAAGGCTAATATGCGGTCGGCTTTTTCCGTTGGCCAATCCCATTGGGGGGTGGAAAGCAATAAAATATCCGCGTCTGCGGGAATGCCGTCGCGCAGTATTTCAATGGCGTCTACACTGCGTACAATAAAATTTTCCGTTTCCAAGAAAGAAACGAAGGACGGTGCAAGGGGCGACTCACCGCTGCCAAGTACCTTGTATACCGTAGCCACTTCGCCTTGGGTAACAGCGTGGATTGCCGTAGTAATTTGCCGTTCAAAGTTAATGCTTTGTATGCCCACCACTTGCCCCCATTGGTTATGCTGGGCGGTTATAAGCAAATCGGGGGTAATTACGCGGTATTGGGTACCGCTTTGTACAATAATGCTGTGGTTGGGTACAACGCCGCCCTCCATTCCGCTTGCAAAGCCTTGCACAAAGGCGGGACTCACCATGGGGTCGCGCAGCTGGGTGGTAATGCGCGGGTGTGCGTTGGCGTATTCGGCTAATAAGGCAACCAGCATGGGTTCTTCCGTACCCGTTGGCACCACCATGGTAATTGTAACGTCTTGGTGCAGTTCGTTATCCAAGAAGGTGCGGGATTGCTGGGTTAAGGTAAATAGCTCCTCTTCCGTTAGGTCCCACGTGCGGTTAAATTCCCCCGCAAGCAGATTAACAAAAACAAATAACAGTACGGCAAGCAGCATCATTGCCGTAGAAAAAGTACCGTAGCGGAAACGTTTCTCCTTAAAATTTGCCAGCTTCATATTACCGCCACCTCCTTTTTTCGATAATATTCATAGTAAGGTACACAAACAGCGCAGCAAACGAAGCGTAGTACACCAAATCCGCCAAGTTGAGTATGCCGAAGGACAACAAATGAAAGCGCGTGTACAGCGAAAACCATAAAAGCACGCGTACAATTATTGCATCGTAAATTAAATTATTATAGAAGTACAAGCCTACGGCAACCGCAACACCAAGCACGGCAAGCACCGCAGAGGAAAGCCAATGCCGCGTGGAATAATACCAAATGCCCGCTACCGCAAGCACAAGCGCCGCCACAAATACCAGCGACGCTACCGCCGAAACGGGCATAGTCATTGCAATGCTTTCCATAATAAACATCACATAAATTGCCGCAAAGGTAGCAACGGCAGCAATTATCTGGTTATCCGTAAGCACGGAAATAAACATACCCACCGCGATTGTACAAGCCCCGATTAAAATAAACCCAATATACGAGCCCGCAATTTGGCTCACGGGCAAGCCGTGTATCGCATATCGCGTAAGGATTAACGGGAAAATAACCGTTAATGCCACCCCCATAAGAAATAACGAAAACGCGGCAAAAAATTTACCCAGCACAATTTGCATCACCGAAAGAGGGCTCGTGTACAGCAATTGGTCGGTTTTATGCCGTGCTTCCTCCGAGAACAGGCGCATGGTGAGAATGGGGACCAGAATAAAGAAGAGAATACTCGCGGCGGCAAGCACTTCGCTAAAGCGCCCGCTTTGCCCAAATACATTTACAAAGGTGAAGAACATGCCCATCAATAAAAGCAAAAACGCAAGAAAGGTATACCCAACCATTTGCGTAAAATAGGTGCGGATTTCTTTTTTATAAATCGCTATCATTTTGCATCACCTCCTCTTCGGGGGATTCGTAGCCCATGGCTTGTGTGCGCAGGTCGCCTGTAAGCGTTAGGAATATTTCCTCCAGCGACAAGTCCATAGACTTCATGAGAAGCAGGGGCAAATTATTCTTCGCAAAACAGCGGAAAATGGGCTCGCGAATATCTACTCCTTCATCGCCTGCCAGTTCAATGTCTATTGTGCCCGCTTCGCGGCTTTCCAGTACATTAATATGGCGGATTACGGTAAATTCCTTTAGCGCCTCCCGCACTTGGGTTGCGTCTGCCTTTACCCGAATTTGGATTTTGCCCGCCGATTTATTTAAGCTATGGGAAAGGCTTTCCGGCGTGCCTTGCGCCACAATGCGCCCTTTGTTGATAATCATTACGCGGTCGCATACGGCGCTTACCTCCTGCATAATGTGCGAGGAAAGGATAACCGTATGGTACCGCCCAAGCCCTTTAACTACTTCGCGCATTTCAATAATTTGTTTGGGGTCCAGCCCAATGGTCGGCTCGTCCATGATAATCACCCGCGGGCGCCCTACCATAGCTTGCGCCAAGCCCACGCGCTGGCGGTAACCCCGCGAAAGGTTCTTTATCAACCTGCGCGAAACATCGTCGATGTGTAGCTTCTGTTTAATATCCGTCAACATTTCCTTGCGCCCTGTGCGCTTTACGCCTTTAATATCCGCCACGAAGCTCAAATACTCGTCCACGCGCATATCGCCGTACACGGGGGGCGTATCGGGCAAATAACCGATTTGCTTTTTTGCTTCCTCAGGTTCGGCGATAATGTCCAACCCGTTAATGGTCACATCGCCCCGCGTTGCAGCAATAAAACCCGTCATAATATTCATTGTCGTTGTTTTCCCTGCGCCGTTAGGTCCAAGGAAGCCCACAATCTCCCCCGCGTCAATGGAGAAATTTAAATCGTTAATCGCCGTATGGTGACCATACTGCTTGGTTAGGTTTTTTACTTCAATCAATTTACACTGCTCCTTTCGTGTGTTCCTTAGAAAACGGGCGTAGTATACCACACTGCGCCATGTAACAAAACCGTAATATATATTTGCCACAAAGTTGCCGCAGCTTGGTTCACAAAAACGGGGACTGTATTAGTCGATTAATACAGTCCCCCTCTTATTACGCAAACAAAAAGTGCGGCTATGGCGTGTTCCAAATGCTGTTCAAAAGTGCATCGCTAATAGCTTCTTGCACAAAATCCCACCATTCATCTTCGTTAAAACACCATTCCCATTCAACGGTCATATATGACGTATCGGGAGCCGGCATGTTGGCGGAAAAATGCCATGGCGTGTATACGCGGTTTAATTCATTTAACCTTTGCGCAACCATGCTTACGGCACGGCGGTAAAATTCGCGGCACAGGTTTTCGTCTTGCATATCTATAAAGTGCATAGTATACGTGTCTTCATCCACCTGTGTACGCCGCCATACAAAGAATGCGATATAGTCGTTTTTGTTATAATGCTGCAAAATTATATCCCTGCCAAATGGGTTGTCACAGGTGCAGCGGTGTGTGTTGGGGGGCGAGTCTTGGTTGCGCGCTTGCCAGCTATACACCCACGGAAAAATTGCATAGTCGAACACCGTGTCTAACGTAGACTGAATGGAAGGCGAAAAGCCCGTGCTAATGTAGCGCACTTCGTACCCGTTTACAGTTTGCACATAAACGGAAATTTCAAACACTACGCCGAATGTATTGCCGTGGGGGAAGTTAAAATCATGCACAACCACGTTAATTCTAGGCATCTTTACGCCCGTGATTTGGTTGCTGAAATACCAATCGGCTAAACGCGCGGTTGCGCCGTTTTCGCGCAGCATAAGCGTACCGTTTTCTTCCCGCAAAATAAGTTCGAAGAAAAAATTCGCCTGTACAAAGTCGGGGTCAATAACCATGGGGATATTGCCCGTGAATAGGCGCTCGTTATCGGCAAAATGGGTGGCAGCAGCTTCCCCCGCCGCCAGCGTTTCGCCCTCAATTCCGTTTGCCCGCCATGCAAACCAGCCCGCAAACACAAACGCCGCCAGCGCAAGGGAAAGTACAAGCGCGTTCCCCGCCATTATACCCACGCGCTTTACTATCGTCGGGCGGTTGGCAATTTTATGCTGTACGCCTGCAAAGGTAATATCCGCTTCGGGGCTTGGCAGCTTGTTAAAACTTCCCTTTAACAACGCGTCTAATTTTTTATCGTCCATCATCAATATCCTTCCTTTTCTAAGAATTTTTGCAGCTTTTTACGCGCACGTTCGTACCGTTTTCTTAGCGTTGCCGCGCCTGCGCCGTGGATAATTTCCAATTCCGCATAGTCCATATCCTCTACCGCGCGGGCGTATACCAGCGCTCTTTCCTTGGGAGAAAGCACACCAAGCGCTTTTGCCAACGCGCCGCCGATAAACGGGTCGGGGTCGTGCACAACCGCGTCCATTCGTTCATCTCTTTTAGGCGCAAGAAAAAACCGCCGCTTGCGAAGCACGCTGATACATGTGTTGTACGCAATTTTATACAGCCACGTAACCACCGTGGCATCGCCCTGAAAGGTATCCCGCTTGGCATACGCTTTGCAAAACGTTTCCTGCATTGCGTCCTGCGCGTCGTGATAGTTGCAAAGCAACCCGTAGCAGTACTTCAAAATCGCGTGGCTGTAGTTTTTTATCGCTTGTTCGAGGCTCAAGTGTGCGCTCCTTGGTGGAAGAGTAAGGTCAAAAGACTAAAAAATTAAAGTCTTCACATAATAGACGCAATTAATATAAAAACGTGACAGCGATAATTGCTATGCAATTACGCAACATTTGCGTGCGGAAGATTTTTCTAGTATACTACGGCATCTCATGGTTACATATAAATAGAAAGCGCGTCTTACGGAGGGCAAGGGGTAACATTTCATGTATTCCGATATTATTTTTTACTTGGGTCTGTTGCTGTCATTGTTTGTGCTGGGTTGTTTTTTTAGCGCGGCAGAGATGGCCTTTTCTGCGTTATCGCGCCCGCGAGTTAAAACGTTGGCGGAAGGCGGCAGCAAGCGCGCAAATTTGGTCTTATCCTTGCACGAGCGGTTCGACGAGTTAATTTCTACTTTATTAATATGTAACAACGTGGTAGCAATAACGGCGGCTACGGTGGGCGTTATCTTCTTTGTGCGGCTGGCAGGCGAGGAACACGGACCATGGATATCCGCCGTAATTATCACCGCAATTGTGGTAGTACTTACCGACATTTTCCCCAAAAGCATTGCCAAAGAATCCCCTGAGCGGGTGGCAATGGCGGTTGCGCCCTTCCTTAACTTTCTCATGGCAGTGCTAAAGCCTGTAAACAGACTAATCGCTAAAATGCGCAAAGGGCTTTCCAAAGCAATTATAAAGGAAGAAGAAAACGAGCAGGACGAACGCGCACTGCTGGGGCAGGAACTGCTTTTCCGCGTGGAAGAAGCGGAAAATGACGGCGACATAAGCGAAGCAGATTCGCAGCTTATATCCAATGCCATCGAATTTAATGACCTGCGCGCCGAAGATATCCTTACCCCGCGGGTAAACATCGCGGGCATTCCCAAGGATTCGACGCTGGAACGCATGGCGGATATTTTTATGGAATCGGGCTATTCGCGTTTGCCCGTATATGAGGAATCGCTGGACAAAATATGCGGCATTGTTCATATCCGCGACTTCTTAAAATGCATGGCAGACGAAAACGTGCCGCTGGAATCCATTATCGTTCCCCCCGTATACGCGGCGCCTACCGCCCGCGTGCGCGATTTGCTCACCCTTCTTAAAAAAGAAAAAAGCCACATGGCAATTGTAATCGACGAATACGGCGGCACAGAAGGGCTTGTCACTATGGAAGACATTCTGGAGCAGCTCGTGGGCGACATCTATGACGAAAATGACGAGTTTATCGAAGAATTTACCCGATTGGAAGACGGCACGCACAAAATCGAATGCTCTGCCGATTTGGAAAAGCTTTTCGAATATTTTGAAATGGAAGCCCCCGCAGACGACGAGTCCCATCACACCACCACCGTAGGCGGCTGGATAATGGATAAGCTGGGACGCATTCCGGAACAGGGCGACACTTTTGCCCACGAAAAATTAACCGTAACCGTAACACAGGCCGACCAGCGCCGCGCCGAGGTATGTATAATTGCCGTAGCCGCAGCGGAAGAGACGCCGGAAGAGGAAAAAGACGAAGCAGAAGAAATAAGGGGCAGTCTAACGACAATCTCAAAATAAAAAACGGGAATCGCGTGAACCGAGTCTCGTTTTGTGTAAAACGTTGTTATGCAAAAAAATTTTTTACCCGAACAGGGTATACGAGAAAGCGAAATATATAGTTAATTATAGTGAATTAATTCGAAATCGGGCTTGCCGCTCGCGGCAAAGAAAACGTATTCACCGAAACGCTCCTCTGCGTCATCGGTTCTGTTTCACCTGCCTAAGTCGGCTTAACTTTCTCACCCTCTTGGTTCTTTGTCTTTACAATTAGGTGCATTTACCACAGCCCCATTCTTTTTGTAAATCCGCTTCGCTTATCTTTTATTTAAATTTTATTATTCTCAAAGCTCCTTTTACGAAAAAGGGACTGGCTTGCTTCTTAATAAGACAGCCCTTTTTTATTTTTTACCGCAGTATGTTATACACAATCCATAGGCTTTCTCCGTTATACAGCCCCCTAACCTTGCGCCTCACTTCCGCAACTGTTAAAATCTAGAAAAATGGGAATAAATTTAACAAAAAGGAGCAAGCAAATGGGCTTTCTTGAAAAAATATTCGGTAATTACAGCGATAAGGAAATAAAGCGTATGATGCCTACCATCGACCGCATTGAAGCGTTGGAATCGGATTTTATGAAGCTTTCGGAAGGTGAGCTCATGGGCATGACGGACAAGCTACGAGCGCGGTATACCGACGACGCATCGTTGGATACTATGCTGCCCGAAGCCTTTGCGACAGTGCGGGAAGCGACACGTCGCTTAATTAACCAGCGTCACTTCCGCGTACAGTTGATTGGCGGTACGGTGCTACACCAAGGGCGTATTGCGGAAATGAAAACGGGCGAAGGTAAAACCCAAACCGCGGCGCTTGCGCTGTATTTAAACGCAATCGCGGGCAAAGGTGCGCACCTTGTAACGGTGAATGAATACCTTGCAAGCTACCATGCGGAACTGATGGGTAAGATTTTCGGCTATTTAGGCATGACCACGGGCTGTATTCTGCAAGGGCAAAGCCCGCAAGAGCGGCGCGAGCAGTACGAATGCGACATTACGTACTCCACAAATAATGAGTTGGGCTTTGACTATTTGCGCGACAACATTATGGTTCATGCGGAAAGTCGGGTGCAAAAGCCCCTGCACTACGCGATTATCGACGAGGTGGACTCGATTCTCATTGACGAAGCGCGTACGCCGCTCATTATCAGCGGACCGTCGGGTAAATCGAACATGCTTTATAAAGTTGCCGACCAGTTTGCGAAAAATTTAAAAAAAGGGCGCATTCTCAACGAGGAAGCCTTACAAAATCCCACAATGCGTGCGGAAGTGGAAGAAGAGGGCGACTTTATCATTGACGAAAAACGTAAGGCGGTCACCCTTACGCAAGAGGGTGTGCAGAAAGCGGAGCGTTACTTTGCGGTGGAAAACCTCTCCGACCCCGAAAATACGGAAATTCAACACTATATCAACAACGCGCTAAAGGCGAATTACAACATGACGCGCGACGTGGATTATGTGAATAAAGAAGACGAAATCATCATCGTAGATGAATTTACGGGGCGTATGATGCCGGGGCGCCGCTATTCCGACGGGCTGCACCAAGCTATTGAAGCGAAGGAAAATGTGAAGGTACAGCGCGAGAGCAAAACAGTTGCGACAATTACCTTCCAAAATTTCTTTAACAAATACTACAAAAAAGCAGGCATGACGGGTACAGCGCTTACGGAAGAAGGCGAATTCCGCGATATTTATAAGCTGGACGTAGTTGCCGTGCCTACTAACAAGCCTATGGTGCGCAACGACAAGCCCGACGTGGTATACCGCACCGAGGCGGCAAAGTACCGCGCCATCGTGGAGGATATTGAGGAAAGCACGGCGGTCCGCCAGCCCGTGCTCGTGGGTACAACCAGCATTGAAAAATCGGAGCTTGTAAGTGCAATGCTGCGTAAAAAAGGCATCAAACACGAGGTGCTAAACGCAAAACACCATGAGCGCGAGGCGGAAATTATTGCCCAAGCGGGGCAAGTCGGAAACGTAACCATAGCCACCAACATGGCGGGGCGCGGTACGGACATTTTCCTGGGCGAAGGCGTGCGCGAGTTGGGCGGGCTAAAGGTTGTCGGCACAGACAGGCACGAATCACGCAGGATTGACAACCAGCTGCGCGGGCGCGCAGGGCGGCAGGGCGACCCTGGGCAATCGCAGTTTTATATTTCGCTGGAGGGCGACTTGATGCGTCTGTTTGGCGGCGACCGTGTGACGCGCATCATGGATATGGTAGGCTTTGGCGAGGACGATGCACTGGAGCATAAAATGCTGGCGGGCGCGATTGAAAACGCGCAGAAAAAAGTGGAAGGCAATAACTTCGGCATTCGTAAGCACCTGCTCCAGTACGACCAAGTAATGAACGAGCAACGAGAAATCATCTACGCCGAGCGCAATAAAGTGATTGACGGTGCAGATTTGCGGGAAAATATATTAAATATGACACGTGCGGTAATTGACCGAGCGGTGGACAATTACACAGGCACAGACAGCCTGCCCGAAGAATGGGATTTGCGCGGGCTTAGCGACAACTTGATGATTCTTTTCCACAAGCCCGTGGCGCAGTATTCCCCCGAGGAACTGGACCGCATGACCCGCGACAAGCTAAAAACCGACCTGCAAGACGCGGCAATTGCTCTTTACGAAAGCCGCGAAAACCAAATCACTTCCCCCCGTATGCGCGAACTGGAACGCGTAGTTATGATGGGTGTTATCGACAAACGCTGGATGGACCATATCGACGAAATGGACCAAATGCGGCAGGGCATTTCCCTACGCTCTTACGCCCAGCGCGACCCGCTGGTGGAATATAAGTTCCTGGGCTTTGATATGTTCGAAGAAATGAGCAATAATATTCAACTGGACACGGTACGCAACCTGTTTAACGTGCAAATCACCAACGAAAACGCCCCGCAAATGAAGGAAGCCGTAAAGAAAGAGGACCTGCAAACCAACTCGTCGGAAACGGCGGCGGCAAACAAAACCACCAAACGCAACCCCGATAAGGTAGGCCGCAACGACCCCTGCCCCTGCGGCAGCGGGAAGAAGTATAAGCAGTGCTGCGTGAATCGGTGATGACCCTCGCACGAGTTTTTGATAACACCCATATTGACCAAAAATTTTCCCTGCACATGAGTAATTTTGGTCATAACTTTTTGCATGAAGCCGACCCCGCGCTCGTACACGACGAACCGCTCTCCTACCCAGAAATAACGAAAAATGCCTATGTATTCGCGGCGGGGTTTGTGCATTATTGGTCGGAGGTATTTCTGCTTCCCGTACCCGCGTGGGTGCATCGTGAAAAGTACAAAAACGACGCACCCTATTTTTCACAGCCTTTTATGCACAACGAAATAAAAAAATTAACGCCAATACAATTTGCACAGCGCAATTATTTCATCCCAAGCATGGAAGTGGTTTATGTATGAATCATAAAGAAGCATTTGATTTATTTTTAATGGACAGAAAAAAAATGCTTTTTTATTTTACAAAAGCGAATGAAATATTGGCAGAAATGGAGCGGCAATTATCCATATGGGTAAGCGGCGGCGCGAATATGTGCTTCTATATCCAGTCCCGAGAAACCACACAAGGTATTGACACCTATCCCGACGACGAAAAAACGCTACGTGAATTATCGCAAAAAATGCAAAAACTGTTTTTGCTCCCCAGCGCATGGCTTAACCCTTCGGGGCGTATATTTATCACCGACACCATGCGCTATGAATCGGAGCTGGGATTAAATTTTAATCACCTAAAAGTATATTTTTTACAACCCGAAGCCATGCTTGTGCTTAAAGTGCTTGCGGGACGAGCGGGCGAAGAATTTCACGATATGGATGACACCGTGGCGTTATTAAAGCATTTAAACATAAAATCGCTAAACACCGTGGATACGCTGGTAATGAAATATAAAGAAGACTGGAACACACCGCTAGTGATGAACTTCGCTAATAATGCGTTGATACAATGCTGGGGGGATAAGATGGAAGCGGTGGATGATGAACACGCTTCCCCGTCGTTGGAAAAATATTTAATGTTAATGAAGCAAAAATAAACGCCTTCCGATGTGGAGGGCATTTATTGCTAACATTTTTGTTAGTTTCGACTTGCAACATGATTTTGCCATCTTTTATCATTATATTCATATATACGCTCGTTTAATGCCTGTAGTTGTAAATTTAATAAATTCTGTTGATTATTAAATTGAGTACTTAATATTTGTGCTTGCTCAAGTAGTTCTCTGCGCCTATTTTGTTTAGGTTCAAGCAAGAGCCATATTTCTCTTTCATTATATCGCGTAAGATTGTTTATTAGTTGGTGAATTTCATTGCTTAACCATGTAATTTCATCATTTAAAACTGTAGGAAAGGTTAAGCGATGCGCTTCTATTTCTGCATTTATACGATTTCTTTCATCAACAAAACGCGTAGGCAAGGGATTTGCTCGTTCAAACACTTGGCGTTCGTTCCCCCACCCTAAATTTAATTCTGATAATAACGCTCGCCATGTTTGTACCAAGCGATGGTTTTCTGGAAAGGGTGTCCAATTTATATATCTCCCATCAAAAGAGCCACGAAAAACACTTCCGTCAAAATAGCTACTACCGTAGCGATGAAGTAATTGTGGGGAAAATGTGCCATGATGTGGATACAAACGATATGTTTCGTTGTTTATATATACGCGCATATCGCTAACTAAACGCCTTGCTTCTTGTGCGGGTCTGCCCGTAATGCGTGTAATTTCTGCATCAATATTCAATTCAATTACATAATCTTGAGGAATTAAGATGCTTTCATGTTCGTTGTTAAATTGGACATGCACATCCATATTTTGGCTAAAACTATCTTGGAATGTTTGTGGAAGTATAGCAAGCAATTCAGGCGTTAGTCGATTTATCACTTCAAATGTAGACAAATCGGCTGTTGAGACATGTAGTCCATGTTGGAATATTTCAGTCCTTGCACCTCCAACTCTCTGCCATTCTTCAACTATGCTATTATTTCTGTTATTATTTTCAATAGTAAATAAAGCATGTGATTGTCTAGCACGACTGTCCACTGAAGGATTAGAAAAAGAAGAAATAATAACATTTATACGTCCATATCTTGTAAATTGGTCGCACTCGGCAATTATTAAATATAACGACCGTCGGTTCATTATGCTATTATTTCCATCAATGTCTTGTATAGAACGACTAGCATATAACGGTTGGGTTGTATCACCCAAGTGAAATATTCGGTTTGCTGTGAATAGCGTTTCGTGCCAGCCTATAGAATCCCTATACGAGCGGTCAATCCCTAGAGCATCCCCCGGCAAAGGTTGTGATGTAACGGATGCGAAGGGTTGTTGCGCTATTCTAGGTTGTGGCGTAGGTCTTGGTGTGGGGGTTGGACTGGGTGTAGGCTGGGTTGGTCTTGGCGTTGCGGTAGGTACGGGTCTTGGTGCAGGTGGTGTTATGTCGTCAATGATGATGATGGGTCGATACTGCCCTGTTATCCAGCATCGTTCATACCCTGCGCGTGCTTGCACGGTAATGGTTGTGAGTAATACGCCTGTAAAAATAGTAATAAAACCAATTGCCCAGTAAAGCATACTTTTCTTCATATATAAACTCCTTCCTAGTTGACGTTGCAACCGCAAAGAAGTGTGCCTACCACTTCTTCACGGAAACAACAAAAAAGACGTGTAAGGGAAGATGGCATAGCAGTTTTCACTGCATACCATCACCACCTACACGCCAAAAATACAGCGTTTACAGGTTAGCCATAACCGTACATTAAACAAAATATACACTTTGCCCCATTCTTGCGGGCAAAAGTGAAAATGTGTATACTTGTAATACTGCAACGGCAGGGTTTTGCCCTGTGTTTGTAGGTGATGCTGCCCATCCCTACACTCGCCTTGGAGCGCTGTCAACGCTTCAAGGACGTTGCGGTCTTTTATTACGCAAACATAGTATCAAATAAACGTAACATGCACAAGTAAAATTTTATTTTACGCAAATTTTTATTACACATGTTATAATGCGGGAAATTTATAGGGATGTGTTAGCGATGGTAAAGCGATTGAATGAAACCGTAGTGCGCACAGAGAAGGAAATTGATAAGTTGTATTCGGGCAAATGGGTGCTATTGGATGACCGCGCCTTTCCTTATGATGGGAAGGGATGTATCGTTGCGTTAGGCGAAGATAGTGACGAGGATTTAGATGAATTATTATCAATAAAGTTAGATGAGTATAAAGGCGAATTTCATTTAATGGTGGGTTGCCCAACCAACGCAACCCGTATCAAAATTATTTTAACGAAAAACATGAGTATGTAGCGGTGCAAGCCTAACCGCAATTACACACAAAGGACTGATAAAATGCTGGTACTGGAAGAATTATTGCGTGCCCTTGCGCCGTACCGTGCGCGGCTGGTTGAAATGGGGGATTCACTTTGACTCCGCCAACGCGCGCATTGAAATTGACCGTTTAGAGGCGCTTACTGCCGATGCGGATTTTTGGGCAGACCCTTCAAAATCGCAGGGTGTGCTTCGTGATTTAAAAATGCTGCGGGGCAAAATTACCGCGTTTGATAAGTTAAATATCCTGTACGACGACGTGCTTACGTTGGCGGAACTGGGCATAGAAGCGCAGGACGCAAGCGTGGTAAATGAGGCGGAAGGACTGGCGGCGGAATTTACCGCAGCGTATGACCGGCTTCGCGTGGATACCTTGCTGGCGGGGGAATACGACGCCAACAACGCCATTGTTACACTGCACCCGGGCGCCGGGGGTACCGAGTCCTGCGACTGGGTAGCGATGCTGTTGCGCATGTACGGGAAATGGGCGGAAAAACGCGGCTTCACTTTCGAGCTGCTGGACCTGCTGGACGGCGAAGAAGCGGGGGTAAAGTCCGCCACCTTCCAGATAAACGGTGACAATGCCTTTGGGTATTTAAAAAGTGAGCGGGGCATACATCGGCTGGTGCGGATATCGCCATTTGATTCGTCAGGCAGAAGGCATACGTCCTTTGCTTCCTGCGATGTGATGCCCGAGCTGGACGACTCCGCCGTGATTGAAATTAAGCCCGAGGAACTGCGGGTGGATACCTATCGCTCGGGCGGGGCGGGCGGTCAGCATGTAAATACGACGGATTCTGCCATACGGATTACGCATATCCCCACGGGCATTGTGGTGCAATGCCAAAACGAGCGCAGTCAAATTCAAAACCGCGAACGCGCAATGAAAATGCTTTCTGCCAAGCTATTTCTAAAGCAACGGGAAGAACAGATGGAAAAGCTATCGGGCATTCGCGGCGAGCAGAAGGATAACTCATGGGGAAGCCAGATACGCAACTATGTTTTTCACCCCTACAGCTTGGTTAAAGACCTGCGCACGGGCGAGGAAACGGGCAACGTACAAGCCGTAATGGACGGCGCACTGGACCCATTTATGAACGCCTATTTAATTTGGTCTCACAAAAGCGCAATCCAAGCGCCCGAGCAGCAATAAAATGGCACACCGCGTAGATATTAAAGAAACTGAAGCCAATCGCCGATTGGATAGGTTTCTTTTTGCGTATTTGCGGGAAGCACCGCACCCCTTGCTGTACAAATTACTTCGCAAAAAGCGCATTAAGCTAAACGGCGCACGTGCCGAGGGTGCAGAAATGCTGCAAGCGGGAGACTATTTAGACCTCTACCTGGCGCCAAGCACGCTGGACGAGCTGCGCGGTACCTATGCGCCGCCGCCCGTTGCTGCGCCGCTAACGGATATCATCTATGAAAATGCGGAAATTTTGGTGGTAAATAAGCCCGCGGGGTTGGTTGCCCACGGGGGGGACGACAGCTTGCTTGCGCGTGTGCTGTGGTATTTATACGAAGCGGGTGCATATGACCCTTCTGCCGCTTACACCCCTGCACTATGCAACCGATTGGACACAAACACAAGCGGGCTAACTCTGTGCGGAAAAACCCTGCACGCTTTGCAAAAATACACGGCGCTTTTTGCAAATGACGGCGTGGAAAAATCATACCTCGCCATTGCCCAAGGCGAGTTGCACGGCGAAGCTACGCTGGAAGGCGTCTACAAAAAGGACGAACGCACCAACAAGGCAAAAATTACGCCCATAATCGGCGGCGAAAGCGAAAAACGCGCAGTTACCCATTACAAATCCCTCGCCGTTGCGGGCGGGTTTACACTGTTGCGCGTGCGCCCCATCACGGGGCGGTCGCATCAAATACGGGCGCACCTTGCGAGCATCGGCTTTCCGTTGGCGGGGGATAAAAAATACGGTGGGAAATCCACGCCCTATGCCCCTGCACAGCTCTTACACGCATATAAATTGTCGATAAAAAATCATGCGCAATGCTGGACAGCCCCACCCCCGCAAGGTATGATACGTTTTATACAGGAATTGGGAATACTAATCACAGAGGAGGAATTTATATGAACATTATCCGCACAAAGGTAGTTGAGCTTTCCACCATTCCCGCAATGGCGTACAAAATTAAGCTACGGGCGGGCGGCAGTGGTATTAAGCTGCACTTCACCGACCATGATGCCACCGCTTTTGCTCAAATTTGCAAACGCACGGGTGACATTGTACTAGACCCGTTGACCGAAACCGTTCCCATGTTGCAAGAGGGCTTTGAAGAAGCGCAGGAGCTGCTTGCGGGCTTGCCCTATTCTGCTCGCGGAAAGGTAAAAATCCTCATTTCTAACGAAAACGAGGACGACGAAATTACCGAAGAAGAGTCGCAAAAAGTAACCGCCGCGTGTATGGTAAACAGCGATGAGTTCCGCGCTATTACTGACCGTTTTTCCGACGAAAACGGCAAAATTAACTATACCCTAATGAACAAGCAATTTATCCAGTTCGCGTCCTCCAGCACCACGGTGCGCGACATGGCGGCGAAGCGCGAAAAATCTAATGCCCTTCTGCTTTTCGTATTAAAAAACCGTGCTGCTTTCCTTGCCAACAAAAAGGAACACCTGCCCGATGACCAAGCCGAGGCACTGCTTGATGCGCTTAACGAGATTAATCCGAGAAGTGCGTTTAAGGAGCTTAATTTGCATTTGCGAAAGATACTTTCGAGGTAGGGAAGGTCAAGGGATTAAATGCGTAAGTTCGTGGGGCGTGGGGCTTTGCCCC
>WQRX01000021.1 GCA_009786535.1 Defluviitaleaceae bacterium | reverse complement strand
CTTTCACGCTTTTCCTCACATTTTTTTCCAAAATCAAAAATTTTACCCCCAGTCGATTGCTCGATTGGGGGTTTGTCTTCGCTCTGACCAACCGATTACAATCTGTAATCGGTTGGTTTTGTAAAAAACCGCAAACAATCATTCATTTACGGGGGTTTGCTATGCGAATGCAGGCAAAAATCGGCTTGAAAAGTAGTCATTTTTTCGACCTTGTCGCAGACAGCGGAGGATTGTGAGTGATGAAGGGGTGGTAAAATAATGTTTGAAAAAATCTGTTGGCGTGTTATACTTGCGAGGTTTTAAAGTTTGTTAGTATTTTTCCCTCGGCAAAAAACGCTTCGCAACTTCGCACTAGGTGCGTTGCGCGAAGGTTGCTCCGCTAGCGGGTGTAGTTCAATGGTAGAACACTAGCTTCCCAAGCTAGATACGAGGGTTCGATTCCCTTCACCCGCTTATTTATTCGTATTTTTACAAGCCCGATGGGCTTTTTTGCTTTACACGATTTTCCTGTAAAGTTTGACACGCTACTATAAAAAGGTATATTATTAAAATAACGCGTATAATCGCGCGAATATTGGAGGTGCAATGTAGTGATAGTAGCAGTGATTACTGGCGCTATCGCTCTTATTGTAGGCATTATTATTGGTTTTTTCACAGGCGTATGGCATAGGAAGCGTATTGCCGAGTCACAAATGGGTGCTGCCGAGGTGCAAGCCCAAAGCATTATCGCGGAAGCCAAAAAAACGGCGGAAGCACGCGCCAAGGAGATGCTTTTGGAGGCTAAGGAAGAAAGCATCAAGACCAAAAATGAAGCGGACAGAGATGCGAAAGAGCGCAGAAATGAAGCACAGCGGCTGGAAAAGCGGCTGCAACAAAAAGAAGAAACACTAGACCGCAAGCTGGAAACGCAGGAGAAAAAGGAAGCCCAGCTTGCCGCCCAAAAGGAGCAAGTCGAGCTTAAACAAAAAGAAGCTGAAAACGTATTAGCAAGTCACCAAGGCGAGTTGGAGCGCATTGCAAGCATGACAGCCGAGCAAGCCAAGGAAGCGCTAAAATCCGCCATCGAGCAGGAAGCGCGTATCGAATCGGTAAAAATGGTACGCGAAATTGAAGCCGCCGCCCGCAGCGAGGCGGATAAAAAGGCGAAGGACATTCTCGCAACCGCCGTGCAGCGCTGCTCGGTAGACCATATCACAGAAACCACCGTTAGCGTGGTAAACCTGCCCAGCGACGAAATGAAGGGCAGAATTATTGGGCGCGAAGGGCGTAATATCCGCACGTTGGAAAGCCTTACGGGCATCGACCTTATCATCGACGACACCCCCGAGGCGGTTATCCTTTCGGGCTTTGACCCTATGCGCCGCGAAATTGCGCGCATCGCGTTGGAAAAACTCATCATCGACGGGCGCGTTCACCCTGCCCGCATTGAAGAAATGGTAGAAAAAGCGCGCAAGGAAGTGGAAGCCAACATCAAAGAAGAGGGCGAAAGCGCCACCTTTGAAACGGGCGTACACGGCGTGCATCCCGAGCTTGTTCGCTTGCTTGGGCGTATGAAATTCCGTACCAGTTACGGGCAAAACGTGCTTAAGCATTCCATGGAGGTGGCGTACCTCAGCGGTTTAATCGCGGGCGAATTGGGTGTAGATATCACGCAGGCGAAACGCGCGGGTCTATTGCACGACATCGGCAAGGCGGTAGACCATGAGCAAGAAGGGTCGCATGTATCCATTGGTGCGTCATTGTGTAAACGCTTTAAAGAATCGCCCCTTATCGTAAACGCCGTAGAAGCACACCACGGCGATGTAGAGCCCACCAGCATTATCGCTATTATTACGCAAATTGCGGACGCAATTTCGGGCGCACGACCGGGTGCACGGCGCGAAACGCTGGAGCATTACATCAAGCGTTTGCAAAACCTTGAAGCCATTGCAGAATCCTTCAAGGGTGTGGAAAAATCCTTTGCTATACAAGCGGGTCGCGAGCTGCGCATCGTAGTTATGCCCGATGAAGTGAACGATGCTTCCATTACGTTGTTGGCACGCGATATTGCCAAGCGTATTGAAGAAGAGCTTGAATATCCGGGGCAAATTAAGGTAAGTTTAATCCGTGAAACACGCGCCGTAGAATACGCCCGGTAGAAGAAAACAACACCTTACAAAGGAGAAATCCCGTGTTTGTAAAAATTAGAAGCGGTGCTGTGCTGGGCGTTAACGGGTATATCGTGGATGTGGAAGTAGACGTTGCAAATGGCCTGCCCGGTTTTGACGTGGTAGGTCTGCCCGACTCGGCGGTGAAGGAATCCCGTGAGCGGGTACGCGCGGCGATACGTAATACGGGATACTCGTTTCCCGTTAAGCGCATTACGGTTAATTTAGCGCCCGCGGATACGCGTAAATCAGGTCCTGCCTTCGATTTGCCCGTGGCGGTGGGGCTGCTTATATGTGCAGGAGCTATTGAAACAAGAGCGGCGGAAGCCGCTTTTTTTGCGGGAGAATTATCGCTGGACGGCGCAGTACGTCCCATTACGGGTGTGTTGCCCATGCTGCTTTCCGCGAGGGAAGCAGGGCTTAGCACGTGCTATGTCCCCGCCGAAAATGCGCAGGAGGCGGCATTGGTTGCGGGCTTGACCGTTATTCCCGTCGCGCATCTAAAGGATTTGGTAGATGCCCTTTCGGGCGGGGAGGCGATTCAACCCGCAACGCATGATGTAGTGCGGGCGTTTCAAGCAGAGACGGCGGAAAATAATTGCTACGATGTAGATTTTGCCGACGTTGCGGGGCAGGCACACATTAAACGTGCCATGGAAATTGCGGCAGCGGGTTGCCATAATTTACTGATGATTGGACCGCCGGGCGCGGGTAAGACCATGCTTGCACGCCGTATGCCCACTATTTTGCCCGACTTATCGTTTGACGAAAGTATAGAAATTACGAAGGTTTATTCCATCGCGGGTTTGCTTGGTTTACGCAATTTAATGGCGGAACGCCCCTTCCGCACGCCGCACCATACGGCGTCGTACATATCGCTCACGGGGGGCGGGCGTTCGCCCATGCCGGGGGAAATTAGCCTTGCCCACAACGGCGTGCTTTTCCTTGATGAATTGCCCGAATTTCAAAAAAAAGCGCTGGAAACCCTGCGCCAGCCGTTAGAGGACGGCAAAATTACCCTTAACCGCGTAGGCGGCGTATGTACATATCCCAGCGCCTTCTTGCTCCTTGCCGCAATGAACCCTTGTCCCTGCGGCTACCACGGCAGCGAAAAATGCAAATGCACCGACGCGGAAATTGCGCGCTACCTGGATAAAATTTCGGGACCGTTGCTCGACCGTATCGACATTATGGTAGAAGCCACACCCGTAAGCTATGGTGAGCTTTCTGCGGGGCAAACCGGTGGGAACGCTCCCGCAGAAGCATCTGTTTTTATTAAAGCCCGCGTAGAGGAAGCCCGCGCCCGCCAAGCACAACGTTTTGCCGATACCCCTACCCATTTTAACGCAAAAATGTCCGCTTCCCTCGTTAAGCAGCATTGTAAGCTGTGCAAAGAAGGAAGCGAACTATTAAAGCAAATCTTCGAGTCCATGAACCTAAGCGCCCGCGCATACCATAAAATTTTAAAAGTGGCACGCACCATTGCCGATTTGGAGGGCATGGAGAATATTCAAATAACGCATATTGCGGAGGCGGTTTCGTACAGGGGGCTGGACAGGAAGTATTGGTAACTCCCATTTACTTAGCAAAAATATTACGATAGAATATGTATATAATTATTCATTAAGGAGGCGTATACTATGGTAATAAAACCCTCGACGGCACTTCGCAACGAATATAATAGTATCTCTGTCCTGTGCAAAGAGAAGCGTGAGCCTGTATTCCTTACCAAGAATGGCGAAGGGGATTTAGTGCTTATGAGCATTGAAACCTATCGCTATCGTGAAGAAATGCTTGACTTGCGCGAAAAATTACTTTCTGCCGAAGCAAACCGACTGTCGGGTGCAAAAACGTATACCATTGCAGAAGTAAGCGAAAGATTACGGGGACTCATTGATGGAGACCTATAACGTTCACTTCTTGCAAGAAGCGTTGGACGACGTAGAGGAAATTATCCTATACATCGCCCAAGGCAGCCGTCAAGCCGCGTTAAGTATGCACGACAAAATTATTGAGAAAGCCAACGATTTATCGACATTTCCAAAGCGCGGAAGGCTTGTTCCCGATAAGAAAATGGCAGAAGCAGGATATAGGATGTTGGGGATTAAACCCTATATTGCATTTTACCGCGTAATTGAGCGCACTGTGTTCATTTATCGAGTATTGCACGGAGCAACAAATTATCCGTTGTTATATGAGAAAATGGTATAGGGTTTATGAGAAGATTTTAACGAAATAACGAAATGAAATTGCAATAAATAATAGGTGCATTTTCAATTATTATTATGTATAATATATCCGCCTCTTGTTATTTAGAGGTGGATATATTATTGGTTGCTTTAGCTAGACATCAAATTCATTGGATGTTTGCCATTTCCAAACGGGCTCAAATCGAAAGGAAATTACGCAAAACAGGTTCGCCAATGGATATAAAGATGGTGGCTAAGCAACTAGACAAAACGCTTGTTATCAACGCGACCAAAAAAGGCGGTGGCTTGGTAGGTAAGCGTTTTTTTAGTTCCTTAAATAATTTGCTCATTTTTGATTCCCTCCTTTTTTATAATTGGGTATCTTAAAAAAGATACAGCCACCCTATATTAGTAAAATAGCTCGTTAAATTATTTTGCGCAAGTGTTTTATATATTTTTTAGTCAAAGTAACAATTTAAATTCTATTTATTGGTGTAAATATGTAAAAATGCACAAAACAAACTAATTGTTGGCAATGATTTGTCATACATAAAATATTACTTTCTTGCTATCACAACATCAAAATAACCAATAACCGTATATTTTATTTCGTTTATTCACTGTTATTGTATACTTATGACATTGTATTTAAATAAAATCTATGTAAAACATATTTTTGTAATTTATTTAACATCATTTACAAAAAATTTTCTTGTTTTAATTAAAGGCACGTAAAATAACGGGTAACTGCGATTCAAATGCGCAAAATTTCTGACACAAGCATCGCAATTACCACGTTTTTATACATCCTGCTATGGGTTCTTTTTTGTTTCAACCCACACTATAAAGCATCATGCCATACGTTGGCAATGGCCAATGCTTCTTTGCGGTGATGGTTTCCAGCGCATCAACGGATTTGCGTAGCTGTTCCATGGCGGGGGCGATGTGGTTGGCGGCGTGTAAAGCGGCTTCTGCGGGAGCGTTCCCATCGTGGGCGCTCCCTTTGTGTAAAGCGGCTTCCAGTGCGCGCAGGTTGTCTAGCATTTCCGCGCTTAAGGTACTCATTTGGGTGATTGTGTGGCGTTCTAATGCGCTGTCGTATGCGGCTAAGTGTTCGATTTTATGCTCTACAAGCGCCGCAATGTCGTTCTGGTAATGGAAGCAAGCAGGGATAATTTGCGTTTTTACGATTTCGATAAGGGTCGATGCTTCAATACGTAATGTTTTTGCGTAATTTTCTAAATGGATTGCGCAACGAGCGGTAAGCTCCGTTTCGGTAAATACCTGCTGGCGGGCGAAAAGGGCAACCGACGCGGGGGAACACAGCGCGGGCAGTGCATCTACCGTGCGGGGCAGGTGGGAAAGACCGCGTGCGTGTGCTTCCTCGTGCCATTCGGTGGCATAGTTGTTGCCGTTGTATACAATGCGCTTGTGGGCGCGGAAGGTACGGCGCACCAGCTTATCTAATGCGTGTTTAAAATCTTCGGCACTTTCTAATGTATCCGCAAAGCGGGACAGCACATCCGCCATGGCGGTGTTTAACACAATGCTTGGGCGCGCAACGGAGGTAGACGCCCCCGGCATTCTAAATTCAAATTTATTGCCGGTGAAGGCAAAGGGCGAGGTGCGGTTGCGGTCGGTGGTGTCACGCGGGAAATGAGGCAACGTGGTAACGCCGATTTCCACTTTGGGGGTTTCGGGACTTTGGTATTCCTCCTTGGCTTCCAAGGCTTCTAAAATGGCGGTAAGCTCCGTGCCCAGGAACATGGAAATAATGGTGGAGGGCGCTTCAAAGCCGTTTAAGCGATGGTCGTTGCCCGGGTTGGCGGAAGCGGCGCGCAAAATATCCGCGTATTCATCTACGGCTTGAATTGCAGCAACAAGGAAGAGCAAAAACTGCGCGTTTTCGTGGGGCGTTTCGCCGGGTTCGAAGAGGTTGGTCCCTGTGTCCGTGGTTAGTGACCAGTTTACGTGCTTTCCGCTCCCGTTAAGCCCTGCGAAGGGCTTTTCGTGTAATAGGCACGCCAAGTTGTGCCTGTCGGCTACGCGCTGTAATAGTTCCATGGTAAGCTGGTTATGGTCGGAGGCGACGTTAACTGAGGTAAATACAGGCGCAAGCTCGTGCTGTGCGGGGGCGACTTCGTTGTGCTTTGTTTTTGCATATACGCCAAGCTTCCAAAGCTCTGCGTCCAGTTCCGTCATAAAAGCGGAAACGCGGGGCAGCAATTTGCCAAAATAATGGTCGCCCAGCTCTTGCCCCTTGGGGGGCTTTCCTCCAAATAAGGTACGCCCGCAGTACACGAGGTCGGGGCGTTGCCGATACATATCCTTGTCGATAAGGAAGTACTCCTGCTCTGCGCCTACGGTGGGGCGCACACGGTTTACTGCGTGGTTGCCAAACAGCCTTAATATGCGTAAGGCTTGGGTATTTAATGCTTCCATTGAACGCAGAAGCGGGGTTTTCATATCCAAGGCTTCGCCGTTATAACCGCAGAAGGCAGTGGGAATATACAGCGTGCCTTCTTTGATAAAGGCGTAAGAGGTCGTGTCCCACACGGTGTAGCCCCGCGCTTCAAAGGTAGCGCGAAGCCCGCCCGACGGAAGGCTTGATGCATCAGGCTCGCCGCGCACCAACGCCGCGCCCGAGAAGGACAAAATAACCCGCCCGCCCCCTTTGGGCGTTAGAAATGCCTCGTGTTTTTCTGCCGTAATGCCCGTCATGGGTTGGAACCAATGGGTAAAATGGGTTGCGCCCTGCTCCACCGCCCATTCCTTCATTGCGTTGGCTACAATGTCGGCAATGTCGTGTGCCAGGGGTGCGCCGCGGGCGATGGTCTGTTTCAAGGACTTGTAAACGCCTTGTGGTAAACGGGCTTGCATTGCCGCGTCGTTAAATACTTGTGTGCCAAAGGTTTCCTTCGAATTTTTCATGGGCTTATCTCTCCTATTTTGTGATGGCAATAATGGTGTGTATCATGCTACTTGTAATTTCTATGGGATTTATTGAATGTATAGTACCTTTATATTTTTCAAGAATGGGAGCGGTTTCATTTAGTTCGCGGGTTATATCCGGACCCTTCATTGCTAAAAATATACCACCTGTTTTAACAAGGGGCAACGCGTATGCGCACAATTTTTTTAGATGCGCTACAGCGCGGGCGGTAACTATATCGTATTGCACGTTTGGAAAAAGGCGGGGCATGTCCTCGGCACGGGCGTGTCGGCATTCGGCACTTATGTTAAGCTCGCTTAACGCTTCGCGCAAAAAAAAGACCCGCTTGCGCAGGGCATCCACCAGCGTAAGTTGAATATCGGGGCGCGCAATTTTTAACGGCACCCCCGGGAAGCCCGCACCCGTGCCTATATCCAGCAATGAAAGCGCTCCCGGTTTATTCGCGGTGGGCAAAAACGGGAGTAATGATAGGCTATCAATAAAATGCTTTACGGCAAAATCCTCGTCGGAGGTAATGCCGGTAAGATTCATTTTTTCGTTAGCGGTAAGAACAGTGCGTTGATACGCGGCAAGCTGTGTGTACTGTACGTCGGTGAGTACGATATCGCGGGCGGCAAGCCATGGCTGAATACGGTCTTTTAACACATTACACCCCCCGCGGGCAGTCTTCCTGCTCGATGGCGCATACCTTCCAAACGCCGTGTTTGTCAGGTTCTTTAACCATGCGCAAATGTACGAGTCTACGCAAGCCGCGCTCGGGGTCGGATACGTATAACGAGCGGGTTATAAAGTTTTTGGGAACGCTCCCGCACACGGCCTTGTGTACCCACTTGCGCGAATGTACACCTGCCCATAATATTTCGCGCAGGGCGTTTAAATCTAACCCGCCTGCGTATAATTTGCTTACAAAAGCCCACGCGTCATCGGGGTTAAGCTGTACAGCCTCAATAAAACGTGCGGCAACACCATGGTCATTTAAGTAACGTAAATGAACCGTGCGTTCCGTCTGTGTGATAGGAAGTAAAACAAAAGGCGAAGAAGATTTTTTTATAAGCATAAAAGGACTTGTCAAGAAAATTCCTCCCAGTCGGGGTTTTGCCCCTTTGCGGTATGTATGTCCTTGGAGGAATGTGTTCCCTCCACTATATGCGCGCGCTTGCGTAAAAGCAACAATACCAGTCCTGTGCCTACGGCGGCGCCCGTCGCGTTAATAACCATGTCACCTACCGCGCAACCCCGTCCGGGGATAAAATACTGGTGAATTTCGTCCAACACACCGTATACGGCGGCGGTTCCCCACGCGCAGAAAAATAGCTTGCGCCCGCCCATGTAATATTTTAATGCCTGCGCTACACAAAATGCCAATGCAAAAAATACCACAAAGTGCGCGCCCTTACGCAAAATAAAATTTAACGTATCCTCAGAAAAAGGGAGAAACGGCATAAGCGCCGTTACCCGTTCAATTATGCCCATGCTTGCTGCGCCGGAAACTTCCCCCGTCATGGACGTAGAATAAAAAATACCCGCCGCAACGCCTAAAGACGCAAGCACCCATAATATACGCCCCTTCTCACGCATGGGAACGCTCTCTATCGCCTTCGCGGGTTTTCATATAAATCATAAGCACGCTTAAATCCGCAGGGGAGACGCCCGTTATGCGCGATGCCTGTCCAAAATTTGCGGGGCGCAGTTTTGCCAGCTTTTGCCGTGCCTCCAGCCGTAAGCCTGTGATACTTTCATAATCCAAATCGGGGGGCAGTGTGCGGGCTTCGGCTTTGGCAAATTGCTCGGCTTCTTGCTGCTGCATAGCGATATAACCCTCGTACTTTAGCTGAATATTCACTTGTTCGCAAATGGTTTGCCGTACATAGGGCGTTAGACCTTCATCAAAAACGGCTTCCCCTGCCAGGGGGGCAACATCCCAATAGGTGAGTTCGGGGCGTTTAATTAAATCCGCAAGCTTTATGCCCGACATTATGGGAGCGCTCCCTTTTTGCGCAAGCATAGGGTTTGCCCCCTCGGGTGAGGTGACGGTACTTTTCATTCTTATTATTTCCTGCGTAATTTTTCCCTGCTTTTGCTGAAATTGGGCGTAGCGTTTCTCGGAAATTAATTTTGATTGATACCCCAGCGGCGTCAGACGTAAATCGGCATTATCCTGCCGTAGCAGCAAGCGGTATTCCGCGCGGGAGGTCATCATGCGATAGGGTTCTTGTGTGCCTTTGGTTACAAGGTCGTCTACCAGCACGCCGATATAACCCTGTGCCCGTGTTAATTGCATGGGAGCGTTCCCGCATAAAGTTAGCGCGGCGTTTGCTCCTGCAAGCAACCCCTGTGCCGCTGCTTCTTCATAACCGCTGCTTCCATTAATTTGCCCTGCAAAAAACAGTCCGCGTATGTGCTTGGCTTCCAAACCCGGCGTAAGCATAGTCGCGTCTATACAGTCGTATTCGATGGCATAGGCGGGGCGCATAATTTCGCAGTTTTCCAGCCCCGGTACACTGCGGTATACCTGTATTTGTACGTCCTCGGGCAAAGCAGAGGACATGCCCTGCACGTACATTTCTTGAGTGTCCTCGCCCTCGGGTTCGATAAAAACGGGGTGACGTTCCTTATCTGCGAAGCGCACGATTTTGTCTTCGATAGACGGGCAGTACCGCGTACCCGTTGCGTCAATCAGCCCGCTGTACATGGCAGAGCGGTGCAAATTTGCGCGGATAATTTCATGGGTTTCATGCGTGGTGTAGGTCAAGTAACACGGCAGCTGTGGGCGGTGAATTTCCGCAGGGTCGGTTTCAAAGGAAAAGGGTACCAGATTTATGTCGCCGTCCTGCTTCGCCATTTTGGAAAAATCAATGCTCCGCTTATGCACCCGTGCGGGTGTACCCGTTTTAAACCGTTGAAGGGTAAAGCCCAGCGCACGTAAATTTTCGCTTAATTTACGCGCCGAACGCTGTCCGCTTGGGCCTACGGAATTTACCGTTTCCCCGTATAAGCAACGCGCATGTAAATATGTACCCGAACAAACTACGACTGTATCGCATGCGATAACCGCGCCCGATTCTACCCGAACCCCCGTAATGCGGGAGCGCTCCCCATCTACAACGATAATCTCCAGCACTTCCCCCTCACGCAGGAAGAGGTTAGGCGTATTTTCCAGTACCCGCTTCATGTACTGCATATACCGTTTTTTATCCGCTTGCGCGCGTAAGCTGTACACGGCAGGACCTTTGCTTGCGTTAAGCATTCGGCTTTGCAGGAAGGTTGCGTCTATCGCGCGTCCCATTTCGCCGCCAAGGGCGTCAATTTCACGCACCAGATGTCCCTTTGCACTGCCGCCAATGCAGGGGTTGCAGGGCATCATGGCAATGCTGTCCAGCGACATGGCAAAAAGCGTTACGCGAATGTTCTCGCGCCCGATACGCGCCGCGGCAAGTGCGGCTTCGCACCCTGCATGACCGCCGCCTATGATTACGATGTGCTTCATTTATTTGCCCACACAAAATTCTGCAAAAATACGGTCAACAATGTCATCTGCGTATTCAACCCCTAAAATATGCCCAAGGGAAAGATATGCCCCCCGCAGCTCAATAGCGGCGATATCCTCCGCTACTCCCGCGCGTAAATCATTGAGCGCATTATTTATTTGCGCAATGGCCTGCTCTAACAAAATACGATGCCGCTCCCGTGTTATTACATCAGACTCTGTAACTTGCGCTATGCTTGTACCGCTCGTTAAGCACGCTTGCTGAATTGCGGTAAACAGTGCATCCATACCCTGCCCCGTTTTTGCCGAAATGGACACGGTGGGAACGCTCCCAACGTCTATCAGCCCTTGATGCACCTCCTGCGGAAGGTCGCATTTATTAATAATAGTAATTTGCTGCTGCCCCTCGTGAATGCCGTATTCCAGGGCTTGCCCCGCTTCGCTCCCATCAACTACATACAAAATAAGCTGTGCGTCCCGTGCGGCGGCAAAGCTGCGCGTTACGCCAATTTGCTCTACGGGGTCGTCCGTTTCGCGCAGGCCTGCGGTGTCAATCAGCACTAGCGGAATGCCACCGATTTGTATTTGCTCGGTGAGGGTATCGCGCGTTGTCCCCGGTAGCTCGTGGGTGATGGCGCGGTCCTCGCCTAAGATGGCGTTAAGCAAGGTAGACTTGCCCGCATTGGGTGCGCCTACGATAGCGGTTTTTATTCCCTCGCGTAAAATGCGCCCAATGACCGCCGTTTTTAATAAAGCTTGCATATCGTTAAGCACGGCGGAAGCCTCGTGTAAAATTGTTTCGCGGTTGGCGGCTTCTTCCTCGTGTTCGGGGTAGTCGATGCTTAGCGAAATATGGGCGAGCCATTTCATTATCGCATTACGGCACGCTTGAATTTTGTTGGAAAGCCCGCCGCCTAATTGCCGTAACCCCGCCGTACGTGCTGTGTCACTGCTTGCATTGATAATATCCATTACGGCTTCTGCTTGGGTTAAATTAATGCGCCCGTTTAAAAAAGCGCGTTGGGTAAACTCGCCGGGCAAAGCCAGCCTTGCGCCGTTTTCCAGCGCGGCATTTAGCACACCATGCAACGGTAACGCACCGCCGTGGGCATAAATTTCCACTACGTCCTCCCGCGTGAAGGAACGCGGCGCACGCATATAGCACAGCATTACCTCGTCAATGGGAGCGCTCCCGTTGACGATTGTGCCATACACCATACGGTGTGAACGGGGCTTCCATTCACCCTTTACAGGAACAAAAATTTTGCGCACAATATCTACAGCAGCAACGCCGGAAAGCCGCACAACGCCTAACGCCCCCGTTCCCGAGGGCGTGGCAATGGCGGCGATGGTATTGTTGCGCGTACTCATTTTGCGGCAGTGGTAATGACTACGTGACGGAAGGGTTCGTTCCCCTCGCTGTAAGTACGTATGGTTTTGTCGTGTTGGAGTACGGTGTGGATTATATGCCGTTCGTAACGGCTCATAGGTTCAAGATTCACGGGCTTGCGAATGGCTTTTACCTTGCGGGCAAGGTTGTGGGCAAGACCTTCCAGCGTTTCGCGGCGGCGGCGGCGGTAGTTTTCCGTGTCCAAAATTACGCTAAATTCCGGCACGCCGCAACGGTTTACGGCTAAATTGGTTAGGTATTGGAGCGCGTCCAACGTTGCACCGCGCTTGCCAATAAGAATGCCCATATTTTCGCCAACCACGTTAATGTTTAAATATTTTTCCCTGCGCGTAGCGTCGATAACTACGCTTAAACCCATGGCAAGGGTTACCTCGCGGATAAATTCCTTCGCGGTTTGCACGGGGTCAAATTTGCGCGTAACCACCACCATTGCGGGGCGACCGCCCAGCCCAAATAACCCGCCCTTTGCGCCCGGGTCTACAATTTCTATGTCTACGTCATCTTCGGTTGCGTCAAGTAATGTTAATGCGGCGGCAATTGCCTCTTCGGGGGTTTTGCCTGTTTTTTCGATACGGTTCGTCATAGATTTTACGCCTCTTTCTTTGCAAACGGTAGTTTAAACGGAATGCCCATTTTTTTGTTCATGATTAATTGCTGCACCAAGCGGTACGTGTTAGAAGCAACCCAGTATATACCCACACCCGCGGGGAAGGTTGCGGTAATAAAGCCCATAAATAATGGCATTACGGTCATCATTATGGTTTGCATGGTTTTTTGCTGCGGGTCACGGACCGTGTTTACTTGCTGGCTTAACCATGTGGTTGCCACCATAGTTGCGACCGATAGTATAGGGATAATTACCCCCGGTAAACGCCAGCCGCTATTATCCTTGAGGGATATACCAAGGAAAACTTCAATACTTTGCATACGGTCAAACAACGCCGTAATTGGGGGNAAATATGCGGGCTGTGTTGCCGCAATTTGCGCAAAAAGTACGTCCCATGTTTCCATAGTAAAACGGTCTAATACGCGGGAAAGATGCTCGGGCAAGCCCAGTACAATTACATCGGTTGTGCCGAGCTGCTCTAATGCAAGACGCAATGCCACATCGGGGTGGTGACCCTGCGCCACCAAATTATTAAAACCGGAAGCCAGCAATTGCCCGTTTGTGTAATACCACGCGTCGGGAATGTGCGGGCGCGCCAACGGGCGAATAATTTCGATATACCCGGGCACGGCTTGTATCGCCTCGGAAAGCTGGTAGTACAGCACATTCAACGTGTCAATATACAGGTAGCTTTGGTTCATAATATACAGCAAGCCGAAGAATAGGGGCATTTGTATAAGCATGGGAAGACAACTGCCCAGCGGGTTTACCTTATTTTTTGCCCAAAGGGCTTGTGTTTCTTGGCTTATTTTTTGCTTCGTTTCCGCATCGTTTTTACCGCCGTATTTGGCTTTAATTTTTTCCAGCTCGGGGTTAAGGGCTTGCATTTTTAACATGGACTTCTGCGATTTAATGTTTAACGGAAGCATGAGTGTCATTGCTACAATGGTAAGCAGAATAATGGCTAAACCCAGCGAGTTATTGGGCGTTATCCAGTATACGATGTTAAAGCAAAAATCCAAGATTGTGCCAAACAACCACGCAATGGGGCGCACAATAAACCCGGGTTCGGACTGTACAGGCCTGCCTAAAAAAGCAAAAATCTCCATTAAAACCTCCTAAGGAACAGGGTCATACCCCCCGCGGGCGAATGGGTTGCACCGCAGCAACCGTTTTATTCCCAGCCAAAAACCACGCGCCGCGCCATAACGTTCCACCGCTTCATACATATACGTGGAACAAGACGGATAATACTTACAACGGTTTCGCATATGCGGAGAGATGGCTTGCTTGTAAAAACGAATTAGCGCTTTTAATACCGCCTTCATTTGGCTAACCGTTTAAATTGTTGTGCCAGTGCTGTTTTTACCTGTGCGTATGCACCTTTTTGCGGTAATAACGCAACGGCAGGGCGTGCAACAACAATATAGTCATACCCTTGGGCGGGCGGATAAATACGGCAGTACTCTTTAATCCACCGACGCACGCGGTTGCGTACCACAGCATTGCCTACCTTTTTGCTAACCGAAAGCCCAAGCCGTCGTGCTTCTTCGTCTGTTTTGCGTGCATACACAACAAAAAGAGGGCTGGCTACGTGCCTGCCCCCCTTATACACTTGACGGAAGGCCTTAGCGGTACGCAACGAAGCCAATGGCTTATGCGAAACATTCACACGCATTTTATGCGGAGAGTACATGCCTGCCTTTTAAACGTCTTCTTTGAAGCACCTTGCGCCCGTTAGACGTGCTCATGCGCTTACGGAAACCATGCACCTTACTGCGCTGGCGCTTTTTGGGTTGGAATGTTCTTTTCATATTTTTCACCTCGGTTGGAAAAATTATTTAGTGATTTTATAGAAAGTGCATCGCGCATTATAAGCGGACTTGCTATGCACGTCAAGAGGTGTATAATTCAATCTTAAAAATATGGGGGAATCCTCTTGAGTAATTTTGATTTATCAGATGTTTGCCGATTCCTAAAAAACGCAATTATTATGGAAACACCAAATAATTTTACTGTAACCGAAAAGTTTAGGCACGGATTGACAGACGATGAAATAAAGAAGGGCATTGCATCATTTCGTTCATTTTTATGTAAGCTCTTTGATGCTCTAAGCGCAAACAAAGATAATATTGACGTTAAGACGGGTATAAATTACAACCCAAAAACCGATGTGCGCGACGGTGGTTCAATCCATAAGCATTTCCCGATAATAAATGAACTTGCGATGGTTTTATACGCCATTGGATACCACGGCCGACTTGAAACAAATCCAAGGAAAGAAATTGTAGTTTTCGGGCATGATTTGCTTATGCCGCTTCCGCCAAAAAGTGAAATACGTTACTCTATAAGCAAAATGGCGAGGGAACGGAAAATGGAAGTGTTCAATTTCCTTTCCGATATCGGTTTTTATTTTGAAGATGCCAATTTTACAGAAAAAGTTGACCTTGATAACACAGGGACGTTTTATATTCAATATGACTATGACGAATTTTTACCCGTGGGCATAAAGCTGCTTGCCGAAGCGCAGGCAAACATAAAAGCAAACGACTATAAGTTTACGACTGCATTCATGCGCGGCGATTTTTATCCCTTAGCCGACCCTAAGCCTAAAAAGCAAGTCGTATATGTAAGTCAATATATAAATACGCAGTCATCGGAAATAATAGATTGGCTTACCGATATCAACAAACTGCTGCTAGATAACAATTGTCGGGTTGACGGTGACACAATCAACTTTGGTTGCGGTGCTTTCTTTACCTATACATCTAGAAAGAGCAAGAAAAAAATTTGTAAAATAGAACTGGGCGTGGCAGGTTGTACGATACAACTTTGGGGTAATCACCTTGCCGCGCCCAATAATATTCTTTTCGATTTAACAGAAAACATGAAGACCGTCGCGAAAAATGGACGCCCCTGCGGCGCATGTGCAAGCAATGACCCAAATTTTATCCGTTGTACCCGCGGGGGCGCGTATAAATACAAAGTTGATGATAAGCATTACGAGCGCTGTTGTTTTCATAGCTTCTGTTTTCAAACAGACGATGCCTATGAGCGCGAGCTGCTTACAAAATGGATAAAGCTGGAGTTGTTTTATTAATATGTTTCGCCCCTCCAAAAAAATCCCTACGGCGTATAAATTAACGCCAAAAATGGCTTGTTATGTAACAAGCCATTTTTGTACAGATGCTTTTCGGCAGATGTCTATGCATATTAAATTAATCTTTAGGAGAAACATGCCCGAATATATTTAATACATCCATTGCTTCCAAGCGACACAACTTATGCAATACAACAAATGGAGAGGTGCTCGAATTTAAATGACCATTTTCATCCGGCAACATTATTGCTGCGTCGTTAAAAACCCAACGTGTATATAATACGCTAAAGCGCTGTCCGGCGTAAAACATTAAATCAAACCTTCCACGAGCAAATGCATTTCTATGCAAAAGCAATCTTTCCATGTCATAAAATGTTTTTGGATATCCACTTATTTCTATTTGCCCATTAAAACGATGATGCGAAAATAAATTAATTCTATACCAACCATTGATGCGAACAACGCGCTCGTAAAAGTGACCGTCGTCATTTAACATTATCTCAATGGCGGGGGCTTCTATTCTAACCGGAATAGGGAAAATATGAATCAACCAAAACAGAATAAACGCAAATAGCATTAAATGCTTAATAGTTGCAAAAAATTTCGTTTTTATCATCGAGTTATTGCCAATGCAAGTCTTCTCGTGTCAACCCATTCTTGATGGGGCTGTTGCCTTAGATTATATCGTTGGACTAAACTATTTAAAAAGACAACAGAACTATTTGCATACCTCATTGTTATACCCATTACAGTTGTTCCGGATATCATAGTGTACCTCCATGAATTTTTTTGGAGAATATTTCCCGCTGGTGGTGAAACTTTTTTTGATTAATTAATCAATACACGCAAATATGAAAATTGTCAATTAATTTTTGCTTTTATGCGTTTTAGCAGCGATTTCGCCAGTATAACATCTTCTTTGGCGCCCTGTCTCTTCCCGTAGCGAACGGGAAGGTACAAAGCGCGTAGAGCCTCCGCTTCCGTGGTTAGGTGAAATTTTTCGGCGGCAAAATGGGTGTACTGTATGCTGGTGTCGGAGGGTTGGGGCGCACAACCATGCTTGTGGCATAAAAATATAAACTGCTTGTACACTCTGCGCAATGCGTTGCGGGTACGGGTGCGAGGTTTCATATTTTCTACAAAAGTGCTGTGCAAACGCCCGTCGCGGGTTGTACGCAGCGGCGCTTCTTCGCCCGCTACATATAAAAACCGAAAGATTATATACACAACCCCGGCAATTAAGGAAGATAAAATAAGTACATACAAGACGACAAGCCACGTTGCGGGGTCGGGATTCGTCTGCGCCGCGCCAATGCCTATGCCCTCGGGCGGTGTGCCTTCGGGTTCTTCCAACGGGGAAATTTCCGGAAAAAGACCAAAAAACCATTCAATAAAGCGCAAGAATACATGCATAACCTGTACAAACGCACCGTACACGCCGTCCAGCAGTAAAAACCGCGCAATACGGCGTAAGAATGCACTTACCCACGGCAGGCTTACCACCACGCCAACAAGCAATGCTCCGCCCAGCGTATACGCATTCCCCAGCCAAAATGATTTTTGTGTATGCACCTCGCGCTCGTGCAAGGAAAGACGCATCACCGCCGCCGCACTCAACAAAAATATGATTGCAAAGGGCATGGAGTATACCTGCATATACGAGCGCAAGGCGGGTATAAACAGTGCGATTATTACAAACGGTGTATACACGCGCACAAATACATTAAAAACCTTGGTGTAATCGACTGTTATATTGCTTTTGCGTAAGGTAATTATGTTTAATACGCAGTAAAAAACAGGCGGCAAATATAATAACAAAAATATAGGTGTGGCGCGGAAATACATGATAACAAAAAACACAAACGCAAAATAAAATGCGGTGTCGGCAATTATTTTTGTAAAAAGTAAAATCATATTAATCCACACCTCCGCACAGGATAATGGGGTGGTTGATTTTATATTGGTTTACCAGCGTGTATGCTTGCTGCTTCTCCTGCGCGGTGATAAGGATTACCCCTTGGGTGCTTCCGTTTTTTGCGGCGCGGTGTAACAGGGACGCCAGCGTTTCCTTGGGCATATAGGTGGCACGCCCAAGTCCCTCCAGTATTTTTTGCATATGCGCCATGCCCAAACCGCGGGGAATGTACGACCAGTGCGTATGTGCTACCCCAAGCGTGGTAAAATTTGCGTAGAAGTCGTAGGATGTAAGCTGTGAAGGGTGTAAATAGCGCAGTTTAGATAACTTCATCTACAAAAACAACAAAATTGTGGTAAAATGGTTTTACTGGCTGGCTAAGAAAATCAAAGAGCGCACCTATGTACCACAAAATGGTACGTGCGCAAAATCTATATTTTTTGTGTAGGAGTTGTCATGAATAAAAAAGAGAAAATATTATCTGCTAAAATGCAATTATCAGCAAATTGGAAATGTTCTGCGACTGATTTTGAATCAAATAAAAATATATTTATCGAAACCCAAGATACATTTTTTCAAATGGTTACATTCGGTAATAATGCAGTTATAAGAGCAGATAAAAAAATGGCTGAGTGGTGTTTTAAGAATTTTGAATCGACTCCTGCCAGTTTTATTATGGATTCGGATAACTTTTATCTCATAAATGAAAAATTACGGTCTTTCGGCAAAAAATTAGGTGAAGAAAATATTCGGTATCTGCATTTGCTCCCTGAAAGAACCGTCGAAAAACCTTTGGATTTTATTTATAAGCGATATGAGCAAGATACTGTTAATGAGCTATATAAATATAAAGGCTTTGAAAATTCGTTAGAGTACAACGAGAGAGAGGTTCTTGCGATTGCGGCTTTTGATGGGGAAAAGATAGCAGCGGTGGGCGGTGTTGATAATCATTTAGGCGGCTTATTATGGCAAATTGGAATTGACACCGTTTCCGAGTACAGTAATTACGGGCTTGGGGCGTACTTGGTTAAGGAACTTGCGCTTGAAACTGATAAACAAGGAAAAGTGCCTTGTTACACTACTTGGAGCGCAAATATAGCTTCTACGAGGCTTGCACTTAGAGCAGGTTTTAGTCCCGTTTGGGTCGAATACTCGTCTGATGATTTATAAATGCACGTGTAAACAATAATATCGTTATTTCCACCCTTCACAGCGCACATCATAGTTTATTTTTGCTTCTTCCATGTATTTGCACACGGTGTGGGCGAGGGCGTAGCATCGTTCAATATTTTCCTCATTTTCTGCGTCAATGTTTACGAGAATGCTCACCGATATTTCTGCCGTATAATCGAATACTTTTACCATGGGCTTGTGCAGGCGTGCGGTATGCAGCCACGAAATAGACTTTAACGGCTCGCGGCCTGTGTATTCGCGGTAGCTTGTGGTGAGCATGGGGTCGTGCAAAATAAAACGGCGCACGCTAATATCGCCGAGGAAATTGTCCAGCGATGGCTTGATATTTGCGTTGTCGGCAGGGTTGGGGTATACGACAATTTCCGTATTGCGGGGGGCTTTTTCCATGCCTTCGGAAAGCCCCAGAAAATCACCGCCATGCAACCATGCATGCGAGAAGATATACTGCCCGCGCTTTTCAACGCACGCAGAAACGCGGCAGGTAACCGCACTGCGTGGCAATAGATATGCCTTGTGGATTAGCCGCGCTTCTGTGCCGTATTCGGCAGAACCCAACCGATAATCACCCAGCAGCTTTACCCCTTCGGGCAATGGCTCGCGGGTGTGTATGTAGGGGATAAATAATCGTGTAGGGTTTGCGAGTGTGGTAATGAGTTGAAAGGGTTCTTCTTGGGCAAATAATACGCGACCGGTGGAAAAAGCATACGAAACGCGCCGTAAAATATGGCGGCGGTACCCTCGCTGTGCAATGAATAAAATGCCTGCAACAATGATGAGTACAATCGGCATGGTGGTTACACACGCTCCAGGGGAACGGTTATTTTGTTGATAATCGCATCAAGCGCGCTCAATGCATCGGCTTGCTTTATGCCGTTGCCGATGCCTAAGCGGTGCGCTAAGGCGTAGGGTGCAATGTGCTGTACATCTTCGGGTATTGCATAATCGCGTCCGTTGTAGGCGGCACAGGCTTGCACCGCGCGGTACAGCGCAATACCCCCGCGGGTAGATGCCCCCGCAATAAAATGGCTCTCGGTACGGGTGGCTTCTATAATGTCCATGATATAGTCATGCACTTCGCCGCTTACGTGAATATTGCGGTACGCCGTGCGTACCTGTTGCGTTTCCTGTGCCGTTACGATTTGCTGCAACTTGCCGATAATATCCGCCGCATTTTCCCGCGCGATGATTTCGCGCTCCTGCGCGCGTTCCATATAGCCCATGGAAAGCCGCATAAAAAATCTGTCCGTTTGCGCCTCGGGCAAGGGGAGTGTACCGTAGGATTCCAACGGGTTTTGCGTTGCCATTACCATAAATGGCTCGTCCAGCGTATACGTTGTGCCGTCTACGGTGATTTGGCGTTCTCCCATTGCCTCAAGTAGCGCGGACTGGGTGCGCGGTGTTGCGCGGTTAATTTCGTCTGCAAGTACCATGTTGGCAAATAAGGGACCATGACGGAAGGTAAAATCATTCTGCTTTTGGTCATAGAAGGTAATGCCCGTTAAATCTGACGGCAGCAAGTCGGGGGTAAATTGTACACGCTTAAAGGTACCGCCTACCGTTTTTGCAAAAGCACGCAGTAACATGGTTTTGCCCGTACCGGGTACGTCCTCGATAAGTACATGCCCCCCGCAGGTGAATGCGACAAGCAACAGAAATATCACTTCATCTTTCCCTGATATTACTTGCGTGCAGTTCGCGAGAATTTTATCACGGTATTGGGTGAAGACGTCGGGGTTCATGGGGTTATTCCTTTCATATGTATTAGCCACAATGTCCGTTTTTCATTTTCCCAGTCTATCATTTTTATGCTGGTGAAAATTGATTTTTGTGGCGGTGCTTTCTTCACGTATGCATCTGGAAAGAGAAAGAAAAAAATTTGTAAAATAGAACTGGGCGTGGCAGGATGCACCCTACAGCTTTGGGGTAATCACTTTGCCGCGCCCAATAATATTCTTCCCGAAGCTAATAGAAAGCATGAAACCCGTTTTAAAAATGTACGCCCCTGCGGCGCATGTGCAAACAATAACCCAAATTTTATCCGCTGTACCCGCAGGGGCGCCCATAATTCAAAATCGATGGTAAGCATTACGAGCACTGTTGTTTTCATAGCTTCCATTTTCAAACAGCCAGAGTCATTTTAATACTCAAACAATCCTCTCCATGCAGCATGTTCCGGATGAAGATGATTCTTCATTGCGTATGATATGCTAATTACACAAGGCTCGCACATCCAAGGACTAAGCCTTCTATTTAACGATTCTATTTCATCAAGGCTTAGTTCACTGATATGATATTCGTTATCGTCAAACACCAACAAGCCACTATCAAGCATGCGATTTAATTCATTGTGGCATTGTCGGCATCTTATGTCGCGTTGATTAGCCATGGTTTGTACAAATGACATTGTAACGAGAATTGATAATATTACAATGCTAACACAGAGCGCTAACCATAACAACTTTTTTCTATTTTTCATGAACATATCTCTAGCAATTAGGGTTTCGAAGGGTAGCTATGCGAGAATCATGGCTATCACAGCGTGTTCTCAAACAAAAACGAGTTTGGGCAACTTGAAAAGAACAACCGGAAGCTATACCAAGCCCACATCTGTTATGAACAACGTTGAACGGTTCTCCTACAGTAATCCATGCGCCCCAATCATGACTAAAAAAGTTCGAACAGCCAGCAAGCCATCCCGAAAAAAACGGAGAAAAGTCGATATAACTTGAATCGTATGGATAGCCATCTAATTCTGCTTCATCTTGTTTGCAACACATTTCCATACAGTAATAGGTATCAATTGCCGATGCAAACGTGTGCGTAGCTACGCCAAGCCCTAAGAGCAAAGCGATAAGTAATGAAGCTACAACGAGTTTTTTTCTTAATTTGAATTTAAGCATTTTCTTGCCTCCAAAATTTTGAAATTAATTATTCTCGTTGTCACATGATTATTATACGTACACCCCGCCCTCAATTTATTACGTGACAAACCAGTGGACAAACAGTACTATAACAAAAGTCACAAATCCATATTATAGGGTGCAACAAATTATTGCACCCTTTGGAATGGAAGATGACGATATAGTAGCGGATTAAACAAAAGTAATTTTTAAATTATTATCCACCGCATATTTTTTTGCAGCGGATTTACTTTGTTGATATCCCAATAAATCGGCTACATAATACGCAATAGCGATGTAGGGAATGCACTCTTCAGCCTTTCCTGTATCATAAAGCGCAGTGGTTTTATTGCCTGCAATACTGTACGCATAGTACAAATTACCATGCTTTAAGCAAAGGTTTTCTGCTTCAAGGATTATTTCCATTTCCTTGGCGTGTTTTTTGTTGCGCCCCAAATTATTAGATAGGTTATAAAGAATCATGGGGTAAACCCGCATGCGTTCTAATTCATCCTCGTAGTAAAAGAGAAGATTTCGCCGCAGATTTTCAAACAAACGAAGCCCTCGCTCGGCTTCACCATTTGCACAAAAATAGGTCGCGACTTGACTAAGTAAGGATATTTCTATAATTGTTAAGCGATGCTTATGCGCGGCGTCAATATCAACCCCTTTTCGGGTTATGTTCCATGCATCCATGAGCATAGAAAAATAGGTTGCATTGCGCTGATTGCGGTTATAAAGAAGCGCAGTTTTTCTTAATAAAATAATTTGTTTTCCCAGTCCTTTTTGGTGTGTGTTTTTTTGCATTAGTATGTTAATTAATTCTTCTGCACCATTATAGCACCGTGTTGCAAGGCGGGTTTTTATTTCTTCTTCCATTTCCCTATCAGCAAAAACATCGGGGGTTAAATAATTATCAAAGTAATATTCCATATGTCGCCCTAAGCGTTGCATAAGCGCTTCCAATTGGTATACTGTGCCGTTTAACTTTCCCGTTTCTATTTTATTTAACGTAGATTTTTCACAAATTCCATTACATAGTTCCGCTTGGGTTAGCGTTGCTTGCGTACGGAAAAACCCGATATAATCCCCGGGCTTTTCACAATTCACATAAACACCCCGCTCTAATGTAAAGGGTGGAACTTGATACGGAATTGCTTCAAGTCCATAATTAGGGAATGTATAACCCGCTTCCTTCGCATATTGCTTAACATTTTCTGCACAGGCACGTCTGCCAAGGGCAATATAGCCACAATAAACGGGCAATAAAAGTGCATGGTCTTTTAATACTTTCGCTTTGTGGAATGTAAAATCGGGGTTATATTTTCCTCTATTCCGGCGCAGGGATATGTCATTTCCTTTATTGCAGGCGGTTACGGCTTCTTCGTAACGCCTCTCTGCGATTAGCAATTTTACCAAGTCCAATAATATCGGGGCAAGGTGCTTTTCTTTGGTGCGCTCATCTTGCGGCGTTAGTTCAATTCCTTCAACGGTGTGTTGCAAGATTTCTATTGCACGGCTTGGGTGCACGACGGCTAACGCGCACGCGTAAATATGTATTAACTGCGGTTCGCCCGCTATCAGTATTGCACCACTGTATGTGTTAGGGCAAAAGGTGGGATATGTAATTTGCAGTGCTTCCAACGCTCGTTTTGCAATATTATTTGGATTTTTATTTTCCAATTCATCAATGCGTAATTGACATGCTGCGTAATATTGCTTATTGATACCTTTATTAAAATTTCCCGTTTGATGCAATTCTTCCAACCATGTTTTTGCATTTACAAGAGAGGGTGGGTGATAATGCGCACGCGCTAATTCATAAAGAATACCATCGTACAGCGTTATTATAGCGGGAGATGCATTTTCAAGTCTTGGGGAATAGAGTGGCTTAATGGGCGTACCCAGTATTTTCATCATTTTTTTATAGGTATTTACCTGCGGGCATTGCAAGCGCCCCATAATGCGGGAGAGGGTGGCTTCGTTAAAGTCACCCTCTTTTATCATTTGGGCTTGTTGCCAACTTTTACGGCGCACAATTTCTTGTATTATATCCTGCGTACTTACATTACCCATGGTTTATTAATACATTTTTCACCGCATTTGCTTCTTTGGAAAGCTGTAGGAACAGCGATTCGATTTTTTCCCCAAGCCCTGCGGCGTATAAATCAACGCCAAATTGCTGTGAGTTGGAAAGGATGGGACGCAGGTCGGGAGCGCTCCCAAACGGCGAGCCTTCCAGCTTTGCCACCTCGGCGGGGACAAGCGGGTCGGGGCTTAGGATAAGCTTTGCGCCTGTATCGTCTATGCCCATGCGGTAGCGCAGCCATAGGGCAACAAGCAGGGGAATGGCGGTTAGCTCGCCCATGGGAAGCCCCGCTTTTTGCCGTGCTTGCAACGTTTGCCCAAAGCGAACAGGGATTTTTTGCGACGTATCCGTAGCGATGCGCGCGGGCGCGTCGGGGATAAACGGATTGGGGAAGCGCCGGGTTAGCACCTCTTCTAAGAATTGCTGCGGGTCAATAATAACTGGGTTTGCCACCACCGGGAGCGCTTCCGCCGCTGCCTTACGGATAAGTCTGACTAAGCCTTCGTCCTGCATACAGGCGGAAATGGTGGGGTAGTTTAGCAGCATACCCGATACGGCGAGAATGGTGTGCAAGGGGTTAAGGCAGGCGCACACCTTCATGTGGTCTACCTTGCGCACGGTTTCGCGGTCGGTGAGGTATACCCCCGCGTTGGGTAATTTTTCGAAGGGGGGGCGCCCGTTGGGGAAGGCATCCTCCATGATAAGGTATTGCGCGGCTTCCGCATTTACAAAGGGCGCAGTGACGGTGCCCTTGCCGGTTTTGGTTATGCGGGCTTGCTCGGCAGAAAAACCTTGCGAACGCAAAGCTTCCGCTACCTTTTCGCCGGGGTGGGGGGTAATTTTGTCAATCATAGTCCACGGGTAGGCTTGCTTGGCTACGTATTCCGCGAAAGCGGCGGGAGCGCTCCCATTGTCCGCCCATGCATTTGCAATTGTTTGTAAAGACTTTTTCAACACATCGCCGTTTGCCGCAAAATTATCCATGGAAACAAGGGCAAGGGGGGGGGCATTTTTTTCAAACCGCGCCAGCAACCCTGCGGTTACGTATTCAAGCGTAGATTGTGCATTGGCGGGCGCGGGCGCAATGTTGGCGGGGCTAACGGTATATCCCTTCTCGGTAATAATTACGCTAATAATTTGCAATTCGGGGTTAGCGATAATTTCTTTTAAACGGGGTAAATCGCGTCCAAAGGCTTCCTGTATGCTTGCGATTTTACGCGTTTCTAACCGCCCGTCTACGTGCAGGGTTACGCCAAGGGTTTCGTTATTAAAGGGCGTGAGTACGGCGGGGATAATTTCTTCATCGAAGCATTCGCATACGGTAATGCCCGTATCGGTTAGCCCTGCGTCCAGCAAATCCTGCTGTACGGCGGCGACGAAAACGCGGAAGATGTTCCCCGCGCCCATTTGTAACCAGCGCACCCCCATTATTTACCGCCTTCCGCGTTACGCGCAATCGCATCCCACAAGCCCAGCAAGTAGTTTGAACCCAGCGCACGGTCGTACAACCCGTAGCCCGGGCGCCCTTTTTTTGTCGTTTCGTTCCAAATCATGCGCCCATGGTCGGGGCGTACCCATTTGTCGAAGCCCGTATCGTACAATGCTTTCATAATGCCGTACATATCCAGCGAACCGCAGGGCGTGTAGTGCGCCGATTCATAGAAATCCGTTTCGTTTTCAAATTTTAAATTGCGCACGTGGGCGAAGTGAATGCGCCCTTCCGCACCAAATTCGCGGATAATTGCGGGTACATCGTTCGCCTTAGACGCGCCGAGCGAACCCGTACACAGGGTAAGCCCGTTGTGCTTGGAAGGGTTTAAATCTAAGTAACGGCGCAAATTTTCGCGGCTGATGATAAGCTTAGGCAAGCCGAAAATGGGCTGCGGGGGGTCGTCGGGGTGCACGCCCATGAGAATGTCCAATTCTTCCGCAACGGGGATAATCGCGTCCAAGAAGTATTTCATATTTGCGTAGAAGGTGTCGGTCTCCATACCCGCGTAGGCTTCCAGCATTGCGCGGATGTTTTTCATGCGTTCGGGTTCCCAGCCCGGCATTTCGTAGGCTTCCGATTCGTCCGCGTAGCGTTTTGCCAATTCCTCGGGTGTGGTATTTGCGATAAAATCCGCTTCGTAGCGCATGGTATTTGAGCCGTCGGGCAGGTTGTAATACAAATGGGAGCGCGCCCAATCCAGTACGGGCATCATGTTATAGCAGATGCATTTGATGCCGATTTGCGCCAGCCGCCGCATGGTGGTGATATAATTTTCAATTTTCTCGTCACGACCTTTTGCGCCAAGCTTTATGTCTTCGTGAATGTTTACGCTTTCAATTACTTCCACATCAAGCCCCGCGGCAGAAACCTCGTTTTTCATTGCCATGATGCGCGTCATGGGCCATGCCTCGCCCGCGGGCATATCCAATAACGATGTAACCACGCCCGTCATGCCCGGAATTTGCTTGATGTCCTTCAATTGCACAGGGTCTGCCCCCGTGCCGAACCAGCGAAATGTCATTTTCATGTGAATTGCTCCTTTCGGGATAGAAAAGTAAGCGGATTATGCACGATTTGCACAAGAGCGTCAATATTGCGTTAGGTTAACTTAATGTCGGCTACAATTTTATCCAACACATCGTTCCGGTTTTTAGAAACATCGTAAATAATCGGATTGTATTTTTGGAATATAGCATGGAAATTTTTACTGTATTCTATGCCGTTTATTACGTGACTTCGAAGTTCGCTGTCGCTTAGGTTGTAGGTCCAGTCGTTTTGGTTATCGTGCTTTCTAATGTCGTTTATTAAGTCATCCGGTGAAATGTTTGGGTAAATTAAACCAACAAGCAGGTAGTTGTCCTTCCATTCGTCATACATATCCAAGATGGGCTGCATTTTTTCAAAGTCGAAGTGGCTGCCGCTGCCTTCCAGTACAAAATTTGTGCCGTTGGGGCAGCAGGAACGGTAGGTTAGCCCGCCGATAAAATGTGCGAGGAAGGGGGTTAGATTGGCAACCGTCGTTTCAATATCATTGGGTAAACCGATGTTTGCCTGCGGCATTGCGCGTTCAAACGCCGTTATAATATCGTCTGTACCGATGACGCTATAATTTAGCTGTTCGTTTAATTTTTTTGCCAGCGTAGTTTTACCGACGCGCCCTGTGCCGAGAATTATAATATTTTTTCGCATTTTTGCATTTCTCCTCAAAATTTTTAATTATTCCAGTATTGCTACTGCCAGCGCGTCCGTATCTGTATGGGAAATGCTGATTAAAATGCGGGTGCGCTTGCGGCTTATTTTGCGGGCGGTTTTTGCTGCCATATTATGTAACCGCACATGGGGCTTGCCCAACGTGTCGTGCCAAATTTCAATATCGCAGGGGAAAAAGCCGCGAAAGCCCGTGCCCAGTGCCTTTGCCACCGCCTCCTTGGCAGCAAAAAGCCCCGCGTAGCTGGCGGGGTTATTTTTCTTCAATAGATATTCCTGCTCGCCTTTGGTATACACCCGCCCAATAAAATGGGGGGAAATTTCCGCAAAGCGGGCGATTTTAACAATGTCCGTACCTATACTGCGGGCCACACCTGTACCCCCAACTCCTCCAACTGCACACACAGCTTGCTAATGGGAAGTCCCATCACCGTATAAAAATCGCCCTCTACCCGTTCAATGAGCAGTGCGCCTTTTTCCTGTATGCCATACGCCCCGGCTTTGTCAAATGGCTCCCCCGTTGCGATGTAGGCGCGTATCTCGCGTTCCTGTAGCGGACGGAAATATACATACGCCGCATCCACAAAAACTTCGCACACGGGAGCGCTCCCATCGGGTTTGCCGCGCAGCAGCGCAACCCCTGTGTACACCGTGTGCTTGCGCCCTTGTAGTGCCCAAAGCATATCAAACGCGTCTTGCGCATCTTCCGGCTTGCCCAGTACTTTATCCCCGATGCACACTAGGGTATCCGCCGCGATGATTAATGTATTGCCGTCAAATTCCCCCCGCTCTGCCACCAGCGTGCCCACGGCTTCCGCTTTGCGCTGTGCCAGTGCCGCTACCTGGGAATGGGGGTCGCCGTCGATTGTTTCGTCTGCATCGCTGACCACGACGTCGAAGGTAATGCCTGCTTGCTCCAGCAGCTGCTTACGCCGCGGCGAACCCGATGCCAAGATTATACGCATGTGATGCCTCCAGTGATTAAGGTCAAGTGATTAAAGCTCGAACTTTTTACTCGCTACGTATCGCCGCAAGCGCGCTTAGTTTCGTCGCCCGCCTGGCAGGGAAGTACCCGCTCACCAGCCCAATTATGCCCGCAAAAACCAAGGCAGCGCCACACAGCCACGCAGTAACCAAAGAAGGGTCCCCTACTTCAATGCCCATCATGGCAAGCATAGGGTCTGGCCGCATGAAGGGAACGTCAAAGTTGTTTAAAACGTAGGAGCCTATTAGCGAGAGCAAAACGCCAAACAACCCGCCGAAAAAGCCAATCATGGCGGATTCGAGTAAAAACATGCGGCGTATGTCGGATATAGCCGCGCCAATTACCTTCATTATACCTATTTCGCGGGTACGTTCATACACCGCCATTATCATGGTATTTGCAATGCCGATGGCGGCAATGATGAGGGAAATGGCACCAATGGCGGCAAGTAATTGCTGCTGCTGGCGCTGCCCTGCCACCAGCATGTTAAGGTGCATCCCGGGGTAGCTGGCGCGGAAGCCGAGTTCTTCAATGGTTTCTGCCACGCTGGCAGTGTAGCGCATATCGGTAACCCGTACCATCACGTTTTCAAAATTCTCGGGGGGGCGCTGGCGTATGGCGGAAAACCAAAATTGCCATTCGTCTTGTATCGCATTTTCTGCAATGCTACGTTCATTTTGCAAATATAACAGGGTCTCAATATCCATGAAAATTTGGCGGTCCACGCCCCATGTATCGCCGGTGGATTGTAACAAACCTACCACGTCCACGTTAAAGGAACGAATGGGGCGTATACCCCCTGTGAGGGGTTGGGGTTCGTCCGTTCCCGCCTGTATGAAGCGGCGGTCGAAGGATACGCGCATGGGTGCGCGCATTACGTCTACCCAAGTGGGGATTTGGTCGTCGGGTACGCCCCATTGCCACATGCGGTCGCCGCGGTCGGGCCAGGTAGAGCCAAGCAGCTCGAAGGCACGCTCCGCACTTGCGCCAAATACCACGGCAAAATCATCCCCCCCCTGTAATACGCGGCCTTCGGCAACGGGCAAGCCCATGTATTGCATTACCTCGGGGCGAATGCCCGTAATGTCCCAGGCTTCCATGTAATAGGGGTCGGCGCGGAAAAATAAAGACCCGCGTATAATGGGGCTTGCAAGCTGTACCCCGGGAATGTGGGCAAAGCTGTCTACCATGTCGTCGTTTAACACAGGCACCCCTTCGGGGAATACCATGCGTTGCTCTATGTTACACCATTCCCCCAGCTCCCACGGCATCCACACGTTAATCATGGTCATATCGTCTTCCGCTTCTTCCATTTGGGCGCGGTGCTGGGCTTCGGTAGCCAAGCCAAGGGAAATCATAAGCACAATGGCCGCCGTACCTACCATTACGCCTAAAATGGTTAAAAAAGTGCGCAACTTGCGTTTAAACATGTTGCGCAGGCACATCACAAGTACATCCCAGTTACTCACGTTAGACAATCCCCCTCTTAGCGAAATATTTCCATATTTCGCTTCTACTCATCAAAATCCATCTCCGCCGCTTGGCGTTTTTTTATTTTAATCACCAGAAGGGTAATACCCGCGCCCGCTGCCAAGCCGAAGGGGAACAGGAAAATAGGCATACGTACAAAGTTCCATACATTGATGAAAAAGGAATCCCTTGGCGCTTCCATCGGCTCGCCCCAGGGGTCCATCATACCACCGCCGGGGGAAACCACCATGCCGCCACCGGGCCGCGGGGGCGAAATCATTACCGCACCCCCGCCGCCGGGAGTAACAACTACTTGACGCATAAATTCGAAGCCCTCTGTGCTTCCGTTTTCATAACCTGCGTCGCCCCAGAATTGGGGCTGGTTAAACATGTCTTGTTGGCCGTTTCCGTTATTTCTGCGGTGCCCTGCGTAACCACCCAAGGGTGTGGTTAGCCAGCGCCATACGCGGCGGAAAAAGCCCAGCTCCTCTTCCTCCCAAGGGTCGTTTCCCCAGGAGTCATTACCCCATGGGTCGTTCCAAGGGTCGTCGCCCCATGGGTCGTTACCCCAAGGGTCGTTCCACATATCGCCGCCCCAATCCTGTACATATACCTCAAAGGGGATGCGATGCTCTACCAGCTCGAAGGCGGGGTCCTCACCATAAATAATAATGTCCCCCGTTAAGAAACCGGGCGCAAGTGGACGGAACAAGCCCGTATACATAAGCCAGCGGCTGGGCTGCATTTCACCCACGGGTAAATTCGCTTCCGATGTATCTATTAACGGAAAATTGGGGTCGTGGTTATGCTCTTCCACGCGCACACGTACATTATGCAAGGTAACGCGCCCGCTATTAATTACTTGAAATTCGATACGAATGGGGTCGTTTACGTTTACCATGCCGGGCATCCAAAAATCTTGCACCGTTTCCAGCCGTACAAACTGGGCAACGCGGATGGATAAATCCACATATTCGCTTAACGCACCCGAGGGGAAGCCGGGGGATTGATAATCCTTGCTTACGCGCATGGTGTAGGAACGGGGCACCGCATCGCCTACGGTAAAGAAGGTCATTTCCTTATCCACCGTACCCCCCGGGGGGATATAATCCACAAAAACGGTGTTACTGCTGCCACCAACGGGGATAAACACCACATCGCCTTGGGGGCCTGCGCCTTGGGGCGTAAAAATAATCCGCGCACTGTGAATGGAGTGGGTGGGGCTGGTATTACGGAAGGTAATACCCATGGTAAACTCCTGCCCTGCTTGGGCAATTTGCGGGTCTACAGAGAAATTTTCCACAATCAGCCAAGGGCGGTCGGTCATGTCGTCGCTTTCGCCGCCGTGGGGATTATTTACATTAAGGGCGGCAAACTGGTTTACCACAGGGGGCTGTGTCGCCGCACCGCGTATATGATATTCCGCTGCGAAGCGAATCGTATGCGTATAATTGCCCGCCGCGTTGGAGGGGCTAAAGCTAAAGCTCACCTGCTGGCTTTCCCCGGGGCGCAGGGAGCTTATGGTGCGTGTATCCTGCGAGCGGTGGTTAATTTGTGTTGGCGGGTGTGCGGTTACGCTTATTTGCGTAAGCTCAATTTCACCGCGGTTGTGTAATTCCAGCGTAAAATTTGCGGTTGCACCTGCGTCTGTTTGTCCGCTCGGCGCGGTTATGGTGCGGATTTCCAAGTCGGCAAAGGTATCTACGGCGTCGGTGGTTACGAAGAAGGGCATAGGATGCGATGTAATCTCGCGCCCTTGCGCATCGCGGGCAACGGCGGTAAACACAAGTTCATGGAATGCGGTATCCACCATCATGGACGCGGTAAAATCAAACTGCACGGTACGTTGCTGCCCCGCACCAATATTGGCAATTTGCAGCTGCGTTGAATGGCTTGCCATGGAAAATGTATCGCGTCCAATGCCTTCTACGGTAATTTGTACTTCCCGTGCCTCCGACCCGCCAAAATTTTCAAGCTCCATGGCAACAGAGAAGCTTTGCCCCGCGCGAATGGGCGCGGTTTGGCTGATGCGCGGGTTAGATAAGCGAACATTAGGCGCGTGTCCCGCTTCTCCGCCGATGTGTACGGTTAACTCGGTAGAATTATTGCGCGTAGCGGGCGCCGCCGTGCGAAAGTCGTGATTAAGCGTAATCGTATAACTGCTACCCGGGGCTGCATCTGCCCGCGCGGTAATGCGTAAGGAAAGCGTGCGCTCATTATTTTGTGCCATGGTGGCGATGCGCCCGTTTTCCACAATTTCTAATATAAGCGGACCTGATGTACCGGCAGAAGTCACTATTTCCGACGCCGTTCCTACCCCTGTATTGCGCAATGTAAGGACAAATACCTGCGAATCGCCGGGGGCAATCGTTACCGACTGCGGGTTAAGCAAGCTAATGCGCGGGTCAAATACCTGCGGGGTTGGTGGGGGAGGGGTTGGTGGAGGAGTGGCGGGAAATCTCGCATCAATCATCGCCCTAATTTCCGTAGCCAACGCCAAATTATCGTTTTGTACAGCAATTAACCACTGCAACTCTAATTCTTCCCGACTAAATGCCTGTACGGGAATGGGCGCCATCACCGCTATTACAACGGAAACGATGAGCAACCATGCCGCCATCTTTTTTGCCATGTTAGTTTTCATTTTCATTACCTCCGTTTTCGGTTTCATTTTCCACAATTTCTTCCGCTATGCTTGCGGTCATTTTGGTGTCCGCTTCCCCCGGAAGCACGGCTTGCCGTTCGGTTATACTTTCCACTGCGCCGTCTTTTATCCGTATTACTTGGTCTGCATACTGCGCTATTTCCGTATCGTGGGTAACAATAACCAGCGTTTGGTTACGCTCCCGCGCAATGCCGATAATCAAGTCCATCATTTCAAATGTTGTTCGTGTGTCCAGGTTGCCTGTAGGTTCGTCTGCAAAAATTACTTGCGGGTCATTAATAAACGCCCTTGCGATACTTACCCGCTGCTGCTGCCCGCCCGAAAGCTCACTGGGCTTGTGCCTTGCCCTGTTGCCAAGCCCTACGGCTTTTAACATCACCTTTGCCCGTTGTATGCGCTCTCGTTTTTTTACCTTGCGGAAGGTGAGCGGAAGCGTCACATTCTCAAGTGCTGTAAGGGTGGGCAGCAAATTATACGATTGAAAAACGAAACCGACGTAACGCTGCCGATATAGGGCAAGCTGGGTTTCGTTCAGTTTCTCTAAGGGTTTGCCCATAAAAATAATGCTGCCTTTGGTTGGTTTTTCCAACCCGGCCAGCATATTTAATAACGTAGACTTGCCCGACCCCGATGTACCGAGCAGGCAGTAAATTTTCCCTTTTTCGAAGGTTAGATTAATATCTTCCAACGCGACGATTTTTTCCTCGCCCATGCGGTAAATCTTTCGAACACCGCGCAGGTCAAATAAATATTCCGCCATAATTCCCTCACTTCATATATATTAACGCGGTTTTTGTCAAAAAGTTGCGTAAGGTCAAAAGATTATCCTTTAAATATTATGAAATTGTTACCGCGCCTACCCTTCTTACGTAATGCAAATATACGAAGCGCGGCCGCCGGCGCATAGTGTACAGTAGGTTTACCATGGTTGCGTGAGCGTCCTTCATTAGCGCAAGCTCTTCCTGTGATATTTGGTTTTTCCCGAATTTGGCGCGGTTATACAGGGAAATTAAGTCCTTTAAAAATACGGCGTCACTTTGGAAGGCGAAGCGTTTCCCCGCGCGGCGCGCGTAGGCCAGGGTAGTTTCCCCCGGGATTAACGGCTTGTGGTAGTACTCGCTAATGGCGAGTATGCCTTTAAAATACGCCTGTGCTTGTTGGTTTGGGGTAAGCTTGCTTATGCGCAAAATGGCAAGCCTGTTCCGCGCACGGCAAATAAACAGGTATAAGGCAATGAGGGCAACGAAGGATAAAATAAATAACGCGGTTAGCAAAATCATTTGGAGAAGGGACGTGACCTCGGGTTCATATGCAATGGCGGCGGGGGACGCTTGCCCGCCCGGTCCGCCTTGCCCCGGTCCGCGCATGTGGTGCAGCCACATATCTTCTTCCAAAATTTCATCCTCGTACCAGCGGTACCATAAATCGCCGCGGTTTGCTGCGTTTCCTACGCGGTTTAATGCCTCGGCGTATAACGCGTGGGGGGGGGTGGCTTCTACAATAAGCCAGCCAAAGCCTTCGAAGTAAACTTCTACCCATGCGTGTGCCATTTGGTTGGTTACGCTCGTTACTGCATATTCATGCCGCCCAATGCCGGGCACAAAAAAGCCTTCCACGTAGCGGGCGGGTATGCCCGCAATGCGCGACATTAACGCCATGGCGGAAGCAAAGTACGTGCAATAGCCCTCGCGCCCCTCGAAGAGGAAAAAGTCCACAAAGCACACGTCGCGCGGTACGGGTACGGGGGTTAATGTGTAGGGGAAATTATCCATAAGGAAGTCGCGTATCGCCATGATGCGGGCAAAGTCCGTTTCATGGTAGCGTATGATGCTTGCGGTCAATTCATGCACGCGGGGGGGCGTAATTTCCGGGACTTGTAGGAAATGGGCGCGGATAGATTCCGCATACGCGGCAAGCACGGTTGAGGAATACAGGTCGTACAGCGCTTGCTGCATTTCCCTGCTGGGCATTGTTGTGCCGATGCGGGGTGTCCCCAGCCCATGGCGGGCGTAATTAATGAATAAGGTTTCCATCATCATTAAGCTTTGGCTTGGGAAACTCGCAAGCATATCCATGCTTGCTGTGTTAATCGCAAAATGCACTCCCATCGCGTTGTAGGGTTCGGTTTCCTGCAATTGTGTGATGCGTTCGCTTAAACCTGCTCCCCGCGCGGCATACAGCCCCGCGTAGGACGCGTGTAAAATGTTTTCGATAAACGATAAATTGGGGTTAATATGCAGGAAATGCTGGTGATAAATCGTGTTGCGCCGCATAAAACCGGGTGTGCGGGTATCGCCGCCGGGTGTGCTTAGCAAATTCGGTTGGTAGTCGAAGCTTGTATCGTCAAACCATACCTGCCGCGAATGGGGTGTACGGAATACCGTACCCGTGCGGTTGCGCCCCATACCAATAGACATGGTAGACATGGGCAAATACGCGTGCCAGTAATAATGTACAACGCCGTCCCCGTCGGGACGGGGAATATCGCCGTACAGGGGGTTTGCCGTTTGCCATACATCTAACCATGCGTAATAATTTTCACAAAAAAGTCGAGGCGATAAACCCGACGAAACAAAAAAGTTTACATCGTTATCGTCGTCATCATCGAATTCTGTAGGCACAAAAATAAAATTTTCGGTTATATAGGCGGTGACGGTTCCTTCACCCATCGTTAATGTTCCGGGTTGGTCGCGGAAGCCTGTTTGTCTGGTTCCCACTGCGCGTACCCAGTCAATTTCCACGTACCCGGGCGGGATAAAAACTTCGTCCGCTACGGTACGTATTACCGCAAAAGTATGAAAATTCAAATACCGTGCAGGGTCGTTAGGGAACGCCGCACGTAACACACCCGCATTTAGCGCATCTACACCCCGTGCTAAGCCCGCGTTGCGCATAAGTGCTGCGGTGGTTTCCAACATTTCAAAATGCCCCGGGGTATAGCCGTGGGTATTAATATCCCCCGCTTGCAACGTAGTCACCCATGCATAGCCTGTAAAATAGTTGTGCGTTGCCCCGCTTAAATATACCAACCCCGGGGCGTGTACCTCCATTACATGGCGGTCGTTTAACGTTACAGGTCCGCCAAGCCGCCCGCCCGCCTGCGCAAAACCCGTTTGCGCAAAGGAAAAATACGTGGGGTTAAAAATTTCGAAGAAAAAGTCTTCAATGGCGTGGAAGCGTCCCTCAAAGGCATCGCGTAAGGTGCGGCGGGTAAATGCTTCGCTATAAGCGGGCAGTTGTATCTGCGCGATGAGAATGACCAAAAAACACACAGGCGCCGCAAGCGCTACGGGGGGTATGCCCTTGCTTGTTTTGCGGATAAAAATAAGCACAAAGGCAAACACAAAGACCAAAAATGATGTCGAGTCGCGCAAAAAGCTGGACATCCATGTGAGCGCAAATACCAGCACCCCGCCAATTGCAAGCACATAGAAGTTGAATTTATACAGCGCAAATACCACAACAAAAAAGCCCAGCGCCAACACGATTAGCCACGTCATGGTGCGCCCAAGCTCGGGGCGGAAGGGGATATACCCCGTCGCCATTAAAAATACATCAGAATAGTGGTTTATCAGCGGTTCAAATACGTCGCGCTGCCAAAAGATAAATAGCGCAGCAAGGGCAACAAACACCCCCGCGGCAATACGTGTCTTTTTATTAAACAAAAGCAGTGTGAATACAAGCAAGCTAAATAGCCCCATCGCATACAGCGTTAACGGCGGTACGGCAATTACCGTTGCCGAAAGAATACCTCGCGTAACGGCGAATAAATACGCACCGCCTACCCCAAGTAAAAACAGATACTCGTTTTTCGTTTTCATGCGGCGGTCTCCTCTTCGTTGTGGGTGATAAACGATTTGTCCCCTACGCGGTACGCGGGTATGCCGCCGTCTACCAGCAGGTCAAATATTTCTTCCGCTTCCGCATCTCTATACACCGTGGGGAAATATAAAATAGCAATGTAATGACCGTTGCTTATGCCGTTGGCAATACGTTCATATAAATCTGCATTGGGGCGCGCGGTAAGGATTACCGTGTTTAAAAAGCCCGTTGCATCGTTAAGGCAGTGCGCAAGCATGGACTGGGGCGTAAGACGCGGCTTTTCGCTAAAAACCAGCCCGCTCCCCATGCTGTAAATAATTTCGAAGGAGGCGGGGTGGGTACAATGGGCGGTATGCCCTTCCCCTACAAAAAAGTCTACGGGCATTCCCTTACGCAAGCAAAACCGTGCAAGCCCCATTGCCGTTTCTATCATACGGTCTTCTAAGATTATTTGCTCCTTATAGCGCAGGGGAAGCAATGTAGTATCAAATATCATGGTTACTTGATTTAATGCGTTGGACTGAAAGTTCTTAACCAGCCATTCATTACGCTTGGCGGTAAGCTTCCAATGTACGCGTTTAATCGAATCCGTAGGCATGTACGGACGAATGTCGGATATGGTGGTATAGTCCTCGTCTTTAATATCATACCGCGAGTGCGCTTGGGTAAGTAAATTCATCACCAACGGGAAGCCGGACATATCCACAATGCGCGGCAACACAATGACCTTTGTTTTCTTATTTATCGTGCGCCGCAGGCGGAAAAGCCCCATCAAATCTATCACATGGATATATTGAATACCCACGGTATACGTACCGCGGTATTTTATGCGGAAGGGGATATCCGCCTGCATGGATTGCAGTGCCTGTAGCGCAAGCACCATGCGGTCTTCACTTTCTATGGCAAAATCATCGGTAAAAAAGGTGCATTGCACGTTGCCAAGAGGTGCGGGCGCTGCATTATGTATGTACAGGCGAATGTTAGACTCCTGCGCCTTCACTACGGTATTGGGTGTATCTTGCGTAACCTGAAGCCCGCGCAGCAGCAAAAACGTAATAATTAACGATGCCGCAGGCATTGCCGCAAACACCACCAGCGCAAGATAAAGCAACCGCTCGCCGTATACCCACGCGGCAGAGGCGATAATCAACAATACCGCCAAATACAAGCACCAATTACTTACCCGCGGTCGTTTAAAAAACTGCACTATAAAACCGCCTTTGTCGCTTCTTGTAACGCGCGTCCAATTACGTCCTGCACGCGCACCTTTTTTATTGCGGCTTCCTGCTTCATTAGAATACGATGCTCCAGCACATGGGGCGCCATTTGTACAACGTCGTCGGGGATTACATAGTCGCGCCCGTTGTACAGCGCCCATGCTTGCGCCGCCTTATACAAACACAGACTTGCCCGCGGGCTTGCGCCCAGCTGCACGTCCTCATGCTGTCTGGTAAAGCGTGATATGCTTACAATAAATTCGTTAATAGAGGCTTCTACGTGAATTTCTTCCACCAATTTTTGTATTGCGATAATGTCTTCGCCTTCCGCTACGGGCGCAAGCGCTGCCAGCGGACTGCGCCCTTTAAACCTGTCCAGCATTTTTGCTTCTTCTTTATCCTCGGGGTAGCCTAACGAAATTTTCATAAAAAAGCGGTCGAGCTGTGCCTCGGGTAACGCATACGTACCCAAGTATTCCACGGGGTTTTGCGTAGCAAGCACGATAAACGGGCTGGGAACATTATAGGTTTGCCCGTCTACGGTTACGGTATTTTCTTCCATAACCTCCAGCAGACTGGATTGGGTCTTGGGCGAAGTACGGTTAATTTCATCTGCCAGCACAAACTGGCTCATTACCGCGCCTGCCCTATATTCAAATTCCCCCGTTTTGGGCGAAAACGCCGAATAGCCCGTAATATCGGAGGGCATGATATCGGGCGTAAATTGAATGCGTTTAAAACTGCCGTTTACTGATTTTGCGAGCGCGCCTACCAAGCTGGTTTTGCCCACGCCGGGTACGTCTTCTATCAGAACATGCCCGCGGCACGCCAGCGTTGCCATTACCAGCGATACCGCGTACCGCTTGCCTACGATTACCTTTTCCACATTACTAATGATTGATTGCATGGTATGTACGGCCTGCCCGTTGTTGGTTACTTTTGAAATGCTCATTTGTTTTCCACCCTTTTATGCGGTATGTTGCGCCTGTACGCTTATGCTAACATAAATATGGGGAATGCGCTATTTTTTTTGAAAAAAGCGGGGCAAAAAACTTTGATGTTGGACTTAGGGCGGTTACTGCTGTTTGGTACACCCACAGCCCAACTCATCAAGCAAATTATTATAACGCACGACTTCCCATTTGCTTATGGGGAATGCGGGGTTGTACATGCAGTGGCTTAGCACATCGGCGTCTTTTAGAATTTCGTCATAGGGTTCGTGTAGGGTGGATTTTTCGCAATGGTGCAAAACGGCGGTGGCGATGGTGCTTATTTCTGCTTCATCGTATAAGCCCATTTCTGCGAGAATTTCCCGCGTACGTTGTGCGCCCAGTGTGTCGTGGTCTTGGTTTGCGTTGTCGGTGATACGGGCAATGTCGTGTAACATGCCCGCGGTCATCGCGAGCTCGGCGCTAAGGTTACGCTTCATGGCAAGCAACGCGCAATACCGCGCTACGCTGTATAAATGTTCTATAAAGAAGCGGATTTTTTGCGGTTGCTTTTCAAAGATTAGGGTGTCGATTTTATTGCGTAATAATTCAAGTCTGTTTTCGGAGAGTTGTGTGCTATTAGGTTGCTTGTGCGGGGTTAGGTAAGGGATTATCATTGTTTCACCGCCATTATATTATAGTGAAGTCCGGAATAAAGAGCGCCTGCTTTAAACCCAATTTTATTATACAATTCTTTAGCGGGATTATCCTCTAACACGCCTAATGTGATGGCGGGCGATATTTTATTTGCATCACTAATAGATTTCAACAACATTGCTTTTGCAATGCCCTTTCGTTGATATTCCGGCTTTACAGAAATTTGATGGATTGTTGCAAAATTTTTTGTAGAATAGGCTTGTGCATCGGGATATACTCCCACAATACATACGCCCACAATTTCGTTGGATATTTTATTTCTTACGACATTGCTCATATGAAGCGAATGGGTTTGAGTAAACAATTCAACTCGTCGTTGTACAGTCGTTTCTATATCATTTATATCGGGTTGCCACACGGTTGATGCATGACCGTTTGCATCGGCATCATATATAACGCGGATTATTTCTTTTATATTTGCGTCCATTAATTCGCTAAAATAAAAATCGGTAGTAAGCGCAGGCGTACATAACGCTGTGGGTCGTATCATTTTTTGTTTTGACCATTTACGCGTTGCAAAAAATGATTGTTCCAGTACAGTCGCATCCGTTTCGGGAATTTCATTGAGAAATATATCCCCACATCCGCTTGTTTTAATCGCATAGTCAAGGGTTACGCCCCAAAACATTTTTCTATCTTTAAACGGTGGGACGATGAAAGGATAATTAACGCAATTCTCTTTTAACGTAAATCCGCCGACAATTTCGCTTTTATCGTGTACAAAATATACGCTTGTGTTCGATATACAATCTATTGCATCATCTATACGCTCGTTCCAATCGTATCGGTCAAATATGTTTGATGCTGTGTATAGCGTGTGATAAATAGCGAACTTTTTTATATCTGCTTTGATGAACTCAAACATATAGCCACTCCACTTCTGCGGTGCGCCTTTTCGCCTATGTTAGCATAGATACAAAAAATGCGCTATTTTTTCGTTCATTCAATTATGGTTAAATATGTTATACTGCATCATTAAAACGCAAAGGAGCGAATTACATGAAATTCTCGCAAATGCCGTATGAGCGGCCGCAATTTGACGCGGTGCTGGCACAAATGGAAGGTTTGCTTGCGGAGTTTAAAGCCGCAAAATCAGCAGATGACGCCTTCGCGGCGTACAAGAAGTATGACGACGCAACCAAGGAGCTCTTCTCGGCAATTTCCATCGGGCGCATTAGGCACACGCTGGACACAAACGACAAATTTTACGACGGCGAAAAGGCATACTTTGATGAAATGCTTCCCAAGCTGCAACCCGCAATGAAAGCGTACACCCAGGCATTGTTGGATTCGCCCTTCCGCGCGGAACTGGAAAAAGCGTGGGGTACACTGCTTTTCGACAACGCGGAATTGCAATTAAAGACCTTTAAGCCCGAAATCGTACCCGACCTGCAAGAAGAAAACCGCTTATCCAGCGAGTACAGCAAGCTCATCGCGTCGGCGCAAATTGAGTTTGACGGCAAAACGCTAACTTTAGCGCAAATTCGCCCGTACAGCGAACACCCCGACCGCGCAATGCGCAAAGCCGCCGTGGAAGCCACAGGCGCATGGTTTATGGAGCGGGCGGAAAAATTTGACACACTATTCGACGAGCTGGTAAAGGTGCGCACGCGCATCGCGGAAAAATTGGGGCATACGCACTTCACGCAGGTGGGGTACTATCGTATGCAACGCAATTGCTATGACCAAGCGCAGGTGGCAAAATTCCGCGAAGGTGTAATTAACCACATCGTTCCTGTAGCGCTGCGTTTGAAGAATGAGCAAAAGCAACGCATTGGGGTAGATTCGTTAAAATTTTATGACGATGCCTTCGAGTACCCCGAGGGCAACGCAAAACCCATGGGCACGCCCGAAGATATCTTTGCCCACGGCAAAAAGATGTACCATGAGCTTTCCGACGAAACTGCGCAATTTATCGACTTTATGCTGGAGAACGAGCTCTTCGACGTACTTACGCGCCCGGGCAAGCAAGCGGGCGGGTATTGTGCAAGCATTCCCAAGTACAAGTCACCGTTTATTTTTGCCAATTTTAACGGCACGGCAGGCGATATTGATGTACTCACCCATGAGGCGGGTCATGCCTTTGCGGGCTACCTTGCCAAGGACATTTACCCATCCGCACTACGCTATTATTCCATGGAAACGGCGGAAGTACATTCTATGGCGATGGAATTTTTCACGTGGCCGTGGGTGGAGGGCTTCTTTGGCGATGCCACGCAAAAATACTACCAGCAGCACCTTGGCGGGGCACTCACTTTTATCCCCTACGGTGTAATGGTGGACGAATTCCAGCATCATATGTACAACAATCCCGAGCTAACCCCTGCCCGGCGCAACGCCCTGTGGCTGGAACTCGAAGCCAAATACCGCCCGTGGCTCGACCTAACCGAAACGCCCTTCTATGGCGAAGGACGCCGCTGGCAGGCGCAGGGGCATATTTTTAGCTCGCCCTTCTACTACATCGACTACTGCCTGGCGCAAATTATGGCGCTCTCCTTCTGGGCAGATGCGCAAAAGGATGCCAAATCCGCATGGGAAAAATATCGCCGCTTGGTAGGCTTTGCGGGGACAAAGACCTTCGTAGAACTCGTGCAAGACGCGGGGCTGCCCACGCCGTTTGAGGCGGACAATGTAAAAACCGTAGCCGACGCCGCAGTTGAGTGGTTGGATGGCAGGTAGGTCGGGGGCAAAAAACTTTATTATAGACTTGGACTGTTGTTTTCCCAAAAACGAGGGTTCGCATTCGCGAACCCTCGTCGATGCTTCTGAAGTTGAAAAACGACTGCATTTTTGTTTATAATTTAATACTTTTGTAATCTCTTGGCACTATGTTTTTATAATTAGATTAAACATACTTATTGACAAGAAAATAAGTAAACTGTAAAATCGCCCTGTCCGTTTATTACTGTATGTTGCTTTATAAGGAGTGATGTTGTTAATTAATTTGACGCCAATATCTATTATCATCTTGTGTTGTTTCTCTTTGTTATCTTATTAGTGACTTTATTGCTATTTTAATAAAATCTTCTTTACTTGGCGCAAAGCAATATTAAACATACAATTCGGATTTTATTGATGTATGCATTAATTCTGTTGGATGTTATTTTTATGAAAAAGTTTATTTTGCCAATCGCGTTTTTTATTGCTTTGCTTTTTAGTACAGCATACAGTGTAAGTGCACACCCAGCAGGGACTCATCAGGAGTGTAACGTGATTGATAGTTACATTCGTGCTGTTGAAATTACGTGCGTAGATAGTTTTAACTGCTGGCTTTCAGCAAATAACAATGCAACTTTAGATTCGGAAAGTCTTAAACAGAAGCTGGAAGTTGGAGAAAGTCTTTTTATCTTCACAATTCCGCATAATAATGGAATTGCGCGTAATAATGTGAGCATAGGTCATTTGGTGTGGGTGACGGCCGGAAGAAATACACATGTAATGCGTTTGACGATACACAATAATTCAACGCTTCCTGTCGGCATACATGGAAGCATTCAACTTTTTGGGGATACGATGCATCCTATTCCTTTAGTTCGAAGAGCATTGTTTGCAGCCATTCCGGCTTGGGGTACTCATGTTGAATCACCGATGTTTACAAATGGTGCGCAAGTTTGGACTGGTGGTATAATGCAAGTGACTTTTGATAATCAATCGCTTACATTAATTTTTTAATTCAATCAAATTAATTTTTTCAAAATTATATATGCAAACAGTAAGTGGTGATGCAAAACATAAATAGCTCTGGCTAATCAATTTATGTAAGCATCACCGCTTGCATTAAACAACTTCATTTTGTAGAATTTGCAGTTGTAAAAGGATGTATGATGCAGTATGGACGAAAGTTTTAATACATGTTTGCTAAGAGTTTCTTGCATGGTACTGTCGTTAATTAATGAGACCACAATAGCTGCTGATATTGACTCTATCAATAAGACCCTGTCAGAATCAAATGATGCGTTTTTGCAATTATGCTATTCACTAGCCGCTCGTGGTGTTGATGCGCCTGCGTATAACAAAACATTAAAAAAATGTATTTCTACCGAAGTTGTGCCTAGTAAACAAAAAATTATGAACATGCAAATGAATGCATTATTTTTTGTTGGAAAACCTAATGCATTAATATTTGCCAGTCTTGTATTATTTTCTTATTTTAATATTTCTGAAAAAGATTTGTTCTTGTCCACAGTTCGCGCCAATTTGCCTCATGTCTACGATAAGATAGCGCTTAACAACGATTTTATATATACAGATATCGACGGTTTGATCGATAGCATGACAGGGATGTGGGTTTTTTAATGTATGCTTATAGTTTAAGAGCGTTAGAAGAAAATGTAATGCGCCATGCAAGTTACATGTTATATATAGCTTGTGCAGTAGAAAAAAATGGATTTACTATTGATAATGTACATTTTGTGAAAAATATAAATGATAGTTTTTTAACTTTTGCATTTATGCTTGTCGTAAATGGAATTGACCCCAGTACATTATGTTTAATTTTAAACAATTTTATTAAATATGAGAATGATTATATTAATAAAACTAAAATGGAAATACAGGTATCAGCGATTCTAGCAATGCAACATAAAAATCCATTTGTTAATTCTTGCAAAGCAATAAGTACCTATACCAATGCATGTTTTTTTGATAAGTTGAATTTAAATATTCATAAGTATTTAAACGAAAAAGAGGTTCGTTTAGTCCTCGAGTTCATAAATAAATATTGTTCTATTTAGATAAAGATAGCCTCTTTTTTCTGCCCACATCGTATTAAATGTTTAATTTTATGAAGTGGGAGATTTCACGGAACGCGTCTAGCCGTCGCGCATATGTGCGACGGCTAGACGCGTTATAATCATATAAATTAAAAGTAGTTCACAAGTGTGTCGTCAAGAGAATTGGAATTGGGTAAGATTCTACGAATGTTGTATTTTAACTCTGCCCCAAATTTTCGATGGGACTTAAGTGGGGGGGGTATGGGGGTAGAATATTAATCTCGCAATCTACGGCAGCAGTTAAAAGTTTTTGTCGAACTTTTTCCAAAAAGTTCGTGGGTTTGGGCGGAGTCCAAGGTCTTGCATTTAATCTTTTGACCTTAGCTTTCTTCCCTACCTTGCAATATTCACTATCTGGTCGGCATAATCCAGCGCCAAGCCCGTGCGCATGTAGTCGATTAAGCGGTTAAGCAAGCGCGCCGCCTCGCCTTTGGAAATAGGGTCGGTGGGGCGAATATTGCCCGCGCCGTCGGGTTCGATTAGTCCTAAGGTGTAAGCGATATTTACTTCGCGTATCGCCCAGCTTGCAATGGCATCGCTATCGGCAAAGGGGGAAACAACAGTAGGCAACATGCCCATAGTTTCCAGCCCCAGTGCGCGTACAATGGTGGCAAAGGCTTCTTGACGGGTGATGGCGTAATCGAAATGGAAGCTGCCATCGGCGCGCCCATGTGCCACGCCCTCGCGTACAATCGCGTCGATGTAGCGCCATTCGGGGCGGTGAATGGTTACGTCGCTGAATAAGGGCGCGGGTTCGCGGTTGCGGGTAACACGGGGCGGGTCGGCGGTCGGTAAGCGTATTGCGCGTGCCAGCGCCGTCATAAATTGCCCGCGGGTAATGATTTGCCCCGGGACAAAATTGGTGGGCGGCCCTGTTAATACTTCCATGGCGAATAGGCGGTGAATATCATCTTCTGCCGCATTACCGCGCAAAAAGTCCATATTCGCGGCGGGCAACTGTTCGAAAGTATTGGGGTGGTGCAAACTGGAAGAGCCGGTCAACGGTTCGTCCCACATGAAATGGGGTACGGGGGCAAAAATATCGTAGCGCAAGCCCGCAAAGGTTTGCATTACTTCTTGGAAATTGCCCACAAAGCTAATCGCCGTTGGCTCGTTTTGTGCCCAGCGCATTACGTTATTTACCGTTACGCTTGGGCGAATTTGATAGTTAAGTGCCCAGTCATCGCCATACCAAATGGTTACGTTGGTGCGGTGGGTTTCGGTCGCTGCCCACGCGCTGTAAAAGCCATGGAATTCGCCTTCTTGCTCTACAATTACCAGTGTATCGCCGGGACCGATGTAATATAGCCGCGCCCACACATTACCGCGATAGTAATTAACCCCGGGTGTTCTGTCCTCGATTACGCTAATGCCGATGTGCGAACGCATGTTATCCAGCACGTACACGCCGTTGGGGGTGGTAATTTCTTCGCTCCAACTGCTGCGTACGATGCGGTAGGTGTAAATTACTTGATTGTCTATCACGCGGTATTCTACGTTAAAATTCATATTACGCTCTATGCTTACGTCCTCTGCCGTTGCATCGGTGGGAAGCACTTGATACCGCTTAGTAAACACGCCCGAGCGCGGTATATTGGCGGGCGCATTTATAAGCGTTGCGCTGTTTGCAATATGCGCGGGCGCATTATTCGTAATAATCATAACGCCGTCAAACTGCATGGGGCGCCCGCCAAAAAATATCAGCTCCTGATAATTTACGTCCAGCGTAGCCGCCCTTGTATTGCGTCCGTTACCCTGCTGGAAAATAATCGTTTCCGTCGTATGCGGCAATCTCCGCCCTTGCGATATTCCGCCAAAGAAGCCAAGGTCGCCGATGCGGGCGTAAACGGGCATGGGCAAGAAAGCGAAAAGCAGGGTTAAAAGAAGAATCTTGGGGGCTACGCGCCCCCAAGCAGACCCGGCGCATGTCAAAGTTTTTGTCGAACTTTTTTCAAAAAGTTCATGGGGTGTGAGGCAAAGCCCCACGGTTTTAATCTTTTTAATCACTTGACCTTCCCCCTAATTTTCTACGATTATAATAAATCCTTCCGCTTCCAACCCGCTTCCAATGGTCACGGTGTTTAGCGGTGTATTGGTTAGCACACGTATCTGTTGCCCCGCGCGTAAATGGTTTGCGCTTACCATGCGGTCGCGGTCTATGATGATGGGATTTTCCTGTATTGCCACCGTACCCGACGCATCAACAAGGCTGATGGGTACCCACGCGCCCGTGCGCGGGTTTAGTACACTTACATCGCGCAGGTCTAAGCTATCGCCGTCGGCGTCCCAAATGGTACCGCGCAGGGTAAGGTGCCCCGGTGCATTGGGCAACGACGGGAACGGCTCGGTAAACGGCATTTCGATAACAAACGCGGCGCGTCCGCCTTCTACGATAACGTTAAATACTTGCCCTACGACGGAGTCCGGAGTAAAACCGATGAAGTCGTTGATTGAACCAACGCCGCCGTCTAACAGGAAAATTGTATCATGGTCGATGGTAAACTCGCGGGGTATGGGCGTGTAATGCCAGCGCAAGCCGTCAAAGGTACTCATCGTTTCCACGCGGAAGCTTTGGTGCGGCCATACGCGGGTAACGCGCCCGCGCACAATTTGCACGCCCTCGTGGGACGGCGCCTGCGAAATATCAACTACGGCAGCGGTATTATGCCCGTTTAACGCAACCCGTGCCCAATCGTCTGCCTGTATTTGTGTGGGGTCAACTAAACGCCCGTTGCGTACAACAATTGTACCCGCATCCGTTTCAATATTGCCCGAAATGCCCAGCAGATTAAACGTACCTGCGGCGGCGGATAATACCGATTCGGGTTGAAGCAACTCGTCGCGCCCGGAGCGTACACTTACCATGGCAATGCGTTCGCCTGCGAAGTTATTTTCCATCGCGATGTATACCGTGCCGCTTCCGCGCTGCAAATAACGGTTAAGGAAGCTTAACGTCACTTCGCGCCCATCAAAGAAATAGCGCACATTTGACCCGCCGATGTTGTACATGGCAAGCGGCTGATGGTTGCGCCAGCCCTCGGGGGTTAGTTCGGTGGCGTTGGCAATTTGCAATTGATTTTGCGCAGGGGTAAAGCGGGAAAGCTGCCCCATTACAATTGTGTTTATATGATGCCCGCCGCCGTCTAATGCCACTTCCAGCACGGACTCCATCATAACACCGGGTCCTAACAGCGCTTGGTTTACGCGGATTTGCGCCCAGTCGCCTACTTGAATGCGGTTGGCGGGTACAGGACGCCCGTGTTCCAGCACCAGAATGCCGTTTACTACGGTAAACCAACCTGTTTGCCCGTTGGGGAATTCCATTAACATTTCATATGAACCGCCCATGGGACGGAATTCTAAAATCCGCCCGTAGCGCGTGGTGGTTTGCGCCGCGGCACTAATATGCGTAATACGCAGCGGGTCGTCTGTTGCGGTACGGAAGCTTACGATGTCGCCGGGGATAATTTCACTTATATCTTGTAAGAGTTGTGTCATGTTCCAGCCTGCTTCACGCATGTCGTAGAAGTCGCGCCTTTGCACCCGCAGGGTATTGGGAATGTAGTTGAAGGTGCGCTCGCGGCGGCTTTCATCTATGATGGTGATAAAGCCCATTTGCGGGTTGTTTTCCACTACTACGCCGCGTATTTCCATATACAGCACGGGGTCGCCCAGGAATTCGATATCCGATACTACATTGTTAATTAGTGTAACGGTATAAAATGAACCCAGCGGCATTGTATCTACCGCACGGGATATATGCCCAAAGCGCACAAAGGGAACGCCGTCATTGTTAAGCCCGTACATGCCGTAAATCATGGGAAAGGTCACACTGCGACCGTTGGGGTCGGTAAATGTCATTGTGCCGTCCTCGATATTTACGCGCTGTAAGCGCCCTACGAAGTTTTGCATAGCAAGCTCGCCCAGTACACGTACATACCAGATTGTGTCTGACTCGGGGTGGGTAATGTATTCAATTTGGTCGCCGATTTGCAAGCCCGCAAGCCCCATTACCATGCCGTTGCGCAGTACTACTACATCTAGCGGACCATCTTGGGGGGAAGGGCTAACCCGTTGGGTAGAGCGCAATACATCTACCCCGCCGTCGGCACGGCGAATAAATACGTTATGCCAGCTTTGCCCTGTTAAGGTGTCCACAAATTGCTCTTGCTGAATTTCCGCCACCGTACCTGTGTGGCGTTCCAGCCCAAGCACTTCGAAGTGCATTGTATCTAAATTGCGGATAAGCGACGCCATAAAAATGCGCGGGAGCGTTCCCTGCGGGTTAAAAATGGTTGTACCTGCGGTGCTCACCATTACGCCGTTGCGCACCATTGCGCTTACGGCGGCATAGCGCTCGGGGGAAATATTATTGCGGTCGGTATACACGTAAATGGAAGGTCCGGGTTGGTGAACAGGGCGTTCCCATATGCCTGAAAGGGCGTAATCGAAGGCTTGGTACACCCAGTAGGCAATTTCCTCGCGGGTGGCGGGGGCGGCGTGGAAGGGAATGGGTGCGGGGACATTTTCCTGCGGTTGCCCGGGCAAACCGGGGAAAAGTGCGCCAAGGGCGGGTTGCTCAAGGGCGGCTAATGCATCGTTATATTCTGCAGCGGTTAACATTCCCATTTCCCGCGCTTGTACCATGTAGCTGAAGGTCACTGCCAGCGCAAGGTTAGAGCCTTCGGGCAAGGTGGGTGCGGTGGTTGCTACGCGCTCCCGCGCTTCGTCCGAAAAACCTGCGGCGCGGACGATATAGGCAATTGCTTCGCCCCTTGTAACGGGCGCATTGGGGCGGAATGCGCCGCCCTGCGGCATAAACGAACCCAGCGCACCGCTGCGTACAATTGCGTCGCGTGCATCGCCGCTTGGCGGCATATCGGTGAAGGCTAAGCCGCTTATCATGGGCAGCGTGTTGGGCCGCCCTGTGTATGTATTGCGTACAGGGTCGGTAAGGATAAAGCGGTCAACCCTTGCAGATACTCCTGTGGGAAATAAAAAAACCAGCGCCAAAGCAAATGCGATAACTCTAGCCGGTAAATTCTTGCGCATGTAATCATCCTTTCGCTATGAATGCCCTTTAAGGCGACCTCTGTTCATTTAAAATCGACTATCCTTATTATAATGAATGTCGGCGTTAAATACTATACAAATAACGATTTGTTAAAAATTGTTATGCAACTGTAAAAAACATGTTGTGTGCGTCCCTTTTTTGGTATATAGTGGACTTCATTTATCGGCTGGGGGAAGTGTTTCTACGCATGGAGCAAATTGTGATAAATGGGCGCAGGCCCTTGCAAGGTAAAGTACAAATCAGCGGTGCTAAAAATGCCGCTGTTGCAATTATTCCCGCGGCGCTTGCCGCAAACGGTATTTGTATTATTGATAATCTTCCCAATATAGAAGACGTAGTTTCTTTGCGTAAGGCGATTACTAATTTGGGCGCTAAGTGCAAATTACACGACGCGCATACCATGGAAATAGATGCTCGCAATATCACACTATTTAAAATAGGCAAGGATGAAGCCAGATTTATGCGGGCTTCTTATTATTTGCTTGGTGTGCTTTTAGGGCGTTTCGGCGAGGCGGAGGTGCCTGTACCCGGCGGTTGTGATTTAAATGTAGGCGGGCGCACCATTGACTATCATTTAAAAGGCTTCGAAGCGCTGGGGGCGGAAACCTACCAAGATGATGAAGTAATCCGCGTTAAGGCGGATAAGCTGGTAGGCGCGGATATTTATTTGGACAGCCCAAGCGTGGGTGCGACCATCAATATTATGATGGCTGCCGTTTTTGCAGAAGGCAATACCATTATTGACAACGCCGCCAAAGAACCCCACGTGGTTGATACTGCTAACTTTTTAAATAAATTGGGCGCGCGCATTAAAGGTGCGGGTACAGATACGCTGCGCATCGCAGGCGTGCGCGAATTGGGCGGCGGCGAGTACACCGTTATCCCCGACCCAATTGAAACAGGCACTTATATGATAGCCGCTGCAATAACGGGCGGCGACATTACGGTGGAAAATGTAATTCCCCGCCATATGGAGTCCCTCACGCATAAACTCAAGGATATGAATTGCAAAGTAGAGGAAGATTTGGACTTTATCCGCGTGTGGGCGGACGCGCCGCTAAAGGCAAGTGTGGTGCGTACCTCGGGGTATCCCGGCTTTCCTACAGATTTGCAGCCACAAATTTCCACCCTTTTATGCACGGTAAAGGGCAAAAGTAAAATAACGGAAACGATTTTTGATAATCGTTTCCGTTATGTGGAAGAATTAAATAAACTTGGCGCAAATTTTAAGGTAGAAGGTCGCGCAGCAACTACCGACGGCTCATGCCTTTTCCGCGGGGGCGAGGTAAGCGCAACCGATTTGCGTGCAGGGGCGGCGTTGGTGCTTGCAGGGCTTGCTGCCGATGGGGAAGTACGTATCGGTAATATCCGCCACCTTGACAGGGGTTACGAAGCGTTCGAAGAAAAATTCCGCGCTTTGGGGGCAGATATACGGCGCGTGGGGCATAACTAATGAACACCCGTTTTGGTACAATTGCAAGCGGAAGCAGCGGAAACTGCGCCTACGCGGGCTTGGGCGGGGAGCATTTTCTCATAGACGCGGGCATAAGCGGGAAGAAAATTGCCGCAGGCATTGAGCGTTTTGCCGTTCCCAAGTTAAGCGGCATTCTTGTAACGCACGAGCATTCCGACCATGTGCGCGGCTTGGGCATTGCCGCCCGCCGTTTTAAAGTGCCTGTATATGCGACGCCGTTAACGTGGCGTTATTTTTTACGTCACGGCACAATTGGTCCAATGCCTGAGGAATTAGTTAAGCATGTGGAACCCAATCAACCTTTTACCATTGGCGATGTTAAAATTACCGCCTTCGACATACCGCACGATGCGTCCCAACCCGTGGGGTATACCCTGCAAGCGGGGGAAGAAAAAATTGCAATAGCCACTGACCTAGGAGAAGCAACGGACACGATACGCACCCATATGCAGGGCGCAGGCCTCATGTACATAGAAAGTAACCACGACATTGAAATGGTGAAAAACGGACGCTACCACATTAGTTTAAAACAGCGTGTACTGAGTGCCAGAGGGCATTTATCCAATGCCGCTTGTGGGGTTTTGCTTGCCGATATTTGCGGCGGTCTTGCTTCGCACCTGCGCCCCCATGTGTTGCTCGCCCATTTAAGCGAGGAAAATAACCGCCCAATGCTCGCCTATGACACCGTACTTCGCGTACTGGACGGGCATGAGGTAAAGGTGCGCCGGCTTGCCGTAGCGGAGCGTGATGTACCGGGGGAACTTATATTTTTATCATGACATAACCCATATGTCATAAAGGAGCTATCCATGTCCGCACAAATTTCGTTTACCCCTGCCCAGCAAGCCGCCATCGACTGCGACGCGCCGCAAATATTGGTGAGCGCGGCGGCGGGTTCGGGCAAAACGGCGGTGCTTACGGCGCGCATTATGCGCCATATTGAATCGGGCTACGGGTTGGAGCGGCTGCTGGTGGTAACGTTTACCGAGGCGGCGGCGGCGGGTATGAAGGACAAGGTAACCGAGCGCTTGCAAGAAGGGCATTTTCCCCGCCAGCTTGCATTGTTACCCGGTGCGGATATTTCTACCATACATGCATTTTGCCGCAAGTTGGTTAAGGCGCATTTTCAGCAGGTGGGGCTGGACCCTGCCTTCCGCGTGGGGGACGACGCGGAACTTGGGCTTATTAAGGTGCAGGTGATGGACGAGCTTTTTGAAGCAATGTACCAAGCCGAGGACGCGGGCTTTATCGACCTTGCGGACGTTTTTGGCGGCAAAACCGGCGACACACGGCTAGATACGCTGGTACGTAAATTGTATGAGTTTTTGGAGAGCGACCCCTTTCCGCAAGCCGCCGCGCAGCGTTATGCCGGGGTCTATGACGGGGTGCAGGATATTGGAAGCAGCCCATGGGCGAACGTGGCGCGGGAGGAACTTGCCCAAGGGCTAACAGGTGCGCTGGAAAGTCTAAAACGCGCCCGCGAGGTGTGTATGCTTCCCAACGGGCCGGAAAAATACATAGAACGCATCGAGCAGGATGAGGAAATGCTGCGCCGTTTTTGTGCGGGCATAAACGGCGAATTTGAGGAACTGTATCATGCGGTTAATACAGTCACGTGGGGGCGGCTACCCGCCATTGGCAAAAAAGATGAAGTAGACCCTGCCCTAAAAGAGCGCGCCCAGCGCTTACGCAGCAAGGGTGTAAAAAAAGCCGTAGACGATTTATTTAAGGGGATTTTTTTTGCGCCGCCGGATAAAATGCGTGACGATATTGCCGCCCTTGCACCACGCGTTAATGCGTTAATGGGGCTTGCCGCGCGTTTTGCACAGGCGTATGCAGAGGAAAAACGCGCCCGCAATTTGCTCGATTTTTCCGACCTGGAGCATTTTGCCATTCGCGTTTTGTACCCGAACGGTCCTGCGGATATGACGCCAAGCCCTGCGGCGCTTGCCCTGCGGCGCAAGTACCGCGAGGTGCTAATCGACGAGTACCAAGACGCAAACGAAATACAGGAGCTGATTTTATCCGCCGTATGCGAACGCCGTTTTATGGTGGGCGATGTGAAGCAGAGCATTTACCGTTTTAGACGCGCAAACCCGCAGTTGTTTTTGCGGAAATATGAAGGGCTTGAAAATGTTGAAAGGATTGACTTATCGCAAAACTTTAGGAGCAGGGGCGAGGTTTTGGATGGGATTAATTTTTTCTTCTCGCAAATCATGTGCAAGGACGTGGGGGAAGTAGCGTATGATGATGCGGCTTCGCTTAAACCGGGGGCGGACTATCCCCCATGGGTGAACGGGGACGGGCGCGTTATCCTGGACATATTAGATGAAGAGGACGAAGCGCAAAACGAAGAGCAGCAACAAGGCGACGAAAGTGAGGAAGCCGCGTCCCCATTACAAAACGAAGCACGGTTAATCGCTAAGCGTGTGCATGAAATGCTGGAAACGCAGGAAATTTGGGACGCTTCTTTAGGCGCATACAGAAAGTGCCGTCTATCCGATATGGTAATTCTTGCGCGCAGCGTAAACACCCTTGCGCCGACGGTGATTGAAACGCTAAAGGCGTGTGGTATTCCCGCAATAGCGGATATGGGCGCCGCGTTTTTTGACCAATGGGAAGTAAAGGTTGCCCTTTCCTTTTTGCGTGTTATCGACAACCCGCGGCAGGACATTGATTTGATTGCCGTCTTGTTTTCCCCCGTGTACGGCGTGAATGCAGACGAATTGTTAATCCTGCGCGAGGGTAATAAGAATGCAGATTTCTACGACTGTGTGCAAATGCCCCAAGCCGTTGAATTGGAAGAAAAGCTTGCCCGCTTCCGTAGTGACCTGACGCGTTTTCGCGGGGCGGCGGCGCATTTGCCCATTAGCCGTTTAATTGGTTTGGTGTACGACACCACGCAGCTGCCCGCCCATGTCGGTGCTATGTCGGGCGGTGCGGTGCGTGCCGCCAATTTGCAATTGCTCATGGAACGGGCAATGGCGTTCGAGGAAACGCGGCTAACGGGGCTTTTCCACTTCACGCGTTATATACAGCGTTTACACGCGACAGACGCTTCCGACCGCATTAACGCCGCAACCGAAACGGCGGGCGAAAATGTACTTCGCCTTATGAGCATACACAAGTCGAAGGGCTTGGAGTTCCCCATCGTATTTGCGAGCTTTCTTGGGCGCAAGTTTAACGTAGAAGACGAGCGCCAGCCCCTAATTTTGCACAGCGAAAGCGGCATTGGCGCACAATATACAGACACGCATTTACGCACCATTTCGAATACGCTGCCCCGTTTTAGCCTGCAGCGTTTAACCCGCAGGGAGAATCTTTCCGAAGAAATGCGCTGCCTGTATGTGGCAATGACGCGCGCAATGCAAAAGCTTATCCTTACTGCACGGTGCAAAAGCTACGAGCGCGAGCAAGAAAAATGGCAGGACGCCGCCCAAACCCCGGCGGGAACGCTCCCAACCTACTACCGCCGCGCCGCTGCGCGTTATCTTGATTGGCTAATGCCCTGCATCTTACGCAGTCCCGAAGCATCGGCGGTGTGCTTGCATATTCACAAGCGGGACGGCATTGCGGCGTATCAAGAAATTGCCCTCACAATGCAAACACAAGCCCCCGCAATGCAAACACAAGCGCTCCCGTTGTTGGAAGCCGCCCCCGCATTACCTTCAAAGTTATCTATTTCCGAAATTAAGCGCCTGTACGCAAGCGACCTAACACCGGATTCTGCCACCGTGCCCGACACAATGCCCCCTGTATTTGACCCGCCCGCATTTATCCGCGCCGAGCAAGGGCTAACCGCAATGCGCATGGGTTCAATTTTGCACGCCATCACCGAGCATATGGACTATCACCTGCACAAAACCCCCGAAGCCGTGGAAGCCCTTATCATTGATTTGCAAGAAAAAAACTTGCTCACCCCCGAGGAAGCCCACCGCATAGACCGCGCAAAAATCCTTACCCTTGCCACGTCCCCGCTGGGCGAGCGCATTCGCAACGCACCCAAACTGTACCGCGAAATGCCCTTCGTGATGGCGGAAAACGCAAGCGAAATTTTCCCCAATCACGCACATACGAATGAGAAGATTCTCATTCACGGCATTATCGACGCCTACTTCGAAGAGGACGGGAAAATTGTGCTTATCGACTTTAAATCCGACCATGCGTTACATACCACCGAGACCGACCTTATAAACCGCCACCGTACCCAGTTGGATATATACAAAAAAGCCGTTGCACAGGCAACGGCCAAGGATGTGAAAGAGGTACTGCTTTACTCGTTTGCATTGGGAGCCGCGATAATTGCTTCGTAAACTACGTAATTACGATTACCGCTTCTCCACAATAAATTTAATCGACGTTTTCTCCTGCCCGTCCACTTCTAATTGCGAAAAGGCGGGAATGCATACAAGGTCAATTCCGTTGGGGGCTACGTAGCCACGCGCTACGGCAATGCTTTTTACCACCTGGTTAACCGCGGCGGCGCCAATGGCGTTAATTTCCACGGGTTGGTCGTTACGCAGAATGGCGGCAATCGCCCCCGCTACCGACTTGGGTTCGGACTTAGATGATACGCGCAATACTTCCATTTCAATTCGCCTCCTGTTTCGTTAAATGTGAATCGTCTTTACGGCTTTGCCGTGTGCGCACTATATCACATGTATTGTAAAAATGCTATGCATTGGTGTTAGCAAATATATTTCTTCATACTCTTTAGCGCATTCTTTTCCAACCGCGACACCTGTGCTTGAGAAATGCCTATCTCGTCTGCCACTTCCATTTGGGTTTTTCCGTCATAAAACCGCATGTTTACTATCGTTTTTTCCCGCTCACCCAAGCGTTTAAGCGCCTCGCTCAGCGACAAATCCTCCAGCCAGCGATTATCTGTATTTTTCTCATCACTCACTTGGTCCATTACGAAAATCGCGTCTACCCCGTCGTGGTACACAGGCTCGAACAACGAAACGGGGTCTTGTATCGCGTCCAGCGCCAGCTGCACGTCCTCTTTGGGAAGTCCCATCTCCCGTGCAATTTCTTCTATATCAGGCTCCTTCGCGTTTTGCGTGGTCAATTTTTCCTTTACGCCCAATGCCTTGTATGCAATATCCCGCAGCGAACGGCTCACCCGTATCGTATTGTTATCCCTTAAATACCGCCTAATTTCCCCAATTATCATCGGTACAGCATAGGTAGAAAACTGCACCCCCTGCCCCGTGTCAAAATTATCTATCGCTTTAATCAGCCCAATGCAGCCCACTTGAAAAATGTCGTCTGCGTTCTCGCCCCGATTATTAAAGCGCTGGATAATGCTAAGCACCAAGCGCAAATTGCCAAAAATATATTGCTCCCGCGCTTCTTCGTCGCCCTCATTGATACGCTCAAACAATGCGCGCTTCTCGTCCCCCTTCAAAATCGGCAGCTTAGCCGTATTTACGCCGCAAATCTCCACCTTGCTGCTGTGCATGTACGCCTCCTACGCGTAATTTTTAGCATTAGCTAAAAATTGTCGCAAAAAAACCTGTAATTTGTTATACCAATTTTTTGCCATTGGTAACATTTACAGGTTTTCCTTGGAAGGTAAGATTATACTGGAAATATGTTCTTGTTACGTTTGGGTTACAATCATTTCATATTTACAGTAGTATTACATTGCGTTGCATTTACACCGCTTTTGCGCTTAGCTTGCCAAAGCCCAGTTCATTGGTTGCGCCGATGATTACTTGAATTTCTGCCGTAATGCTGCCGTCGGGGGCAAGTGACCCTTCCCAGCCGCCTGCGATTACGTGGGCGACTTCGGGGTAGCCGATGACGGTTTGCATGGGCGGCATGGTGATAACTTGGTTGGCATTGCCCGCCGTTACACAAGCATTCCCCAAGGGGGTAGAATCGGCTAGGGACTGGGACGCACCGTCCTGCCCCGCGTATTCATCGGTGATTAATACGGTTTTAATGCCCTTGGCTTCTATTTTGTTGCAATTCATTACCAAGTCCGCATCGGGGTTGCCGAAGCCTTCTTCCGAGATAATGACCGCTTCCGCGCCCAAAAATTCGATAAGCTTCGCCGTCATGTTAGAGGAGCGCTCCTTGTCTGCCAGCGTCACGTTTTCGTTGGTGATAACACAGCCAAGGAAGTTGATGGTTTTGCCATGTTCTGCGTACAGGTCCTCGATTACGGGATTGTTGGCATGAATGTAGGTGGGGTTTTTATCACACGCCGAAACGCAGTTTCCGCTTACAATTGCGCCGTCCATAATTTCCGTCGGGTACATGAAGGTGGGTACAATTTGCCGCACGTCCACGCCGTAGTAGAAGGTGTTGTGCAGCAAGCCTTGGGTTTGCAGCATGTATACATACGCCACTTTGGGCAAATGGGGGTACTGTGCCGCCTGTTGAAGCAGGGGCAGCGTTTCGTACACCTTTTCCGTATCGGGTCTTACATTTTTGCCCGCTTCGCCCAAATAATTTGCCGCGCGGAAGCCCGCAAGCCGTACAACTACTTCATGCTCATGCTGCTTGATACCGTCAATGGGTTCGATTTTAAGCACCACGTTTTGTGTCTGCGAAAAGGGCGTATACTCCGCACCCGCGCCGCACATATCAATAATGCCTTCTTGGAAGCCCACGATTTTGCCCGTAGTTACTACCGCCGCGCCCTTTAGTACGTGAGTACGCCCTTCGCCCACCTGTGTAACGTCCGCCATAAAGCCGGGGAAAATACCCCCTTTAACGACCTTGCCGCTATCGCAGTCTACCTTCACCCGCGGTTCAATGACGTCCTTTACAGGGATAATCCGCACCGATTCGCCCGGTCGCGCAAGGAATACTTCAACGGATTTTATCCGCTCGTCTGCCCCTGTGACCTTCGCCAGTTCGTCCTTGTTAATGTGAAGCGTACCGCTTTTAACCTCGGTTACCGCACCAAATTGCACGTCGTTAATTTTAATTTCGCCGATTTCTAAACGCATATGAATGCCTCCTTTTGGACATTAAACCAACTCATCCAACTTTTTCTGCACGGCGGCAATGCCCCCACTGTCAATCATGCCCGCATCAAAGGTGTGAACCTTCTCGCCGTTTTTGTAAAAAACCAGCGTGGGTATGCCCATTACCTTCTGGCTGATGGCAAGGCGCTTGTTGCCCGCCGTGTCCAGCTTGCAAAATTTCGCCTTACCCGCATTTTTTTCTGCAAAGGCGATAACCTCGGGCATGAGTGCCATGCAGGGCTCGCACTTTTCGCTCCAAAAGTCAACGAACACTAAGCCCTCTGCTTGTAATACCTCGGCTTCAAAATTTTCTTTGTTTAATTCAATCATTATTTTGCTCCCTTCGTAAGGTTTTCTATATCTTCGCGTGTTAAGCGCCCTTCTACGTGACCTTCCAGAAATTTTTCCGCCGCGCAAGCGGCAATTGCCCCATCAGCGGCGGCGGTGACCACTTGGCGTAAATATTTTGCCCGCGCATCGCCCACGGCATACACGCCCGCAATATTGGTTTCCATTTTTTCGGATGTGGGGATATAGCCCCACTCATCCAGCGTAATTTTGCCCTTTAGGAAATCCGTCTTCGGCTGCGCGCCAATGAAAACAAAGACGCCGTTTACCTCCAGCACCCGCTTTTCGCCTGTGCGGATATTTTTTACCAGTACGCCCTCCACCATTTCGTCGCCTTGAATTTCCTCTACGGTGCTGTTCCACACCCACTTGAATTTGGAGTTTTCGAAGGCTTTTTGCGCACTGCGCTTGTTGCAGTCCAGAATACCCTCGTCATGGATAACTACGATAGTCACAGATTCTACAAATTTAGTGAGGTACATCGCTTCTTCTATTGCCGCGTCGCCGCTGCCAATGACAACCACGTCCAGTTCTTCAAAGAAATCCGCGTCGCAGGTTGCGCAATAGCTCACGCCCTTACCGCGCAGCTTGCCCTCGCCGGGTACGCCAATGGTACGCGGCTCGGCACCCGGAGCCAGGATAATTGCGCGGGCTTGGTAGGTTTCGCCCGCGGAAGTAGTGACGGATTTTACCTCGCCTTCCAGCGAAACCTCGGTCACATTCCCCTTCAAAAAAACCGTGCCAAATTGCTTTGCATGTGCCTCAAACTCGCCCATTACACCGGGACCTGTCGTTTCGCGGAAGAAGCCGGGGTAGTTTTCCATCTCCGTTGTGGTGGCGGCTTGCCCGCCCGCCTTGCCTTTTTCGATTATGGCGGTGCTTAGCTTTGCACGGCTGCCGTACATACCTGCGGTTAGCCCGCCGGGCCCCGCGCCTACGATAAGAATGTCATATACCATTTTACCACGCTCCTGCGCGTAATTCGCGCTTTAGCGCGGATTATCGCTTACATTTTTGATTAAATCCAGGTCTATGATTTGGAAATCTTCTAACACCGATTCGGATAAAGCAGATACGGCTTGGGTGCCTTTATTTAACGCCGCAATGGCGGATTCTATACGCTGCAATGAGCCGAAGCACAGCGCTCCTGCACTGCGGGAAACGGCGATGCTCTTATACGGACTTTGCCACGGCTTAATGCTTCCGCTTAGCGGGTGGCTCAGTACTTTTGCTCCCGTATGCACCGCATCACGCACGGCGGTAAAAACGTCGGCGACAGCGCCATCTACCCAGTAAACCGTATCAGGGTACGCCGCGCGTACCGCAGGGTTGTTGGTAAAAATTTGAATGTGTTCCATGGTACGCAAAAGTACCATATTTATGTACGGTTGTAAATATGTTACATGGGCAATATCACTTCAAAGGCGCTTCCTTCGTTGGGGGCGCTTTTTACGTAAATGCCTCCGCCGTGTAATTCTACAATTCGGCGCACCATGGGCAAGCCCAGCCCATTGCCTGTACGGCTGTGTGAGGCGTCGCCTTGGTAAAATTTATCGAAGATATGCCCTTGGGTTTCTTCGTCCATACCTTCGCCTTCGTCCTGCAGGGTAAAGCGCACTTTGCCGTGCAGGTGTATTAGCCGCATAATACACCTGCCCCCAATCGGGGAAAATTTGATGGCATTATCAATGAGGTTAAGCCACGCCTGCTGGATAAGGTCGGCATTACCGTTAAAGGTGACTTCTTCCAGCGCAATGTCCATGTTCAGCGATTTTTCCGCCCACAGGGGTTCGGTCATTGCAATGGTGCGGCGCAGCTGCTCGTCCAAGCGGAAGGCTTCTTTTTTTGCTACAATTTCCATGGCTTCGTACTTCGACAGGTTTAATACATTGGTGGCGAGGGCGGATAGGCGCTGACTTTCGGCAATAATAATTTCCAGGTATTCCTGCCTTTCGGCTTCCGTCAAATCCCCTTCCTTTAACAATTTTGCAAAGCCGCGGATAGAAACGATAGGCGTCTTAAATTCATGGGAAAAATTGTTAATAAAATCATTGCGCAAGGTTTGGGTAGAGGAAAGCTCCCGCGTCATTTGGTTGAAGCTTGTGTACAGGTCTTCCAGTTCGTGAATACTGTCCTTGCCTTCCGCGCGTACGGTGAAGTCGCCCTGTGCGACTTTTCGCATGGCTTCTACCAAGCGGCGAATGGGGCGCAAGGCATGGCGGCTAAAAAACGACGCCATTGCCGTACCAATGCCGATAGAAAGCACCGTCATGCCTGCAAGCAACCCAATAGGGCGAAAATCTGCGTCTGCTTCATGCACCCACAGGGGAATGCCCAGCCGATTAAAAATCATTACCAAAATACCCGCAAGCAGCATGGCGGCAAGCATCATTAAGAATACATAGAAAACCAGCAACGCTGCTAAGCCCCACCGCCCCTTCTGCTTCATATGCTGCGTATGCCCTTATACCCCACTCCGCGAATGGTGGCAATTTCAAATTCCTTCCACCCGCTGAAGCGTTCGCGCAGGCGGCTGATATGTACGTTAAGGGTATGGTCGCTGGTGTCTTCCTCCAGCCCCCAAATTTCTTCCATAAGCTGAATACGCGTAAAAATCATGCCGGGGTACGCCATAAGCTTAAACAGCAATTGAAATTCCTTTTGCGGAAGCACCACCTCTTGCCCATGACCGCGCACCGCAAAGCCGTTATAATCCAGCGTGACCGCGCCAAGCTCAATCTTCTGCTCGCTGGCAATTTGCGACCGCCGAAGCAATGCGCGTATGCGAAGCACCATTTCCTGTTCGTCTACGGGCTTTACCATATAATCGTCCGTACCCGCAAGGAAGCCCATGTGCTTGTCTGCCGCTTCCTGCTTTGCCGTTACCATCAAAATAGGCAGGTGCTTCCATGCGGCGCGCAGCGCCCGTGTTAGGGCTATGCCGTCCATGTTGGGCATCATTAAATCCAGCACCACAAGGTCTATGTGTTCGCGTTCCATTACGGCAAGTGCCGCGTCGCCGTCTTTGGCTTGTAGCGGTACAAAGCCCTGCTGCTTTAACACCGCACACATCAGCTTGCGCGTGTTTACATCGTCTTCGACTACCAGAATGCGAAACATGCAAAACGCTCCTTTCATGGGAAAATGGGAAGCGGGGTGCGTCTATTATATAGAATGTGCAGGGAATCTCAATTGAAAGTCAACGAAAAACCATGTATGATATGCGTAATTCTTATATTATTATTTCTAATCCATAAAGGAGCCGCCCCATGTCAACGTTAACCCAAGCCCTAACCCGACTATTACATAACGAGGGCTGTACCCTTATCGGCATTGCCGACCTTTCCCCCTTGCCGCAAGCACCGCGCAAGAGCTTGCCCGTGGGCATTGTTGTGGGGCAGCCCCTTTGCTGTGAAGGGGTGGAAATTCCCGATGGGAACGCTCCCATGCTTGTGAATGTCCACGGCGGCAATNCCTTCGAGCCGCTGGAGCGTTACCTAACCGCCTGCGTGAAATTCCTAAAGGAACACAAATTTAAGGCAAATACCAAGACCTATTTGAAGGGCGAAATTACGGACAAAACCGTAGCAACCCTTGGCGGGCTGGGCTGGATTGGCAACAGTGCCATGCTCACCACGCGGCAGGTTGGTCCTGCGTTGCGCTTGGCGGTTGTCCTCACCAACGCGCCCTTGGAATGCAACGAAGCCATTACCGAATCTCAATGCCCGCCCAATTGTACCGCCTGTGCCAACATTTGCCCCATGAAGGCAATCAGCGGAAAACGCTGGGCGCGGGGCATCCATCGGGACGAATTTTTTAATGTGGACTCGTGTAAAAAAGGCCGTTCGCAGCAAGGCGGTTTGTGCTGGAAATGCATTTCCGTATGTCCCCTTGCAATAAAAGGGCTGGGGTAAGATGAGAAACAGTCTAAAAAGTAAACTTACCATTCCCAGCGTCGCCATTTTATTTACCGTGGTGCTTGCGGTTGTTTTATATTCGTCCAACATCGCAAGCCGTATGGCACACGATTTAATATGGGAGCGGGCGCAAGCGTCGCTTAGCGCCGCCGCGGCGTATATCGCGCAAATGGAGCAGCAAACAAACATAGTCGCCAATGCCGTAGCAGGCGATTATGAAATTTTGGTAGCCATACAAGCATGGAACGCAGGTATAGACCGCGCACACAACCGCGCGCTTATTATTAACCGCCTGCAAGAGCTTGTTGTTACCTTTGGGGTAGACAGCTTTACCGTGCGCGACTTTGAAGGGCGCACCATCGCCAGGCTGCACGACTTAGATTTTTATAACGATATAGACGGCTTAATTAATGCCGTCAACGCCATCGAACACAGGAAAACGACCACATCCTTTACCTCTACCGCAGCATTGCCCATGAGCCTTCTTTGCACCGTTCCCATCATTCACCAAGAGGAGGTGCTGGGTACAATCGCTCCCATTTTCCACTTTAACACAGAAAATTTTGTCAACCATTTATCCGCCATTTTTGGTACGCCCGTTTCCATTTACCGCGGGCGCGAGCGGATAATGACCGCATTATACGCAAATTATTTATATGAACCCTACGCAAGCGAATCTATTGCAAGCATTGTAATTGGGCAGGGTAATTCGTATATGGCAAGCCATAAAATAGGGAATGCGGGCGCAATCAGCTATTACATGCCTTTTTTTGGTGTAGCGGGCAACCCCATTGGCATGATGGCGGTACATTTTTCCACCGAAGAAGCGGACGCAGCCACGCGCAGCATGATTTTTACCATGGTAATTATCGGGTTTTTGGGCATTTTTTCTTCCGCCGCAATAATGATTTTACTAATTACGCGTAGGCTAAAGCCCCTCGACGGGCTTGCCAAAAGCGTAAAAACTGTAGCCGAGGGTGGATTTAACGCAACCATAGACGTTACAAGCGCCCCCAGCGACGAAATTGGCACAATGACACAATACGTAAATGAAATGGTAACATTACTCGCCGCCGCCTATAACGAAAAATTAAAAGCCGCAATTTACGCCAACCAATTACAGGTTATGGAGGAATCGTTGGAAAAAACACGCGCGTTTAAACACGACACAAAGCTACACATATACGCGTTAAAAGAATACGCAAAGCACGACAAGACGGACGATATCAGACACTATTTGGACAGGCTAATCAGCGACATAGATTATACGGAAATATTTAGCAACACAGGCAACATCGCCTTTGACAGCATTATAAATTACAAGCTGCGTAACGTGAACGATATAAAACCGCAGTTATACATTAACGTCCCCCCAAAAATTAATATAGATGCCGCTGACATTGCTATCATCATGGGCAACCTCATTGATAATGCGCTGGAAGCCCTCGCAAAAAGCACAGGAAAAAAACTGCAACTGGACATACAATACAGCCGCGGCATCTTGTTTGTTACCGTCAAAAATTCCTTTAGCGGCGAGGTTTCGCTGCGCGACGGCCAAATCGTTTCCACCAAACGAGGCGAACACGGCTACGGCTTAAAAAACATAAAACAAGCCGCAAATAAATACAACGGCGATATAGAAATTTCCTACGAAAATAATTACTTCAACGCCACAGTACTTTTATATGAACAAGAAAGACCTTCGTAATTGCATGAAAAAAGGGGCTGCTCATTCTCGTTGAGCAGCCCCTTTAACACATTTTTTACATAGTGCCTACAGCTTAAAGTAGGCAACGAGTTGGCGAAGCACCTCGGCCTGGGAGTTAAGCTCCTCGGCAGCAGCGGCAGATTCTTCCGACACCGCAGAGTTGGACTGCACAACACTCGAGATTTGCGCAAGTCCGATAGACACCTGTTG
>WQRX01000020.1 GCA_009786535.1 Defluviitaleaceae bacterium | reverse complement strand
CAATTATGCGAATTCCCCCTATTTTGGGTGATTTGCATTAGCCGCCTGTACAGATGTGTATGCGATAGGAATAACGGTAAACCCGCCAACCGTGGGCAGTAGTGCAGCAAACACAACCTATTTAATTGGAATGCAAAGACACGCTTAAATGACGATTTAGGCGTGCTTTTTGTGGAAAAAAGGAGAAAATTATGCAAATTTACGGTTATTGCCGTGTATCAACGGCAACGTTTACGGGAAATGAGAGGGGGAAGAGAAGGAGTAGGAAATTATACATAGGTTTCATAAAGTGTAGGTTTTGAAACTACGCTCGCGGGTGATTATGGCATATTGTGTAAAAAAATGCAACACAAGATTTTACTTTATTTTTCGGGCTTTTAGGTAATTTCACAAAAAAATCCCAATCGGATTTTTAACACATAATTATCCGATTGGGAGCTTTCTCAAAACCTACAGGTTTTAAGACAAAATCACGTGACCGTGTTTTCGGTTGCAAGGCTGAATACAAAGGTATTCTTTCATGTTGGTCTTGTCCTCTTTATGGTTTAACAAATAAATGAAAGAGGTGCTACAATGCAGGAAAAAAAACCTGTTAATGCAAAAATTTTTGCTATTATTGCCTTGACGGTTTTCATCTTCTCGATTCTACCAATTCTAACTGTATCTTTATTCAATCATGCCGCCGCTGATGATTTAGCATTTAGTGAGCAAGCCTTTATAACTTGGAGAGAAACAGGGTCTTTGCCCGCCGTTTTACAAGTGGCGTGGGATAATGTGGTAAGTATTTACAGAACATGGCAGGGAACTTATACCGGTGTTTTTTTAATGACAATGCAACCCGGCTTATTTGGAGAAGAATTTTATTTTATTGGTACATTTATATTGTTGTTCGGGCTTATATTTTCTGTGCTTTTTTTCTCAAAAACTTTATTATGTGATTGCCTTGGTGCAAACAGATGGCAATGGTTGGCAATATCAATACCACCATTAGCGGTATGCATACAGACTATGTCAAATAGCCGTGATTCCTTTTTGTGGTTTAATGGCGGGGNTTTATATACATTTACTTTCTCAATGTACCTTATTCTTTTAACTTTGACCTTAAAATTCATACGAAAACCCAAGATAATTACAGCAATAATAATAAGTGTTTTTGGTTTTGTAACAGCAGGCGGGGCTATTCCTATTGCAATGCTATGTTTTTTAACAGGAATAACAGCAACGGTGTATTTATTTATAAAGAAACATCCGGCAAAATATACAATGCTAATCGCGTTCATTCCTGTAATTGTGGGTTCGCTAATTGCGGCACTTGCACCGGGTCATGCGGTACGCAGGGCGTTTGTTCAAGCTAATCCGGGTAATTTTGGAGATGTTCCAATGTTTGGCGTGCCATTTGTTTCTGTTGTCTATGGTTTTTGGACTATGTTTTTAACTGTCAATGTTCCGTTTTTATTGACCATGCTGTTAATCTCACCTTTTTTGTATCAACTTTTGGATAACAAAGATTGGAAATTCAAATACCCGCTATGGGTAAGCCTTTTATCGTTTATGTTCATATGCGGGTTATATGTGCCTTTAATATATGGTAATGGCTTTAATATAATTGATAGATATGTGAATATTGTTCAAATGTCTGTGTGGATATTGGGAATTATAAATACTTTTTATTGGTTGGGGTGGGCTATATCTGTTAAGAAAATAAATTTCAATATAGAAATAAAACACCGTGCAATAATATTATTAGTCATTGCCACGCTTGCTATCGGAACAACTGCCAAAATTGAATTTACAGCAGAACCCGGCGGGCGTGGTGCTTTTGCCGTTACTGCGCCTTTTTCAGCGGTTATTATTTATGAGTTTTTGACAGGCGAAATACAAGCGTATCACGCCGCATATCGTGACTTGCTTGAATTTATGCAAAATGACGAAGTACAACCGCCGGATTTTAGAATTTTACCGGATATAGTGCCGTCTGTATTTGTACGTCCATTTTCTCATAGCGAAGCAGACGATTTTACTATTGAATGGTTTGTAGCGCGTATGAGCAACCGTTATGGAAAGCCGTTGACTATTCCTACAGATTAAATGAGATGACACGGCAAATTATGTAATTACGTTTTCATGGTCTTTGTAATTAGCGGACAGGGGGGTACCTGATGCTAATAAATCATTGGCGTATTCGGTGGGGATTTTTTCCCAAGCTATGTACATTTTAAACATAATTTGCTATTGTTCAATATGTGCGTGTCCGGCGCTTCATATTTATTTACATGAGTTTACATAAGAAAGGCGGGGGAAGGATGGCATACCCCATGGCGGAAAAGTTTAAGGACGGGACATTGGTTAAGTTATTCCGATGAAGTGGCAGTTATGTGGGATTATATCCAATTAATGTAATTGCTTCATAGCTTTCCCCGAAAGGACTGCATGAGATGAATTTTTCCCGCAAGCTTACATACATACGCGCGTTGTTATTGCCGTTTCGGGTAACGCCTGTTTATACGCTGTTGAGTATATTGCGCGATGTTATCAATCTTGCCATTGCGCCAGTCAGCGTACTGGTAACGGCATATTTTATAGATACGGCACTGCTGGTAGTGGGGGAGGGGCTTAGCGCGTCCCGTATTGTGTTGCCCTTGGTGGCGCTGGGTGTGTTCCAATTATACGGCTATATTGTATGGCCGTTGTTTCATTTAACGGGTACAAAGGCTTGGATGAAAGCAACATTAAAAATGCGCGTTCCCTTGGTAGAAAAACGCGCACGGCTGGAATACAAGCACCTTGAAAATACCGAAACCGTAGATTTGTTAAATCGCGTATGGGAAAACCCCGAGCATCAAATAATCGGTATGCTGCAAACCATGCAGGGCTTTGTCGTGTTGCTTGGTACAACCATTGCGTATGCCGTTATCCTTATCACCCATGCGCCGCTGGCGGGGTCGCTGCTCATTTTGCTAAGCGTCCCCATGTTTTACATATCCATTCGCGCCGGGAAAGAAAATTACCAAGCGCGACGGGATAAAACCGAACGTGACCGCCAAGTAGGTACAATCGGCTGGTACGTACAAGGGCGAGAGCCCGCAGGGGAACGCAACCTGTTTGGCTACGCGCCGAAAATGACGGAAAAATATTTCGCAGGTTTTGAAGAGGTGCGCAAATGGCAGTTGCGCATTAACGCAATCTGGTTTGCGCGCAGTAAGGGCGCGTCGATTTTACTTGGGCTATTGTCCACGGCGGCGTTATTTATGCTTGCCCCTGCGGTGGCAAGCGGCAGTATGAGCGTGGGCTTGTATATCGCGCTGCTGGGTGCGTTGTTTTCCACGGTAAATAATATGGGCTGGTCGTTGCCGTGGCATTTTCAGCAATTTACCACCCAACGGGAATATTTGAAGGAGTTTAACCAATTCCTTGAATTAACGGAAACCAAGGACGCAGACGCGTTGCCTGCCGCAAATCCGCCAAAATTTGAAAGGCTGGAGTTTCGCAACGTTTCTTTTACATATCCCGGTACGGAAAAATTAATTCTCGACGGTTTAAGCATGACGCTGGAAAGCGGCAGGCATTATTCCTTTGTAGGCGTTAATGGCGCGGGGAAAACTACAATCACCAAGCTAATTACCCGCCTGTACGATAATTACGAAGGTGAAATTTTGTTAAATGGCATCGAGTTGCGCCAATGGGCAATTCCCGATATTAAAGCCATGTTTTGCGCCCTGTTCCAAGATTTTGTGCGATACGATGTAACCGTGGCAGAGAATGCCGCCATCGGTAAGGCAAACGGCACAACCGAGGAAGAAATTGACCGCGCTTTGCAACTATCGGGCTTTGACCAAAAGGCGGAATCGCTGAAGGACGGCAAAAATACCTTGCTGGGGAAAACTCACGACGCAGGGGTGGATTTATCGGGCGGGGAATGGCAGCGCCTTGCTTTCGCCCGCGCCATTATTTCCCCTGCCGCCGTTAAAATATTGGACGAACCCACCGCCGCGTTAGACCCCGTGGCAGAAAGTCAGGTATACGCGCAGTTTGAGCAAATTTCGAAGGGTATTACCACGATTTTTATCAGCCATCGCTTGGCTTCCGCCAAAATGGCGGACGTAATTTACGTGCTGGAGCGCGGAAAAGTAACCGAAAAGGGCAACCACGACACCCTCATGCAACAAAAGGGTACTTATGCCGAAATGTTTGAAAGCCAGCGGGGGTGGTACACATGATGAAGGTCCTGCGCGTTACACTGCCCATGGTATGGAAGACGATGCCCTTCACCTGCCTTGCGTACTTATTACTTGCCCTTGCCCATGGCGCATCCTGGGGTATTGTCGCGCCCGTTAATCAAATTTTATACGATGCCCTTGCCGACCTTGCCTTCGCAGGGGCGGGGGCAACGTTGCGGTATGTATATCTTGGCGCGGCGGGGGTCGCGCTGGTAATGGTGATACAGCAGGTGTTAAACGGCGTGCATAATTATATAGGAAGTAATCTATATAACCGTAAAGCCGACGGCGCGGTTTTTAAACCTGCATTGCATAAAAAATTTGGACGCTTGCCCGCACAAGCCTTCGAGGATAAAGAGGTGCTGGATAATATTGAAAAAGCGGGGGAAGGGTGTTGGCAAACCCCGTATTTGCTAATGACATTTAACGACTTTATTTTCTTCTACGGTACGTATTACGTGGTGATGGGTATTTATTTATGGTCAATGCGTCCGTTATTATTGGTGGCGCTTGCACTTATTTTTGTACCCGTTGCCCTAAGCCAAATCGTAGAAGCCAAGCTGTGGGATAAGCTGGAGAAGGAATCCGCGCCCATTCGCCGCCGTTTTGAGCATTACGAAGGTGCGCTAATCTCCCGCGAGAAGTCAAAAGAAACACGGCTATTTGGCGTTTTTCATTTTTTCCGCCGTCTGTATATGGACACGCTGGCGCTTTTACAGCAAAAGGAGTGGAGCGTGCAAAGGAAAATTGCCGCCATCACGCTGGGCTTAAACATTGTAAAAGCCGCAGGGTGGGTGGGGATTATGGCGTTGCTGTTTACCTCGCTTACGGGTGGGTACATTACCGTGGGTGCGTTTGCGGCGGTGTATGCGTCTATCGGGATGCTTTTTGGTGCGCTGGAGGAAGCATTCACCAGAATAAAACGGGACGTAAGCGGCATTCTTGGCAAGGCGCGTAACGTTATTTATGTATTAGAAATGGATGAAAACTTACCGATGTCTACACATGCCCCCGATTTTGCAAAGGGTATTATCGCCGAGAATCTTACGTTTTCATACCCAAAAGCGGACAAAGTCGCCGTGGATGGGGTTTCCTTGCATATTAAGCAGGGGGAAACCATTGCGCTGGTGGGCGAAAACGGCAGTGGTAAAACCACGTTGGTTAAGCTGCTTATGGGCTTATACAAACCGGAAACAGGCAGTGTAAGCATTGGCGGTTGCGATACGGCAGATACGCAGGAAAGCGCGTTATTCTCCCAAACCTCGGCGATATTTCAAGGGTATATCCAATACGTGTTTACCTTGGCGGAGAATGTGTACATCAGCGATTATGCCGCGGGTGGGGAAATGACCCACGGTACAAAATTTACGCGTAGCGAAAAGGGTATGGCGCTACAGCTTTCCGATACTCGCTACGCAAACGAAGATGCGGTAAATCGCACTGTAATAGAAAAGCTCACCGCTGCAGGGGTAGACGTTACCGACACCGCCACTTTCCCCCAAGGGTTGGAAACCGTGTTAAGCCGCGATTTTGGCGGGGTAGAGTTATCCGGCGGGCAGTGGCAGCGTATTGCCATGGCACGGGGTATGTACCGAAAGCACAATTTCGTGGTGTTAGACGAACCCACCGCCGCCATTGACCCCCTGGAAGAAACCCGAATCTACAAACAATTTTCGGAATATTCCCACGACAAGACCGCAATTCTTGTTACCCACCGCTTAGGCTCGGCACGGATTGCCGACCGCATTTTGGTGATGGAAAACGGAAAAATAATAGAAAGCGGCACACATGACGCGCTGTATGCCGCTAAAGGAAAGTATACGGAAATGTGGGACACGCAAGCAGAGCGGTATTAAATGTTACTCACCGATAATACAACAAAATCGAATTAACCATACCCCATGCCATATCTACTTGCCTTCTTGGGTCAATCATCCATGCAAAGTCGTGGATATTGTTGGTAAAACTGAGTTCCACCAGTATTGACGGTGTCCACGCGGGGCGGCATACGCGGAAATTGGCTTGGTTTATATGGTTGGCGCGGTTGGTGCGCGGGTTAATATAACGCATATGGTCGAAGAAGGTTTGTGCTGCGGGGCGTGCGTTGGGGTTGCGGTACCACATCGTTAGCCCGTGGATATTGGTAGCATTTGTCGTTTCCGCCGTGGAGTTGGAATGGATGGAGATAAACATATCGGGTTTTACATCGCGGCTTAGGTCGCTGCGGTCTACAAGTTCTACATTATAATGTCCGTCACGTACCAGATGAACATCTGCGCCCAACATCTCCAGCCGTTCGGCGAGTAGCCACGTTACGTCCATTACAATGTGAGCTTCGGCATAAACGCCGCCCATCATGCCTACGGCGCCCGGGTCTGTTCCGCCGTGCCCCGCGTCCAGTACAAAGGTAAAACCGTACAGCGGAAAGTTTCCGGCAGTAAGCGGACGGCGGCGGCGTAGTACGAGCTGTAATTGTCCGTTTTCATGCTCTGCATAAAAACCCTCCAGGCGTGCGCCTTCGCGCAGGGTCATAAAATAGGCGGGTGCGCCGCGGTGTGTGCCAATGCGGATGTGTTCAATTAACGTTTCGCCAATGGGTAGGAAAATGGGGGGTATTTCGTTTTGTATTCCCATGCCTACGATGAGTTCGTTGCCGTCAAATTCTGCTGTAACGCCGTTAAAAACGGGGGAGTTCCATATGATTCGGTCTTCCAGCTCACCCATTACATACCATCCGTCGGAAAGCGTGCCAAATGCGGCAGCTTCTGCGGCGGATGCCGTAAAGCGGCGCACATTTGCTGATTGCAACCAAAGCCCTGATGCAAAGCGTGTCCAATCGCCTGTAACGGCGGTTACGCGGTCAACTTGACCCTGTACATATTTCCAGCCCGAGCCGCCTGCCGTAGCGGCGTTGGGGTAACCCCATACCGCCGGGGCGGTAACTTCTGCGAAAACGGGCGCTTCCGACCCAAGGCTATGCACGCGCCCTGCGGAGGTTGCGGTATACGTATTTCCTCGGAATGTTGCCCTATACGTTACCCGTCCCACATCAGTAATTGCGGTTGCGTTTGTTGTATCCAGCGTAAATTCGCCGGAAAAGTTGGCGGCGTAAATACGGTTGGCGGTGCCGGCTAGGTTCGGGTTATTTTGCGTAAGCGTTACCGTGCGCCCGCCCAATGTGGCGGTTACGGTTGCACCGGCGGGTGCGGTGGCGCGTAGCGTAATGGTGCTACCCGCTTGCGCCCATTCATCTTCGGCGGGAAATGCGTTGGTTACAGCAGGGGCGGGCATTAACGGCAACGGAATGATGCGCGGCGCGGTATTGTTAATAATGCGTACTACGTTGGGCTGCCCGGGCTGGGTGAAGGTGAAGCGATTCTCCCCGCGTACCAGGGGAAGGAAAATATTAAAGAAGCCTTCTTCGGTGCGGTTGGTGATGGGAATATTGTTTACATATAAGGGCAAATCGGGGACAGATGCGCCGAAAAAGTTAAAGTTGGCGGCGTCAACAATGTCACGGTTGCGTGCGGGCTGGTGTACGGCAAGGCTTGTCATACGAACAGTGGGTGCGTCGGCGGGCGGGGTAGGCACCTGCTCGGGGAAACTTTCCCCCGCCAGTACACCCGCATAAAAATTGCGAATTTGGTTGCCCATTGCCCCGTGGGTAAATTGCTCGCGGAAGAAAATCGCACCCGTAGCCACATTAGAACGGCTGGTGCGCTGTAATTGGCGCACGATATCGCCCTCGCGCCAGTTGCTAAAGCGCGCGTCGGTATCGCGCAGTACTTCGCGGTAGGGGGCAAGACCAATGTATAAGTCCACGCCCGTGCCTTCTACCACGCTTTCCCACCATAAAAATACCTGCTCAAAACACGCGGCGGCGTTGCCTTCTATCCAGTAAATTTGTGGCGCGATATAGTCAATCCAGCCTTCAAGCACCCAGCGCCGCGTGTCCGCATACATGGAATGGTAGGATTCGCTGCCCCGCGTGTTGCTGCCGCGGGGGTCGTTTTCTGCATTCATCCAAATGGCGAAGGGTGAAATACCCCAGCGTACGCGGGGGTTAATTTCGCGTATGGTGGTTTGTAGTTGCTGAATCATTTGGTTTACATTGTCGCGCCGCCAGTTGTGAACATCCGTGAAATTACCTGCATAACGCGCAAAGGTTGCATCGTCGGGGAAGTTGCGGCTTGGGTAAAAATAATCGTCTAAATGTATCCCGTCAATGGTGGGGTAGTTGTGCAAAATTTCTGCTACGCCATCGGCGATTAACTGCCGTGCGGCGGGGTTACCGGGGTCTAAGAAAAGCGCGTTGCCATACGCGATGGCAAGGGATGGATTTAACCGCACGGGGTGGTTTGCGGGTAGCTGTGCGGGATTGGTAATGCCCTCACGGCGGTGGGTGATGCGGAAGGGGTTTAACCATGCGTGTACTTCTATGCCCATGGCGTGGGCGCGTTCAATCCAGTAGGCGAGGGGGTCAAATCCTTCCAGTGTATAGAATGCAGGCACTTGCCCTTTTACACCCGTAAAGGCGTGGGACCATGGGAAAATTTCCGAAGGGAAGAGGGAATCTGCCGTTGGGCGTACTTGTACGAAAACGGCGTTAATGCCCATCGCCACCGAGCGGGCAAGAATTGCGTCAATTTCTGCCCTAATTTCTGCCGCGCTCATATTTTGGCGCGAAGGCCAGTCCAAATTGTACGCCGATGTAACCCACAGACCGCGCATTTGGTGCGACTGTGCCGCAGGACGCTCCGCCGAGATTTGCATTGGCGGTACAATGGCAAACATAAGTATAGCGACAAGTACAAAGGTAATCGCTTTTTTAAACATGTACTTCATCTTCATCACCCATTCTAAAAAATATGTAGAATAATCGTTCCCAATCCTAACAGCCAGTAAACCAGCCCTATTAATAAAAAACGCAAAAAACGCCTTTGAGGTTTCGCGATTAGGAATAAATTGTTGAAAGCTATACCAACGCTCATAGCCTGCCACGAAGGCGCAACGGGGAATGTATAGGGAAGAAAAAAACCACTCGCCGTCCAGGCTATCCCCGCAAACATTGCCGCAAAAATTAACCCCGTGGGCATTGTTTTTCCGTCAATTTCCATCATAATAACACAAAGTAGCAAGAACGCCAAAAAACATGCAAAAACCGCGCTAAATGAGGTTGTAACAAAGGTAATGCACGCGAAAAGCACCCCGCACGCCAATTCCACCAAGGGATACCGCACGCTAATGCGCACATCGCAATACCTGCACCGCCCGCGCAGGAATAGCCAGCTTATTATTGGCACTAGGTCAACTGCGGTTAATCTTAACCCGCACACCGTGCATTTTGACGGCGGAAAAACAATGCTAACCCCGCGCGGAATGCGGTAAATTACCACATTACCAAACGAGCCGAAAAGCAAGCCGATGATAAAAGCATATACTATCCAAAAAGCTGCATCCAAAAGCAACACGTCCTAGTATGTGTATGTATATGGAAACTATACGCGCAATACATTGATAATGCAACGCCGCTGGATTATAATTGCATTACAATAAGCATAGAGGGAGTATTCATTGATGTGGAACGATATACAGCTTAACAGCAAGCAAGTTAGCAAAAGCCTTCGCCGCAGATGCGCTTATTTAATTGGGCTTATTGAAAATTACGATGGCGCGGTTTTTCAAGAAATGGAGGATGCGCGGCATGTACATGGTTCGTTGAAAGTCGAAAATAATAAATTGAGCTTTGTGCAAACAACGATGGTATTAAGAGGTGAAATTCCCCGCAGTGCGGATATAAAAAACCAAGACATTTTAGAGACTTTGTCACTAAGTAATGCGTTAAACGAGGCGCGTGCATTGGTTGGGCGCGTACCATTTTCCGAAGAAGTAGTAAAGCGTGTGCATAAAACATGCGCAAACGGGCAATTAAACCCATTATATTGTGGCGAGTACCGCACAGTAATGAACTACATCGGCGATGGAAGTTACACTACCGCCGCACCCAATCAGATAAATAAATTAATGCAACGGTTATTCACCGCATTGGAAGGGGAGCCTTGCCCCATTGTAAAAGCGGCGTTTTTTTCATTCAATTATTTATCAATACATCCGTTTATGGATTTTAACGGTAGAACATCAAGATTATTTGAGTGTTATTTGCTGGGCGAAGGGGGGCTTCCCTTTATTTCATTAAAGGAAAATCAAATTGAAGAATATATGAACCTGCTGGGCGAAGGGCAAAAAAATGGCAAGCCCTATTTCGAACCCTATGTGAACTTCATCCTTACACGCGTTGAGGAACGTTTTGATGAAATTATGGCAGGCGTTGCCTTGGCGGTGCGCCAGAAATAAAGCAGAAAAACTTTTGACATTTTCTTAGAAAATGTCAAAGCCTATGATGTATACTGGGCGCAAGTCAAGAGGCACATGACCGACTCCCGCACGTTTACCCCGCGGCTATTGCAAAGACCCGGCTCTGACGCAAAACGGACAACGTACTGATTTCCTCAAGACTTACCCTTAGGATAACTATGTATCAAGTTTGAAAAAACCAAGCGAGTGCCGCTATATGAAAGCGCGCGGTGGTACTTGTGCGGTTTGTAACTTTCAAATGCGCTGCCCCTAATTATCCGACATGGGAAATGCATTGCCGTTCGTTGTTAATACGTGGGCTTTAATTGTACAAGCGTATAAATAACGGTAAAAACGGCAAAGCACCTACCGTGTGTAAGACCTGCAACAAAGGCAATGACAAAAAAATAGTTAAGCACAACCTTTTACGACGGTACACGCCAATTTCCTTGAAATTGGTGATAAGGTTGTGCTTTTTTTGTGGAAATATATTTTTGGGAGGAAAAATATGAAAACCTACGGGTATTGCCGTGTATCCACGGCAGAGCAAAACGAAGGGCGTCAAATGGACGCGCTACTGGGGTTGGGGATACCCCACACACACATTTATGTGGACAAGCAGACGGGCAAGCACTTTAACCGCGTGTTTTGGTTGGCGCTGGTGGAACGGTTGGAAGCGGGGGACTTGCTATATGTACATGCCATAGACCGCCTTGGGCGCGACTATGAAGAGGTGCAACAATGGTGGCGCGTACTCACCAAGGAAATGGGGGTAGACATTGCCGTAATATCCACGCCCCTACTGGACACCCGCCGCGAGCGCGACCTTGTAGGGACGTTCCTTGCCGACATTGTATTACAAATCCTATCCTTTGTGGCAGAAACGGAGCGGGAGAACATCCGCGCCCGCCAAGCGGAAGGCATCACCGCCGCAAAAGCGCGGGGCGTAAAGTTTGGACGCCCTACAAAAAAGCCCCCGGAAAACTTCGCGTATTTGGTAGGCGAATGGGAACGGGGGCACATCACATTTGATGAAGTGCTGGCACAAACGGGCTTAAAGAAAGGTACGTTTTACAGGCGTTTGCGGGAGTTGCGAGGGGGTGAAGGGGAAGAATAAATAAGATAGTAGGAGTTTAATAAAGTGTACCTTTTGAAACTACGCTCGCGGGTGATTATGGCATACTGTGTAAAAAAATGCAACACAAGATTTTACTTTATTTATCGGGGTTTCGGCAATTTAACAAAAAAAGCCCAATCGGATTTTTAACACATAATTATCCGATTGGGAGCTTTCTCAAAAGGTACACATTTTTAAACCATAAGGATGAACTACTTATGCTACCCACAGAACCCCAACGACTTCGCCCGCCTACACTTCCGCCACGCCAACGACTAACTGTTTCGGATGAAGAATTAACAGATTTCTATTTGAAATTGCGTGAATACTACATTAACCTTGATTTCGATAACGAAAGAGTTGCTAAAGAGCAAAAATATTATCGTGGAATTGCAAACGCATCTATATTATTTTCACGGTTAAAACGTACTGTTGTTTTACATAAGGAAAAAATAAAACTCGACACACCAATGATTTACACTGCAAATCATATCGGTTCGTTTGACCATTTTTATGTACCATCTCTTGTGGGCAATATCCCTTTGCATTATTTAGTAAAGGATAAAGTGACCCAGTGGCCTATTCGATGGAATTTAATATACAAACCTACAGGCGTTGTGGTGGTAGATATATCCAATTTTCGTAGTTGGACATATGCAAAAGCGAAGTTGATACAATATTTGCTACATGGAAGGAATATTTTTATTTTTGCGGAAGGTAGCCGCCGAGGCGAGAACAATATGGGCGAATTTAACCCAGGCATTGCGCAAATCGCACAAGATACAGATACAAAAGTACAAACACTTGCGATTAAGAATGTGCAAAAATTATTTATGAAACGCCCCATCATATGTGCGGGCGAAGTTATTACCGTAGAACCAAGGGAAGATGTGCGCAATGCCACCGCACGTATACGAGAAGGCGTAGTAAATGCGTATAACGAAATTCTTAAATACGAGGAAAGTTTATGAACATTGGAATAGACATAGACGGTGTGCTAACTAACATACAAGGATTTAACCAAAAACACGCACCACCATTTTTTATGAAAAAATTTAACCGACCTGTTGTAGATGCTACCCCTTATGATATTCGCGATATTTTTCAATGTCCAAAGCACGAGTACCACGCTTATTGGAAACGATATTTATTCACCTACGCGCTGTTTGAACCCGCAAGAAAAGACGCAAAAGCAGTAACCCAACAATTACGCAAAGAAAATCATAAAATTTACATCATCACTAAGCGGGTATTTACATGCCATAATAATTTCATGGGTAAGTTAATGCGCGGTATTGTACGTTACTGGTTATGGCGCAACGGTATAACTTATGATGAGATTGTTTTCTGCGATAACGATATACCCGACAGTAAACACACCGCCTGCGAAGCCAAGAAAATTCATATCATGGTAGATGATGAAGCTGTAAATATTAACGCCATTGCGCCTATTGCAAAAGTAATTTGTTTCAACGCAAGTTATAACCGTGATTGTGAAGGCGAAAACATATACAGAGCGCGGGATTTTAATGAAGTATACGAACACATTAATAACAAGGAGCAAATCTAATGAAAAACTATCCCTATTACGAATCTCCCCTCATTAATAACTTACAAGAACTCATTGCCCTATGTGCCGAAAAATATGGCAACAAAACGGCGTTCACCTTTGAACGTAATAAAGAAATTATACGCATTTCCTACCTGCAATTTAAACAAGATGTAAATACACTTGCATCAAAATTTGCCTCTATGGGGTTACACAATGAAAAAATTGCCGTAATTGGAGAAAACTCATACGAATGGATAATTACCTATTTTGCGGCGGTTAACTACGGCAATGTGATTGTACCCCTCGACAAAGAATTGCCTGCGGCGGACTTGGCAAATCTCATACAAGATTCGGGTACACAAATGTTGGTATATTCAAATGATTTTACCGATATTGCGGATTATTTACAAAATATTTTGGCGGGCATTCAACACTATTTGAACATGAAAAATATCCCAGAAATATTAACAAGCGAAGAAAAAAAAGAAAACCATTGTGAAATAGATAACAACGCCCATGCGGTTTTGTTGTACACATCGGGTACAACAGGCAGTGCCAAGGGGGTTATGCTTTCGCACCACAACCTTGTAAATAATATTATTGGCGCGTCACAACATGTTGATATTATCGGTAGTAATATGTTAGTGCTTCCGTTGCATCATGTTTTTGGTTTTGTTTCCGCCACCGCCACTATGTTGTATAAGGGAAGTGAAATAGCTATTAATGCAAGTCTTAAAAATGTACTTTCCGACCTTGAAAAATATAATCCTTCAAATATGTTTTTAGTCCCCCTGTTTGTTGAAACATTTTACAAAAAAATATGGGAAGGTGCAAAAAAGAAAGGAAAAGAAAAACTGTTACGCAAATTAATTGGTGTTAGCAATTTTTTGTTAAAATTCGGTATTGATGTACGGCGAACACTTTTCAAATCCGTACTTAGTGCATTTGGCGGGAATTTGAAGCTCATTGTTTCCGGCGGTGCGCCGCTGGATGAAAAATACGCCAAAGGCTTACGCGATTTTGGCATAAATGTATTAAACGGTTATGGCATTACAGAGTGTGCGCCAGTTGTGTCGGTAAACCGTAATAACTATTACCGCGATGGCAGTATCGGATTGGTACTACCCTGTTGTGAGGTGAAAATTTTACAACCCGATGAAAAAGGACACGGTGAAATATGCGTAAAAGGCGATATTGTAATGCTAGGTTATTACAAAAACGAACGAGCCACGGCAGAAACATTTGAAGGCGAATGGTTTAAAACAGGCGATGTCGGATATATGGATAGTGATGGCTTTTTATACATTTCGGGCAGAAAAAAGAACCTTATCATTTTGAATAATGGTAAAAACGTGTGCCCTGAGGAATTAGAAAGTGCATTACTTAACCAAATCCCTTATATAAAAGAAGTCGTTGTGTTTGCCCATGGGCAAACCATTACCACCGAGGTATTTTTGGACACAGAAAACGACCCTACATGCGCCACGCGCTTGGATAACGACATTGTTTTGTTCAACAAAAACCAAGCTCCGTATAAAAGTATCGGAAAAGTGATTGTTCGTGAAACAGAATTTCCCAAAACCACCACGAAAAAAATTAAACGTGCTTGTAATCGGGAGGTATAACCATGATAGAAAAATTGCAAGAAATTGTGCGCCAGTACAGTAATGTTGAAAATTTAACCTTAACTCCCGACATGGTATTATTAAACGATTTAGGGTTAAATTCATTTGAATTAATCGAGTTAATATGCGAAGTAGAAAACCAATTTAACGTAGAAATACCTGACCGTTATTTGGTAACTTTAAAACCGTGCAACATGTGTTGGATTTTCTTGATAATATGTAAATGCTTATTAATATTCATTGCTATATAAAAATATAAAAGGATGATAAAAATGGATAATAATCAAATTAAAAAACTTTTGTTAAAACTTGGAGTTTTGAGCATTGGCGTTTTTTCTCAATTTGCATCTGGTGATTCACTTCAAGCAATTGAGATAGCCAAAAGTGTTATTAAAGATGTTGGTGACATTTCAAAACTTGAGCAGAAAATTGATGAAGCAAAAAGAAGTGGAAAGAAGGAATTTAAGAATGGAAAGTACACAATAATATTAAAATAATTAAAATGCAAACAAATTGTGCTTTAATTATACGACGTAATTTAAAGCAATAAATAAAGGAGTATCATATGGCGTTTGCATTCATTGTTCTAGCTCTTATTATTGTTTTTATTGTGTTTATTAAGCCTCGTATAGATACTATAAATGCAAATAAACTTAAAAAAGAGAATCAAGAACTAATTAGAAAATGGAAATATATGAATAAAAGTCAATATGAGTTAGAGTTGTTAAGGAAAGCAAACTTAGGGCGAATTGATGCGCAGTCAAGTTTAGCAGGTTGGTATTGCAATGGACATAGTGTAGATGATTCGGATGATTATATTATGCCTAATCTTGAAGAAGCAAATTATTGGACTAAACGTATTGGCGCAAACGCTAAGCGAGGCAATTGGCTTGCAATGGCTCATGTTGCACAACAGGGGATGCAGGAACGGCATGAGAAAAGTGACAGAGATGTTTTATTATATGATATGGATTTAGCTGCAAAATACGTTGAAAAAATTAAAAAGGCGGCAAACGCAAATGATAGCGGTGCAATGTTAGCAATGCACCAACTTGAGTGTGATAATAAAAAAAGTTTTGCGTGGTTATTAAAAGCATCGCAACATGAAAATGAGGATTCATTTTTCTTTTTATCAAAAATTTATGGATTTATTCACTTTTTTCCTGATGTTTACAAACCAGAAATGTATGGAATAGAAGAAAATGTTAATATCGAAGCGTCTTATTTAATGTGTCTTGAAAAAGTCGCAAACTCTGCATCAATATACGCAGACGAATGTATGTATGAATTCGCTGCATTTGAAGAAAGTCATTTTTATCCTTCGGAGATTTACTTGAAATATATGCGTAAAAGTGCCAATGCAGGAAACCTTAAGGCAATTCAGATAATGAAAGAGCTTTAATCATTATATAAAGGATGTGATTTAAATGAAGCAAAAAGATTGGTTTAAATGTAGAAATAAGAACTGTGAACATGAACTAATGGTTTTAACGCGTGAAAACACCATTAAATGCCCAATATGCGGTGAAATAATGGATAGGAAATAATGAAATAAACTAACGGCTTGCAATGTTTAAATGGGTTTTTAATGCGGATTGAATAAAACCAGAAACATTAATATTGGCTTCTTTTGCTGCGTCATCAAGCCATGCGGGCAAGGTTATGTTGCGGCGTACAGAGCGGTTATCGTGTTTGCGGCGGTATTCGTTAAAGTCAATATCAACCCATGACACCATTTCATTTTCGTTGTGTGGTGGTTCGGTAATGGTGGGTGAGGGAATTAATTGATTCATGTCTTGCATGGTTATGCCTGTTAGCCCTATTGCATCACGCGCCATGTATAAGGCTTCCGCAATTGTTTCACCTTGTGTATTAATATCAAAATCGGGAACATATACGATAAATCCGCCTTCATTAGCTGGGTGTAAAATAATGGGATATGCTGTAATCATTTAAAACACGCTCCTTTAATAATGAATGGCTATTTAAGCCCACGCCGTTTAATAATCGCTTTTGCAATCGTTTCTTTAATTTCTGCCTGCCTTGATATTGGTTCAATGCTAGTGCCGTTTGTATATATTGTATGGTTGCCACCTTCGCGAAGTATCCACCAACCATTTTTTACTAGCTTTTTTATTAAGTCGCGCCGTTTCATAACGTCACCTCATAAAACATTATACACATAAAATACACACTTGCCAATGGTTAAAGGAAATTATACGCATAAAATATAATCGAAACATAGGTGAAAACATTGTTTTTATTCAAATCTTCTGGCACATCTCGCTTTAGTGTGTGGTGGCGACAACGCTTGTATAGAGTAATGCGTGCGGTGTTTAAGGCTTTTATCCCGTCTAACACAAAAATAATACGTAATGCGTATATCCCAAGCGGGAAACCCACCATATATGCGGCAACGCATGTTATTTATAACGATGTACCCATTTTTCTTGCCCATTTACCGCAACATGCATATTTATTATTGGCAATTGAAAGTTATGAAAATTCTCCCTCTCGATTGGAACATTTTGTGCTTTGGTTATACGGCGTAATTATTGTACGGCGTGATAATAAAGAAAGTAGAAAAACGGCTTTTGAAAAAATGGTGCGGGTGATAAAAAATAACGGAAGTATTTTATTATTCCCCGAGGGATTAATAAATTTTTCACCTAATATGCTAATTCAACCCATTAACTGGGGTGCGGTAAAGTTGGCTTCGGCAACAGGTGCAAACCTTGTCCCCGCCGCAATTAATGAAACGGAAACAACGCATCAAATTATTATAGATGAACCCTTTAATTATACCGATTATACCGACTTGCAACAGGCAACCACGGGCTTGCGTGATGTAATGGCAACATTAATTTATGAGTTAATTAAGATGACCACACAGATAAACCGCACGGAAGTTACGGATGAAATGTGGCTATCACATATCCACAAGCAATATAAGCATAGAAAAGTATTTGACCAAGGATTGGAAGAAACATTTTTATACCGCCCAAAAGGCGAAACTAACCTAAGCGAAGTCCTCGCCGATTTATACGGCATTTCCCATGCAAGTTTTGCGGCGGATTATTCCCAATATAAACGAATACAAAAATTAATAGAAAAGTGGAACAGAATATGAAAATATTGCTTAAAAACGGCACAATATACGATGGTACGGGTGCGCCTTCCTATATGGGGGATGTGTACATCGAGGGGGAACGTATTGTTGACATAGGTACAGGACTTTCACCCGAAGTGGATAAGGTTATCGACTGTACAGGATTAAGCATAACCCCGGGTTTTATAGATGCGCATTCACATAACGATTTTTTTGTAGATGGTGAGGATAGAGATGCTTATTTCGCGCCATTTATCAAGCAGGGGATAACTACGCAAATTGTGGGTAATTGCGGGTTTTCGTCCTACGGTGTTTCGCGGGAAAGTGTGCATAAAAATAAGGTGGGCGGGGGATTGTTCCATACCAAAAAAGCGGGAGGTTTTGCCGATTTTTTACACGCCGCACGGGGGCGTATGCCTGTAAACATTGCGCCGTTAATTGGGCATGGGACGGTGCGTATCGGCATTAGTGGATATGATGCTGCCCATTTTTCTAAGGCACAAATAGAGGAAATGTTAACCCATGTGCGTGAAGCAATGGAGTTGGGCGCGTTAGGGGGTAGCCTTGGGATAATGTACCAGCCCGGCATGTATGCCGACAAAGAAGAATTTGTAGCATTTGCGCGGGAAATTGCGAAGTATGATGGTATTTTAACGGTTCACCCGCGGGCAAATTCTAAGGTAAGCCTTAGTTATCGCCCGATTTTTATTAAACCCCACTTGGAAATTGCGTTGGACGAAGTGATAAACATCGCGCAGGAAGCAGGGGTAAAGCTACACTACAGCCACCTCATTCATGTAGGCGAAGCAACATGGAAATGCTGTAGCACCATGTTAGAAAAATTACATAATGCAAACGCAACCTATGATTTATACGCTTTTTGTTATGGTGGTAGTGTAATTACGGTTATTTTACCGCCTTGGTATTTGCATCTTTCGGAAGAAAAACGGAAACGCCCTATGGTTCAACTTCGATTAAAATTATTGATTAATTTGGCGCGTAAGTTATTAGGCTTAGATTTTGATGATTTTATCATCGCAGACATGGGCGCAAAGTACGCGCATTACCAAGGGAAAAATATTGGGGAAATTGCAAGGGAACAGGGACTTTCTAAAATAGATATGTACATTAAATTGGTGGAGGATTCCCAAGGCAAGGCGCGGATTTTCATAGAAAAATATAACAATGAGGAAATTATTCTAAAGCTAATGCAAGATAAATCCTCTATGTTTATGACCGACGCATGGCTAGAAAATAGCGGACGCCAAAGCCATGCCACTTTTCAAGGGTTTCCGCTATTTTTGGTAAAGGCGCGTGAGGCGGGGCTTCCGCTTGCGGAAATTATCCATAAAATGACAGGGAAAACGGCGGAACGCTTCCGCTTACCCAACAGGGGAACGCTAAAAGCAGGCAACTTTGCCGATATTACCGTGTTTGATTATGAAGCCGTGTCCGTAGACCTTTCAACCCCCGAAGCCACACCAAAAGGTATAAATTATGTATTAATTAATGGTAATATAGTGGTAGATGAGGGTGTGTACAAGCCTATGTTGTGTGGGCAAATGGTTTTGAGGGATAGGTGAAATTAAATAGATGATTATATTGACTTATCGGGGGTTAGGTTATCAAGGAAGTAAAAGCAATCGTTTTGGTTGTCTTGCAAGGGTCTAAAGTATTCAATAACATTATCACCCAATAGATTTTGTTTAATGTTTTTACATTTGGGTGTAAATGCCCATACACCTATAAACAGCCGTTTACCGACCTTTAGCCCCGGTATTTGGAAGATATACCCGGGGGTAGAGCCAACATGGCCACCCATCATTGCTTCTTTGCGCGGCAATTTGTTTAAGCTATGCCACTCGTATATTTCGCGGTTTATTACGGTTATATACGCACCTGTGTCGTATAAAAATGTTATGTTGCTGTTTTCATCACTGCCTTCACGTATAATGGGTATGTCAAGGTAAGTATGTCCTTTTAAACGAGTGTACTTAACTTTAGTTTTTTCATCAATTATTATTGTCATCCTCTTCACCTGCCACTTCTAATGTGTGAAAAAAGCCCATTATATCGGGTACACTGTCATAATCAAAATCACGGAACGAAATTGGGCTGTACTGCGGTGCTTTAAATCGGTCGTAAAAACCGTCTGACTGTCCTTCCAGTACAGAATCCGCCACGGCTAAGGGAATGCCACCGAGAAGTTCTTGATATGGGGAATAATTACTATTCGCTACCATTATCCACTTGCCGATGTATTTCTCTTCCATTTCGGCATAGGTCATGTAGGTTGGGTTGTCAATTATACTGCGCATAATACCATCCCTTTTATATTATTTATTTTCACATACAGCGTATTTATTCAAACAAATCCGCATGGGTACCTGTTTCGGTAAGGGCGAGGATTAACCGCTGGTTGTCGATTTTATAGATTAGTAGCCAATCACCTTCACCACCTACGTGGCATTCGCGGTAGGTTATGTAATTGCCTTTTAATGCGTGGTCTTTGTAGTTTGGGGGTAGGGGGTTGCCGGATAATAATAAAATTATCGTGTTATCTAATTTTGACATGTCATAACCACGTTTTATTAATCGGCGGCGGTTTCTTCGGTATTTTGTTGTATAGTCGGGTGTATATTTCATAATATACCCTCGGCTGCATCTTCTGCATCCATTGCGGCGTTCATTTCTTCTAACATGGCTTTTGCATTGAGGAATGGCTTAGCCTTTCGTGTGCCATTGGCGTATTCCGCGAGGATTTGCTCTGTCTCTTCCATTGCCTCGTGTAATTGCGCGTTGGGGGCGCGTACAATTAAATCGAAGGGAATGCCGTTGTAAATTTTTACTTGGTGCAAAAACATGTTAATCGCATCGCTTAAGGAAATGCCCAGTGTGTTGAAAATGGGCATCACTTGTTCTTTAATTTCATTGTTTACGCGTACAGTTGTAGTCATAATTATCGCCTCCGTATACATAATAGCGTATTTTGTTGCCATGTGCAATGTAAGGTTACAAAAACTTCCTTAACCCCAACAACTCGTCCCGTAGTTTTGCCGCTTGCTCAAATTGCAATTCTGCCGCGGCTTGTTTCATTTGTTTTTCTACGGCTTTGATTGCCTTGGTCAGCTCTTCGCGGTTCATGGATTCGGGGTCTTTTTTTAGCTCGGTGGTGGTGGGTTCGGCGGCGACGGAAAGGCGTATCCGTTCGTGAACTTTACGGATTATAGATTGGGGCGTTATGTCATTCTTTACATTGTACGCTTCTTGTATTTCTCGGCGGCGGTTGGTTTCGCCTATGGCGTATTTCATAGAGTCTGTCATGTTGTCCGCGTACATAATTACCCGCCCGTCTACGTTGCGTGCCGCGCGGCCAATGGTTTGTACCAGCGACGTAGCCGAACGCAGAAAGCCCTCTTTATCGGCGTCAATGATGGCAACCAAAGACACTTCGGGGATGTCCAGCCCCTCACGTAGCAGGTTAATGCCTACAAGTACGTCAAATACATCCATGCGCAGGTCGCGGATGATTTCTAATCTTTCCAGTGTAATGATGTCCGAGTGCAGATACCGCACGCGTATTCCTGCTTCTTTTAAATAGTTGGTCAAATCCTCTGCCATGCGCTTGGTTAGGGTGGTGACAAGTACCTTCTGCTTTTTTTCTACAGTGGCGTTAATTTCGCCGATTAAATCGTCGATTTGCCCTTTGATGGGGCGCACGGAAATGGGGGGGTCCAGCAAGCCCGTTGGGCGGATAATTTGCTCCACCTCCAATTCCGAATGCGCCTTCTCATAGGTGGCGGGGGTGGCGGAAACAAAGAGCATTTGCGGTATTTTCCCTTCAAATTCCTCAAACCGTAGGGGGCGGTTGTCCATGGCGCTGGGCAGGCGGAAGCCGTATTCCACCAGGGTATTTTTGCGGGAACGGTCGCCCTCGTACATGCCCCGCGCCTGCGGGATAGAAACGTGGGATTCGTCCGCGATGATGAGAAAATCCTCGGGAAAAAAGTCCAGCAAGGTATAGGGCGTTGAGCCGCGCTCCCGCCCCGAAAGATGCAGGGAATAGTTTTCAATCCCCGAGCAGAAGCCAATTTCGCGCATCATTTCAATGTCGTATTTGGTGCGCTGGAGCAGGCGCTGCGCTTCTAATATTTTTTCTTGGGATTTTAAGTGAACAATTTGTTCCTTTAGTTCCTCTTCTATCCGCTCAATGGCCTGCTCAAGGCGTTCGCGGCTGGTTACATAGTGGGACGCGGGGAAAATGACGATATGCTCAATCACGTTAATGGGGTCGCCCGTTAGGGCGTGGACTTCTGTAATTTTTTCTATCTCATCGCCGAAAAATTCCACCCTAACAGCAATTTCCGCAGAATTGGCAAGGAAAATTTCCAACACGTCCCCCCGGGCGCGGAATGTACCCCGCTGGAAGTTCAAGTCGTTCCGATTATATTGAATCTCCACCAGCTTGCGCATAATGTCGTCCCGTTCGCGGTTCATGCCCTTGCGCAGGGAAAGGTTCATGTCGCGGTATTCCTGGGGGTCGCCAAGCCCGTAAATGCAGGAAACGCTGGCGATGATGATTACATCATCCCGCTCAAACAGTGCAGAGGTCGCGGAATGCCGAAGGCGGTCAATTTCCTCGTTTACGGAGGAATCCTTTTCAATGAAGGAGTCCGTTGAAGGCACATACGCCTCGGGTTGGTAGTAATCGTAATAGGAAACAAAGTATTCCACGGCGTTATCGGGGAAAAATTCCTTAAACTCGCTGTAAAGTTGGGCGGCGAGGGTCTTGTTGTGCGCCATTACCAGTGTAGGCTTTTGCAGTGATTGAATTACGTGTGCCATAGTAAAGGTCTTGCCCGACCCCGTAACCCCCAATAAAGTTTGAAATTTTTTACCTTTTTTAAAGCCTTCTGCAAGGGCTTCAATGGCTTCGGGTTGGTCACCCGTTGGCGTAAACGGGGCATTTATTGTAAATTGCATGGGCGTTCCTCCGTGGTTTCTTTCATTTCAACCGATTACAATTTGTAAGCGGTTGGTTTGTGAAAAAATAAAATCCATTGTGCAATAATACCATTGAAAACAGATTTTGCAATTTTATTTTGTGACATATTTGACAGAAACGTTATTTTATGGTACTGTGCGGGAGCGTTCCCACTTCGGAAAGGGGAGTACATATGCAAAAAGACGCAAATATCTATGATATCGCCCGTATTTCGGGGGTAAGTAAAAGCACCGTTTCCCGTGTGTTAAACGGGCATAAGGGCGTAAGCGAGGACACGCGAAAGCGTGTTATGCAAGCCATTTCGGACAATACGTATGTGCCGAACAATAGCGCGCGTAGCCTGTCGAGCATAACAACGCAGTCCATCGTTTTGTTGGTGCATGGTATTACGCACCCCTTCTTCGCGCGCATAATCACTTCTATTTTGAAAAAAATGAACGAGCAAAACGTGAATGTTATTTTGCACAACTATGAAGCCAACCCAAGCAAATCCATGGCAGATGAAGCGATAAGCATCTGTAAGGAGAAACGCCCCCGCGGCATTATTTTGCTGGGCGGCTACTTTGAAGAAAGCTATCCCTTGCTGCAAGCGCTGGGCATTCCTATTGTCATGATATCAACCACGGTGCATGGTGCACCCAATCGTGATTGGTTCTCCAGCATTACTTTAAACGATTATCACGAGGGCGAAAAGATGGCGGGTTACGTGTGCCAATTTAACCATAAAAGTATTGCCGTTATTGGGCGTTACCATGCACGTGAAAGCGGCATGAACCGCGTATTTAACGAGTTTGGCGTTTCTCCCCATTATGCGGAATTAGAGCATGATGACACGCAATTATTCCGCACGGGGTACAACGCGGCGCACAAATTGCTGGAGCATGGGCAATATTCGTGCATTATGTGTTTATCCGATGTATATGCCATCGGCGCAATGAAAGCCGTACAGGAGCGCGGTTTGCGCATTCCCGAAGATATTTCCATTTTTGGCTTTGACGGCTTGGAGCATGGCGCATACACCAACCCTACGCTCACCAGCTTTATACAGCCCTTTGATGAAATGGCGGAAAAAAGCGTAAGCACAATGATTGGCTTGTTAAGCGGGGAAGGGCAGCACAGCCACTTTGTATTAAACACAACATTGGAAGAAGGCGGTACATTCCGCCCGTTATAGGACGTGTAGCGCATGAATAAAATATTGGACAAAATATCTGTAAAAATTGTCGTTGCGATAATGGCGGTTGTGGTTTTGCTTGGCGCAGTAGGTATTTTTTTCGTGCTTAGAAGCAGCGCCCCCGCTGAAGAAACATACATTAGCGCATCGGCAGAAAATGGCGGCGTAGCGCCCATTATCACGGGGCAGCCCATTGCGCCCATTGCAACGCCGACCCCTACGCAGCCCATACATACATACGATGGCTTAACCCTAACCATTCATGTGTACGAGCGTGCGCCCCGCCATCGCGATGGGTGGGATTTTTGGGTATGGACGCCCGACGGCACGCCCGGTGGCATTATTGGCGGCGGTGGTGGACGGCATTCATCGCAGATTGAAGTTAGAAGCCCGTTTACCAATGAAAATTACTTGTTTCACACAATAACATTACAATTGCAGCCCGAAACGGATAGGGTGGGCTTTCTCCTTCGTCTTCCCCCTTGCCCAACAGGCGGGTGGGACGTATGGGGGCGCCAAACGGGCGATGTTATCGCCTTCTTAGACACCGATGAAAGGGGAACCCCCGTGAGTACAACGCTGTATCATATTCAAGGGACGACCATGGTAACGCCAACATTCCCTTACATGGGCGGGCTTGCGGTCACGGCAATTGCCGATTGGCGCAATTATATTCGTGTGACGATGCTGGAGCCCGACGGCGAGGTAGATTTTTCGCAATTTGAATTACGCGAGATTACTGATACAACCTGGGAAAACGGAACGGTTATTCCCATTCGCTCGGTAAGCGAAGGCACAAGCCGCATTGGCGGGGGCGCAAGCTTCCCGGTTTTTCACGTTTATACGGAGCGTGAGCTAAACCCGCAGCGCCATTACGCGCTGGCGTATGGTGCAGGTCAACGGGAAACAGGCGGCATAAACGTGCTAATGCGCGGTATCCTTGACCAGTTCCATTATACGGGCTGGCTGGGTCACCGCTGGTATGAAACGCATAGCGAATTTAAGCTATGGGCGCCCACCGCCGTAAACGTGGAAGTGGCGTTATACCGCGATTTAAACCAGCGCCCGGGCGCAGGGCATTACGAAGCAGACGGTGGAATGCGTGTGCTTTCTTCCTTTGTTACCGAGCCGCGCCAGCTATTTAACATGACGCGGAACGCCTACGGCGTATGGAGCGCAAGCATTTCAGGCAACTGGGCAGACGGTGACACTCAATGGTGGTATATGTTCCGCGTAACCCACCCGCAAGGGCATGTGACTTTTGCCATTGACCCGCATGTAACGGCGGTTTCCGCCAACGAAGGCTTGGGCGCGATTATCAATGACGAGCAACGTATGCCGCCCCTTCGCGGGGAGGATAACCTTAACTGGCTACAACGCGGCTATAAATATGTAGACGGAGAACGGGTTTATGTAGAACGCCAAGCACCCCCCCTCCGTATGAACGACCTCACAGGCAACCCCTACCAGGTAGACCATATTATCTACGAATTACACGTACGGGATTTTTCCATCCACCCCAGCTCGGGCATTAACCCCGCCTACCGCGGTACGTTTATGGCGTTTACCCAACGGGGAACAACGGCGCGGGTGCATACTTCCCGTTTAAACGACGTTTTGGGTGGCTGTCAGGCGAGTACCCCCTTTGACATTTCCCTATGTACCAACGAAGACTGCTGGGTAACCCCCACCGACGAAAACGGCAACAATATATATGTAGCAACGGGATTAGACCACCTCATAGAATTGGGCGTAACTACGGTGCATTTATTGCCCTTCTACGACCAGCGCCACGTGAATGAGCTGCAGCCCCTTCGCCAAATTTACAACACCCGCCACGCCATGAACTGGGGCTACGACCCGCAGAATTACAACGTACCTGAAGGCACCTATTCCACCGACCCGACTATTCCGTATTTGCGTATACAGGAACTAAAGGCCGCCATCAACGCCATGCACAACCAAGGCATTCGCGTGGTGAAGGACGTAGTATACAACCACACGGCAAGCGTAACGGATGGGCCTTTCCAAGCCAGTGTGCCCTACTATTTCCATAGGACATGGTGTACGGGCATGATAGCAGGCGGCGGCAGTGGGGTAGGGAACGAACTCGCCTGCGAGCGCCCCATGGTGCGCCAATACATCATTGACTCCCTGCTGTACTGGCAGCGGGAATTTGGGATAGACGGCTTCCGTTTCGATTTAATGTGGCTACACGATATGGGCACCATGCGTGCCGCCGTGGAAGCACTGCGCGCCGTAGACCCAACGGTAATTATCTACGGAGAGCCTTGGGCGGCGTCCCCCGCGGGTTCGCCCCTAAATTTCCCCGAACTTTTCCGCGACAGCCAAGGCAACCTGCGGGAAGCCTTTAATGGCATTGCGCCTATTCCGTCTAGTGCGGGTAATATTACGGGGAACGGCTTCGCCTTCTTTAACGACACCACCCGCAATATGTTGCGCGGCGGCAACCGCGATTCAAATTCGGGCTTTGTCAACGGCGCGCGCCATAGCGGAGTAATTGCCGACGTTTGGCGTAGTATTCGGGCAAATACCCCCCATGTGGGCGTCGCCTCCGAATCCATTAATTATATTTCGAAGCACGATGATATGATTTTGTTTGACAATATCGCCTGGTCACTGGGCAGTGAGCGCGGCGGTATAGACGCACCCAATGCAGAAAACTGGGTAACGCCCCAATTTTTCTCCCAGTACCGCACCGTAAATAACGAAGCCTTCCGCCACGACCCCCACCACATGATAGACCGTGGGGACATACTGGCAAATAACGTAGTGCGCAGTATGATCTTCGGCACGGGAGTAATACTTACTTCACAAGGCATACCCTTTTTACACGCGGCGGATTCGTTTTTACGCAGCAAGCGCGGCCACGAGAATACCTTTAACTCCGACGACTTTTTTAACGCCATCCGTTGGGACAAAAAGGTAGAATTTTACGAGGTGCATCAATATTTCATGGGGCTAATCGCCTTACGCAACGCCCGCCCCGCCTTCCGTATGGATAACAGAGCGGATATTAATGCCCATATTCACCCCATATCGCCCAACCCGCCCGCGTCGGTAGCGCCCGCGGGGCAGGATATGACGCTCCTGTTCCGCATTGGGGAACACGCAGGGGGCGACGATTGGCAAAATGTATTTGTCGCCTACAACGGCGCAAGCGAACCGCGTACCGTCAATTTTGTATGGCACGCCCCCCTTACGGTGGTGGTAGACCACCGTATCGCAGGGGTGGAAGCCTTATGGACAATCCAACCCCGCCAAGCAATAACCCTTCCCCCGTTTTCCATGCTGGTAGCGTATGATACGTCACGCTAATGGTTAATCATAAAAAATAAATGAAAGAGGAGAACAAAATGAAAAAAATTAAATTTTTACTGCTTGCGGTAGTTATGGTGTTTGCATCCGTATTTATCGCAACGCCTGCCAATGTGAGCGCAAGCGAGCAGCTTGGGCAAACCATTGTGTTTGTGCAAGTACCCGCGGATTGGGAATCCCCGGGCATTTGGGCATGGGGTAGCGCAGGTGGCGGTTTATGGGACCACCTCGGCTGGCCGGGGCAGCCCATGCAACAAGACCCTAACAACCCGGGCTGGTACTTCCAATGGATGGCATCAGACATGACGGGTGGTTTGGTTAACGCCAACGAAGGCTCAATCCAAACCAATGACTTTACCCTTACGGGGCAGCCCATTTGGGTAACCGTAACAGGGGAAGGGGATGCCTTCTCCTATACTACAACCCCCCAAACTACAGGTGAATTTCCTTCGGCAACCACCCCTATTTTTGCGCAAGTGCCCGCAGGGTGGGAAGCTCCCCGCGTATGGGCATGGGGTGGCGCAGACAGCCCTTATTTCGCCGCATGGCCGGGTACGGCACAAATGTTGCCCGTTCCCAATAACGAGGGCTGGTTCTTCTTCCACGCCCCCGGGGATATGACGGGCGGCTTAATCAGCGCCAACGAAGGCAGTATTCAAACCAGCGACTTCCCCCTTGAAGGGCAACCTATTTGGGTTACCATCAGCGGAGAAGGGGACGACTTTACCGTAGCAACTACCCCCCAAACCACAGGGGCTGTCCCCCAAATGCACACCATTATTTACGTGCAAGTACCCGCAGGGTGGGATGCACCGGGCATTTGGGCTTGGGGTAGCGTACAAGGCGGCTTGTGGGACCACCTTGGCTGGCCGGGGCAACCCATGCAGGAATGCCCCCATAACCCGGGCTGGTTCTTCCAATATGTAGCCACCGATATGACAGGCGGCTTGGTAAATGCCAATGACGGTGGCATCCAAACCAACGACTTTACCCTTACGGGGCAGCCCATTTGGGTTACCGTAACAGGGGAAGGGGACGATTTTACCTTCACCACCACCCCTCAAACCACGGGCGCTTTTGCACCCTTCTTCCCCCCTGCACCCGTTGCAGACGAGGGCATGGTTGAAATTGAAGCCATTCTTATCTACGCCTATGTACCCGAACGCTGGATGCCCGGCTTCTGGGGTTGGGGGCCACGCGGTAACTTATACGACGGCGACTTCCCCGGTCCTGCCATGACGGCAGACCCAAACAACCCGGGTTGGTTCTACACCTTTATCCCCGCAGATACGGCAGGCATTATCGTTAACGAAGGTATCTACGGTGCGGCACAAACCACCAACATTAACTTTAGCAATTACGGCGTACCCCTGTGGATTATCATCACCGATGAAGACACAGAGGAAGGCGCAACCGACGGCTTTACCGTGCATACCGAACGTCAAACCTACGGCCCGTTGCCTACCAGCGGCCCATTCGTTTTCGGTGCGCCAGAGGAAATTGACGCGCCCGACGTAGCCAACATTACCGTACGCGCCATTGTACCCGACGACTGGGCGCAACCCGGTTTATGGGCATGGAGTGACGTAGTTGGCGCAAATAATGCTGGCCCAGGCGGTGCTTGGCCGGGTCCCTCCTTTGTGGACCGTGACGGGGATTGGTGGGTGATGGAAGCCCCCGGATGGGTGGAATATATCATCATCAATGCCGATGCGGGCAGTACCCAAACCGAGGACTTGCCCGTAGAAGTAGGGCGCGACATCTGGATAGTTGTAATGAACGCCATAGAAGTTGACCTGCGGCACGAAGCCTTTGACCCCGCAGACGCGGCAGCCGCCGAACGCCCCGAACCCGTAGTATTTGCTCCTACGGCAACACCTACACCGCCACCAACACAAGCCGCCGCACCCGCGGATGAAGGCGGCGCAAACGTGGTGTTAATTATTGTCATTGTTACCACCGTAGTAGCCGTAGTGCTTGCGGGTGTATTCGTGATTCTTAAAAAGAAGAAGTAGTAGACTGGAGGCATACGTGCTATGAAAAAATATATTTTTCTTGCGGTGGCGGCATTGTTAATCCTTGCCTTATCCGCTTGTCGCCCCTACGACGGCAGAACCGAAGTAGAAATTGACCTTGGCGACACCGTAGAATTCTACGGCATAGAAAAAACCACTGAAATTGTAGATTTATTAATTTGGTTAGACAACGAGGAATGGTCGCATGAGCTTATCCGCGCGTTTACTGCAAAGCATGGCAATGTAGGTGTACGCTTCGAGCAAATGGGGAACGTTGCATCCCGCACCCACATGCAATTGGATGGCCCTGCAGGCTTTGGCGCAGATATTTTCGCCTTCCCCCACGACCATGTCTCATGGGCGATAAACGACGGCATGATTGAACCCGTACCCCCATTATTGCAAGAAAAATGGGAGCGCGAGCTGGTGGAATCTGCCGTGGGCACAATCACCCACAACGGCAGGATGCACGGCGTACCCTTCCAAATTGAGAACATTGCCTTGTTCTACAATAAGGATTTGTGGGGGCCTACACCGCCCCAAACCTTCGAAGAAATTTTCGAATTTGCCCGCACCTACAACAACCCCGCCACCAACGACTGGACCATGGCGTGGGAAGCATGGAACCCCTACCACAATTTCCTGTGGTTAGCCATGGAAGGCTTCCGCCCCTTTGGGCCAAACATGGACGATTTCCGCCAGCCTAATTTTGACTCCCCCGAAGTAGCGCGGGGCTTGGAATTTTTCCTACAGTTGCGGCAGTTATTTGACCTGCCCATGGCAGACATTAACTCCCTAACCTCGGAAGAACGCTTCCGCTTGGGCGAAATTCCCCTTACCATTACAGGGCCTTGGGCAATTAACGCCACCTTGGATAATAACGTAAACTTTGGCGTAGCCCGTATACCTACGGTAAACGGCGTACAGCCTATTGCCTTCTCGGGTACGATGATTGCAGGCGTTTCCAGCTTCTCGTCGCCGATTAACCGCCCGTGGGCATATGCTTTCCTAGACTTTATGGTAAGCGAAGAAGGTGCGCGCATCCAATTCGAGGGCATCCACACCATGACGGCACGCCGCGATATTTCGGGCATTCCCGGTTTACGTGACGACCCGCTGCTGGGTGGCATTGCGGCACAAACACCCTACACCGTACCCATGCCCCTTATCCCGCAGGTACACCAAATGTGGGGCCCCATGGAGGAAATGTTCTCCTTCGTATGGGATAGGGAGCTTACCATTCCCGAAGCACAGCAACGTGCAATGGAAACCTACCGCTCCTTATTGGCTGTAGGTGGGTTATCAATGGACTAAATTAACATTCATCTTTAGATTGTGAAAGAGGCGAATGTGATGGCGAAATGGGCAGCCCTAATGTCTGCAATTGTGTGGGGCAGTGGGCAGGTATATAACAAACAGCCTGTGAAGGGTTTGTTTTTCTTCCTGATTCAACTTTTCATGATAGGCATAGAATTTGGTACAGGCACAATGCGGTTAATGATGGGGCACGTACCACCCCACCCACGCAACGCGGGTTTGTTTACCCGCGGGCTGTGGGGTATCACAACCTTGGGGGAAATTCCAAGGGAAAGTGCCGCCGTAACGGTGTTTGACCACTCCACCATGCTTATGCTAACGGGCTTGCTTGCGATTTCTATTTTGCTGGCGTTCTTGGTTTTTTGGCAATGGAACGTACGTGATGCCTACAAGGTACGCAAGGCAATGGAGCAAAAAAGGGAAGTAGACAACACAAGAAGCTGGTTCAAGAAGCTAATGCATGATTCCTTTGAATACATTGCCATAACGCCCGGCCTTGTTTTTGTGGTGCTTTTCTCGTTGATACCTATATTCTTTGCCTTTGCCGTCGCCTTTACCAACTATAATATGAACAATATCCCCCCGCGCCATTTGGTGGAATGGGTGGGCTTTGGCACATTTATAGAGGTATTAACCAATCCATTGTGGAACCAAACCTTGGTGCGGGTAGGCTTGTGGACCATTGCTTGGGCATTTGGCGCAACATTTTTTGCCTTTACCGTTGGGTTTTTGCAAGCGTTGCTCATTAACTCGCGGTTTGTGCGTTATCCCAAGTTTTGGCGGGGTATGTTTATTCTGCCATGGGCAATACCGGGACTGGTTTCCCAAATGCTTTTCCGCAATTTCTTTGTTACCCACGGCGTAATAAACCGAATTTTGATACACATCGGTTTAATTGATGTGCCGATTACTTTTTACGCCTATGCGAGTTGGTCACGCGCGATTTTATTTATTGTGCATACGTGGCTGGGTTTTGCGTGGTTTATGGTAATGATAACAGGCGTTATGACCACCCTAAACCCCGAAACCTACGAAGCCGCAAGCATAGACGGCGCAAATGCATGGCAACAGTTTAAAAGCCTTACCTTGCCAACCATTTTTGCCGCCATTTCGCCCTTGCTGATAATGAATGTGGCGGGTAACTTTAATAACTTTGGCATGGTGTACTTTATTACAGGCGGCGGGCCCCGTAACCCTGCAATGTTTTTTGCGGGAGATACCGATTTGTTGATTACATGGGTGTATAGCCTAACGCTGGATAACCGTATGTACAACTTCGCCAGTGTAATGAGTACCTTTATTTTCCTTGCTATTGCAGGTGTTTCTACCTGGAACTTGCTGCGCACCCGCGCCTTTAAGGAGGACTAAGCCATGGTAGGAAGTAAGCGGAAAAAGGAGTTTAACCTGCCTAACTTTTTGGCGTGGCTGGGCGTGCATATTAATTTAATTGTTATGGCGATTATCATTTTATACCCCGTGCTGTGGCTAATTGGCTCGGCAATAAACCCCATACGGGGTACGCCCGGTGCGGTTATGGCGGATAACTTCCACACCTTTATTCCCATACCCCGTGCGCCGTCGTTGGCGAGCTTTCAACGCTTGTTTGACGACCATAATTTTGGCACTTGGTATAGAAATTCCCTCATCATCGCCATTATTAACACGGTGGGTACAATTTTGGTGCATACCTTTATGGGCTATGTGTTTGCGCGCTTGCAATTCCGCGGGCGCAAAGCGGGTTTGCTTTCCATTATGGTGTTGAATATGTTCCCCAGCTTTTTAGCCATGGTGGCGATTTATTCGATTTTCCTTACCTTCGGATGGTTGGATAATATCTACGCGCTGGCGTTGTTATACATTGGCGGGGGCATACCCGGTACCATGTGGCTGATGCGGGGGTATATGCTAAACATCCCCAAATCCCTGGACGAAGCCGCCTATATAGACGGCGCAACAAAAATGCAGGTATTTACCAAGGTAATTTTCCCCCTTAGTAAGCCCATTATTACCTTTATTGGGTTTGGCGCGTTTATGGGGCCGTGGATGGACTTCATCTTCCCCCGTTTGCTGCTGCGAAGCACGGAAAACCATACCATTGCCATAGGGTTATTTGAATTGGCAGGCCTGGGCGACCCAATAAACATGGACATTACGGCTTACACGGCGGCGGCGTTAATTATTGCCGTACCCTTTGGTATCATCTTCTTCATCTTCCAAAAATATTTTGCACTGGGGATAGCCGCAGGCGCTAACAAAGGTGAATAATAACCCGTGTACATTTGGGCGTCACTAGCAAAACACGCAAGGCAAACGAGTTTATCTCGCGTGCTTTGCGTGTTTTTGATGGTGCAGGTGGTGCTAACCTTGCCCGTAGCGGTGGAATTTGTAACCCAACCCCCGTCGGTAATGTACCCGCGGTTGATACACGGCGGGGAAATGGACTGGGGAATGTTTGACCGTAGCTGGGTAAATGACATACGCGTGTTTTATGACAGTAACGGATTTGCCACAGAAATTTCTGGCGTAAACATTCCACTGTATATATCCGCCCAAGTTAGTGGCGGCGACCCCGTTGCCTTCACTTTTACTAATGAAAATATTTTCTACCGCGATGGACAGACCGCACTAACGTTGCCCCTAACCATGGTTTCCGCATGGGCGATACAAGAAGGGGACCTGGCAGAGATTTTTGACCACTTAGCGTTACACAACCGCTACTTTTCAAGCATTGTTGCCCCATGGATATTGATGATGTTTATGGCATTTCTCATTTCCCAAGTGGTGATATATTTTGCCACGGTATGGTTGCTGGGCTTTTGGGAAAAAACCTCGGGGTCAATGACAGCGACAGAACGGTGTAAGGTTTGCATCTTCGCCGCTATACCCGCCGCCTTAATTGCCATGGTGATTGGCTTTATTTTACCCCTTTTCCACGTATTCATCTTCCAGTTTTTAATGATTTACTTCGCATACAAAGCCCTCAAGGATTATTGGAACGCGGATAATATCCGTATGCGCGAGGTTATATAAAGGAGAATTTCATATGCCTGATAAAAAACAACTCGTCTTAATCGCATTACTGGTGGTAATGGGTATAAACGTGATTGCGCTGTCCATTTTTTTCCTTGGAGGTGGCACGCAGAATAAAATAGAAGCGCCGTTGCCCCCAGGGGTACTGGTGTGGGACAATCCCTTCAACCTGCCCGAAACCCCCCACGGCGGTAATATTTTACACGCGTGGAACATGTCCTTTAACGAAATTGTGGCGCAGTTGCCCTACATTGCCGAGGCAGGCTTTAACACGATACAAACCTCCCCCGTGGGGGCGGCGTTAATCCGCCAGCCCGGGGCGCGGGGCGCTTTTGGGCGGTGGTACGACCTGTACCAGCCCACCGCCTTCGAAATTGGCAATTATCTTGGAACATGGTGGGAATTTGAAGCCCTAACCCGTGCGGCGGCTTCCTACGGTATTTTTATTATTGTGGACGCGATTCCCAACCATACCACGGCGTATTGGATGCAAATAGACCCCGCCCTGCGCGACCATGAGCCGTCTTTATTCCATTCCCGCCCGGGGGATTCCCCCGATGCAAACCCGTGGATACGCCCTATGGACTTTGGCAACCGCCGCAGCTTTGTGCGCTCTAATTTGCTGGGACTGTGGGACTTTTATACCGGCCGACCCGAATTTCAAGCCCTGTACATGCAATTTCTGGACGATATTATCACCGCGGGTGCAAGCGGCTTCCGCTTCGACGCGGCGCACCATATCGAACTTCCCAACGACCCGCCGGACATTCGAAGCGATTTTTGGCCAAATATTTCGGCATTTGTGGACGCCCGCGTGCGGGAGCTTGGGCGCATTCCTTTCCAGTATGGGGAAGTGTTGGGCGGCGGCTACCGCGCAAACCACTACCTTCACGCCTTGTTTGACCATGCAAATTATCTGGTTACGCCTTACGCCTTCTCGCGGCATATTTTAAGCTCCTTGTCGGGGGGCTTCCTCGTAGATGGGGAATTTGGCTGGAATAGCCCCCATTTCCACATCATGGGCAACCCCCACAACCACGGCGACACGGTATTTGGCGCGGCATTTACCGCCGCAGACCTTGGCGGGCACGTAGGCTTTGCCGAAGGCGTTGTACCTTGGGTAGAATCCCACGACCAGTACGGCAACGACGGTATTTCCCGCCATCTTACCGATGCACAGATAATTGTGGGCTGGGCGCTAATTGCGGCGCGGCAGGGGACTTCACCCCTGTTCTTTGTGCGCCCTGGGGACGGCTTTGAAAATAGCGGCATGATGTTTATACCCCAAGAGGATGGTCGCTTCGCCAATGCTTGGGGGCATCAACTGCTGTACCGCCACCCCGCCGTAGCGGCAATTAACTGGTTTGCCAACGATTTCCACCCCTACGGCGAACATACAAGCACCCACGGCAATGTCGCCCTTATCCAGCGAGGGGAAGCAAAAGCAAAAACAGGGGCGGTGCTGGCAAATATCGGCACGGAAGCGGTAGACGTCCTTTTCCCCGTAGAGATGGTGGACGGCAATTATATTTGTCCAGTAACGCTGCATACCTATGTTGTGCAAGACGGCTGGCTAATGGGCGCACCCATACAGGGGCAAAGTGTGTTGGTACTGCGTGAAGCGTACAGTGTAAATATGGAACATAGCACAGGCGAAGTGGTTCATCTCCCTGCTTTTGTGGGAATTTATGCAGACCCTGCACGGGTATTCCCAAGCCAAATACACCCCGGCGCCGCCATGGGTTTTTATGACGATGAGGGCATTGATATTACGCTGGTTGCAATGGGTACGTATGCACAACATGTACGCGTTACAGGACTGGCTCGGGTTATGCCGCCGGGCAGCTTCCTTTCTTCCACTCGAATCATGGATGAAGACGTATGGCGCCGACGGGTACCCTTCACCCATGGTGAGGTTTTGCGCTTGGGTGCTGATTTTAATGTTGGCGAACGCTTCTTGGTAACGGTATGGGGGCACGATGCCGACGGCAACGAAATCGCCACCGCAAGCCAAAGCTTCATACGCCGCGAATGGCATGAAAACCGCATCCGTGTAGAGTACGTCCGCGACAATAACCAGTGGGCACAAGCAGGTATATGGGCATGGAACGACCGCGGCGACGTTTTCCCCCAAGGATGGCCGGGGCCGCAAATGGAATGGCTTCCCCGCTTGGACAGTGCTGGCTACGCTTGGGTATTCTACCTGCCTGAAGGAACAGCAACGCCCGTAACCCTTATTTTTAACAATTATGGGGCAGGGGAGCAGACCGCGCCCTACCTCACCATCATGGACAGCACCCGCGTTTTCCAAATTGGCGACGGCGTAGAAATTGGCGGCGCAGAGGGGATAATACGATGAGTCATTCTTACAAGATTAAAATTTTTTCGACTATACGAGCTTGTTTTATAGCATAGGAGGCTAACATGGCAGACGCGATAAAAGACATATACAACAGGGATTATTTGCGCAAACTGGCAATGGACATGCAAGGGGCGCACCCACCATTCCCCATTGAAGAGTTTATTTCCTCGGTAATGGACGAAACATGGGAAGGGCTGGAGCTAAAGGCGCGTATGCGCCAAATTACGGTAAACCTTGGTAAGTTCCTGCCCGAAAATTATGTAGACGCCATAAACATCATCGACAAGGTAATTACAAACCACGGCACATGGTTGGACGGTTTTTGCCTGTATTTCTGCGACTTTGTAGAGGTGTACGGGCAAGGGGAAAAGCACTGGGATATTTCCATGGCGGCGTTGGAACGCTACACCATCCACGCTTCTGCCGAGTTTGCCGTACGCCCCTTCATTATTAACCACGAAGGGCGAATGATGGCGCAAATGCAAGCATGGTCTAAGAGCGATAACCCCCATGTGCGCCGTTTGGCAAGCGAAGGCTGCCGCCCCGCATTACCCTGGGGGCAGGCGTTAAACAGCTTTAAAAAAGACCCCGCACCTATTCTGCCGATTTTAGAACAACTCAAAACCGACCCCGATTTATACGTGCGCAAAAGCGTGGCAAACAACCTAAACGATATTTCTAAGACCCACCCCGCACTGGTGGCGCAAATTGCGAAGGATTGGTACGGCAAAAACGAACTCACCAACTGGATTGTAAAACATGCCTGCCGTACATTACTGAAAAAAGCCAACCCCACTGTCCTTACCATCTTTGGGTTTGACGGTGCAGACAAAATAGAAACAAGTGAATTTTCCCTAAATGCTTCCACTGTAAGCATAGGCGGGGATTTGCAATTTTCCTTTACCCTTCAAAGCAAAGAAGCCACCAAGGTACGGCTGGAATACGCCATCGACTTTGTAAAGGCCAACGGCAAGCACAGCCGTAAAATTTTCCAAATCTCCGAATCCAATGTAAAGGCAAAGGAGAAAAAGCACTACACGAAAAACCATTCCTTTGCCGATTTAAGCACCCGAAAACACTACGCGGGCAACCACGCCCTCACCCTTGTTGTAAACGGCACGGAGCGCGGAACGTTAGAATTTGACATAAAATAGGAGGCTATTATGTTCCACCAATCCCAGCTACCCCACAGCTATTATGATACGGTGCAGAAAAAAATTATCCTAAAGCTCACCACCCCTGCCAATATTGCCTCCGCAAAAGTGGTGTACGGCGACCCATTTTATTGGAAGCCCACCAACAAAAAAGACGAAAAGGGCAACCAAGTTTGGGAATGGTCAACCCAAAAAGAAAAAATGCATCCCCAGTATACCGATAAGCACACCATCCTTTGGCGTGCCGCCCTTACCCCTACCAAAGCAAGGCGCATGAAGTACACCTTCGCCCTAATAGACACAAAAGGAAAGGAAATTATCTACGGCGAAAATGGGGTAGGGGAGGCGGACAGCCACTTCTTTTTCCCCTTTGTCCATGAAATTGACGCGCCAAAAGCCCCTAACTGGGCGGCGCAAACTTGCTGGTATCAAATTTTCCCCGAACGGTTTGCCAACGGCGACCCGCGCCTTTCTCCCAAGGAAGTTGAATGCTGGGAAACGGGTATACCCAAGGGCAAAAATTTCTTTGGGGGGGACTTGCGCGGGATAATTAACAATTTGCCATACATCAAAGGGCTGGGGGTAACGGGGCTGTATCTTACCCCAATTTTCCATTCCCCTTCCAACCACAAGTACGATATACAGGATTATTTCGCGGTAGACCCCCACTTCGGAGATACAAAAACCTTGAAGGAGCTGGTAAAAAAAGCCCACGCAAACGGCATGAAAGTAATGCTGGACGCGGTGTACAACCACATTGGCGGCAAGCATCCCTTCTGGCTGGATGTGCTTAAAAAGCAGGAAAAGTCGAAGTACAAGGATTATTTTCACATCCACCAATTTCCCATACAGCCCCAATACGAAAACCGCGACCACATTCCCTACGATACCTTTGCCCACGTAACCTCCATGCCCAAATGGAATACCGAAAACCCCGCCGCGCGGCAACACCTCATAGATGCAACGTTGTACTGGATAAAGGAATGCGATATTGACGGCTGGCGGTTAGATGTGTCCGACGAGGTAAGCTTTGACTTTTGGCGAGCGGTGCGCAAAGCCGTAGACGGGGTAAAGCCCGATTTTTATCTTGTGGGCGAGGTATGGCACGACCCTTCAAAATGGCTAAATGGCGGCTATTTCGACGCAGTGATGAATTATCCCTTGGGCTATCTGCTACGGGATTTATTCTTCACGGGCAAAATTACCCCCTGCGAATTTACCCAAAAGCTATTCGCCAAGCTGACCCGTTTATCCGACCTGCATAACCAAATCCAATTTAACTTGATGGACTCCCACGACACGGTGCGTGCGCTAACCCAGGCTTCGGGCAACAAGCAAGCCCTAAAAAACGCCTTCACATTTATGTACCTGATGAAGGGCGCGCCCTGTATTTACTACGGTACGGAAATTGGCATGGAAGGGGACGGCGACCCCGGCTCCCGCGCGCCCATGGTATGGGACGAGGCAAAACAAGACCCCGATTTAAAGCAGTTTTTTACCGACTTACTCGCCTTGCGCAAAAAACATAATGCGCTGATACAAGGGGCGGATATTTCTTATGTAAAAGAAAAAAACCTTTGCCGCTGGACGCTAAGCAAAGGCAAAAAATCGTTGCAAATCATGTATAATACAAAAACTAAAATTTTGGAGGTAATAGCATGAAAAAAGCACTTATTTTCCAAGGCGGCTGGGACGGGCACGAACCGCAGCTTGTATCAAAACGCTTCGCAGGAATGTTGGAAGAAGAAAACTTTGCCGTAACCGTAACCGACACGTTGGAATCGCTTTCAAACGTAGACGATTTACTTAACCTTGACCTTATTGTGGCGTGTTGGACAATGAGCGAGTTAAACCGCGAATATTCCAACAATGTTTCTACCGCTGTTGGCGCGGGCGTTGGGCTTGCGGGTTGCCACGGAGGTATGTGCGACGCCTTCCGTAACGATGTGCAGTGGCAGTTCATCACGGGCGCAAACTGGGTAAGCCACCCGGGCGGCGACGGCATTAATTACACGGTAAATATCGCGTCTTCATCGAACCCCATAGTCGCAGGGTTAAGCGACTTCCCCGTATGCAGCGAACACTACTACCTGCATGTAGACCCCGCAATAGAAGTGCTTGCTACCACGCGCTTTCCCGTTGTGCCGTACTATCATATCAGTAACAAGCCTGTGGATATGCCCGTGGCGTGGACAAAAATGTGGGGGCTTGGGCGTGTATTTTATAATTCCCTCGGGCACCACGACGATGTGTTTGATAATTCCCCCAACGCTGCCATTTTAATGAAGCGCGGTATGCTGTGGGCGGCAGAAGGCAAGGCATTTGCTAAGGAACATGGGCTTACTACTAAGCGGTTTTTGGAAAGCGATGCAAAAATGTTTTAAAATTATAAATTTTGGAGGCTTATATGCGTACTAAAATTGGGATTGTAGGCTGCGGCGATATCAGCGGCATTTATTTGACAAATATTACAGGCATGTTTAAAGACACGCTGGAAATTGTAGGCGTGTGCGACTTGAAAGAAGAAAAGGCGAAAAAGGCATCGGAAGGGCATGGAAATTTGCGCATTTTCAAAGACATGCATGAATTATTTGCCGACCCATCGGTGGAAATTGTGCTTAACCTTACCCGCCCGTACGAGCATTTTGACGTTACCATGGCGGCAATAAATGCGGGCAAGCACGTGTATTCCGAAAAACCTTTAGGCGCAACGCTGGAAGAAGGGCGTAAATTGCGCGATGCGGCGGCTAAGCAGGGCGTACACCTTGCGGGCGCACCCGATACCTTTCTTGGCGCGGGCATTCAAACCTGCCGTAAATTGATTGACGACGGTTACATTGGCACGCCTGTGGCGGCTACGGCGCTTTGGGCTTCCCCGGGGCATGAATCATGGCACCCCGACCCTGCCTTCTACTACCAATTTGGCGGCGGTCCAATGTTAGACATGGGGCCTTACTATGTAACGGCGCTGGTTAGCTTGCTGGGTGCGGTAACCCGCGTTTGCGGTATGGCGCAGACTTCGCGCCCTACGCGCCTTATCACCAGCCAGCCGCACAACGGCACTATTGTAAAGGTAGAAACCCCCACCCATATCGCGGGGCAAATGCAATTTGCCGGCGGGGTTACGGCTTCGGTAATAACGTCTTACGATGTACAGGCGCATAATTTGCCTAAAATTGAAGTCCACGGAACCCACGGTTCGATTAGCGTACCCGACCCCAACACATTCGGCGGCGATGTGCGCCTTTACCGCCCCGAGAAAAAGGAGTTCCTGGAATTTCCGCTCACCTTCAACTACCCCGAAAATAGCCGCGGCTTAGGCTTAAACGACATGGCAGCCGCATTAAAAGAGAACCGCAGCCCCCGTGCAGGCATTGACCTGATTTTTCACGTGTTGGAAGTAATGACGGGCTTTTTACGCTCCTCGGAAGAAAAGACGTTCGTAAACATCGAATCGCACCCCCAACGTCCCGCAGAAATGTAGACTATTTTTTACGAAAAATATCAATTGCGTGGCTGGTCATGCCCACCATGTCTGCCCGTTCGCACACGGCAAAATGGTGGCGCATGTACAGCGCGAAGGTTTCTTCGTCCATTTCGGCTAGGCTGTCGCGGATTAACCTCGCGACCAGCGTAGTCGCTACATAATGCAAGCGTTGGGCGTGGGGGAAGTGCCCCATTAGACGGTCGATGTCCTCTTTGCGCACCAGCTCAAACACATCCTCGGGGGTACTGGTTGTGGCGAAGGTGAGGGGGTCGATTTTGCCTTTTTCCATGTAATCGGAAATCATCATTAGGTTGCGGCGGAAGGCATCGTCATAAATGCTTATATCGCTAATGCAATACGCCGTAAAAATTACCCCCTTGGGCTTGGTTACGCGCAGGGCTTCCCCAATGCATTGTTTTTTATCGGCTTCGGTGTACAGGTGGTACAGCGGACCAAGCACCAGCGTTATGTCAAAGGTATTATCTGCGAAGCGCGATAAATCCAAGGCGTTCCCTTGGGTAACGGTTATGTTTTGCGCGGGGGTTATTTGCTGCTTGAAAACCTCAATATTGTGGGGTACAAGCTCTATCGCTTCCACGGGGTTGCCCTTGTCGGCAATGGCGCGGCTGTAGCGCCCCGTTCCTGCGCCTACTTCCAATACATAGGCATCGGGCTGTAAATATTTTTCAATGTAATGCATTGTGGTGAGAAATTCCACAAGATTGTAACGGTGGTCAAACCGCGCTTGCTCGTCGTAGTTGGTGGTGTAGTGGTTTTCGATAAAATTCATGATGCCTCCTCAAATTCGCTATATATTGACTAAAACGCAAAGGCTCACATATACTGTTATTATAGGAAGGTGGCGAAAAAATGGCAAATGTATTTGATGTGGCAGAGTTTTTTGTCGAATTTGCGGGGCAAGAAGAGGAAGGTGAAATGACGCAATTAAAGTTAAACAAATTGCTTTATTTTGCACAGGGTTTATATCTTGCCAAGACGGGTAAACCGCTTTTTAATGATGCCATTGAAGCATGGGGATATGGTCCTGTTGTTCCTGCTGTTTACCAAAAATATAAAATTTGTGGACGCAATCTAATAGAAGCCGACGGAAAAGATGTTTCATGTGCATTTACAGATGATGAATACGATACTTTACTAGATACCATGCGTGAATACGGCAAATTTAGCGCTTCTTATCTTGTAAGAAAAACACATGAGCCAAAATCACCATGGGCACAAACAACGCAAAATGAAGTAATTGAAAACAGTCTTATCGCCGCTTATTTTACACAAAATGAAAAAATTATACCTTTTAATGAAACCCTAGCCATAAAAAAACTCCCAACCATCGGACACCGCGACGCTGACGGTTTTTTATTATTGCCCGTTAATGAAGATGAAAATTGGAAGATATAATGAGTTATAAAAAATGGGAAGTATGGCTTGCTAATGTAAGATTTGAGGATTCAAGCGATGTAGTAAAACGCCCTGTCCTTATTGTTAATAATGAAAAAGGGTGTATCATTTCGTTGAAAATGACTTCACATGCGGTACGCAATGATTCCGATTACCTATTAAAACATTGGAAAAGAGCAGGATTAGCAAAAGAAACTGTTGTTAGAACATCCAAAATATTGCAACTTATAACAAGTGACTTTGTACATCGCATCGGACGAATTTCTGAATATGACATTGTGCAAATACAAAGCAAGCTAGTATTACTGCAGTAACTGTAACACCCGCTCGGTGGTGGTTTGGGTTTGGGCAAGCATGGAAATGCCTGCCTGCTGCAAGACATTTGCCATGGTTAGGCGCATCATTTCTCGTGCCATGTCGGTATCGCGGATGCGGGAATTGGCGGCGGAAAGGTTTTCGCCGGCGATGGTTACATTTTGGGCGGCGTATTCCAGGCGGTTTTGTTTTGCGCCAAGGTGGGCGCGTTCGCCGGTTACGTGGGCAAGGGCGTTGTCGATTATTTCTAACTGGGATTGAATGTCGAAGCCGCGTTCCTCTCGTACGTCGATGAGATTGGAAGGGTTGGCGGTGCGCAAGCCAAGGCGTACGGCAGTCATGGCTTCGATAGTAATAAACATGCCCTGCGCGAAGTTGGATGCTTTGTGTATCCATAAGCCTTGACCGCGTGGGGGTGTGGGGGTTGTTGGTGTGCCTCCGCCGTTTGGGGGTATGTCATTATCATAAATGCGTATCCATGGGCGAGGGTCTGGGCGGATATGAAAAGACCAGTAGTTTATAAATAACCCCGTACTACTACATGAAGCATCGTGTCGTTGGTCAACCGTCCATTGATTAAGTGCATCCCAAAGTGCTGCCCATTCTTGGGGCAAATACGCCCCAGCAACGCCAGTAAATACGGGGATATACATGCTTAATGTGTACTCAAGTGCGGCACGAAAGCCAAAGGCAGTCGCATTTGCACTACCACCAGATAATGCGCCAATGTCATAAAAACTTAACCCACCAACGCCGCTTGCGGGTCCGTGAGCCCGAAGCCATCCCGTAAAATTTGCAAACCCTCTTGAGACAGCAAAATTATTCATTGCATCACCCAGTTGAGGAGAATTTACGGGAGACATAATACGCGTAAATGCATGTTGTAAACTATCGTGTGGTGTTTGTCCATATGTGTGTTCTGGCCATTCAATGGGCATATTGCCAGCACCCGCCCACGGAGCCCTCATGTTCCACCACGACGGTTGCGGCAACGCGTCACTAAAGGGCGTAAAATCAACATTAAACCCCGCCATGCTAACCCCTTCAAAAGCTTCCTTGCTGTAATTTCCGCTTAACAACACCCGCGTATTAAATTGCGTACGGTGTGCGGTTGCGTCTATTTCGTCAATAATTTCATCAATTTCGCGTTGGATTTGTTGCCTGTCCTCTAGGGTATTTGTATCATTGGAAGCCTGTATAACCAGCTCACGCAATCGTATCACCATATCGTTAATGGTGGACAGCGCACCTTCTGCAGTTTGGATTAAAGATATACCGTCTTGCGTATTGCGTTCGCCTTGGTCTAACCCGCGTATTTTTTCGCTAATGGCAAGCCCTGCGGCATCGTCCGCGGCGGAGTTAATGCGGAAGCCACTCGCCAATCGGTTAGACGCACGGCGTTGTGCAATCCCCGTCTTTTTCAACTGGCGATGGGCGTATGAGGCAGATAGGTTATTGCGGATGGTTGGCATACAATTCGCCTCCAACAACGTGATATGTAAGAAGTAAATACCTGTAACACGGGTAATAAAAATATCATATACGAATAATTATTGCAACCATGCGCGGTATTGTTTACTTGGGAGCGTGGTAAACATGCGTAAACTTAAAGAACTACGAGAAAAACGGCGGTTAAGCCAAGTAGGTCTAGCTTTAAAATTAAGTATTTCACAATCCACCATTAGCGCGTATGAGGTAGGCGAACGAACCCCCGATTTAGAAACCCTCATTTGTATTGCGCAATTTTTTAATGTTTCTATTGATTATTTGGTAGGGTTAAGCGAAGCAAAAAAGCATTTGAGCAAAAGCGATTTATCACCCGACGAGTTAGAGCTCCTTACCAAATACCAACAAGCCAAACCTCATAACCGCGAGCTTATTAACGCTTATATGGATGGATTGTTAAGCAAGTAAAACCTGTAATTATTATGTAATGTCTTTTTGCTAATATCCATAACGTGCATGGGGATAATATTTCCCCATTTTTGTTATATCTTTGAAAGGGGTATGACAAATGCAATCCACAAGCATACACAGGTTTAGTGTTACTCAAACACAATCCCAAACCGTTCGGAGACCACCCTTGCCGCAATTTTTTGATGCTCGATAAATCCGTAATTTAACAAGGTGGTAACGCCGTAGTATGCCTGTACGAAATAGGGTAGGCTTTCGTCTTTTTTGCCTATTTCATAAAGATTGTAGGCTTTAATGTACGTTAATTCGGGTAAGGAAAATAACCGTCCTCTATCTTGTTCATAGGTTATTCCTTCTTCTACCACGCCGAGTGCTGCGTGGCGTTGCCCCGCTCTGCCAAGGTGTTGCGAATAATTAAATATAATGGCGGAAAACATACGCGATTTTTCCGTTTCGTCTGTATAAGATTGTTTCATATTTTCCAGCAGGCACTTGAAAATATTGAGGGTGCGGGGGAAGTCCTTTGCCGCACCATAATGGATTGCCAGCAGGTTGATAAGAATTGTTTCGGTATGGGTTAGGGGGTATTTATCAATGTGCATCTCGTTAAACTGCGGGCAGGTGATTTTCATGGCTTCTTCAAATAACGTGCGGATATGCGGGTGACTGCTGCCATTTTTTGCATGAAAAATATTAGCCTCTACCCGTTTTATAAATTGTAGATTTGCGCCGTCTTTGTATTCTTTTTTTTGCTTTAAAATGTCCAACAGTTCTGCGGATTTTGCATAGTCACCCACTATTTGCGCGGTATTGATATTTTCCCGCATTTGCACGTCCAAAAAATCATCCTGTTTGAAATAGAAGGGTACATACAAATGCACATCACGACCCAGGCGTTGCATGAGGGGTTCTAGGTGGTGCAATTTTCCTTGTACCGCGTCGCTTTCTATTTTTTGCAACTGTGTTTTGCTACATATGCCTTGGGCAAGTTCCATCAATGTGAAGCCCGATTTCTTGCGTAGGGTGCGTATCATGCCGCCTATGGATTTGTAGTTGGCTAGGCTATCATGTGCGTAGGGGGTGGTTGGGCGTGGGGTGTATTGTAGCGTGTCCACGCCGTAGGTATTGATGGTTACGCCCATGCTTTCGGCGGTTTGCAATACTTCTTCTGCGGCGTCTTTTTTATGCATAAGCGAGTAACAGAAGTAGGCGTTACGGAGTAGAGGGGCGAAGCCTTCGCGCCCCAGTGCGTACATGGCTTGCGCTTGCAAGTACATAAAATCGGGTACTTGCGAGGCTTGGCAACGAGTGGCAGATAAATGGAAGCCCCTTTCGCAGGTTTGTATTGTGTCCTCGTACTGCCGGGCTTGCAATTGACACCGCGCCAAGGTGAGTAATACGGGCACTTGTTGCCGTTCTTTGTCTTTGTCCCATGTGGGTAAATCGTTTATTTTGGTTTGTAGCGATTGTAGGAGTTTAATGGCGTGGGGTAGGTTGCCCGCCCGTTGGTATGTACGCGCTTGTAGATGAAGAAGGGTTACTTCTTCAAATAGTAACGGGGTATGGTTAAGTTGGCGTAGCGCTTCATCTATGAGGGGGAACATTTCTGCGGGTGGGCAATTATTTTGCTCCATGAGAAGAAATTGTTGGCTTCTGTTGAGTGCGTTGGGCGTTGCCCCAAGCAATGGAAAACTCAGGGCATCGTGGGGAATACGCCCGCTTCGGGGTAATTGCGCCCCTGTTTCCATGCGACTTAGGGACACGGCATGGTAGCCCATCTCCTCGGCGGCTTGCTCTTGGGTTTGATTCTTGCGGTGGCGCAGGAGTTTGGTTTGCTGGCTGTAGTTGATGATGGGCATGGTTAGGCTCCTTATGGCGCAAAATATGTGTCTCTTTTTTGCACATATATACTACCATACTGCAAATATGTTACAATCCCATAACGAATTAATTCGAAAAGGGACTTGCCGCGCTGTCAAGCTCGTTTCTCATTGAATTCTTTACGGGTGATATCATATCATGCAAAAACAGTCTAAGTTAAGAAAAGTACCTACCGCCGCCGTCATTGACATCGGTTCTAATGAGTTGCGCCTGCACATTGCACAGTTGCAAATTGACCCGGAAAGCGGGCAAGAAGGCGTAAAATATTTGGAGAGCCTGCACTATCCCCTCAGCCTGGGGCGGGATACATTTCATGCGGGCAAAATGCGCTTCGATAAAGTAGACAAAGCGTGCGAAGTGATTAAGAATTTTCTGTTTGCGGCAAAGGGGTATGGTGTGCGCAACGTGCGTACCGTGGCAAATACCGCCGCGCGCGAGGCTACAAACATAGACTATATTTTAGACCAAATTAAAATTAAAACGGGCGTAACCGTAGAAGTCATGGACGACTATGAAGAAAAAAGGCATATCTACAAGCTGCTCATGCACTATGCAGACGATTCGCTAAAGCAAAGTGCGCTAATGGTGTACATCGGTACGGGTAATATCGGCGTTTGCTTGCTGGAAAACGGGCGTATGCCGCGCACATGGAATATTCCCGTCGGCAGTTTGCGTATGGAGGAAATGTTTGGCGAACGGCAAGCCTATACGCGCTCGTTTCATCGGTTGTTGGAGGAATACCTTGCGGGCTTTAACCAGCAAGTGGCTTCGGAAATTCCCGAAGGGGTGTCCCACTTTATTGTAAGCGGGCAGGAAATTGACTTAATCGCACGGCTAACGGGAGTGGACGTTACAAACACACCCCTGTTTGCGTTACCGCGTGAACATTTGATGGAATTGTTTGAAAACATCAAGCGCAAAACACCCGAGCGTATTGCCGCCGAATATAATTTACCCATCGACCAAGCGGACGAGCTGCTTCCCGTTGCGTGCATTTATCAAAATCTGCTCTCGCTTACGCGGGCGCAAACCCTTACCGCGTCGCGCATGTTGCCCTGCGACGGGGTGCTTTTTGATATGCTGCACCCCCTGCGCTTCCCCGCGATGGAAAAACGCATGGTACGCAGTACGGAATTATCTGTACGGCGGTTGGCGGAGCGTTTTCACAGCGATATTGCTCATGGCAAGCATGTGCGCGACTTTGCCCTGGCGATTTTTGATAAATTAAAAAGACTTCACGGCTTAGGTACACGGGACAGGTTGCTTCTTGCTTCCGCCGCCATGCTGCACGAGCTGGGCGAATACGTGAATAACCACGACCACCATTTGCATTCGTATAACATTGTGCGTGGGTCGGATATTGTAGGTCTTAACGCGGCAGAAGTTGAAATTGTTGCACTTATTTGCCGTTACCATTCCCACTTAGCCCCGGGGGAGGGCGACCCCCATTATCACACCCTAACCCGCGAGGAGAAGGTGCGCGTTTCTAAGTTGGTAGCGTTGTTAAAATTGGCGGACGCGCTGGACAGGGGTTACGCGCAAAAGTTTGCAAAGGTAGATACAAAGCTAAGCGAGGGCGTGCTAACCATCACCGTAAACACGCAAGCCGACACAGAGCTGGAGCAGTGGGCATTTGATGAAAAAGGGCAGTTTTTTGAAGAGGTATTTGGTTTAAAAGCGCAGTTGAGGGTGAGGAAAATATGATGGAATTAGAGCAAGTATATATAAACCGCGAGCAAAGCTGGCTGGAATTTAATGAGCGCGTTTTAGAAGAATCGCAGGACAAAACAAATCCGCTGATGGAGCGTTTAAAATTCCTAGCCATTAGTGCGTCTAATTTAGACGAGTTTTACATGGTGCGCGTGCCGCCTATTTTGCACGGCGAGCGCGACGTAACAGGGCAAACCCCTGCTTCACAGCTTGCCGCAATTAACAAGCGCGTAACGGCAATGATGGCAAAGCAATACAACACATTTAACCGCAGTCTTTTGCCTGCAATGGAAAAAGAGGGTATTAACCTGCTCACCTACCAGCAGTTGGACAAAAAACAACGCGCCTATGTGGACACCTACTTCCACGAAGTGCTGTACCAAATCCTTACCCCCATGGCAATAGACCAAAGCCGCCCGTTCCCCACATTAAACAACCGCACGGTAAATCTGTTTATCGAATTGGAAATTGACGGCGACGCCGTACCCGTACGCAGTGTAGAATGGGACGATGAGGACGGTCGCTGGCGTATTGTAGAAGAGCGGCAGGGTGGGGGACCCCATTATGCCGTGGTGCAAGTGCCTACGGTTGTGCCGCGTATTTTTCCGCTGCCCGGTTTCCACAGGTATATCATGCTGGAAGAAATTATTATGGCGCACATAGAACGCTTGTTTTTAGGCTACGAGGTAACCCGCACGGCATTAATCCGCGTTACCCGCAGCTCCGACTTTACTATAGACGAGGAAGAAACGGACGATTTGCTGCTGGAGCTTGCACGCTCTATCCGCGACCGCCGCTGGGGCGACCCCGTGCGTATAGAAATTGCCAACGCCAAAAAAGGGCTAAGCATGGCGGCAAAGCAACTACTCACCAAAGCACTGGGGCTTACCCCCGAGAAAATTTTTGAAATCAACGGTCCGTTGGATTTAACTGCGTGGATGTACTTCGCCTCCGACCCCGAATTTGCGCATTTACGCAACACGCCATTACTCGCAAAGCCCGCACCGGACTTTCCCGCAGATAAAAGCATGTTTGAAATAATCCGCAAACGCGATGTACTGGTGCATCACCCGTACATGTCGTTCGATTGTGTGGTGCGCTTTGTACAGGAAGCGGCGGAGGATAGCCGCGTATTAGCCATTAAGCAAACGCTGTACCGCGTAAGCGGGCAGTCGCCCATCATTGCCGCGCTCGTTAAGGCCGCCGAAAACGGCAAACAAGTGACGGTTCTACTGGAAATTAAAGCCCGCTTCGACGAGGAAAATAACATCAACTGGGCGCGGGTGTTGGAACGCGCGGGCGTACATGTAGTGTACGGCTTAATCGGGTTAAAAACACACTGTAAGGCATGTCTTGTAGTGCGCCGCGAGGACGACGGCATTCGCCGCTACATGCACCTTTCCACGGGCAATTATAATGATTCTACGGCGAAATTATATACCGACACAGGCTTTTTCACCTGCCGCGAAACCTTTGGGCAGGATGCGTCTGTACTGTTTAATGTACTTACGGGCTTTTCCAAGACCATGGAATGGCAGAAATTTGCGGTAGCCCCCGCAACCCTGCGCTCTGCCTTCCTGCGGCTAATCGACGACGAAATTTCCCACGCGCAAAACGGAAGCCCTGCAGAAATTACGGCAAAAATGAACTCCTTTACCGACGTGGAAATGGTGCAGGCGCTGTGCCGTGCCTCCCAAGCGGGGGTTAAGGTGAATTTACTGGTGCGGGGTATGTGCTGTTTGCAGACGGGTATTGCAGGGGTGAGTGATAATATCACCGTTTCCAGCGTGGTGGACCGTTACTTAGAGCATAGCCGCATTTATGCATTCGGCTCGCAGGAGCGGCGGCGCGTATTCCTTTCCAGCGCGGACTGGATGCCCCGCAACCTTGACCGCCGCGTAGAGGTGCTTTTTCCCATTGAAGACCCCATTTTGCAAGACGAGCTTATTACGCAAATGGAAATTTCCTTAGCCGATAACGTAAAGCGCCGCGAATTACAGCCCGACGGCACATACAGGAAGCCCGGCCGCCGCGGTAAATCTGCGTTCCAATCTCAACTGGAGCATCACCGCCGTACCGTAGAGCAATACAAACTCGCCACCGAAGGGGAATGACATGAGTAACTTATCCGAAGCGCAAAAAAAGCAGGTCTTTTTTCTGTTCCTTGTTTCCATTGCCCTTACCGCCCTTGCGGCGGGCTTATCGGAAGGCTTGTACAACAATTTCTACAAAGAGGTATACGAAGTAACCGCCGCACAACGCGGTTTTATTGAGTTCCCGCGGGAAATTCCGGGGCTAATCGCCGTGGTGGTTATCTCGTTGCTTGCCTTTATGGGCGAAATACGGCTTGCCATTTTTGCGCAAATTCTTGCGATTATCGGCGTTATTTTGCTTGGGCTTCTTACCCCACCCTTTGCGGTTATGCTGGTTTTCCTGTTCATCAATTCCATGGGAATGCACCTATACATGCCCCTAAAGGATAGCCTTGCCCTTAACATTATCGGCAAGGACAGCGAAAACGCGGGGCGGCAATTTGGGCTGGTAAACGCCGTGCGTACAGGCACGACCTTTGTTGTGGGCTTAGTCGTTTTCGTCGGCTTCCGCCTCGACGTGTTTAGCTTTGAACACAGCATTCGCGTACCCTTCCTTATCGCCGCCGTGTTTTTTATTTTGGTCGTACTCATCCTCCTAAAAATCCGCAAGATGATAGGCGACCCCGCAATTAATACGGGGAAGGGGAAATTCCTGTTTCGGCGGCAATATAAATTCTACTACATACTCGCCTCTTTGCACGGCGCGCACAAGCAAATTGCGGGGGTATTCGGTCCGTGGGTACTCATTGAAATTCTACTGCGCCAAGCGGATACCCTCGCCATTTTGGGCATGGTGGGTTCGTTCCTTGGCATCTTTTTTATCCCCTGGGCAGGGCGCTTAACCGACCGCCTGGGCGTACGGGCAATGATGTTCTTCGAAGGCTTTGCATTCATCGCTATTTATGTACTGTTTGGCATCGTTAGCGGCGGGTTATCCTCCGGCGCGTTTGCCGCCGTGGGCATTCCCGTAGCCCTTGTGTATTTCCTGTTCATCATCGACCGTATGACCATGCAGCTGGGCATGATTCGCGTCTTGTACCTGCGCAACATCGCCCTTGACCCTTCGGAAATTTCGCCAACCCTATCCACGGGCATGAGCATCGACCATGTAATTTCCATTGTAGGCGCGTTACTTGGTGGGCTTGCGTGGTATCACTGGGGACCGCAATACGTATTCTATATCGCGGCGGCACTGTCCCTTGGGAATGTGGCGGTGGCGTTTTTCCTGCCGAGGAAAGAAACAATAATATAATCGATTGACGCTTACGGTTTTTTTATCCAATTTTAGGACGTTAGACTTTCCTATACCCATGATTTTTCCCACGCCTCTTCTGGCTTACACCGCAATAGTATATGTGCATGGTTTCGGTTCTCTTTTCTTCGGGGTACGCTCGCGTCTTGTCATTAAGCGTGTATTTGTAGTTGCAATCCTTGCAAGTATAGATAACGAAATAAACGAGAAACAGTCTTGACAGAGTGACAGACAGTGCGAATAGAGTAGTTTCGGGCGACTTTTCCAAGATAGGCAAGATCGATTTCGAATTATTTCGTTATACATTGCTGTGTACTGGACCGATTTTTCCCCGCATTTCGGACATTTCCGATTCGAGTCGTTTGTTTTCTCATATGGCTATTATATCACAATGGACGCCGTTGGGACGCTCCTCAGCCTTGGATAATTTTAAGGGATACAGCAAAAGCAACTTACAGCATTTTACATAACGTCTTATCAAACGAAATAGAATTATATGGCATTTTGGAGTTTTATCCAAAAAATGTTCGGAAGTGGTTGATATTTCCCAACTGGCTGTGGTACAATCATCTGCATATATTTTTCTAGTTTTTTGGGACACCCAGTTTCATATGTGCAATGGTAAACACTAGAAATGGGCTAAGACTTACCATCTTGTTTCACCCGCAGAGAGCGAGGGGAACAGTGCTTGGCTCGGCGCGCCGCAAAACTGCGGATGAGCGTCTCCCTTGCGGAGTTGTGCCCACATAAGGGCTGACAAAATGAACAACGAAAAGCAGACCCCCTCGAAATGGTCTGCCGGATGAATAGACGGGTTTGCCCTCGCCTGTGAAACTTATGAAGAACGGCGTGTGGCGTTAGGCTTGCAAGAGCTATGTGATGGTGAGAGAGTGGGGAGTTATTTCGCTTTTGTTTCAACAAGAGACCTCGCCCACTCAAAAGAACCTAACGGCATGAGAAGGATGCCATGGCTTAACGGCTATCTGTTTATAGCAACAACCAAAGGTGCGGAACATTGCACTAAAATGGTCGATACGCTGATGAACAGCGATATGGTCATTTTTAAACTGCTCTCTTATGGACGGCTCGAAAGCCTCGCCTCTTACGGAAGAGGACAAGCTGTTATTTGTAGCAATTCTCGATGAAGATTTCCATATTCCCGCACTCAAAGTGAATGTGGTGTTGGTCGAGATGGATATAATGAACGAACCTATGAAATATGAGGTTGTTTTGGAATTTCCGCCAGTGAAAGATGTCCAGGAATTACTAAAACGGATACGATGAAATAAAGTGGGAAAACGAGGTGGGGGATATGGGCGTTCCACAGTATAAAGGTGACATCACTCAACACGCATACGATGGGTTTGAAAAGCATTATGAATACGATGAGATGCTTGGCTTTCTCCGTGACTCCGCCAACTTCATGTCTGTACGCAAGGGTATTTTACGAGAGTTAAAGGAATGTTTGGATTTCGATGTCAACGATGATGAGGTCATTAGCGTGTTAACGCGCGTGGTCAACGAACATGGCTTTGACCCAGACGATATAAAGGGTTTTGATACAGAAATCGTAGCGTGGTTTGATGGTAGCAAACCCCCAAGCCGTGCTTGGGCAACAAAATTATGCTTTGCTCTTCAATTAAATAATGAAGAAGCAGGGCATTTTTTATGGAAGGTTTGCAAGTTGAATGGGTTTAGTGTCCGTTCTGCTGAGGAAATGATTTATTGCTACTGCTTGGCGAACGGAAAATCATATGAATACGCTAAGAGTATTATTGCAGAGTTTGCTAAGGAGATTGCCAACAATCCACAAATCCAAGAGTACAAGCAGTTAGTTCAAGAGTGCATTAGAAAGAAGGCTTTGGAGTTTACGGTTAGAACCGATACGCTAAGTCGAATATTTGTCGACCTAAAGGGGCTGGACGAACAGACATTCAAAAAAAGAATGGTTGACCACGCTAAGTATTTTATTGACTACAGCGTCTCGGCGTATCATGAAATGGTTGCTATATATGAAGAAGCTAAGAAGCAGATAAAAAAAGACCGCCCTGTCGTTGTTTGGCTATCCGACACAGTTGAACTGCAAGATAAAGACGCAGAAAGCGGTATACGATACGCAACAAGGAATTTTTCATCGCCCCGCAAATACAATGTTGTTCATAGTAAGGGTCAAATAGTTGAAAAACAATTTGATGGGAAGTACGAATTCGATTGTGCATTAATATGGCAACATTTAGTTGAAGTGAATATTTCAATTGGAAAAACGCAGACAGGTGAAGCCAGACCGATAAAAGCGATAAGTTCCGTTTGTAACCATATTCAAATGTTGCTGGAATCCTTGCCATCAGCTTCTCGGTTGCAAGAATTAACAAGACCTAGCCGACCAGAAAATGCCACAAAAAACAGTGCGGCGCGCATGGTGTTTGTGTTCCTTTATTTTGCGCAATTTGCAATTCGATGGGAGCGTTATCTTTTTGACGTTGAAGAAGAAGGCGAAGCCCCTGAAGAATTCTTCAGTGAGTTTTACGAAGGCTTGAACGAGTTATTGGAAAACTGTGGTTATGGATATCTGTATTACCCAAATCCCTTTGACTGGCATATCTTAACTTGTGTCCGTTTGTTAGACGAGGGGACAAAGAGTGATGACGAACTTGGAGCGTTAGAGTGGTTTAATAAAGCTATGACAGAAATGGCAGGTGATTCCGATGAGTGATGTTCGTGTTAAACTTGAAAATGGCACTACAGTTTTCATTGGCGGAAACGAATACATTATAGATTCAATTTTAAGCGACGGCGGTGCGAGTTGTCTTGCTTACAATGCGTTTCGTGTACCGATAAAGTTTGAAGAAGGTATTGGTATGCCATACATTCCTGCTGTGATTAAAGAATTTTACCCACAAAAAATGGCTGTAAGCGGAAATATACAGCGCAGAGGCGGCTGTAATTGTCTTACCGTTGATGAGGAATGTCAATTGCAATTTGACGAACTACTCCAAGAATTTATAAAGGGCGCGGTTGAGCAGGTGAAGTTTTATGACAAAGGGAGCATTCACTCTCTTGCTCCATCAAGAATAGATAGTGCCAATAACACCGCTTACACGGCTGTTGATTCGGCAGTTGGAAAATCGTTGGATAGAGTGGTTAAGGAAGACAATAAGCAATTTTCGTTACACAAGATTGTTCAAATGATAGCCTCGCTTACCGAAGCAGTTAAAGAGTTGCACGATAAACAACGGCTTCATCTTGATATAAAGCCCTCAAACATTTTCCTTTTTGAAAATAACGGATTTCTCTCACAAAGAGTTGCTCTGTTTGATTTTGACACGGTGGTTTTAATTGAGGATGCACAAAGCGGTAATTGTAAGATTGGTTTTAGCGAGGGGTGGAGCGCGCCAGAACAAGGCGGCAAAAACAAACATCCAAAATACAGCGACATGTCAAAGGCAACGGACATTTTTGCGATTGGTGCTGTGCTTTACTGGGCAATAACGGGAGATGTGGTGACAAACGAAACCGTGCGCAAGGTCAAAATGAATGAATTTGAATTTTTGGATTGCATACAAGATTCGGGCAAACGAAAAGCAGTGAAAGACTTCCTCAAAAAAACACTTAGGCGAAACCCCGCCGAACGCGCCAAACTGACGGAAGGGGATAAAAAAGATGGATGCAACCAACACATTACTGAATGCTGTCGAGGACAATCCCGCTATAGTTACCGAGGTTAAAAAAGGAACTGAAGAAGTAAAGGTGGAGTTGCAAGCCAACCAATCCACGCTTAACACAATTAACGGTAAAATGGATGATTTAATTTCAGGGATGGCGGCAAAATCTGCTGAGGACATGGCAAATGAAAAACGTCAACAGGCAAAGAGCCAGGTAACTGTTGATAATTCCACTAATGTCGCAGGGAATCAGCATATTGAGTACCATTATCATACTTATGTCCAACCTGTGATGAAGGAAGTTTCTGCTGGTGGTACTTTCATCGATGCTGAAACAAAAACTTACGATTTGACCACACCAGATGGCTTCGCTTCCTTTGGCGAGAAGTATAAGGCGAGTGAGCATTTTGCGTTTGCAATTATACTTTGCGTATTTGAACATGTTGAGTTGGATGACTTACACGTTTTAAAGGCTAGTTTGATGCATGAAATGCCTAAAATCACAGACGACGAAGGAAAAGAAATAGGCATAAAACAAGACCCGTATTTTTCAATTAGTAGCTTAGTTAAATTCGTCAGCGGAAAGTTTTACGAAAATGACGATGGCGAAAAATGTGTGGGGCTTGGCGATGGTCGTACAGGTGCTTTGAAAAATTTATGGGAGCAGTTTCCGTCTCTCCGTGCTTGTATTTCTCGCTGGTTATTGAGTGTTAGTGATGCGTTTGATTTTGTCACTAATTTTGAGACATATCAAATATCTTCTGCATTTGCAAATATTATCAAGTTAGATTTTAGTTCAAGCGAACGTCATATATTTTTCCGCTTATATTCCAATGAAAAAAATACATGGCTACTTGGGTCGATTGCAATTTTATTATACCGAGATAAAAAATTCAGCAATCGTATTATTTCAATAGTCAGGGCATGGATACATTCAAAAGGACAATGGCTTTGGAAACCTGCGTACTATTTCCATGCATATGTAGGGCAACTCGTTTCAGATGATGATGTCGAAGATGAATTGTGTAAAACGCTGGCATGCAGAATAGATAAGTTGCTGGACTTTCGTATTGACATTTTTTCTATAGATGACCTGCTTTATATCTCCCGCTTCTTAATTCACTCCGAACGAGCGAGAACACTTGTCGCTAAGACGTTCAAGAAAATTTTAGGGAAGCGAAAACGATATGAAGAGCGTGAATTGTTGACCGAGTTCTATTTGATTTTCCTGCGAGAAGGATATTGGAAAGTTTCAGACGGACATCAAGCCTTGCCGTTGGTGGTCTGTGACAATAAAAACCAACTACTGGACATCCAACCCTTGGCTTCTGCTGCACTTCAAAAATACGATACCAAGCGTCCGCTATTTAATCTTTTACAAGCCTACCTGAAAGAACTATCCGATTATTCGGTTGATGAAAAAGATGTGAAGCGGCTAAAAGCTTTTTTTGTGTTGTGGATAGAAAACAATACCCGACACAGCTACGATATTACTAAAATGTTAAAAGAATGCAAATGCCGAATGGCAAATAATATTTTGCAAGCAGTAAAAACAAAAATAGGAGGTCGACAATGAACAGTCAAATCTTCATCCTCAGTGACGAGGTCTACAATAACGGGTTGTTTCCCCAAGTTCCGAAGTACAACAAAAAAGACTCTTGGTTTATCTTAACCGGAGGAACTGGTAGCGATATAATCGTGGATGATAGAACCACGGTTAGACAAATTAGGCAGGGACGTTACAAGCGGCTAGTGGAAATATCGCAAAAATCCTACTCGTACATCCACACATTCAATGCCCCATGCAAAGAAACGTCCTACACTTTCAAGGTAACCGTAAAGGCAAATGTGCTTATTGATGACCCCCTAGACTTTTGGGGAAACTCTCGAAACATAAATGCTCAAGATTTCTTTAATAATCAGTTTTCCTTGGATGTTAGGAGAATTGCTCGAAATTATAGCATTCTTGATTACGGCGCAATTGACGATGACCTCCTGGATACGCTTCCACGGACGAAAGTTTTGGATTCTGCCAGCGGCTTGGCGTACCAGATACAAACTGTCGAAACAACACCGAATGAAGCCGCTTTGAAGGTGCTTGAACAAAAAGAAAAGGTCGGTATCGAAAACTATCTGAAAAAGCAAGAGATGGTGGGTATTGCTGATATTGACGCATTTTCGAGCAAGCTGGCAATGCAAAATAGTGGCATTTCTTATGAGGAAGCCATATGGGGCGAAGTGGCTACAGGGAAATATTCGCGGGTTCATGCAATTGAAAAAATTGATGCATACAAGAATCAATCTCGCCAAGGCAAACTCCAAAGTATGCTCGAACTGCGCAAGGAAGGCATCGTAACGGATGAGGATATCGAACAGTACAAAGCTGCGTTATTGCCTGAACTTGGAGTAACGGCTGCCAGCCCTGTCAAAGCTATCACTCAGCAGAAAGACGATGCCATTGTTGATGATTATTTTGAGGAGGACTAAGGCAAATGTACGAAATTGTAAACAGCTTTCTCGAACTACCCATAGGGGTTAGGTTTATATTATTTCTCGCTTTAATTCTGATTTTGTATTGGCTTTTTGGGAGGCTATTATTCAAAGCGGTAGGGATTGTTCTTCTATTGATAAGAAAACTAATCTACGGGCTTTATTTGTTGCTTGAAATTCCAATTAGTGCATTGCATGGGGCGGTAGGCGGCGTGTTTGCCACGATGGGACAGGGATTATCTAATGGCTTTGGTAAGATACACGCCGCCTTGGATAGAGGGTTTAATGCCTTTAATAAGCCAAAAACAATTCACGGCGGCAAAGCATTCTTGATTTTCCTTCTGCTTGGCGCATTTCTGATTATTCCCTATTTTGCAGGGTTAGAATCGGATGTTTTTACCTTTTGGAAATATGCCTATCTGGAGCGAGAAGAACGAGTTGTTTATTTCATCGAAGGAACAACATGGTTTGAAAATTCTGTGTCAGCTACGGCTGACCTGCCACAGGGATTTGGAACAGTGCCTGCTACTCCCCCGCCAGTGGTCGTTGATGAGCCTCCGCAGTTGTTTTTGGATGTTCCACAGGGCTTTGTTTCGTTGCAACGGTACGATAGCGGAAATCTTGTAGCCGAGATACAGCTTCGCTTACAAGAACTGGGGTTTTATGATGGTCCCATAAGCGGGAATTTCGGTCCCTTAACAAAAGCGTCGGTTATACTGTTTCAAGAAACTATGGGTTTAGAGGTAAATGGGATTTTTGACATTGATGCATGGATATTGCTGTTTGCAAGATAATGATTAATTTGCTCTTTAGTGGGATATAAAATATAGTCGTTAACGACAGTTCTTCAAGGGGGTTAATAAATGGAGGAAATTCGGGTATTATTGAGCAACGCATATGATGACCCTGCTACCAATTCTCTTATTCGTGAAGTTCAAGCCACTGTCGACCGAATTGAGAATTCTTGGCGGAAATACGTTGATATAATCGACCAAGAGTACATTTTGCGTTATACAGATGGAATTCAAGGAATTTCAAAGGACGAGAAGGAAAATGCATATCGTTATTTTTATAAATTGACCCATGATTTTGAAAAGATTAAGGTTGCTGTTTGCAATGGTTTTGATGTTGTTGACGAAAGAATAGGTGCTGTTCAGAAATTAATGAATCAAATTAATAATTCAAAAACGGTTATTATTACAGGACGTAGCGGTGTAGGAAAAACTACTTTAATGTTTCGAACCGCTATGAGATATGCTAATCATTTTCCTGTGTTCTGGTTTCACTTGAAAGCGAAGGCTAGTTGTGCGCTTACTGAACAAGATGTGATTTCTATGCTTTCTTTTATGCGAATAGAAGCAGAAAAAAACCACAATGAAGCCCTATTATTTATAGATAGTGTTACATTTAACATTTATTCAGAAATATTATCAATCATTCATAGTCTGCAAGTAAAGTATAGAATTAAAATTATTGTCGCAGAGCGAAATGAAGGCATCCAAAAATGGTACTCAACACAAGCATTCGAGTCGTGGCGAGATGAAGCCAATTACTTATGCCTTGCTTCAAACGGAGACCATCAAATATTTGATTGGATTACAAAGGACAGAAAGGAAATTATAACCATAAATTACGGCTGGAAGCTAAAAATAATAAAAAATACTATCAACAATTTGGTGAAAAATTTTGGTGAAGATGCAAAGAAACTTAATAAAATATCATTTCAACATTCTGCTTCAGTCAAAAACAGTTCAATTTCACAGGCTGTTAAATTTTTGCTTCTTGAATATTATCGGTCGAGTGATGTACAAACAAAATACGAATTCGAGTGGGATACATGGAATAATTTAATGTGTAAATTTCTTCAAAAAAGCGAAGATGAACCTACATTCGGGTATATAGCAGCACTTGCTTTGTATGATGCTTCCGTTACCGCGAAAACTTTGGCAAGTTTTTGGGGAATTAGCGAAACAACCTTTGAGGACTATCTTCGTATCAAATTTAGAAATGTTGATTCTCCCGTTATCATGGAGCAAGAAGGGTGTTGCATTAAATTAAGGTTGCAAGAAAATTTTGTCGCTAATATGTATTTCAAGTCTATTGATGGCTCTATACCAACAAAATATTTAATTGAACTAATCCCCCATATGGATGCAGAAACTGCTATAGAGTTCGAGCAAAAATTTTTGAAGAAAATTAATTTTAAGAAACCTATGTTATTTGACATTTCTATTGAAGAATTAATTAATGCAATAAATCAATGCGAAAATTTCAAATCACACCTTCGTAATGGGAATCGCCTTTATTCATTCGACTTGGCTCGTTTTTGGCTGGCTAAATATAAAGGAAAACATACAGAGTGTGACAAATTGCTAATTTATTTGTATGCACAGTATTCTACACATCCAAGAGTGCTTAATGAGTTAGCATTTCATTATATGAAAAATGAACGAGAAGAAATGGCTGAAATGCTATTCCATGATTCAATGAAAATGGAATATAGTTATTATACATTGATAGGGATCGAATATTTGTATAGGGATATGGGATATCCAGAAAAAGCTGAAGCGGTGTTTTATAGCGTGGTCGAAAAAAATAAAAATGACAGTCATGCGCTTAATGAATTAGCGCGACAATATACTAAAAGCAATCGCCCAGACAGGGCTGAAATTTTATCGTTACGCGCCCTAGATGTGAACCCAAGAAACCTCCATGCCCTAAAGGGATTGGGTTTGCTCTATGCTGAAAAAGAGAAGTTCGATAAGGCTGAAGAATTTTTGAGCCGTGCTTTAGATGTGGAGCCGAGTCACGTACCAACCTTAAATGCACTAGCGCGTATCTACATAAAGAATGAGAAACATGATTTGGCGAAAGAAAAATTTAATGTAGCACTTTCAATCTCACCAAACTACTCGCACACGCTTAATGCTTTTGCACGTTTCCACGCAGATATTGGAGAGATAGATAAAGCCATTGAGCTGTTTGAAAATGTTTTGATTAACAGTCCCCGAAATATGATTGCACTTCATGAATTAGGACGATTATATCTAAGAACAGGAAAAATTGATGAAGCCGCAGAAAAGTTAGAGTCTCTTGGTTCTCGCAATATTTATGCGCTTACTGAGTTAGGTAGACTTTATGTAAGCATAGGGCAATTTGAAGATGCAATAAAAACATTTGAATGCGTTATCGCAATAGACATGAATGATATTCATGCTAGAACTGAATTAGGAATGCTTTATGCAAAAACAGAGCATTATAAAAAAGCAGAAGAATTATTTAAATCAGTATTAGAGAAAAGACCAGAAGATAGTCATGCTCTTATTAAACTTGCTCGTGTTTATGAGCGTCAAGATAAAAATCGCCAAGCAATCAACACGTATCAACGTATTGTAACTCCAGAGTGCCGTGACAACATAACGATGAATGCACTTGCTAATTTATATTTTAAAGAGAAACAGTTGTGTAACGCAGAGAACCTATTTTTGAAATCTATTAGCGTCAATCAATTTGATGCTCGAAGTTTTACTGGCTTGGCACGATTATATGTAAAAAGAAATAAGACTAGCAAAGCTAAAAAAATGTTTCTATGCTCACTAGAAATTGAACCCGAAAATCCCATCACACTAAATCAAATCGCACTAATTTTTGCAAATGAAGGGCGTATGGATGAAGCAGAAGAGTATTATGTCCGCGCACTAAACATTAATAAAGATGATATTTACACGCTTAGTGGTTTAGCAAAAATATTCATGAAAACAGAACCAAAGCGGATAACTAAAGCGGAAGAATATTTGCTTCATGCGAAAAATGTGAATCCACGCCATATTACCACTATTAATCAATTGGCTTGGCTATATTTGAAAACATCACGGTACACAGAAGCCGAAGTGGAGTTTCTTCATGCCGTAAGCATTGACTCTAGTGATAGCCATGCACTGTGTGGGTTGGGTGTCTTGTACACACATTTAGAGAGGTATGAGGAAGCAGAAGGTAAATTCAAAGAACGATTAAAGATCTCTCGAAACTGTTTTCACGCTCGAAGGGGAATCGCAAAACTCTATTTGAAAATGGGCAATTATGAAGAATCTATAGAGATATATAAGTGGATGTTTAAGTTAAAACATTGCAAATTTGAAGCTATTGAAGGATTTTTTAATGTGAGCTTTGAAAAGCGCGAGTATGAAAATGCATGGAAAATTATCCGTCCATACAAAGATTTATTTCAAAAAAATATTCGAATGAAAAATTCTTGGGAGAGACTTACTCAAATGCAGGGAATCCCCATGGAGGACTTAAATTTATTTCCTTTGAATGAAATTGCAAGAAGCATTGAAAATGAATCTGACAAGCGCGATTACTTAAAAACTTGTTATGAAAGAGGCACATTGAGCTCTAACTTAGGAATGCTTATTGCTAAAACGGAGACTGGATTTGGGAATATCGGTGATTACTCACAGGACTATTGTGCGAGAACTGTCTATCGTACCATGTGCATTGAAAGAAATGGAGATATCCACATTTGGTTAAACTGGGCAAAATTCGAACAAAAGCAAAAAAATATTGGTACTGTCGAAAATCCCGAATTATATACTGCAAGATGGATAATGCGCGAGATTTATCAAAATTTTAGCAACCACAGGTATATAGTAATTGCTTGGGCTAAATTGGAACAGTGGCGAAAAAACTTTGGAACTTTTGAATCCCCAGAAGTGCATACAGCGCGTTGGATTTTACGAGAACATTGTTTGGAGTACGAAGATACAGTTGATGTATGGACTATTTGGGCGAAACTCGAAATTGAACAAAAAAATTTGGGCGAAAAGGACGCCCCAACACCATATACGGCTCGTTGGATTTTACGTAAAATATGCGCCAAGTTAGAACTTAAGTCGGATGTAGTGGTTATATGGTCAAAATTGGAACAAGAAATGAGTAACATTGGAAACATAAATAACCCACAACAATATAGCACTCGTTGGTTGTTGCATACATTTTGCTTGGAGCGATACACTCAGGATGCAATGCTTTGGGGAGTTTGGGCAAAGTTTGAGCAAGAACAAAACAATATTGGTGATGTAAATGCTAAATTCTCTGCTCGTTGGATTTTTCGTGCTTTTTGCTTAGAGTGTTACAAAAGCGGGATTGGTTTGTGGGATTCTTGGGCTAAGCTCGAAATAGAACAAAAAAATATTGGCAAGAAGGGAAACCCTAACCCCTTCACCGCTCGATGGATATATCGTGAGGCATATAAACGAAGCGTATGTGATTCAATCACTATGCTAAACTGGTCAAGATTAGAGAATGAAGAAAATAATATAGGAAATGTCAAAACACCGGCCCAATATACTGCCCGGTGGATTTTGCGTAAATCTTGCTTAAAGCATAAGGGCGATGCTTCTGTTTGGTGTTTTTGGGCAGAAATCGAACAAGCGCAAGCGAATATCGGAAGCTACGATTTGAAGTTTAGTGCCGAATGGATTAGCAATCATATAGTTAAAGAACTTTCGCCCAGTTTGTCATTGTTAGACAAACTGGCGTTTAGTGCGTTGCAGCGTTTTAATGTTTCACAAGCAAGGCGCTTATATCAAAAATGTATAAAAGATGAGCATCTGCCGAGCCTGCCTCATCTTGCACTTTTGAACATCTCAAGTGATGTGATTACGAATGAAGATTGGAGTACGAGTAAATATAGTTCCGCAAGCCTAATTCAGCAAATGGAGGGCACTATCAATATATTAAGCACAAAATCATTATATGGCTTAATTGAATGCTACAAAATGTTGAGCGATGCAGATAATATTAAGAGGCTGGTAGAGATAGCTGAGTCACGCAGAAGCCATGTTTGCCTAGAGAACATAGATATAGTTGAATCCCATGTAACTTATTGGGAAGTTTTTATTGGCTGTTGCAAAGAGGCAATATATCACAATGTGGATAAACAGCCTTAATAGTATGCGCATCTGGAAACCTTTTAATTTTTACATAACCTTATAATTTTTCCTAAATTCACCGCTAAGGGATGTGCAAAATTTCCGATACCATTCTGGTCAACTAGCAACGGTTGAGGTAAAATGGAACTGCGGTAGGTGAAAAAAGTATGCATTGACGCCTATAATAAATTTGGAGAAGCGAATCGGGAGCTTACAAGCAAAATTTCCGACCTGCAGAAGCCCACATTTGCAGAATTTTTTTAAGACAAAAATAAAATGAAGATGTATAAAAGAGCCAAAAAACAAGCCCTCGGAATTTATGTCGAGGGCTTGTTTTTAGTCCAATAGAGATGCTGCCATTTTAAGGAAACGTTCCTTTACACGCTGTTCTCCAATGACACAAAAAACATCATATAGATCTGGTGCAGAATATTGCCCAGTAGTAGCATAACGTAATAGAGTAGCAACATCTGCCACAGTACCATAAAATGCGCTAGGGTTTTTCTTGTATTCTGCTTTGGTGGAAGCAAAACCTATGGATTTCGCAAATTCCTTTAATCGTTCAAACCATGCCTTGGAATCGCCGCCTACTGTATATATATCAGAGTATTTTTTCAAAATGTCCGCGGCAATATTTTTGTCGAGGTTTTCTGGACAGTCAAGGACAACATTAAAGAAGTCGTCGTAAAAATATGAATACGTTGACTTCACATCGCTCCATACTGCCATATCCTTACGAGGCTTTTCTTTGTTTTTATAAGCAATATCAATAACACGCTTGGAATAGCTCTCGTTAGCAGTAAATACTTCATGAAAATGAGTGTCATATTTTTTTGTCCAGGTTGCCACTTCATTATTTTTGCCCCTGCATAAAAAATAAACCGTTCGCTTATTACTATTCCTTCATTATAAATGGACAAGGTTTGTACTGCGGATTACCATTTCGCAACTTCACCAAGTGACGAGGTGCAACACTTTACGCACAGGGTTTATTACACACCATCCTCGTCTAGCAAGTCCCCCAGCAAAATGGTTATACAATCTCGTCTGCTGTAAAGAACACGGTCAACATAAACTTTTCCGTCCTTTGGGCGATAAAAAGCAAGATAGTTTCTATATCCGACAAAACGATAATCTGTATCAATCCCTGCTACAGCCGACAGCGGAGTGCCAATGAGCGGGAAATCCTCCAGTTTATCAATCGCCTGTCGGATACCCTTAATCGTAGTTAATGCGCTTCTTCGGCTTTTCAGCTTATTAGCAATATAATCACCTATTTGCAATAAATCCTTTTCGGATTCATCGGATATAACAATTCTACTCACTGTATCGCTCCTCAAGGCGCGACCACACTTCGTCTGCTGGAATCCATCCATTTTCTTCACCAGAAAGCCGACCCTTGTCTAATTCTG
>WQRX01000019.1 GCA_009786535.1 Defluviitaleaceae bacterium | reverse complement strand
AACCAACCAAGAACCAACCAAGGCAAGTATTAACATAGTACCATCCTCCGCAAGATAAAAGGATTATTAGCGTAACGCGGGGGGCAACAAATCGGGGGTTGCGGCATAAAGCCTTCTAATCGCGTCCTGTACCCGTTTAGGCAATAGCGGCTTAAGTAAATAATCCGTAGCCCCCGATTTAATGCAGTCAATAACGTCCCGCTCGTCCCGTGAGCCTGTAAGTATAATAATTTTCGCATTCGGGTCGATGCTCAGCAGCTGCTTGATGGCGATTTCCCCGTTTATTTTGGGCATGGAAATATCCATAAAAGCAATGTCGGGCTGCACCATATTGTACGTCTTGATGGCCTGTATGCCGTCCTCCGCTTCGTGAATGCAATCGGAGGTAATCCCGCAAAATCTTATGAGAATATTCTTCATCGTCATACGCAGTATTGCTGTATCTTCCGCAATTAATACCGTCATACCCTACCCCCGCAGTTGCATTTTTTTCATGCTATCATTTTAACGGGGGAAAGTAAAGATGTGCTATACTTTCGCAGTAGTGTTTTAGTTAGGAAATATGTATAAATAAGGAGATTAATATGAGTGAAGTTTGCCCGCGTGAATACAAAATCAACCGCTTACAAATTGCAAGCGGTTGATTTAACATAAACGCAAAACAAATGCTGTATTTACTGCGCTTTTCAACCGGCAAGGGTGCAAAAGCCCCTTTGAAAAACCCTCTTTTTCACGCGGTGCGGACAATTCACCTTGCAGCAACCTTACATTAATATTTTTGTATACAAAAATACGATAGCTATGTATAATGGTGAAAAAGGTGGTGCGAAAAATGGCGATATTTGTAACAGGGGAACTGGTCAAATCCCTACGCAAGCGCAAAGGCTTACAGCAGTCCTACATGCAAAAAATGAGCCAAAACCCCAAGGACTTATTGGTAACCCTTTCGCGGGTGGAAAACCAGAAGCAACAACCTTCCAAGGAAACGTTGACGGATTTTTTAGATTTGCTGGACATGCCCTATGAGCGGGTCTACTGCCCCGAAGAGGATGTTTTGCTTACCCAACAGCGCGCCCTTTCTTCCCAAGCGGGGGAAGCGGCAGCCGCAGGTAAATACGAGGAAGCCCTTGCCCTCTCCAACGAAGGGTTGTTACTCACCTTCCCGGAATTTGACGAAGCAACCTCCACAGACGATGTACTCATGTTTGAAGAGGCGGCGTTATTACACACCCGCGCCAAGGTGTATTTACACACCAACCGCCGCGCAGACGCATTGTTACTACTTAACCGCATATACGCGGGGCTTGTACAGTCGTTGCAAACCTCCCCCGAAAACCATACAAAAATCCCGCCCATTGCGTTAACGCTGGCGGGGGAACTCATGCAGGACGGCGCCCATGAACAGGCATTGGAAATTATTAATTTTGGGTTAAGAGCCGCCATTAGCCATAATATGGCAAACCTTGTACCCGATTTTACCCAACTTAAAACACAATGTTTGTCTAACCTCGGCAAAAAAGACGAAGCTGCGTTGTTTGAAAAGTACGCCCAATACACGGCGGAAATGGTCAGTAGCACTGTAAAAAATTATTCCGCGCCTACGTTGCCCTTTAAAGGGGCGGATAATATCAATATCGGCAAGGTGATTCACCATTTACGCAAGCAGGCGGGGCTTTCCCCCAAGGCAATATACGGCGGCTTATGTACCCGTGATAATTATTACAAGCTGGAACAGGGGCAGTATAAAAACGCCAACCATTATTTATTGGCATCCATATTCCAGCGGCTCGGGCAAGATTTGAGCGGCTATTTTACCGCCTTCCTCTCCCAAGAGGACATGGACGACCTTGTGCTTTCCATAGAAATCATCCGCAAAATTGCCGTAGAAAACCTGGCAGAAGCGGCAGAATTGCAAGAAGTCTTAAAAACCCGCAAATTCGCAAAAACCAATTACGGCAAGCAATTTATAACCATGAACGAAGGCATTTTCCTAGACACCAACAACCATTATGAGGAAGTCTCTTACAACCTGTTTATGGAAGGCTTGCGCCTTACCCTCCCCCATTTTGATGAAACCAAGGCAGACACCTACCGTTTAACCGTTGGCGAGGTGATGCTTATTACCCAAATCCTTATGTATCTCCAACAAAATAAGCACTACGAACGCGCCATAAACCTGTATGCCAAAATGATAAATAACATACGCTCCATAAATAACCGCAGGGTACAGGATTATTACCCCCTGCTATTGGAAAACCTTGCCGCCCTGTATAACGAACTGGAACGCTTTGACGAAGCCCTCGCCATGCTAAAGGAAGCGGAGGCACAGGAGAAGGCAAAAGGTAAATTTATGACCATTTCCGCCATTGCCTTCCACATAGCGGAAAACCTAGCGCAAACTAATCAAAAAGAAGAAGCGAAACAATACTACACCCGCGCATACTACGCCGCCGGGCTGGTGGGTAATGCCTATGTACAAGGGGAAGCGGTAAAGTCTGCTGAAAAGTGGGGGGTAGCGATAGAAACCTAATTTGCCCAGCTAATGAACTTTAAGCCGTCGATACGTTCAAAATCGCTTATATTGTGCGTTACCAAGGTGTAGTTATTAACCATACATTGCGCGGCGATAAAAATATCGCCGTCATCCTTGCCTAGCACCATACCGCTTTTTCTGCATTTTGCCCATATTTCGGCGGCTTTTTCCCATACTTCAAGGGTCATTTCTACAACGTCAAAGGTGTTACACAGTTGTGAAAATGCCTGCATTTGCACTGTTGCGCCAATGGCAAACAATCCGCGTTTAATTTCATAATAAGCCGCAATGGGGATAACAAAAATGTCCCCATTGCTATTCGCTTTCATATATGCGCTTATAACATCCTTATTCCCTTTTAACATAAAAGACAAAATGTTTGTATCCAAGGCATAGGTCATAGGGTTATTTCCTTTCGGAAGTTTATCCCTTGCGCGATTATTTCATCAAATTCCTCGCCCAATGGGGCTGCCTCGTTTATTTTTTTTGTAAATTCATCAAAAGCCAGTCGTTGTTCATTTGCCTTGGCTTGTATGGGGTTGCCCGTAACGATAATAAACACTTCCACACATTCGGGGATTGTGGTGTTATGGGTGGACACAAACCGCCCTTCTTGAAAATGCCCTTGAAATGTTTGCACCATTTTTATCAACTCCTTTAAAACCTGTTCGTTAATTAAATCATAGCATTTATTACGGAACAATTCAAAATCACGTTTACCTATCACAACAAACGTATAGTAACACGACATGTACATTCCTGGAAAATTAAATACAATTTTTATCGGTATTAGGGCGCGTTATACAATGTAACGCGCTTTTTAACGCCGAATACGATTCTCATTAGCTTGAGAATCGTACAATAAACCGCATTAGCGGAATTTTGGAGGAATGTATGAAAAGAAAGACACTGGCAATTTTACTCACCCTTGTGATGGCGTTTGGTTTGGTGGCAATGCCGTTGCAAGTACAGGCACAGGAAACATTTGAACCATTTGAAGCAGGAAATCACATGATTTGGCCATTAGAGAGCAACTATGTAGTGGATTTTGGTTATGGGTTTGACCTGTATGCGGAAACCTATACTTTCATCACCCTTATGCGCATTCAAGGACAAGAAGGCCTCCCCGTGCGCGTACCGATGGATGGGCGCGTAGATTCTATCGGCGTGGATGAAATATGGGGCAACTATTTAATTATTGACCATGGCAACGGATGGATGACCCGTTATGGTCAACTCATGGAATCTATTTGGGCTACTGAAGGTTATATTGTACGCATGGGACAGGTAATCGGCGGCGTAGGTAGCGGCACACCCATTTTGGGTCCGCAATTAATGTTCCAAGTCACCTACAACGATATACCCGTTGACCCACATAACCTCATTGTATATGGCATTGTTACTTTTGCCGAAGTTACATCTGAACCTGCGGCACCAGAACCCGCGCCGCAACCTACCCCAGAACCAACCCCCGCACCCGTTGCACCTGCACCCATTACCGTTACACCCATCGCCGCGGCGGGGCTAATCACCACAGAAAACCTTGTTTCCACCATTCCCCCTGCACCCGTAGCGGGGCAACCCTTACAATACACCGTGCAAGCGGGGGAAACCCTGTGGAGCATCGCATTCAACTACTACGGCTCTATGAGCGGCGCAACGGTTAACCGCATTATGGCAGCCAACCGCAATATCATCCCCGCCAGTGGCGCACTAACGGCAGGCATGGTAATTACCCTCCCCGCCCAAGGCTTGCGCCAACCCGTTATGCAAGCACACCTTGCCGACGCCGCAGGGGTATACCTTGTACGCGCAGGGGATACCCTCGCAGACATCGCCTACCATTTCTTTGGCGACCGCACCCAGTGGCGCAGAATCCGCGAAGCCAACACTCCCCGCGTAGGCAGCAACAACATGATTATCGAAGGACAATGGTTAATCATTCCGCGATAACTTGCAAAGCGCGTATAATGGAATATTTCAATATCTTTCAACACCAACGGGTAAGGATTTCTTGCCCGTTGGTGTTTTCGACACGCCGAGCAACCGCGCAGGTAGAATAAACGTAAGGTAATAAAATTACAAAGGGGATAATCAACAATGGCACAATCACTGTACAGCGAACATAAGAAACCTGTAATACTTTTACTTATTCTGTCCTGCATCATAACGCTGCTGGTTTTTTCCAACAACGTTGCTTACGGGGCAAGTAGCGTACCTACCGCCGGCACAATACAAAGCAATGCCATTGCAAATTTAGGTGGCGCATTCTCGCCATTAATAAGCATGTTTTCAAGCCCATTTTTAATACTAACGATTTTTTCCGGTATAGGGTGGGGACTTAACGCAGGACATATCAGTCCCGATACATTTGCGGTTTCCTCATTATTAATGGAAATGCCCATTGCGCAACTAAGTGCATTTTCGGCATTATTATTTCTGTCCGCAACAAAGCTAATATTAAGCCTATTCGCCTTTACAAAAATTTTTAGCGACGCACTGCTGGGAAAGCTGGAAGATTACACAGGCAATGCACTTGCCATTGTTGGAACATTTTTGGTCGTAACAACTGCCACGGTTTATGCCGCAGAAGTAACAACCGCCGGCCTTGGCAGTACAAATATTTTTGCCATGATTCTTACAAATCTACTGGCGTTTCTTATTTCTGCACTTGCATATGTAGTTTACATTGTTATACGAACAATGATTTTTGCCCTTGATGTACTGGCATTTTTGTTTTCACCCATCCCATTCACATCCGCGTTTTTTAACATTACTAAAACCCTTCTTCTAAGCGCATATGCGTTTATTTCCTTAGCATCGCCTATTTTTGCTTCAATGATTGGGCTCATTTTGTTGGCAATTGCTTTTTGCGTATTCAAAAAAGCAAGGCGGCTTGTAATGTATTATAAGCGCATTTATTTAATTCCTTTCTTCAATGCCCTATTCCGAAGGGGCTACACCGTTCCCATCATAGCCGAAAAATTACCCCGCGGCACGCAAGAATCATTTAACGATATAGAGCTGTGTTTAGAAGTCTTTTTTATGAACAAAACAACCATCCTGCACAAAAAAGAACAGTGCTATTTAATTAGAAATGACGGCAAAAACTACCTCTTCAAAAAAAGATGGTTTGGCTTTGGCAAAACAATCATAATTGAAATTGAAGGAGAAGCCTACATTGAAAAATGCTTCCGATTCATTAGAATTTTTACCGACGAAAACCGATATATCGGTCAACGAAAAATACATCTGGTACTAAGGCGCGAACATGCTGCCAATATAGAAGAAATAGTAAATATCGCAGAATTTATAGACTACAACGCCCTGCTGGAAGAACGCAAACGCATAAAAGCCGAAGAAAAAGCCCGCATAAAACAAGAAAACGCGCAAAAACGAGCGGAAGAAAAAGCCCGCGCAAAAGAAGAATCCGCCCAAAAACGGGCAGAAAACATCCAAGCGATAAAAGACAAACTTCCTAAAATAAAATTACCTTGGAAAAAATAATGGCATGAATAAGAATTTGCATTCAACGCCCCGCCCGCGGGGTTTAAACGCGGCTACGTATGCGTAACCTCTATTTCAAAGGGCGATGCAGGCAAGCCGTAAGCGTTGTACAGCGGAACTACGGGGCAATCTACCCAGCCGAAACGAACGGCGGCGGGGTTCATGTTGCCTACAAACATATTTAGCGCGTTGTTCCAGACGGCGGCATATAAACGATGCACCGCGCCTTCCATATCCACTACGTCGATAAGGGGATGACCGTATTTTTCCCACAGCCCTTCGCCGTGCTTAAAGAAAATGGTGAGCCGCCCGCCCTGGTGCAACGCGCGTTCCACCATTGGCCCGTCGGAAACAATGTCCTCTCCGTATGCCAAACGGCGCGCATGTAATGCCATGCGCTTGCCTACGGTTTTTTTGTCGGTGGGGTGCAGGTCATTATGTTCGCCGCAGTCTATGGTAACGGCCATAGCGGTGTTTGGAATTTCCAAGCACAGGCGTTGTTGCTCGCGCAGAATTGCCCAGTATTCCCCGGGTGCGCCGAAGCCTTCTATGAAGTTGTAGCTGTAGGGGTCTACATAATTGGCGATTTGCGTGTAAATTACAGGAACTTCGCCAAAATATTTGCGGATATGTTTAACAAATGTCGTAAATAAATCCTTGTAATCTTGCGGGTTTGCAGTGTTCGCCTCGCCTTGGCTCCATATTACGCCGTCGATAGAATAACCCAAAAGCGGCGCAAGCATGTAATTATACACACCGCAGGGGTTGCTAAATAAATATACCTCGGGCTGGCACATGGGCATTGCCGTGCCTGTGCGGCGCTGCCATTTGCCGTTTAATTCCACGCGCCCTTCCGGGAAGATGAGGGCATATTCTTTGCCCGCGACTACGGTGGGGCTATGGCTTTCGCCTACGATGCGCACAGCAATGGAATTTTCGCCTTCTTTTAATACGCCGTCGGGTATTACACACGCACAGGGCGGGAACATGTAGTTAATGCTCACTACTTCTACCCCGTTGATGTATACCGTTACACTATTTTCCACCCGCCCGAAGCGAAGTGTTACAGGGCTGTTGGTTGCGGGCATATCAAACTTCCTGCGCAGCCAAACCGAGCCATGGCGCGGTAGACCCGCATTGTCGAAGAGCATTTTGCTGTCCCATTGGCTGTCGTCATAATCCTCCATATGCCAGCCTTCGACGCGCCCCTTGTCTTTTATCTCCAGCGTTTCCTTCCAAATGGTAGTACGCCAATCGGATTCGGTTTGCGTGCGTTCTATCCAGCCCGGCTTGCGTAGGTTTACCAGTTTTCCCGCATATTCGGGAAACGCGCCAAGGGCTTCCTCGGGCATCCATCCTTCTATGGTTGTACCGCCGACGGGAATGCAAATAAGCCCAATCGGGGACGGGTCACGCTCCAGCAAGTCCTGTGCAAAAAAGTAGGGGACGGCGTTCATATATGCTAAAAACCACCCGCTTGCAGTATGCCATTCGCCCTTAATATCGCGTGCGGGTACGTTAAAGTCATGCCCGCGCTCCCCTTGGAAAACGCGAATGCGCATATCCTCCGGCACATCTTCCCCCCGCACTAACTGCCCGCGCGAGGTAGGCTCTTCCATGTTAGAAGAACCGCCACACAGCCATACCCGCCCCACGTACACATCACGCAGGGTAATTTCGTTCACCGTTACTATGTAAGGGCCGCCGTATTCGGGCGTAATAAGCGTAACGTGGAAGCGCCCATCGCCGTCTGCCGTTGCTTCGTAGATTTCGTTTAAAAAACCCACCGTAATCTTTTGCGCGGGCGAAGCCCAGCCCCATATTTTTGCTTCCTTAGCTATTACCATTCCATCGCTAAAAAACGCAGGCAATTTAACCATGCCACCATACCCCTGTCACGTATATAAAAGTGAGTGGGAAAAAGATACCATATTTTATTGGGGAGTACAATTATTTAATCTTTTGCCCTTCCTGCTATTTGAAATGAAAACCAAACAATGCTACACTTCGGTACATATTGAAATAATTTTCCAAAGGGGCATGTTATGACAGATGCAGGAATACTTTCGCAGGAATTAAAGGATATTTACGGCGCACAGGGGCAGGGCAGCCGCGAGGTTGCACCCGCGTACCAATCGTTGATACGCCGTGCCGCGGGTGAAGGCATTGTCATGCTTAAAAATGACGGGGCGCTGCCCCTCTCTACAAATGTCGTTTCTGTTTTTGGGCGCATTCAGGTAGATTATTTTTACGTGGGCAACGGCTCGGGGGGCGATGTAAAATCGCCGTATTTTGTAAATTTGATGCAAGGGCTTGAAAATAACGGGCGCATAAGCCTCAATCGCAAGCTTGCCGAAATTTATGCCGACTGGTGTACCCGCAACCCTGCAAAAAAAGCCCGCTGGTGGGGCGACTGGGTGACACACCACGAGGAAATGCCCCTCACCAGCGACGTCGTTAAGCAAGCACGCGAAGCAAGCGATACGGCGCTGGTCGTAATCGGTCGCTGCGCGGGGGAAGACGGCGACTCCTCGCTGCAGGAGGGCAGCTTTTATTTAACACAGGCGGAAAAAGACATGCTGGACGCGGTTACAAGCGCCTTCGATAAAACGGTGCTTCTTATTAACAGCGGTAATATCATCGACTTTTCGTGGTATGAAAAATATGAAAGCAAAATTAGCGCACTCTTGTACGTGTGGCAGGGCGGTATGGAAAGCGGCAACGCCATTGCCGATGTGCTTAGCGGCAATGTAAACCCCGCTGCTAAACTAACCACCGCCATCGCCAAGCATTATGAGGACTACCCAACCCACAAGAACTTCGGCGCAGAGGCGTTTAACAACTATGCGGAAGATATTTTTGTCGGCTACCGCTATTTCGAAACCTTTGCCAAGGAAGCGGTGCTTTTCCCCTTTGGGTACGGGCTTAGCTATACCCGATTTTCCCAAAGCGGGAGCGTCGCCGAAAATAACGGGTGTATTGCCGTTTCGGCACAGGTCGTAAACACAGGCACATGCGCAGGGGCGGAAGTGGTGCAGGTATATTATTCCGCACCCCAAGGTGTGCTGGGCAAACCCGCGCGGGAGCTCGCCGCATTTGCCAAAACAGATGTGCTAAAAGCGGGCGAATCGCAAACACTAACGCTGGAATTTCCGCTGTACTATATGGCGTCGTATGACGATGCGGGCAAAACGGGGCATAAATCCGCCTATATATTAGAAGCGGGGGAATATGAAATTTTTGCAGGCGGCTGTGTGCGTTCCGCGCAGAAAATCGGTGCGATTCATATCGCGGAACTCACCGTAGTTGAGCAATTAGAAGAAGCCGCCGCTGTGGAAGCGGAAAATAAATTTGCCCGCATGGTTGCGGTAACAAAGGCAGACGGTACACTTTCCCATACAACCGAAGCTACGCCAACCCGCACCGTGTCGCTGGAAAAACGCATTTTAGCGAATTTGCCTAAGGGAATTCCCCAAACGGGGGACATGGGGTATAAACTAAGCGACGTAAAATCGGGCAAGGTAACGCTGGAAGCCTTTACCGCGCAATTAGATTTGGACGAATTAGAAGGGCTAACCCGCGGCGATTTTATTATGGGCAGTCCGCTGGGTGTTGCGGGCAACGCAGGCGTTTTTGGCGGGGTTACCGAATCGTTGCGCGCAAAGGGCGTTGTACCTGTAACCACTACAGACGGACCTTCGGGCATTCGTTTGCAGGCGTATTGCGCGTTGCTGCCCTGCGGGCTTGCAATTTCTTCTACATGGGACGTGCGGCTGGTGCAGGAATTGGGCGTAGCCTTTGGGCAGGAATTTGCGGAAAAAGGTTCCCACGTAATCCTGGCGCCCGGGATGAATATTTTGCGCGACCCGTTATGCGGGCGTAATTTTGAATATTTTTCGGAGGACCCTGTACTTTCGGGTAAGGTGGCAGCCGCCATGGTTGTTGGCTTGCAAACCCACGGAAAATCTGCTTGCCCTAAGCATTTTGTGGCAAATAACCAAGAGCGCAAGCGCAATATCAACGACTCGCGCGTGAGTGAACGCGCCTTGCGCGAAATCTATCTGAAGGGCTTTGAAATATGTGTAAAAGATGGGAAGCCCCGCAACTTAATGACCTGCTATAACAAGATTAACGGCGTGTGGGGGCATTATCATTACGAGCTTTGCACCTATGTTTTGCGCGGCGAATGGGGCTACGAGGGTAATATCGTCACCGACTGGTGGATGCAGCCCTCCCAAGACCCTATTTTCGGCGATTTAACAAATTGCGCCTACCGCGTGCGTGCGCAGGTAGATGTGTTAATGCCGGGCGGGAAGGTCCACTTCGCCAATGACGGCGACGGCTCGCTGCTTGCCTCCCACGCAAAGCCGAACGGGATTACATTGGGCGAAATACAGCGCACGGCAATGAATACCTTGCGGTTTGTGTTGCAAGTGATATAATATGCGGCGTGTGTACCCGTAGCTCAGGGGATAGAGCGTTCGCCTCCGGAGCGAAAGGTCGCGCGTTCGATTCGCGCCGGGTACATCTTTTTTACAGATTGTGGGATGTTTGTATGCTGGAATTCATCGACTATTCCTCCCGCAGGGGGGCGATTGTAAATTTGTTGCCGCAGGTGCATGGCTTGCTGAAGGAGCTTTCCGCCAATGATAAGCTGTGCGGACTGGAAGCGCCCGAAGGCATTGTGGGCTGGCGGCAAAAAATGAACCCATTATTGTTGGATATAACCCGACGGTTTGTGTTTGCTGTGGATACGGCAAAAAATCGCAAGCTGGTGGGTTTTTTATTTTACCGCCACGGCGAAGCAGGCAAGCTGTATATCGAGGATATGCAGGTCGCCTTCGGCGAACGGGGCGAAATGGTTTCCGCAGGTATGCTTGCCAAATTAGAGTATGATGCAAAAGCGCGGGAAGCGGCATTTTTCGGGAGTGAACGGCTGCGCAAGATGCAGGATAAGGAAATTTTGGCGGGCGTAGGTTTTGTTGAGCATTTCGCAAATGGGTATGAATTACTTGGCGATATTAAAGAAGCAAGCGGTGCGCTTAAATTACGTTACGGCAAGGCAAAGGCATGAACCTTTACGTAGAAATACAGCGGTTTTTTAACGAGCTTTTTTCGGTATTAAATCGGCAGGATAACCACATCGTTATTTTGGCGGTGTACCTGTGCATTGCCGTTGCCGTAATTATTTTGCGTATTATGGCAAAGGTGCGCTTTGGTGCTGCGTTAATGGCGTTTCGGCGCGATGCAAGGGAAATAAAAGGCCGTGACGATGTAAAAAAGTTTCGCAACGCTTTGTTACGCAATACCGTTGCCGCCTATAAATCGGTGGCAGATAAGGCGGTAAGCCGTATTCCCACAAACCAATTAATTGAGCGGCAGGTGCAGGGCATAAGCATACTTGGCTGGCGCTTTACCAGCCTTGCCGCATTTATTGAAGGGTTTGAAAGCGGTTTGCTGTGGGTGGGGCTTCTGCTGGCTGTGGTTTTTGCCGATTTTGCCCATGTGTACGGCGTCGCTGCGGTTGCCGTTTTTTTGCTGATGCGTGTTTTTATTGCATTTTTTGACTTCCGCGCAACGCGCAGTGCGCTGTGTGACGAACTACATATTTATATTGAGCGCGAGGTAGGGCGGTTTTACGCAAGCGATTCGGGCGGGGCGGTGCTTCGCTTAAAAACGGAGCTTGCGGAGGCGCAAAACCGCCAAACGGAAGCACTTTCCGCCGCTTTAGCGCAGTTGACGACGGCACTTACAGCAAATGCGGCAAATTTGGGCAAATCCATTTCTGAAACAACCAAGGGAATAAACACGCAAATCGCAGAAGCAATTAACGCAACACTGCCCGCAGTTAAAACGGAATTTGACGCAGGCGCAACCGCATGGCAAAACGCATTGGCAGAAGCGGCGGCAATTCAAACCGCTACCAATAACGCCGCAAGCGGTATGGAAAAAGCGGGAGGAAAATTACAATCCGCCGCCGAGTTGCTTGCAACCCACTTGCAAGGGCATAGCGCGGCACTTTCCGACCAATTATTGCAGCTTGTACGCGCGGTAGATGCGGTAAAAGCTCAGCAGGACGCGCTTATCCAGCAAGCGCAGTATATCGAAAGCAACCAGCAAACGCTGGAAAAAGCACTGCATTCTTACGAAGAAGCGATTCAACATTTAACGCAAAATATGGGCGAGCGTTTAGGCGCGTTTATTAATTTACATGCACAAAATTCTGCACAGGTGGTAAACGACGCACTGCGCGGGAATATTGAGCGCATCGTACAAATTTCGCAAAGAGAGGGAGGGGGCGCGGCAAATGAACTTTGAACAGCCCCTGCCTGTGTTAGACATCAACACAGAAGCGATTGAACTGGATACCAAGGACAGCGCAACGGGTACGATTACGCTAAAAAACATTGGCGGCGGCACGTTAAAGGGGTATATTGCCTCGCGCAGCCCTGCCGTAGTGTTCGAACCCGATTGGTGGGAGGGCAATACCCAAACCCTTACTTATACGATTAACCCTTCCAAGGCAGACATTGCACCGGGCAAAACGCTAAAAACCGTAGTGCATATCTGCTCCAACGGCGGGGAGGCGAGCGTACGCATAGAGGCGAAGCTTACCAAAATGGCGATAACCACCCGCGAGGGCATTGTTATCGCAAATGTGCGCGATTTTTATGAATATACGTTGGCGTATCCCATTCCCGCGCGGCAAATTTTTACCGACAGCGAATTTTATATGCTCTTACTCGCCGTGGGTTACCCGTATATGGAAGTGTATGAAAGCCTGCACAAGGACGCAAACCGCGAACGCGCAATGGATAATTTTTTCATTTTATCGGGCTTAAAAACGGAAACTACATTGGCATTGCCCCGCCGCAGCTTTATCTACGACCAATCCCATGGGGACGAAGCACGGATTTTTGGGCAAATCATTGCGGAAAAAAGCGACAAGGGCTTCTTCGAAGCGCCGATTACCATGGAAAATAACCCGCCGTGGTTATCCCTCACGGCAAACCGCTTAATTTCTTCCGACTTTGATAACGAGAACCGCGCAAGGGTTAATTTTAGCGTTGACCCTACGCTAATAAAAGGGCGCTATGCACGGGAGTGCATTAAAATCGGCGGAAACGAGGCGGAAATAATTTTCCGCCGTCCTCTTGCGATTACCGCACGGCTTAACCGCGAGGCATACCGCTTTGATGATAAAGGCGTTATAGAAATTTTTAACCATTCGGGCGGCGACCTTGCCGTTGAGGTATTTTGCCCCGATAATTACGTGCGGTTTGCCGCGCGTACCTACAGCGCAGGCAAATACTACGAAATTCCCTTCACCATTAAGCTTTCGGCGTTTATGAATGCGGGGCGGCTTTTCCGCAAAACGCCGTATATGCGTACTTCTATTGAAATTAAGGGCGCAAGCCCAGGTAAGGTATATAAAATTCGCCTGCCCATTGTTGTGGGGGAATGGTAGATGAACATTAACCGCATTATTGAACGCTTAGAAGCCCGCCACGAGCGGCGCCCCACCGCAAAAAGTGCTATTGCTCTTGCCATGCGGTGCTGGCTTGCCTATGCCCTGTCCCCCGATGAGGATATGGGGCGGGCGTACTTGCAAAAGGCGAACCATATTTCCGTTACGGCACTTAGGCGCAACGAAACCTATTTGCCCTTGCTTACCTTAGCAGGCTTTATTTCCATTGAAATTAACCATTTTGACGGCGCAAATGAACTCTTGGATAAAGCAATGGGGTATAAGTCATTCCTTAAAGCCGGTGAGCCGAAATTTTACGGCGAGCTATGCTTTTTATTTGCGTACTTGGAAATACGGCAAAACCGCGTGCGTTCTGCACGCAAGCATTGGAAGAATTTACAGGAGATTGCCGCAACGCCCGCACAGCGCGTTATGCTTGGGCGCTTGCACCTCGCCATGGGGGAGCATTCCGACGCCTACGCCTTGCTTGCCGACGCCTTTGCCGAGGGCATTCGCAGTCCCTTTTTATACGAGGCGCTGTATCATTATTATTTAACGGCGGCGGCTATCCCTAACGGGAAGCCGTTGCTGCCTACTTTGTGTTATGCCGCGTCACGCGGGGCAGACATTGTAGATATTTGCACTAGTGCGGGTACGGCGCTTTCCGCCGCTATTGAAAAAGACATCGTAAACGGCGAAAAATTGTATACCATTAGCCGTCACCACCCCTTGCTCAGGGATATTTGCGCGTATCGAATCCGCAATTACGACCATAGCCCCGAGGCATATGCGCTGTACCAAACGGCGGAGCGCAAACAGGTGTATATGCCCGGCTTGTACCCGCATTTAATCCAAGCCGCATATGAAAACGATGCCGACACAATTAGCCACTACCCTATGGCGCAGTTTTTACAAACTGCCGAACCCGATACAAGCTTGGCGGTGTATGTGTATCACTTGCTGCTCACCGACGGCGCGCTGTCTGATTTATTGCCCGAGCATACCAATAAAATTCTACAGCTTGCCGCCCGTTGCCTAGAGCAAAAAATTGAAGGGCGTACCGCAAACAGCCTATATTATTATTACTGGGCGCGGTGCTTAAACATGGGTGTAACAAATGCCCAGCTTTCTTATGCCGAGTCGATTATTGAGAACGAGCTCACCCGCTTTGAGTTAAAAGCCGCCCCCGACAGCGGGGTGCATTTTGTGTATGTAACCGATGAGGCAAAACGCGGAATGGACGTATACGAAATGCCCGAGGACGGCACATTAATCATTGAAGCGGCGGGAGAAAGTATTAACTACACCTGTCTTGGCGCAGGGCAGCGCAGTGTGTTAAACGTAGCTTTGACCATTCGCCGCAGGGTAGGCGGCGCAAACGAAACGGCGTACCAATATTTCTTTAGCAAGGGCGACCGCCGTTTTTACCTTCTGCGTACCCTTGCGGACTTTTACTTAGAGAACCCTAACGAAGAAGCGGTGGAAGTATATGAAAACCTGCTTTCGCAAAAAAATATCGCCAAGCAATACCGTATGCGCCTGCGCCTTGCCATTGGGCAAATTTATTTTGACGCAGGCAAATACGCGCAAGCCTTAGAAAATTATATGGGTGTGGACGAAAACACCCCCGAACTCCCCGAGCGCTTACTGCAAATTTACCTGCACACCCATGATTATGAACAAGCGGCAACGCTGATTAGCCGCAGGCATACGCGTATCCCCAACCACGTATTACTGCAAGCCTTCGCCGTATTATTACCAAACGAGGACACGCACCCGCAGCTGGCTTCGGCGGCGTATGCCATGCTTTCCTATGAAGGACTGCACGAAATGTACGACGAATTACTTGCCATTGCACTCGCCCATTTCCCTTTTAGCCGTGGGGAGTTGATTGACCTTTCTGCCCAAAATAATAACCCCGCGCTGGATAAGCGCATACTCGAATCCAGCCTGTGGATGGCGACCATTGACGCAGACGCACAGCGGGCGTTTGTGCGCCTAAAGGATAATGCCGATGCAAGTGCGCTTATTGCACCCTTTATCCAGCTTTGCACGTACCATATGCTTACCACGGGCTTCCGCCCCGAATACGATACGCTGGACGTATTGGAAAAACACTATACAAAGGTTGACCCTTCCGATAATATTTTAGCCCTTGCGCTGGGGCAGGTGTATTTGCGGCATAATCTTTCGACCTTCCACTCCGACCGCATCATTAAGGAAGCCATTGCAACCCAAGAGCAAAACGGCATTCTTTTGCCCGCGTTTAAGGAATACAAGCCCGCGCAGCTGCCGTTTATTGAGAAGCATCAGCCTTTCCTGTACAAGGGCTTGCCCAACAAGGAAGTATACCTGTACTACAAGTTTGACCCCGAAGGTCCCTACCACGCAAAACCCATGGAATATCTGCGCTTTGGGCTGTACTTAACCTGCCTGCCCCTGTTTTATAACGAAGAAATTTCCTATTATTTTAGCGAGGAGTTGCCCACGGGCAGTATCACCACCCGCGAAATTACCCATAAAAATACCACGCCTTATATCCATAAAGACGCGGTAGAGGACGATACCTTTTTTGCAATTAATAACGCGATTATCTTAGAGCAAATGTTTAAGCACGACCAAGTAGAAACGCTGATAAACGGGCTGGTGAAGGATGTATTGCCCGTAAGAAGCGCCTTGATGTAACCCCCCGCCCCCATTAGCGGGGTGCGGTGCTACGTGTCTATTCCACTTTCTGCCGAAATGCCGAACATACCTGCCGTTAGCGGAGCGGGGCGTTCGGGCTTGGTAGTTAGGGTTATCGTTTGGTTGGTAGCTTCGCTTTCATCTATTGCGGCGGCGATTTCTACGGCGTGCAAAGCAAGTTCCGCACCGGAGCGGTGGGGACGGTTGCGGCGTATTGCCCATGCCATATCCACAACCGCAATGCCGCGGTGCGAATTAAAGCATGCCTCGTATTTCCCCGTGAGGGTGGGAAGCGTAGGGTCGGTATCGCCAAAGGCGTGGGTCATGGGCATTTTTATTTTTTCGGTGGAGCCGATACGCGTAAGGTATACATCCTTGCCGTATCCGCCAAAGCAGTTGGGGTCGGGCAGGTGAAGCACCCCCTGTGTGCCGAAAATTTCTACACGAGGGATTTCGGGACCAACGCCTTCAGAAGTCATAAACACGCTGGCGTAGCACCCGTTATGGAAGTGCAGTGCGCCAAGATTTAGGGTTGCGCCCGCTTGCTTTTGCACGGGCTTTTTATAATTCTCATGACGCGGATTGGTATGAATGCGCGTTACATGACGGGCAAAACCGCTTACCCGTTGCACAGGCCCAAGCAGGCTGATTAACACATTATAATAATAACCCGACATATCGTAGGTAATGGTAGTGCCTGCCGCACCTGCACCCGCGTAGTCTGCTTCGCGTTCATGTTCCTTGTAACCGCGGTAGCAGAAGGCGTTGGCGAAGAGAGGTTCGCCTATCCAGCCGTCGTCTACCAATTTGCGGGCGGTTTGGTAGGCACTGCCCAAATAGCAGTCGGGTGCAGCGGCGAAGCGCAGGCCCTTCGCTTGCGCTAAATCATATAATTCCTTTGCGGCGGGGAAGTTGGTGTCCATCGCCTTTTCGCTGTATACGTGCTTGCCCGCTTGCAAAATTTTATGCGAAACCTCATGATGGGCGGCGTTGTTGGTGGTGTTAAGCACAATTTCAATTTCCGGGTCGTTAAGAATTTCTTCCACTGTCATATCGCGGATACCGAATAGCTGCGCCCGCGCTTTGCTTTTTTCCGGCACAATATCCGCACAGCCTACCATTTCCACAATGCTAAAGCCACCGTTTTTTAGCGTATTTAAATAAACATAGCTAATGTTTCCGCTGCCGATTAATGCGCATTTTACTTTCTTCATACGATTTTCAACTCATTTCCCATAGTATCCCTCCGTTTTTTGATGATGAAAAAATAGCATAAGACTGCAAACCCGTCCAGTGTTAGAGCGCGTGGGCGCTGCCCGCTTCTTGACTTTAACATTGTTAAATGCTATCTTTAACAAAATTATTTTCAAAACGAAAGGTGGCACTTCATTTGTCTGCAACGGTACTGCCCGACTGGATGGCAAATTTGGAGGACGAGGACATTATTTTTATTAAAAAATTTTTGCTTGCGTCGGGTTCTTTGAAGGAAATTGCGCATCAATACGGGGTTACATACCCTACGGTGCGGCTAAGGCTGGATAGGCTAATCGCGAAGATTCAAATTAGCGAGGATAACGCAAACGAGCCGTATATCGCGTTAATTAAACGGCTCGCGGTAAACGATAGACTGGACTTTGACACGGCTAAAGTTTTGATATCGGAATACAAAAAAATGTGCGAAGGAGCAAAAAAATGATGGTGGGATGGTTATTTTTAATGATTGGCATATTTGTAATGCTGGCGTTTATTGGCGGCGTTATATTGCTACAGGTGTTTCTCTCGCGGATGGAAAGCCGCTTGCCCGGGTTAATTTTGCCCTGCATTTCGCTGGGGCTATCCTTAATTCCGCTGGTTGCGCTGCTGGCATTTACGGTGACAACCCACACAGATGTGGTGAGTATAGAGGTGGAGCGCATGCAAGAAATAGAGCTCAGGCAACAAATACTGGAGGATCGGGAGCGCATCCGTTGGGAATACGCCCACCCCGGTCAACCCTTCCCTTATCTTAACGTAGTTTGGGAAGGCACAACCGTCAACCACCTCGTTGATTACGGTACGATTGGCGGCGGCGCAAACGCATGGCGTATTCTTTTTCTATTTATCATTGGCAATATCCCTACGGTTATTCTGTTCGCTATCTACGTATCGTGCCGTAACGGGCGAAAATTGCACACAAAAAAACCCATGCAGTCCGACCTCGACCGCATGAGTTTGCAAGATTTAGGATAAATTTACTTCCCCTACATCGCCGCCTACGGCACATAGCGCACCCGCAATGTCGTCATAGCCGCGGGCAATATAGCCCGGGTCGTGAACGATGGTTTCGCCCTCTGCGGCTAAAGCGGCGAGAACCATTGCCGCACCGCCGCGCAAATCGTGGGAATTTACGGACGTACCGTACAGCTTCTCGCGGCCCTTTATTACAAATACGCGGTTATCGGCGGCAAGGATAATGCGTGCGCCCATGCGGTTAAGCTCGGTAGCGTGGGCGGCGCGGGCTTCGAAGATGCGCTCTTCTACTACGGAAGTCCCTTTGGCGGTGGCAAGGGCGGCTACAAAGGGCGCCTGCATGTCGGTAGGGAAGCCGGGGTGCGCCTCGGTGATTAGGTGAGGTATTGCGGTAAGTCGGTGGGGTGCATGCAAGCGAATTTGTGCAGGGTGTTCCGTAATTTGGCACCCCATGGTACGCAGCTGCGCGGTTACGGCGGAAATGTCGTAAGGATTTACATGGGTTAGGGTAAGGTCGCCGCGGGTCATTGCGGCGGCAAGCAAATACGTGCCGGTTACAATGCGGTCGGGCATGATGCGGTGCGTAGCGGCTTGCAGCCTTTTAACCCCCATAATTTTAAGGGTAGACGTACCCGCCCCGCGAATGTTTGCCCCCATAGAAATGAGGAATTTTGCAAGGTCCACAATTTCCGGCTCGCGGGCGGCGTTTACAAGTACGGTTTCGCCCTCGGCTAACACGGCGGCAAGAAGCAGATTTTCCGTTGCGCCTACGCTTACGTCGCGCAGGTAAATCCACGCACCTGTGAGGCTTGGGCTTTTTGCGTGCATTAAATCGCCGTTTTCTGTAATGCTTACGCCCATCTTTTGGAAGCCGCTAATGTGCAGGTCTATAGGGCGTGCGCCTATTTGACAACCGCCCGGGCTTGCAATTTCCACTTCGCGACAACGCCCAAGGAGTGCGCCCATAAATAAAATAGAGGAGCGCATTTTGCACACAAGGTCGGTAGGCAGCTTCGCGTTGGTAATGTTGGTTGCGTTTACGTTAAGTGTATTTTCTTCGAAATTTACGCGGCAACCTAAATGCCGCAGTATTTCTACGGAAAAGCGAATGTCTGCAATGTCGGGGCAGTTGTGAATAATGCTTTCGCCCTCGGCAAGCAATGTGGCAGCGAGTATGGGCAGTGCAGCGTTTTTTCCGCCGCCCACACGAAGCACGCCGCTTATCCGATTTCCCCCTCGGATGCGGTATTTACGCATAGCCTCCATCTCCCTTGATTAGGCATGTGGTATTGTATGTTGGAAAGGGGAAATGGTGACGGGCGATTAAGAAAGTAATTGCATTACAGCATTTAACGATTGATTTGCCTGAGCAAGCATGGATAAAGCGGCCTGTTGTAAAACATTGCCTTGAGTAAATGACATCATTTCCAACGCCATATCCGCATCTCGTATGCGTGAATTTGAGGCGGAAAGGTTCTCGCCGGCAATAGTAAGAAATTGTGACGTATATTCCAGCCGATTTTGCATCGCGCCTAAATGAGCGCGTTCCGAAACCGCGTGCGCCAACGCCTTGTCTAAGATATTTAATAACAGTGAAATATTAATACCGGATTCTTGCAAAACATTTATAAGGGCGTTGCCGTCGTTATCCCGCAGTCCCAGGGTTACGGCGTCCATCGCTTCAATGTACATAAATATTCCTTGCCCAAGATTAGCACCTAATTGAAACCACAGTCGTCCCCCCTCGCTGTCCGTGGAAGGCGGGGGATATTCGGGTACGGGGGGGGGCGGGTCCGGTTCAAATTCCCATTGGCGTGCAGCGGGCCCTATATGGCGCGCCCAATATTCCCCAAAGTTCATATGAGAACAGCTTGCATCGTGGGTTTGCACATGGGTTATCCACCTATCCAGCGCTACCCAAAAAGCAAGAAATTCTTGGGCATTTGCCCCCGAATAAGCGGGGCGCAGTTGGGGTGTAAATTGTACAACAAAGCTGTTGCCTACCTGTACAACCCTTGTGGTCGTCAATACCTGTGAGTACATATATTCCACCGCGGCGCGAAAGCCATAAGCCGCGCCGCCAAAATCATAAAATGATGCGCCGTCAACGCCGCCGGCAGGTCCAAAATTTTGAAGCCAATTTGCAAAATTACCAAAACCTCTTGTAGCTGCAAAACTATTTAAATGGTCTTGCAGCCCGTCTAAATTACGCGTATAAAAATGCTGTAAGCTGCTGTGCGGGGCAGTAATTGTTTGCCCTACCCCCCCCGGTCCCGGGGCTGCCATGCTTTGGTTGCCGTTTGTGGTTGTGCCAAGGGGCGGGCGGGCATTCCACCATACAGGCGGTGAAGATATGCCCGGCAATACAAAGGGGGCTATAGCGGCAAGCCCTAATACAGAATTGCGGGCATAATTCCCGCTTATTAACCTGCGTGTATTAAACTCAAGCCGTTGGGAAAGATGGTCAACTTCATTAACAAGTTCATTAATTTCGCGTTGTATTTGAAAACGGTCGGATTGACCTGTATTAGCACTGTCATATATGTTTGTATCGTTGGCGGCTTGTACAACCAACTCGCGCATACGGATTAGCATATTATTGATGCTTGCAATGCCGCCCTCGGCGGTTTGTATTAACGATATTGCATCTTGGGAGTTGCGTTGTGCTTGGTCAAGCCCCCGTATTTGCGCCCGCATCTTTTCAGATATTGCAAGCCCTGCGGCATCGTCTGCGGCACTATTTATACGAAAGCCGGAAGCCAACCGCTGAGATGCCCGCGCCTTTCCTTTTGTTACGCGCTTTAAATGCCCTTGTGTATTAAGAGATTTTGTGTTTGTCTTAACCTTCATTAGGCATCCCCCCCCCCTTTTTATATGCAAGCAATAAAATAGAGCCGATAGTATGCGGTTTCGCAAATTATCGGCTCTGTGTCTGTGCATCCGGCTCTGTGATAATAATAGTTTTAAAGTTTTTCACTTCAACTTTAGTCTCATTTTTACATTTTGGGCAATGCAGCGGAAAATTTTCCAGCGTTGTGTTTTCAAATATTTTTATCCTCGTTTTGCCCTTGCAAACAGGGCACAGCAACCATTTTTCTTCTTTCAACATTAACCATCCCCGTGATTAAGTAAGTATAATATGGATTTGAAAATTGCATTGGGCAAATCCTCTTCTTCAAAGGTGATGTTCATAGGGGTATCTGCAATTTTATAATACTTGACAAGAATCAAGTCGCGGATAAGACCGTCCATTAATGCAACTATCATTGCATATATGCTTTGTTTAGATACCCTTGGCTTAAAATACCCGATTTGAATATTGTCATCAATTATTTTCAAAATTGATGAACGTATATGCCCATACATTTCTTCCTCTAGTAAATATTCCTTAAATTGCTCTCTTTTTTTGCGGCTTTTAATAAAAGTTATACGATAAGACAGCTCGTACATTATTTTTCCATAATTGCCCACCGATGAATATATCGCATTCAAGAAATGGCGAATAAGGGCGACTATTTTTTCCTCAGGCGTTATTTTTGCATCACTAATGGTATCGCTTAGTTCATTTTCGGAATTAACCGAAACCTTTAAGCGGTTAATTAAAGCCCAAGCAATTTCATCAAAACCCGAAAAACTGGCATACACCGCCCCCGGACTAAGCCCGCTTTCTACAATAACATCTTTCATGGTAACGCTGTTTAAGGGCTTGCTGATGCACACCTTTTCGGCAGCATTTAAAATAAAATTTTCCTTTTCTTCAAAATATCCGTCTTTGACTTTCGGCAAATAAGCACCCCCAAATTTTTGATAAGGCGCGAAAAACGAATACCCTGTCGTTTTGCGAGTATATTGGCTGTGCAATGATTTGTCAAGAAATTTTTTTGTACACCTTGAGTAAATGACATCATTTCCAACGCCATATCCGCATCTCGTATGCGTGAATTTGAGGCAGAAAGGTTCTTGCTGGCAATAGTAAGGAATTGTGACGTATAATCACATAAATCAAAAGCAGTTCACAAGGACATCGTCAAGGGAAACGAAGTTAGGTAGAATTCTACGAAGTTTGCATCTTAACCATGCCCAAAACTTTTCGATGGGGTTTAAGTCGGGGGAATACGGGGGTAAAAATATTATTTCGCAATCTGCGGCATTGGTTGATTCACGTAGTTGTGTTTTTCGGTGATTTCGCTATGTTTCAACACACGACCTCGAAATCTCGCATCATATGCCATGGGTCTATATTATCGGTTTCTCAGACATTTGTCGATTTATGTTGCTATAAAAACATATTGACAAGATGGACATTTGAGAATATATTAGACATGTCGGACAAATGGTATCAAGTCGGAGGTCTTGTATGACAGTAAACAAAATGGTGGAATTAGCAAAGGCGATTCAGCGTAACATCACCGCCCATGCGCCCGAGGTTTGGCATGGGTTCACATGTATGCCCTTTATTTTATACAGCTCAGATGCCCAAGTGGCTATTGGTGATAATTGGCCTGCGCATTATCGGCACGAGCAAGATGATGTATGGGTTGCCGAAGGCAATGACCCTCATTTAATAGGAAATACGGCAACCTTATATTACAACAAGGTCGTACCGATATGGGATGTGCGCACATGGGATGAATCTTCAATATCCATTCCACAAGCCGCCGCTTGCCTATCGCATGAAATGTTTCACGTTTATCAGCAAAAAAACATGAAAATTTCGTATGCGAACGAGCTTCTTTTGCCCACGTACCCGCATAATACAAAGTCGATTGCCATGTTAATGGAGGAGAATAAGCTCCTTGGCAAGTTGATTGCAAATCATAGTACGTTCAAAGAAGTGAGGGACACTATGTCCTTAATTTCACTGCTGCGCGGGCTTCGCAAAGAAGTAGTTGGTGAAGAATTCTTTGAATATGATTGCAGCTTAGAAGGTGTTGAAGGTTCGGCGGCGTATGTAGAAATTACAATGCGTTCCATACTGGATAACCTGCCGCGCGCCCAATCTGCCGAATCTTATTTAACGATGCTAACGCAAAACGATAAGCTGCTCTCTAATTATCGGCATCGTTGCTATTCCGCCGGGCTGGCGCTTTGTCTTGCCGCCGATATATTGTGCCCTCAATGGAAAGCAGTATGGTCTCAATCGGGCACGACACTTTTTAATTGGTTGGAAAGAGAATTATCGTTAGATGAGCCAATAAAAACAGCCAAGACGATGCTCGATACCTTTGAACAGGATAATGCGCGCACGATTGATACATTTAAATTAATGCCGCTTACCCCAATCGAGGGAAATATCGGCATTTTAAGATTTGACCCAATGAATCTTACATGTGCCAACGGTTTTTGCTTGCACAAACATGGAAGGGTGTTTTATAACAATGAAGAACATCTTCTGGACGAACCTTTTTTAACCGCGTATAGTGGTAACATTATGAATGTAACAAGGATGTGGGTTAATGCTGTACACCGTGGATGAGGTGTCAAAAATGCTGGCGGTTCACCCAAGAACTGTTCGCAGATATATTGAAAAAGGACAACTGCGGGGTGAGCGGATTGGGGGAAGCTGGCGCATTTCTGAGGAGGCGGTGAAAGCGCTATTTAATTCCCCCACTTCAAAAGACGCTATCACAACAAACATTAATGTACGCTCAGATAATATGCTGGAATTATTCTTGCAAGGGAAGCATCGCTTGCAGCAGAATGGTACGGTTGTGTTGCTTGCTTTTGTGTTTAATCCGCAAGCAGAAAACGCAATATTAATGAATGTAAATAAATGGATGACCGAACTAAACAGGCAGGGGGAATCGGCACAATTTGAATTTACCTTGCGCACCGATGAAAATGGTTTGTGTCACATGCTTCTCATCGCACCGTCCGTCGTGGCGCAAGCAATGATGAACGAAGTCCCATCACCCAATTGCGATGTTTAGCTGTATGGGTAAGCCGTCGGCGACCATTTCTATGCACAGTACCTTGTCGGCACTCATTATGATGTGTATTCCGCTACCCTGCATCATGTTGGGGGGCGAGATATCGACATTATAGCCAAGTGCGGTAATGCCCGTTGCGGCGTGTGCGCTTAGCATGTTCGAGAGTTCGGACAGGCTGCTGCGTGCCATTGTATCCATTTCGGGTACGGGCATACCCATCATCATCTTAGATGCGATTTGCCTGGCAATTGCTTCGTCCATAATGTAAACGATATTGCCCTTTAAATCGCCCACAAGACCAACAACAAGCACAAGCCCTTCGGCTTCCAATTCGCGCCCTTTAACGGAAAGCGTGCCCGTTTTAATGGTAGAAAAGCCCATTTGCTGCATCACATGATTAAAAGATGCGATAAATGGGTTAATTAATTTTGCGTCCAAGGTTATTCGCCCCTTTTGAAGCCAACATTTAACAGAATTTTGCCAAAGGTGCTTTCTGCAACGATGGTTTGAGTCTTATATTCGGGCGGGAAAACTTGTACATCTTTTCCTTCAAATACAGAGGGCGGCGAAAGGCGCAAGCCATAGGAACGGTTGCGTTTGCTGATTATCGTATTTAACACAGAAATGGCATTGCCCGACACTACATTGGCAAGCTCCATCATAAAATTGCTAAGTTCCATATCGCTTTGAAGCTCGCGTTTTAAAGTGGCTACGGCAAGCCCCGTTGCGCATGCCTTTGACAGGCTAATCATCATGCGACCCGAAAATTTTCCGATAACGTTTATCATGCAGGTGATGCCCTCGGAGGTAAATTTGTCGTCGGGTTGCTCTTCTTCTTTGTAGGTGAGGGCGGTTTTGGTAAGGTTTTTTACCCCGTCGTTTAAGGCTTCCTTGAAAATGCCGAAAAATTCATCTTCAATGGTTTCAAACAAATCGCCGGACGCCATGGTAGCATTTACCGCGGCGATAAGTTCCTCCTCGTTGATGGGCTTTTGAATGTACGCGGAAATATTGTGGCGAATTGCCTCACTAACGATATCATCGTCCTTCATGGAACTGATGGCGATAATTTTAATGGTGGGATTGTATGCATGTATGGCGCGGGTGCATTCAAAACCATCGGTGCCGGGGAGAGTCATATCCATGGTCACCAGCTCGGGCATGGTGTCCATCACCATTTCCTTCACTTCGTCTAATGTGCCTGCCGAACCTACTACCTCGTGACCGTGGCGTTCCAAAATTTCTTTTATCACGGTTACAGTAAACGGCGAATCGTCTACTATCATTACCTCGTACGTATTCATGCCCTGTGCCTCCTATTTTGCCGTAGGCAAATACATTTCTTTTTGCTATGAAGACATTACCATATATTGTGGGGGGAAGTCAAAAATTTTGATTATGATTCGTCTAATAAAATACCGCAAGCATAAAAATGCCTGCGAAGTATAATGCAAGGTTAATGCGGTTTGCCCGGTGGCGTTTATCCGTCCACGGCTGTACAAAGCGGCAGTAGATGAGAATCATGTCCGAAGCCGCAAACGCCACCGCTCCTGCAATAACCCAGCCCCCGCGCCCTACGGCTAAGCCCAGCATGCCCGCAAGCAAAATTAAATACACAAGATATACGGGGTTTTCCCTTTGCAGAAGCCCCCAGCGCCAAACCAAGCAAAGCATCATTAAAAACGCTCCAATAAATGCAAACAGAAAAGGCATAAACTGCAGGCTTCCCAGCATAAATGCCGCAATAAAAACAAGATGCGCCGCCCCAAAAAACGCGACACCTATTTTAAATTTAAAGCAGATTACTACATCTGCGGCGATGCACAGCGCAAGCGCCGCCGCAAAAATAACTATGTACGGGACAAATCCCATTTCTAACGTGCGCCACAAATACACGCCTAAGCACACCGTTGTACAAGCACCTTTGAGCAACGCGGCGGGAAGGGTTTCCCCTTTTTTGCATTTTATGTAATCGTGGGCGGCAAATAAGGCAGCCAATGCAAATAACGGGATTAGTACGGGGAATAGCATCACGCAGTCACCTCATACGAATTTTAGAAATTGTAATTCGTATTTTTTGTTAGTATAGCCCACGCGATGTGCTTGAGCAAATTTGCGCAGGCGCGTTCGGTATGGTACACTTGGAAAAATTCCGTGTACGCAAAAGGATTCGCCATGATTTTCTACTACACACGCACACAAAAAACTAAAGTCGCCGCCGAAGCCCTGCACGAAATTACGGGCTTGGGTTTGTACGCCCTTACCGCGCCCGTTAGCGAGGTGAAGGGTTTTTCTTTTTGGGTAAAAGCATTTAAATCCGTCATGTCCGCAAAGGGGTGCGAGGTGCACAATTTACCCGATACCCTTCCTGCGGAAATTTACTTGTGCGGTCCTATTTGGGCGGGCGAAATGGCAGGTCCATTGAAATATTTTTTGCGTGAATTAGACATAAGCAAAACCAAAATACACTGCGTACTTACAGGTATGCAGCCCACCGAGAAGGACCGTGAATCAGCCCGAAGGGTCATTGAACGCGCGGGCGCACAGGCAGGAGACATTCATCTCATTGCCACCCAAAAAACCATGCCCGAAAAAGACGTGCTTATCGAGCATCTACGCGCACTTTTGTAATGCTAACGTTTGCCCTGCACACGTTGGGGTGCAAAGTAAACCAATGCGATGCCGACGCGCTGTCGGCAAAATTGCGAGAAGCAGGCTACCGGGTTTCCGCTTTTTCCCACCCTACGACTGACATTTATATAATTAATACATGTACCATCACCCACGTTGTGGATAAAAAATCTATGCAATATATACGCCGCGCGCGTCGTGCCAATCCCGTTGCGTTTGTTGCGGTGTGCGGTTGCATGGCAAGCAAAGCGCCCACTATCGCCGAGGCAAACCTTGTTTTTGACACGCGCAAGCCCGAAGCTTTGCTTGATGCGCTGGCAAGCTGGCGCAAAACCTATGAAGGCGAAGCAGTGCCTGTTAAAAGCGGAAGCGTTCCCGCTTTGGCAAAAACGCGTGCCTTTTTAAAGGTGCAGGACGGGTGTGATTGCTTCTGCGCGTACTGCATTGTGCCGTATGTGCGGGGTACACCTGTGAGTGTTCCGTTGGAAGAAGTAATGCAGAACGCGGCGTGCGCCATACAAAAGGGCGCAAAGGAAATTGTGCTAACGGGTATACAACTTGCTGCCTACGGGAAAAATACCGCTACACGCTTACCGGAATTAATTCGCCGTGTGGGTGCGTTGCCCAATTTACAGCGCTTGCGCCTTTCCAGCCTTGACCCGTGGGCGGTGGATAAAAATTTTCTGCGCGCAGTGGAGGAAACGCCCGCCATATGTGACCACTTTCACCTTTCCCTGCAAAGCGGGAGCGCTCCCACATTGAAAAATATGAACCGCACCTATACCCCCGAGGATTATGCAAATGCCGTAGCGCGTTTACGAAAAATATACCCCACCACCGCCATCACAACGGACATTATTGTTGGCTTCCCGCAGGAAACGGAGGCAGACCATGCAGAAAGCATGAATTTTATACGCGAAATGCGCCTTGCGCGGTTGCATGTTTTCCCGTATTCGCCCCGCGCGGGGACAAAAGCGGCGGAAATGGCACAGCAAGTTCCCGCAGCTGTAAAAAAGGCGCGTATGGCGCAAATGCTTTCACTGGCGGCGGAATTGGAAAATAATTTTTTGGACGCACAGGTTGGGATCGTTCCCGAAGTGTTGCCCGAAAGTGAATTTAAGGGTTTTACCCGTAATTATTGTACGGTGCGTACCCCCTTTCCCCTAACCGTTAATGCCCCAACGCGGATACGTGTTGCCCGCAGGGAAAATGATATATTGATAGGAGAATTACTATGATGAGCAGCGATACCCAAAAGTTTACCTTCGAGCGCGTAGGTTCGTTGGAAATTAAGCAAACATTGAAGCTGGTTTATGATGCCCTGCGTGAAAAAGGTTATAATCCCTATACGCAAATTATTGGGTACATCCTTTCGGGCGACCCTACATACATCACCAGCCATAACGGCGCCCGCGCACAAATCGGCAAGTTGGAGCGGGACGAGTTGCTGGAAGAACTGGTGCGCGATTATATTGACCGCGCCTAGCGTTGCCGTTTTTGGGGAGCGCTCCCGCTACTTAGGGTTAGACTACGGCGATGCTACCATCGGCATAGCCGTAAGTTGCCCGCGCGGCATAATTGCCACGGGGGTGGAAACCTTGCGCCGCAAAAACCCCGAGGAAATGAAGCCCGCCCTTGCACGTTTGCGTGATTTGGTTGCCGAATACGGCATTACGCATATTGTGCTGGGCAACCCTTTACATATGGACGGCCGCGCTTCCCGGCGCAGTGAAAAGACCGCCGATTTTGCCGCGCGATTAGGGCGTAATTTTAAACGGCTTTCTATAATCATGTGGGACGAACGTTTTTCCACTCAGGCGGTTGCACGCACAATAAACGGCAAAAATTACGCTGCCCGCGTAGATGAAATGGCGGCAACCTATATCTTGCAAGGTTATTTAGACGCACTTCGCGTAAATTCGCAGCAATATTACGGTACAAGGGAGATAGACATGGACGAGCAAATTATTTTGGTAGACGAAGACGGCGGGGAGCAGCCCTTCGATATTTTAGCCGCAAAGGAACACGAACAAATAACGTATTTATTAACCATGGAAGCCGTAGAAGACGAAGAGGACGATGCGGAAATTGTTCACTTCAAGTGCATTGCCAGCGAGGGCGACGACATGGTTTTCGAAATTATTGATGAAGAAGAAGATGAATTTGCCATTGTTTTGGCGCTTTTTAAAGATAATTATGAAGAATTGGGCATTGAACTGGAGGATTAAAAGATTAAAGCCCTGGGCATCGCCCCCGAGGTCTTGCATTTAATCGTTTAACCTTAATCATAAAACAGAAAGGGTTTTAATTTTGGCAGCTGGAAAGAAGAAGCTTCGCGTATTTGGGCTTGGAGGCCTTGGCGAAATTGGGAAGAATATTTCGGTATTGGAGTACGGGAACGACTTGATTGTGATTGACTGCGGGGTTGCCTTCCCGCAGGACGAAATGCTGGGGATTGACTTGGTTATCCCGGATTTTTCGTACCTTGTGGCAAACCACCATAAAATTCGCGGTATATTCCTTACCCACGCGCATGAGGACCATATTGGGAGCGTTCCCTATTTGCTTCGCGAGTTGAGTGCGCGCATTTTTGGTACACGGCTTACGCTGGGCTTGGTGGGGAACAAATTAAAAGAGCATGGGTTATCCGCGCAGGCGGAATTGACGGTGCTTAACCCCGGGCAGTCGGTGCAGGTGGGCTGTTTTGAGGTGGAATTTATCCGCGTTACGCACTCGGTGGCGGATTCGGTAGCGATTGCGATAAATACGCCTATGGGGCGGGTCATTCATTCGGGGGACTTTAAGGTGGACTTCACGCCCATTCAAGGCGAGCCGATGGACTTGCAGCGCCTTGCGGTGCTTGGTGATAAGGGTGTGCGGCTTTTCATGTGCGAAAGCACAAATGTACTTGCCAAAGGCTATACCATGAGCGAGCGCACGGTTGGGCGTATGTTTGAACAGGTTTTTGAAGAATCGCCCGGTCAACGGCTAATGATTGCCATGTTTTCGTCGAATATTGACCGTATCCAGCAGGTGCTAACCTCGTGTATACGGCATAAGCGCAAGGTGCTTTTCATGGGGCGCAGCATGATAACGGCGGCAAAAACGGCGGCGGAGTTGGGGTATTTGGACATTCCCAAAGGGCTGGTTATTGACGTAAACGAAGCGCGCAATTATACGCCCCAGCAGCTATGCATCATCACTACGGGCAGCCAAGGGGAGCAGATGGCGGCGCTTTCGCGCATGGCAGCAAGCGACCACCGCCAAATTGTGGTAACGCCTTCGGATAAAATAATTATTTCCGCTTCGCCCATTCCCGGGAATGAGAAAATGATTTCGCGCGTGATAAACGACCTGCTTAAATTGGGTGCGGAGGTCATTTACGAAGGTATGATGGAGGTCCATGTTTCGGGGCATGCGAAAGAGGAAGAACTCAAATTGATGCACGCGCTGGTGCGCCCGCAGTATTTGATGCCCGTGCATGGCGAGTACCGTCATTTAAAGCATCATAAGGACCTTGCCGTTTCCATGGGAATGCCTAAGGAAAATGTTTTCTTGATGGATATCGGGCAGGTGCTTGAGATAACCGCCGGCGATGCAAAGTTGAATGGGACCGTTCCCAGCGGGCAATTACTGGTGGACGGTTTGGGCATTGGCGATGTGGGTAATGTAGTGCTGCGGGACCGTAAGCACCTTTCGGAGGACGGACTGATTATTGCCGCCGTGGGCATTGCCGCAGACGGGGATGGCTGTCAAATTATTTCGGGTCCCGATATTATCTCCCGCGGGTTTGTTTTTGTACGCGAAAATGACGACCTAATGCAGGGCGCGCGCTCGGTGGTGATTGAATCGCTCTTGGATATTCGCGGTAAACAATCGCAGGATACGCAGTTCATCAAAACCCGCATTCGCGACGACTTGAAGGAATTTATTTGGCAAAGGACGAAGCGTAATCCGATGATTTTCCCTGTATTGCTAGAGGTGTAAAGATGAAGCAGATTAAATTAGCGCCCAAAAATAGATAACGCATGTGAGGCGATAACTCATGAAAATCGCAGTATTTTTGCTGTTGCTTCTCGCCCTCACCGCCTGTGGGCGCAACAACGCCCCGCCCGAGCCTACGCAGTACGAGAACCTCGCCAAGCTGGGCAAGGTATGGGGCTTTGTCATGCATACGCACTATGCCTTCATTTCGGGGGAGCGGTGTTGGGACGCAGAGCTGCTTGCCCTTATTCCCGCCGTAAAAAACGCCCGTGAGGACGAAGCGAGCGACATTTTATACGAGTGGTTTATCAGCTTGGGTGAGGATAAATGGGATATGCCCATGGGGTTTGATTTTTCAATGGGGGAAATTGCAGTGCAATGGCGGGAATTAATTACGCTGTTTACGCACACGCTGGAAACCTATGAAGGGCTTATTACCGAAGAAATGCTTCTCGCTTACGACGAAGCCCATGCTATGTACAATTTTTTCTCCGAAATATACCAAACAACGCCCAATATAGATTATGCAACCTACAGCGCGTTGGGGCACATGCATTTCCCCCGCATGTTTCCTGTACCGCCGGTGGTGGAGAAGCGACCTATTGCCGATTTATCTTGGATAAACGAAGAATATTTGGGTGCGCTTGCCGCGCATTTACAGCGGTTTGACGGTATACGCTCAGTAAATAATGAAAATGCGCCCGTTACATTTGATGGCTTGGGCGTCCCGCAATTTCACAACCTATTACGCCACGAAAATATGGATTTTGCCGACGCGGGGTATCGCTTGCTGGGTTTGTTCCGCCTGTGGAATACGATGAAATATTTCTACCCGCATTTGGGCATTTTGGATGTAGAATGGAATGTGTTATTGTTGCGTTATATTCCGCAAATGCTGGCGGGGACATGTCGAAGGAGTTACGAGCGTAGTTTGTTTGTGCTTAGCAGTCATAACCGCGATTCTGCGCATACCATTTTGTTTGGCACGGAATTTATGGCAACGCATTTTGGGCAATATCTTGTACCCGCGCAGTTTATCGCCGCAGAGGGGCATTTGGTGGTATTCCAAACACTGGATGCAAATTTACAACGCGGGGATATTATCCTTGCCGTAAACGGGACGCCCATGCAAGAATATGCCGCAGAAGTATTACGCTACATTCCCGCGCCCGACGATGAAAAAGCGCTCGCGTACCTTGCCCAGCGTGGGGTTTATGGTCCCATACCACGGTTTTTACACGCGCCAATACGTTCACACACGCAGGAGATAGCATTAACCGTAAAACGTAACGGCACGGAAGTTCCCATAACCCTGGAGGGGCGACGCCATCACCCGCCGTTCCCCATGACGCAACCCGTTTCCCATAAAATATTGGAAAATAATATCGGCGTGATAAACCTCTCCGTGCTTACAGAAGGCGGTGTGCCTCGTATCATGCACGACCTTGCCGATACCTGCGGTATTATTATTGACCTGCGCTACCCCCCTAATTTTCAATATTTCCTGGCCATACGGCGGTTTTTTATGGAAGAACCGCTCCCCTTTGCCTATATATCCCGTCCCGTGCAAACGCACCCGGGCTTCCGCTGGGATGCATTGAGCAACCAATACTTACCACCCCATCCCGATACCTTCGTTTTTGACCGCCCCGTGGTGCTTCTGATGGACGAGCGAACCATTAGTAGCCCCGAATGGGCAGTTATGGCGTTACGTGTTGCCCCGCAGGTGACCGTTATGGGTCCACATTCAATGGGTTCTAACGGGAATGTTACGGAGTTTCCGTTACCCGCGGGCATTACCATGCAATTTACCGCGCTGGGCGTATATACCTTAGAAATGGGGCAAACCCATGGCATTGGCTTACAGCCCGATATACACGTAGCATATACGGTGCGCGGCATCGCTGCCGGGCGAGATGAATTAATGGACGAAGCGGTAATCTTTATTTTAGATACAATGCGCATTCAATAACTGTATATAAAACGCTCCACCGTCGGCACTGCCGATACATACCCGCACGCCCAGCGCATCTTCCAAATCCTGTTTTGTTACGCCGTCCAGCATTACTTCTTCCCCTGCACGGAAGGCATTGCCGGGCAAGAAAAGTATATCTAATTCATTGCATTTACTCTGCATTTGCGAGATTATATCTTTGCCCATTAATAACCCACTCACGGTAACCGCCTCCCCCAAGGCGGTATTTTTTATGCAGAAAATTTGCGTCAAAAATGCCTTGTTTTGGGCGGCAAATTCGTGCATCAAATTTGACATAAATCCATATGCAGCAACGCCTGTTGCCACACCGATGCGTTGACCAACCGATGACAAATCGTAAGCGGTTGGTTTTTGCATTTCTTCCAAAAATTCACGTTTAAACAATGCGCACATGCCTACGCCGTTTTCTAATTGTAAAAATTCTTCGTAGGCTTCGAAGGTTGGCAACGGTAGCCCCGCAAGTACATACCATTCATCTGCCGCGTATACAAAGCGTGTACCGTGTTTTTCATGACACAGTGTTTGCCATACTTCTACCTGCGTGATTACGTCGCGGGCGTCCTCGGGAGTAAAGGCTTCAATTTTTGTAAGCCCTTCGCGGTGGCGGGTTAGTCCTGCGGGTACAATTGCCAGACTTGCCGCGTTGGGGCGCAGGGCAAGCAGTTTTTCAATTGTTTCATCCAGTATTTCGCCGTCGTTGTAGCCCTTGCACAGCACGGCTTGGAAGTGCATTTCTATACCCGCGGCTTTAAAGCGTGTAAGTGCATTGCCAAGCCTTCCCGCGTGTTTGTTGCCCATCATACGGCAGCGCAGGTCACCGTCCATGGCGTGTACCGAAATACGCAAAGGCGATAAATGGTAGCGTGCAATGCGGTCAATTTCCGCTTCATCTATATTCGTAAGCGTTACGTAATTGCCGTGCAAAAAGGAAAGACGCACATCGTCGTCCTTTACGTACAGGCTGTCGCGTAGCCCTTGCGGCTGCTGGTCGATGAAGCAGAAAATACATTTATTGCGGCAACGGCGTATTTCGTCCATAAGCGGGGTTTCAAATTCCAGTCCCGGGTCTTCGTCTATTTCTTTTTCAATTTCCAATTCCCACAGTTCGCCTGCTTCATTTGAGTGTGCGCCTTTTTCCACCAATAAAATTAATGCTTCACTCGCTGCCGCCATGCGGTAATCAAATACATCGCCAATTTCTTGTCCGTCAATTTGCAATAAAAAATCCCCCGCTTCTAATGCAAGGGCTTCGCCTATGCTTTCGGGGGAAATGCGTACAATTTTATGTTTCATATTTGCTCCCTGTGGTTATACTGCAAAAAAAGTCTAAAAAAAGTCTTGACATAAAAAACCAAGTGTGCTAGTGTATCAGACCCTGCCCCTTTATGCGGTTGGGGACAAGTATCGGCAATGTTAGCACATAATTTTCTACAAAGTCAAGCAAATTTTTTGCTAAGCAAGTTGTAGGGTTTTACAATTCAACACAATTGTTCATGCAAATTTCATAATATTTTTTAACATACTTTGCTAAGGGGTTGTTACGGTGGAGAAAAACAGGGTTCATGCTACCCGTGGCCCGGGTCCCTCTCGGGTAAGTTATTCCCGCATCGCGGAAGTGTTGGAAATCCCCAATCTCATTGAGGTACAGAAGGAAAGCTACCAGTGGTTCATCAAGGAGGGGTTGAAGGAAGTTTTCCAAGACATTTCCCCAATCACCGACTACTCAGGCAACTTGCAACTCGACTTAATCGATCTTCATTTGGACGATAAAGCCAAGCACAGCATAGAAGAATGCAAAGAGCGCGACGCAACCTACGCCGCGCCGCTTCGCGTTAAATGCCGTTTGCACAACAAAGAAGTGGACGAGATTAAAGAGCAGGATATCTTTATGGGCGACTTCCCGCTTATGACGGATAACGGCACCTTCATTATCAACGGTGCGGAGCGCGTTATCGTTAGCCAGCTTATGCGTTCGCCCGGTATTTACTTTGGCATTGATTATGACAAGGTGGGCAAGGTGTTGGTGTCTAACTCCATCATTCCCAACCGCGGTGCGTGGTTAGAGTTCGAAACCGATTCTAACGACGTATTTCACGTGCGGATTGACCGTACGCGCAAGGTCCCCGTTACGGTGCTTATCCGCTCGCTGGGCGTAGGCACGGACGAGGAGATTATCGCAAAATTCGGCGAAGACCCTAAAATCCTCGCGACTATCGAAAAAGACATCGCCAAAACCTATGAAGAAGGCTTGGTAGAAGCCTATAAGCGCCTTCGTCCGGGCGAGCCGCCCACAGTGGAAGGCTCGGAATCCCTTTTGCGCAACATGTTCTTTGACCCAAAAAGGTATGACCTTGCAAAAGTGGGGCGTTACAAATTCAATAAAAAATTAGCGTTAAAAGCACGCATAAAAGGCTTTACCCTTTTTGCCGATGCCGTCCACCCCGAAACGGGAACGGTCTTATACCCCGCAGGGACGGAGCTTACCGCAGATATGGCGGACGAAATTCAAGACGCGGGTTGCCCCCATGTTGACCTCGCCGTGGAAGGGCGCAGCGTGCGTGCGCTTTCTAACATGGCAGTGGATATTGACCAATATATTGCCCCCTTTGGGCTTGCCGCACGCGACCTTGGCATAAAAGAGCGCGTGTACTATCCTGTGCTGCGCTCCCTTTTGCAGGCGCAGGACAAGGACGAGTTAATCCGCGTAATTAAAATTAATATGTCTAAGCTGCTGCCTAAGATCGTTACCTTCGAGGATATTATGGCGGCAATCAGCTACGGTATGGGCGTGGAGTTTGGCATAGGAAGCACGGACGATATCGACCACCTTGGCAACCGCCGTATCCGCGCCGTTGGGGAATTGTTGCAAAACCAATTCCGCATTGGTTTGACCCGTATGGAGCGCGTGGTAAAAGAGCGCATGACCATACAGGATATGGACATTGTTACCCCCCAAGCGTTAATTAATATTCGCCCTGTAACGGCGGCGATTAAGGAATTCTTTGGTTCGTCACAGCTTTCCCAGTTCATGGGGCAGACCAATCCGTTGGACGAGCTTTCGCATAAGCGGCGTTTATCGGCGCTTGGTCCCGGCGGTTTATCCCGTGAGCGTGCGGGCTTCGAGGTGCGTGACGTTCACTCGTCCCACTACGGGCGTATGTGCCCTATCGAAACCCCCGAGGGGCCTAACATCGGACTGATTAACTCCCTTGCCACTTACGCGCGCATCAACGAATACGGCTTTATTGAAGCGCCGTACCGTTTTGTTTCCCACGAGGGGCGCGAAAACGGGGAAGAACCCTACGTAACCGAAAACTTCATCTACGTAACCGCAGACGAAGAGGAAAACTATATCATCGCCCAAGCAAACGAGCCGCTAACGCCCGAAGGTAAGTTCCGTAACCGCCGCGTAGCGGGTCGCTTCCGCGATGAAATTCAAGAATTTGAAAAAGCACGCATCGACTTGATGGATATTTCGCCCAAGCAAATTGTTTCCGTGGCAACAGCGTTAATTCCATTCCTTGAGAATGACGACGTGTCCCGTGCGTTGATGGGCTCAAACATGCAGCGCCAAGCCGTGCCGTTAATGAAAACCGAAGCCCCCGTGGTAGGCACGGGTATGGAATACAAGGCCGCGTTAGACTCGGGCGTAGTACTGCTTGCAGAAGCCGCGGGCACTATTGAAGAAGTAACCGCGTCGTATATCACCGTACGCGCCAACACGGGCGCAAAGCACGTGCAGCGCCTAACAAAGTTCATGCGCTCTAACCAAGGTACGTGTATTAACCAGCGCCCCATCGTTAAAAAAGACGACGAAGTGTTTAAAGGGCAGGTCATTGCCGATGGACCTTCTACGGACATGGGCGAGCTTGCGCTGGGCAAAAATCCCCTTATCGGCTTCATGGCGTGGGAGGGGTATAACTACGAGGACGCGATTTTGCTAAGCGAATCGCTGGTGCGTGACGATGTGTATACTTCTATCCACATCGAGGAATACGAAGCCGAAGCCCGCGATACCAAGCTGGGACCCGAAGAAATTACCCGCGATATCCCCAACGTAGGCGAAGATGCGATGAGAGACCTCGACCAAGAGGGTATTATCCGCATCGGCGCAGAGGTTGGACCAAACGATATTTTGGTAGGCAAAGTAACCCCCAAGGGCGAAACGGAGCTTACGGCGGAAGAACGCCTGCTGCGCGCCATTTTCGGCGAAAAAGCCCGCGAAGTGCGCGATACCTCTTTACGTGTGCCCCATGGTGAATCGGGCATTGTAGTAGATGTAAAAGTATTTACCCGCGACAGCCGCAGTGAGCTTGCCCCGGGGGCAAAGCGCGACGAGCTTCCCGCAGGGGTAAACCAGCTTGTGCGCGTGTATATCGCACAAAAACGTAAAATTTCCGTAGGCGATAAAATGGCGGGGCGCCACGGTAACAAGGGCGTTATCGCCAAGGTGCTTCCCGTAGAGGATATGCCGTTTTTACCCAACGGTCGCCCGCTGGATATCGTGCTTAACCCGCTGGGCGTACCCAGCCGCATGAACATTGGGCAGGTGCTGGAGGTCCACTTAGGGCTTGCATCGCGTATCCTTGGCTGGAAAGCGGCGACCCCCGTTTTCGACGGCGCAAGCGAAATTGATATTATGGACACGCTGGATTTAGCCAACGACTATGCCAATATGAAATGGATAGACTTCCACGAAAAATGGAACGAGCTGCTGGACCCGCAAATCATCGCCGACTTAGAAGAAAACCGCGAAAACCGCCTAGACTGGCGCGGGCTTAACATTGGTCGCGACGGGAAAATTCGGGTAAGAGACGGACGGAGCGGCGAATATTTTGATAACCCCATCACCGTTGGCTTTATGCATTATTTGAAGCTGCACCACCTTGTAGACGATAAAATCCATGCCCGTTCCACAGGACCGTACTCGCTGGTAACGCAGCAGCCCCTTGGCGGTAAAGCGCAATTCGGCGGGCAGCGCTTCGGCGAGATGGAGGTATGGGCGCTGGAGGCGTATGGCGCTTCCTATGCATTGCAGGAAATTCTTACCGTAAAATCCGACGATATTGTAGGTCGCGTAAAAACCTACGAAGCCATTGTAAAGGGCGAAAATATCCCCGAACCCGGTGTGCCCGAGTCCTTTAAGGTATTGCTAAAAGAATTGCAAGCCCTTTCGCTGGACGTAAAAGTGCTTAACGCCGAGGACGAGGAAGTAGAAGTCAAGGAATCTGTAGAAGAAACGGAGGACCTAAACCTTAACATGGAAGGCTTAGAGTCTGACAAGGACCACGGTTTTGTGCGCCGCGCTACAGGGCATAGCCACGCGGCGGGCGAAGGCGAAGCCTTTGACCCGAACGAAGACCTGGGCGGGGACGAACCACCCCCACCCGAAATGCTGGAAACCAGCGCCGAGGACGAAGCCCGCGCCAACGCGGAGACCGACCCCGTAGGCATAATTGGGCTGGGCGTGGGCGTATTACCGGACGCAGACCTTGTGAAAAAACAAGAAACCGAACTGGACGCCGAGCTTGAAGCAGAGCTGGAAAAAGAACTTGCCGCCGAGTTGGGGGACGAATCCTTTACCGCAGGAACGGACCTGGGCGGACTGTTACTGGATGGCTTTGACCTTGACGACGACGATGACGATGATGACGACGAAATGACCGACGATGATTTTGGCATCTTCAACGAGGAGGAGGAGTAAGACATGCAAAATGCACAAGCGTTAATTGAAGCAAAGATTAATCTCCCCGAGCAAACCGCAGGCATGGCATTCTCCTCCATCAAAATTGGTTTAGCCAGCCCCGAAAAAATACGCGAATGGTCGCGGGGAGAAGTAAAAAAGCCCGAAACCATTAACTACCGCACGTTAAAACCCGAGCGCGACGGCTTGTTCTGCGAACGCATCTTTGGACCAAACAAAGACTGGGAATGTCACTGCGGTAAGTATAAGCGCATCCGCTATAAAGGTGTCGTGTGCGACCGTTGCGGCGTAGAAGTGACTAAATCAAAAGTACGGCGCGAGCGTATGGGGCATATCGAATTAGCCGCCCCCGTGTCGCATATCTGGTATTTCCGCGGTATCCCGTCACGTATGGGCTTGATTTTGGGCATGAGCCCGCGCGCACTGGAGAAGGTATTATACTTCGCCGCGTATGTAGTTATTGACGGCGGCGATACGGGTTTGGCTTCCAAAACATTATTAACCGACCGCGAATACCGCGAAGCGCTGGACAAATTCGGCATGTACAAAAACGGACCGGCGGGTACGCGTGTACCTACCTTTACTGTAGGCATGGGTGCAGAAGCGATTAAAACGCTGCTCCTCGACATCGACCTTGAGGGCGAATCGGAAGAACTAAAAACCCTTTTGAAAGAAGCCACAGGGCAAAAACGCTTGCGCTATATTAAAAAGCTGGAGGTTATCGAAGCCTTCCGTCTTTCGGGCAACCGCCCCGAGTGGATGATTTTAGACACCATTCCCGTTATCCCCCCCGATTTGCGCCCCATGGTGCAATTGGACGGTGGGCGCTTCGCCACCAGCGACTTGAATGACCTGTACCGCCGCGTAATTAACCGAAACAACCGCTTAAAACGTTTGTTAGACCTTGGCGCACCCGATATTATCGTGCGGAATGAAAAAAGGATGTTACAAGAAGCGGTAGACGCACTCATTAACAACGGTAGGCGCGGACGTCCCGTAACAGGACCGGGCAATCGCCCGTTAAAATCACTTTCCGACTTGCTTACAGGTAAACAAGGGCGCTTCCGTCAAAACCTGCTGGGCAAACGGGTGGACTATTCGGGTCGTTCGGTAATCGTGGTTGGACCAAAACTAAAGATTTACCAATGCGGACTTCCACGTGAGATGGCGATAGAATTATTTAAGCCCTTTGTAATGAAGAAACTGGTCGCCGACAACCACGCCCACAATATTAAATCTGCCAAGCGTATGGTGGAAAAGCTGGAGCCGCGGGTATGGGACGCACTGGAAGACGTTATAAAAGAGCATCCCATTATGCTAAACCGCGCACCAACCTTGCACAGGCTGGGCATACAAGCCTTTGAGCCCGTGCTGGTGGAAGGGCGTGCGCTTATGCTTCACCCCTTGGTGTGCGCCGCGTATAACGCCGACTTTGACGGCGACCAAATGGCGGTACACGTACCCCTTAGCGTGGAAGCGCAGGCAGAATGCCGCTTCCTGCTGCTTGCGCCAAATAATTTGCTTAAACCCTCCGACGGTTCGCCCATTACGGTGCCGACCAAGGACATGGTTATGGGGATTTATTACCTTACGAGCATACGCGACGGCAAGCTGGGCGAGGGTAAAATTTTCATGGACGACAATGAGGCGCTGCTTGCCTTAGACAATAAAGAAGTGCATTTGCACTCAAAAATTAAAGTGCGCCGTATTCACCCTACAACGGGTGCGCGCGTTTTGCTGGATACCACGCCGGGGCGCATTATCTTTAACCATGCGATACCGCAAGACTTGGGCTTCGTGGATAGGGAAACGGACCCCCTTGCGCTTGAAATTAACGAGCGGGTAAACAACAAATTGCTAAATAAAATTGTTTCGCGCTGTATTAACAAATATGGCAGCGTTGCTACAAGCATTGCACTGGACGAAATTAAGGATTTAGGCTTTAAATATGCCACGCAGTCTGCGCTTTCGGTGTCGGTTACAGACATGGAGGTGCCCGATTCTAAGCCCGAAATTTTGGAAGAAGCGGACAAAGCCGTTGACGGGGTATACCGTTTATTCCGCCGCGGTTTAATGACGGACGAGGAGCGCCAAGCCAAGGTGCTTCAAACATGGACGGAAGCCACCGACCGCGTAACCAAAGCCCTGATGGACGGCTTAAAAGAGGACAACAGTGTATACATGATGCTGGATTCCGGCGCGCGCGGCAGCGTGGTGCAAATGAAGCAAATGGCGGGTATGCGCGGACTAATCTCCAGCCCAACGGGTAAAACACTGGAAATTCCTGTTCGTTCCAACTACCGCGAGGGCTTAACCGTGTTGGAATACTTTATCTCCGGGCATAGTGCGCGTAAAGGACTTTCCGATACGGCGTTACGTACCGCAGACTCGGGATATTTGACCCGCAGAATGGTTGACGTTTCGCAAGATATTATTATCCGCGAAGAGGACTGTATTACGGGCGACGACCCCAAGCCGGGCTTAAATATCGCCGCCTTTGTGGACGGCGAAGTGGTAATCGAATCCCTAGCCGACCGTATTCGCGGGCGCTGGGCGCTGGAAGATATTAAGCACCCCCAAACGGGCACAGTTATCGCAACGGGCGACACCTTAATTACCCCCGACCAAGCCGATGAAATTGACGCGGCAGGTATTAAAGAAGTAAACGTGCGCACGGTGCTTACCTGCCGCAGCCGAATTGGGCTTTGCGCCAAATGTTACGGCGCAAACATGGCAAGCGGGCGTGCGGTGCGTATCGGCGAATCGGTAGGTATCATTGCCGCGCAGTCCATTGGTGAGCCGGGTACACAGCTTACCATGCGTACCTTCCAAGTGGGCGGCGTTGCTACCAACGACGATATTACCAAGGGGCTTCCCCGCGTAGAGGAAATTTTTGAAGCGCGTAAACCCAAGGGCTTAGCCATTATTGCCGAATTTGCGGGGCGCGTTACCATCAGCGATAACAAGAAAAAACGCGAGGTGGTTATCTCCAACCACGAAACGGGGGACGAAAAAGCCTACCTTATCCCCTACGGCTCGCGCATTAAAGTGCATACGGGCGACATGGTAGAAGCGGGCAGCGAGTTAACCGAAGGCTCGGTTTATCCCCACGATATTCTCAAAATTAAAGGCTTGCGCGGCGTACAGGATTATATGATTCAAGAAGTACAGCGCGTATATGACCTGCATGGCGTAGACATTAACGACAAGCATATTGAAGTAATTGTGCGCCAAATGTTAAAGCGCGTAAAAATAGAAGAAAACGGCGATACCGACCTGCTTCCGGGCTCGCTTATCGACTGGCTGGAGTTTGAAGAGGTAAATAAAGAAGTGATGGCAAACGGCGGCGAACCCGCGACGGGACAGCGCGTATTGCTGGGCATCACCAAGGCCTCCCTCGCTACCGATTCGTTCCTTTCCGCCGCGTCCTTCCAAGAAACCACGCGTGTACTCACCGAAGCATCTATCCGTGGTAAAGAGGACAGACTTATCGGGCTGAAAGAAAACGTAATCATAGGGCAACTTATCCCCGCAGGTACGGGTATGCCCATGTACCGCTCCATTGAGGTAGAAAACGCCCCGGGCTACGATGACTCCGACGATGATGACCTGTTTGTACCTGCGGCAAGGCGGGTAGTAACGTAGAAATTACACCTTTTGGGGTTCGCACATTGCGAATCCCTTTTTTTATTTCGCTACACAGTGGTTAAAATGCGGCGACGATGGGGCGCTTTAATCTTTTGACCTTGACCGTACCTTCTTACGCACGCGTTGCAGTGTGTTGTCAATAGACTTTAAGGGCTTTTGAAGCGTTTCGGATATTTGGGCGTGGGACATGCCGTCGATATGCAGCATGAGTACGTCGTATTCGAGGGGGGAAAGATTTTCGCGAATGAACAGGGTAATGTCCTGTGAGGACTCGCGGCTAATGAGCAAGGACTCGGGGTTGGAATGGGGCAGGGGGGTGTCGCCGGCGGTTTCTAAGGCGAGGGACGCGTTGAGGGGTGAGTGTTTTTGGCGACCGGCGGCTTTGATGGCGGTAAGGATTTGGCGGTTAATACATAGGGACGCGAAGGCAGAGAAAACGGGGTTCTTCTCGGGTATGTAGTCAAGAATTGCCTTGTATAAGCCAATCATGCCCTCTTGGATAAGGTCGTCACGGTCGCCGCCCGCAAGAAAATACGCGGCGGCTTTATTTTTTACCAAAGGCTTGAAGCGAGAAAGGAGCGCTTCAAGGGCATGGGTATTGCCGTGCTTTGCATCGTGGGCCAGTTTTTCATTTGTTTCGCTTTGCATGGCGCATTTCCTCCAATAAGCGGGCGGTGTCTTCGTCCACAAGATTAATGAATGGGTTTTGCTTAATTGGGCGGTTTTGAATGTGGCGGGTGCGCATCTTTTCCCGCGCGGCTTGCATTTGGGCAAGCAATGCATCGGCAGAAATACGGTGCGCCCCGCTGCCCATAATAATGAGCTGCTCTAATACATCGGAAGTGGCTACGGTTATCTTGTCGCCTTTTTTATCTGCCATTTTGTAGGCGGCGCGTTCTATGTAATGGTCTGCGGTGACCGCTTCTTTGGTAAATACAACGGTGATGTTGCGGTGTTTAGATACATTCCCAACGCCGCCCGAAACAAGATGCGCGTCAAAAACCAATATAATGCGGTAAATGCTCAGGGCTTTAAAGTCACACAGCATGTCGCACAGTTTTAAGCGCGCCGATTCCAGCGAATCTGTTTGAGCCAACTGCGCAAGCCCTTCGTCGGCGTGGATAATGTTGTACCCGTCTACCAGCAAATAATTTGCCATTTAAACGGCTAACCTTTTGCGCACCACTTCGTAAATGAGTATCCCTGCCGCAACGGAAACATTGAGCGACCCAATGCGCCCAAGCATGGGAATGCCCACGATAAAGTCCGCATTTTCGCGCACCAAGCGGCTTACGCCTTCGCCCTCTGCGCCAAGTACCAGCGCAATTGCACCCGAAAAATCCGCGTCGTAAATAGATTTTTCCCCCGCGTCGGCACAGGCCACCCATACGCCCGCTTTCTTTAATTCCTCTATTGCCCGAGTAATGTTACTAACCCGCGCCACCGCCATATGCGCAATTGCGCCCGCCGAAGTTTTTGCCACCGTACCCGTTAGCCCCACCGCGCGCCGCTTGGGAATAATAATGCCATGGGCGCCGCCTGCCTCTGCCGTGCGCATGACCGCGCCAAGGTTGTGGGGGTCGGTTACGCCGTCAAGGACAATCACAAACGGCGGTTCGCCCCTGTCGGTGGCGATTTGTAAGATATCTGCAATTTCTACATATGGCACGGCAGGGCATAGGGCAATTACGCCTTGGTGGTGCCCCGTTTCGGAAAGCTCGTCCAGCTTACTGCGTTCCACCTCTTGCACCACAATTTTTAACGCCCGCGCTTTAGAGGCTATCATGCGTAGCGTGCCTTCCAACTTAGTGGGCTTGCCGCCTTCGGGTGCGCCCGATTCTTTGTGCTTACCATCCACCCTCAATAAAATACGGTCGATGGGCTTTTCATGATTTAAGGCTTCCAATACGGCTTTGCGACCTTCTAATACTAATGACCGGGGGGAAATGTCCATGTGTTCAACTCATTTCACTAGGATGTAACCAATATACCAAACGGCGTTGCAAATGACAATGTTATATCCCTTGGCAAGGCGTAACAACGGTGGTTATAATTGCAACATAGTCAGGATTTAAATTTAAATTGGATTGGAGCTAAAAATGGTAAAAAAGATGCATATGTGGGTTGTTGGTTTATTAATATTAGTGGTCGCTTTGTTTTTATTTGTTTATTTCGCATTTATAAAAGAACCGTGGTGGGAAAACTTATTATATAGCGACGACATTCACCCCGTTTTAGTTATTCCGGAATTAGAGCCAATAACAATGACACACATAGGAAGGGAAATGCGTCGGCGGCGGGACGGTCCGCCTCGCAGTGTTGTATACAAGCATGTTTTTACCATTGATAATTCAACTGAGTTTTATATTTCTCTGCCTTGGTTTGGTAACTTTTGGGGAATGCCCGGTAACAATAAAAATGAATCATTTGGCTATGTTTTGGAATTCTTTGATGGTGCGCATTGGCGCATGATGCCTGCCTCATATTTTGATTATATTCTCCCGGTTGCGTCAGCGCCTCCGTACCCGCCTATGTATTCGTGGGAAGTGGCTATAGATTTTAATCGAATATATGGCAATTTACGACGGGGATTGTATAGGTTTCGGATTGAAGCATCTATCCATTGGCATTCATTTATAACGCCGGAGGGATATATACCCGATTATTTTCCCATAGATACCCGCAGTCCGCATCATATTATTGCAGTGTTTTATTTGGCGTAATTCCTCACATATTTGACGCTGCCCCAATCGGCGGTTTATAATCCCGCTAAATGAATAAATGTTTGGGGATGATTAAGTTGCGACACATTGTAAAGCGCGATAATCGGAAAATGCCGTTTGACGAACATAAGATTACCGCTTGTATCGAAAAGGTTTTTACCGCTGTCAACGGCGAAGGCAATGTGGACAGGCTTCTGCCAATAACCCTTACGCTTGAGGTATTAAAAAAGCTGGACGCCCAGTACGGCGCGGGGGAATTTACCGTAGAAAACGTACAGGATTTGGTGGAAGAGGTACTTATCGAGGGCGGTTACACCAAGGCGGCAAAGTCCTACATCTTGTACCGCAACAAGCGCACCCATATCCGCGAAGCGCGAAGCGAACTCATGGACGCCGTAGCGGAAATTGTGAAGGAAACCAGTCGCTCTAACGCCAATGTCGGGCATTCGCCTTCGGCTAAGGTGCTTCAAATTTCCGAAGCGGCAAGCAAGAATTATTACCTAAACCGTGTACTGCCCCCCGAACAAGCGCAAGCCCACTTGGAAGGGGACATGCATATTCACGACCTTTCTTGGTACGGTAAAACATTGACCTGTATTCAAATTCCCCTGGGGCGTATGCTAAAGGACGGCTTTAGCAACGGTCATGGCTTTATTAAATCGCCCAAAAGCATTCGCACTGCGGCGGCACTGGCGGCAATTATTCTCCAATCCAACCAAAACGACATGCACGGCGGGCAAAGCTTCGGCTTTTTTGACCGCGATTTATCCCATTTTGTAGAAGTGGAATACGCACGGCAGGAGCGGTTGCTTCAAAGCTCGCTGGGCGATTTAAAGCTAACGGGCGCAAAAGACAAGGACGTATCCGAACTCATTGAAAAGCGCACCTATGAAGAAACTTACCAAGCCATGGAAGGCTTTATTTACAACTTAAACACCATGCATTCCCGTGCGGGGGCGCAGGTGCCATTCTCCAGCGTAAACTTAGGTACGGACACGTCCCGCGGCGGGCGCATGATAACGGAATGCTTCTTAAAGGCTTATGCAAGCGGGCTGGGTCGCGGCGAAACGCCTATGTTCCCCAATGTCTGCTTCAAAGTAAAAGACGGCATTAATACCGAACCCGAAGACCCCAATTACGATTTGCTGCAAATTGCAATGCATACCGCGTGTAAGCGGTTAATGCCTACCTTCTCGTTCCAAGACGCGACCTTTAACGCCATGTACGATGATGAAGTAGGCTACATGGGCTGCCGCACCCGCGTTATCGCCAATATTAACGGTCCACAGGTCACCGACGGGCGGGGCAATTTAAGCTTCTCTACCATCAATTTACCGCGCTTAGGTATACGTGCCAAGCAGGACATGCCCGACTTTTGGAAGCGTTTAGACGAAATACTGGACTTTACCATCAAGCAGCTCCTCACCCGTTACGATGTGCAGAAAAACTTAAAAGTACGGGACTTCCCTTTTCTTATGGGGCAAAAGCTATACGTAGACAGCGAAAAGCTGGGCATGGATGATAAAATTGAACCCGCGGCAAAGCACGGTACATTAAGCGTAGGCTTTATTGGACTTGCGGAATGTCTTGTTGCCCTTACAGGCAAGCATCATGGGGAAAACCCCGGCTCCCAGGCGTTGGGCATATCCATTATCAGCCATATGCGCCGCCGTTGTGACGAGGCAAGCCAAAAGCATTCCATGAACATTACCCTTCTTGCCACTCCGGCAGAAGAGTTGGCGGGGCGTTTGTTGCGTTCCGATTTTGAAAAATTTGGCGCAATTGCAGGCGTAACCGATAAAAAATGGTATACAAATTCCTTCCACGTACCCGTGGAATACAAAATTACCGCGCTGGAAAAAATCGCAACCGAGGGTCCCTATCATAAATATTGCAACGCGGGGCATATTTCTTATGTAGAGCTTGTTTCCGCCCCTGATACCAACATCGAGGTTTTTGAAGACCTAATCCGCGCCATGGGTGAGGCCGACATGGGTTACGCTGCTATCAACTTCCCTGTAGATATTTGTAAGGAATGCGGGCAAAACGGTTTAATTAACGAAAATAACTGTACCCGCTGCTCCAGCGACAATATTAGCCGCGTACGCAGAATTACGGGCTATTTATCCACGCTGGACAGGTTTAACGACAGCAAGAAGGCTGAGGAGAGCAACAGAGAGAAACATGAGGTTTGAGGGGATTTTAAAGATTAAATGATTTAAAGATTAAGACCGCCTTCGGCGACTAAAAAAAGTTCGACAAAAACTTTAATATTGTGCTTGTTATGTTATTTGCCATAAAAATCTGGGGGTTCGCGTACGCGAGCCCCAAATTTTTAATATAAAATAACACCAAGCCCCAAGACCTTAATCTTTTTAGGAGCATTAAACATGAGATTAGCAGGATTTTCGTATGAAAGCATTGTAGACGGACCCGGGATACGGGTAGTTATTTTTGTGCAGGGCTGTCTTTCGGCGTGTGCGCAATGCCACAACCCCGAAAGCTGGCCGCTGGACGGCGGGCAAGAATACAGCGTGCGTGAAATTTTACGTATGATAAAAAAGCCGCGCCCCGGTCGTAAACGTATAAGGGGTATAACGTTTTCGGGCGGTGAGCCGTTTTTGCAAGCGGGCGAACTTGCGCAAATCGCCATTGAAGCGAAGCGCATCGGCTGGGACGTTTGTACGTTTACAGGCTACACCTATGAAGAACTGGCAGAACGGGACGATTCCGATATCCAAGCGCTTCTTAGCCAAACGGATTATTTGATTGACGGACCGTATATCCACGAATTGCGTGAAATTGGGTTAAAATTTCGCGGCTCGACTAACCAGCGGCTAATTGACGTACAGGAAACGAAAAAACGCGGTAAGGTCGCACTGTATTATGGGGCGTAAGCTTTTATTCCTCTTCCCCGTCCAAATCTTCTTTTGTGACATCTTTATCTCTGTGTAGTAGGTCGTACAGTATGGGGGCGACAAACAGGGTCATTGCGGTGGCGTAAATTAGCCCGCCGATGATGGCGATTGCCATGGGTTGCATCATTTCCGTGCCCTCGCCGAAGCCCATCGCCATTACGCTCATAGCAAAAATAGTGGAAATTGCCATCATGAGAATGGGGCGGATACGCTTGCGCCCTGCGTCGATGATGGCATCTTTTTTAGACATGCCCTCCCAGCGCATTTGGTTAACGCGTGAAATGTAAACAATGCCGTTGTTGGTGGAAACGCCTGCAAGCAGGATTAAACCAATCATTGCAACTATGCTCATGGACATTCCCGCAATGAGCAGGGCAATAAAGCCGCCTGTGAAGGCAAGGGGAATGGTTAGCATAATAATGAAGGGTGAGAGCAGCGACTGGAATTGCGCCACCATGATAAGGTAGATAAATATCAGCGCAAGCAATAGCATAAGGAGTAAGTCGCCCATTGCTTCGGCAATGGCTTCGGCTTCGCCGCCCATGATAATTTGCGTGTTGCCGATGGGGGTAAAGTCGGCAAGCAGGCGTTCGATTTCGGCATTTACGAGGGTCACATTGTAGCCGTCCAAAAGTTCGCCCGTTACGTTTACAAAGCGGTTGCGGTTCATACGGGCAATAGAGGTGAATCCGATATCTTCGTGTACCTCGGCAATGTCGGATAGGGTTACATAGCCTGTCATGGTTGAGAGCTGCATGGCTGAAATTGCGTAGCGGTCGGGCATGGTAAAATCGCCGTCCGATACAATAATCTCATACGTGCGCCCGTTTAACGTCATGTTCATGGACCGCTCCGGCGCGGTAATATACGCATTTACCGCCATAAATACCTGTGCAACGGTTAAGCCCTGCGCCATGGCGGCGTCCTTATTTACAACTACGCGCAGCTCGTGTGCGCCTGCTTCAACTAAGTCGGTTACATTATATGTGCCGGGTACGGTGCGCACTAAATCGGCTACCGCTATTGCGGTATCACGGATATCGTCCAGCTCGCGCCCTTCAATGCGGATAGAAATGGCTTCACCCATCATCATTTCCATACCCATGTCGCCGCCGTCTGCTTCCATTTCCAGCCCGAGCGAATCGCCGATTGCTTGAATTTGGTCAAGCAGCTGCGTGTGGGTGTAATTACGGTCATCGCCCGTGAGTACGTACATAGTAATGTTTGTACCTTGTGCGCCGCCACCCGCGCCCATACCGCCAAAGCCCATGCCTGCCGCCATCATTTCCATCATTCCGCCGCCGCCTACGCTTATGCCTACGGTTTCCACGTCGTGTATGGCGAGTACGCGGTCGGAGAGTGCCTCCGCCGCGGCTACGGCTTCTTCAAAGGTGGCGTATTCGCCTAAGGTTGCTTCGATGGAGATTTGCCCCATGTCCATTGCGGGGAAAAGCTCCATGCCGCGTTGGCTAATACCCCAGAAGGTAACGGCAAACAATGCAACGGCAACTAGCAATACAGGGAATTTAAAGCGCAGTGCGCCGCGCAGCAGCTTTTCATAGCCGTCCACAAATTTTGTAAATAAGCGACCCTCGTGGTCTTTTTTCATATTTTTGAGCATTACGCTGGAGGCGGCAGGCACAACCGTAAGGGCGATAATTAAGCTCGCCATAAGCGAGAAGCCAATGGTTAACGCCAAATCCGTAAACAACTGGCGGGTAATACCCTGTGTAAATACAATGGGGAAGAAAACGGATATCGTCGTTAAGCTTGCTACCATAATTGCGCCCGCCACCTGCCGTGTGCCCGAAACGGCGGCACGCGCGGCGCTTCGGTCGGTTGTAAGGCGCATACGGTAAATATTTTCGATAACTACGATGGAGTTATCCACAAGCATACCTACCGCAAGGGCAAGCCCGCCCATGGAAAGCATGTTTAAGCTAACCCCCGTAAAGTACATAAGCGTAAACGCAAGCAATAAGCTAACGGGAATTGAAACGGCTACAATTAACGTAGGTCTTATATCGCGCAGGAAAAGCAGGAGAATAATTACTGCAAGTAAACCGCCCCACAATAATGAGTTCAACACGCCGCCGATAACAACGCCAATCATTTCCCCTTGGTCCATGAGTACGGCAAAGCCAAGTCCCGGGTGTTCGGCTTCTAACGCTTCCATACGGTCGCGCACGGCACTTGCGATATCGGCGGTCGTAAATTCGCTTTGGCGTTGAATGCTAAACATAACGGAAGGGTTGCCGTTAACGCGGGTAAAGGTAAGGTGCGCGTCGTTGGTGATAAAAATGTCGGCGATGTCGGAAAGGCGAACGGGGTCTACGCCCATAAGCCCCATTGCGGCGGGGTCGAAGATAAGCATATTGCGAATTTCGTCCGCGTCTTCAAAGCGGTCGCCCACACGCACCATAAAATCGAAGTCGTCTTCGGTTATCATACCCGCAGGCATGGCGAAGTTTTGCGCAAACAACATGCCGTGAATGGTTTCTACGGTAAGCATTTCCGCAGGAAGCCCCATGGGGGGCATTTCTTGTGGGGCGTCGGCTTGGGCAGTCATTTCGGCTTGCATTTCTGCCGCGATTTCTAACGCCATTACTTCCATGGCGGCTTCTACTTCTTGGTTTACAACGTGCAGGTGCATGGGATGTTCGATTGTTGTTATTTGCATAAAGGCTTCCGAGGGGTCCATGCCTTCTGCCACCAGTTCTTCCAACCGTGCCTCTACAATTGCTCCGTAAAGGGACTCAAACATTTCTATAGCGGCGGCTTCCAGCGTGGCTTCAATTTGCGCCTGTGCTTCTGCCATTGCGGCGGCGGTCATCATTTCAATCATTGCGCCCATTACTTCCGCTAATTCGGCGTTTACCGCATCAATACGCGCTTGCTCGATAACTACGTGCATTTGGTTTTGCACAAGCCCCGAAAGGCTTACCATGGCAACGCCGGGTACACCTTCTAACGCGGGGGTTACGGTGTAGCGGGCAAATTCGGAGAGTTCTTCAATGGTTACGCCTTCTTTGTGAATGTTGGCGGTCATTATTGGCAGCATTTCGGGGTTAAGGCGAATCATCATGGGGCGACCTACGCCGTCGGGCAGCTGCATCATGTCCAGCGCTTCCCGTATTTCCAGCGAAGCCGAATCCATATTTGTATCATCGGTGAACATAAGAATCATAAAGCTCATATGCTCGGCAGAAATGCTTTGCACCATTTCGATACCGCTTAACGTACTCATGCGGCTTTCCATGGGAATGCTTACGTCGCGTTCAACCTGCTCGGGTGTTGCACCAATGTAGGTGGTCACAACCATGGAAACGGGCAGGTCCATGCTTGGCAGCAAATCGGTGGGGGTGTTCATAATCGACACCACGCCAAGCACAATTACTAAAATAACGCCCACCAAAACGGTAAAGGGCTTGCGTACGCTCATTTTTTCTAGCATGTATGTTCCTTCTTTCTATGGGAAGTTTTATGGGAACTGTGCGGTACTGCCGCGCACTAGGGGGCAGTTTGCAAGGCAAATCTCAATTGAACCTCAACAAAAATCGGCTGTATGCAAACCGAACTATTATATATGTAGTGCGGGGGCGTGGCAAGCGTAGGCTTATTCCTCCGCAAATTACGGAAATATACATTACAAAAAATGGCGTTGATATCCCCCTACACTAACCGCTCTCTGCGTACCGTCTGCCGCTTTAGCGGCATGTTTTCCACCGCAATTTCCCGCATGGTGCTTGCGGCGTTGCGTTTGGCCAGGTTTTCCAACTGCCGTGCGGCATATCCGTTGGCGGCGGCATGGGCAAGCCAACGCTTGAAGGGCGTTTTCGCGGGGACGGCGGCGATGAGATACAGCACTTCCTCTGTGTCCAACACGTCAGTAAATCGTAGCTTCCCGTCATGGGATTTCATTTTCAACTGATTACAGATTGTAAGTGGTTGACTTTCTTCCGCGAGGGTACGGCACTTGTGTGTATTCCAATAAATTCGCGCTTTTTGGGTATCACCACCATTGAGAAGGGCGCAAATATCCACTGCGCAAAACCACCATTTTTGCGCAGTGTCGTCCCATAATGTGCGTACGGGATGGGCTTTGAAAATATCGTCTATATGCTTCATGGAGAATGATTATATATATTCCGGGGTAAAAGTCTAGCCTTGCGTGGGGTGAGGTGTGGGGCTAGTTTACAACAATGCGAATTTCATGGCGGACCATTTTCCCGCCTCCGCTTATGGTGGCGCGTTGCGTACCTGCGCCTGTATTAGGTCCGACAAGCCATGTCCATGAAACAATGCCTTCGCCGTTTGATGTTGCATAACCTAATCCTGCGGCAGTTAGTAAGCGAGGTGTGCGAGCAGCGGACAAGATAGATAAATTGTATATCGTATTAGGTTCGCCTTGGAAGACGATAGTATGGACTTCGCTTCGCCTCGCTTGTGTTGGCGCAGAAATGATGCCCATTGTTATCGTAGGCTCAGGTTCTGGCGTTGGCGCGGGTGATAATCGTGTGAAGAGCGCTTCGTGCCGCATCGTACCGACTATCATTGCTGTGGCGTGACCGCTTTCCAGTAGTTGGGCATTGAGTTGGTATGCCAGTATTTCTGCTTCGTTGTTTGGGTCGGTGGGGATTTGTAGCCAAATAAAACGGCGCAAGCGATCGTGTCTGTCGGTGTTGTTGCCGTCGGGTTCTAACCAGACGGTTTGCCCTTCGATGCGGCTGCGCACAAATGCTGTGGCTTCTGCCGCGCCGGCTTCGCCGTCTTCGGGCGTGTTTATTCCGATGAATCGCACCCGCTCACCCGTGGTAAGTTCGATGGTATCACCGTCAATTACATGGGATACGATGGCTTCGGTTAGACCGTGGGGGAGTGGTGGCGCTTCGGGTACTTCTTCGAGTTCGAGCTTGGGCTGCGGTGTGGGTTGCGGCGGAGAAGGTGTAGGTACGGGTACTTGGGGTGCCTGTGCAGGGGTGTGTGTTTCCTGTGGTGTAAGCGTGGGGGTGGTTTGTAAATCTTCCAATAATGCGCCGCACCCTGTTAATAGGGTGAACATAAGTAAATGGGCGAGTGCCAGACCCCACAGCGCCGAGGGTAATTTTTTGTACCATGTTTTCATAAAAAAAGCTCCTTTTTATAAGATTAAGTTATAATTATGTAAAAGTACGATGTGTACAATGCAATGCATTGGAATAAATCCAAATGCATTGCATCACAATTCATATGTACATCGCTTATCTTCATTTGGGGGTGAGCCTTTGAAGTTGAATTACATTGAAATCGGCGCACGCATTTCATCACGGCGGAAAGAACTTCACATGACCCAAGAAAAATTGACAGAGAAAATAAACATGAGCATTAACCAGTTATCCAACATAGAAAACAGCCATTCGCTGCCTACCATCGAAACGTTGATGAAGCTATGCGAAGCCCTGCGCGTAACGCCCGATTATTTTCTGCTGGGCGTAAGCCACGGCAAAAGCACCGAAGCATCAAGCATAAACGCCATAACGCAAAAAGCCCTGCTGTGTACAGAAAAACAACAAGGGCTTATAAATGCGTTTATTTCATTGCTAATTGCGGAAAACTACTAAGACCTTCTGCGTATTAGTTTATGTAAATCTAAAATCGCGTTTTATATCCACATAAACTATGCTACAATGCCCGCACTCAAAATTAAAGGAGCTTCTATTCCCATGCCCAAGCCCATCGTAGCCGTAGTAGGCCGCCCAAATGTAGGAAAGTCCACGTTATTCAACCGCATTATCGGTGCAAAAATCGCCATTGTGGACGATGCCCCGGGCATTACCCGCGACCGCTTATATGCTGATACGGAATGGCTTAACCGCCAATTCACCCTTATCGACACAGGCGGGCTGGACCCGGACGCAGACGACCCGCTTACCCGCCACGTATACCGCCAAGCGGAAGCCGCCATCGAAAGCGCGGACGTGATTTTATTTTTGTGCGACATCAAGTCCGGGGTTGTGGACGCAGACAGGCAGGTAGCGGACGTGCTTCGCCGCTCTAAAAAGCCTGTGGTGCTTGCCGTTAATAAGGTTGACGTTCCCTCGCGGGAAAATAATGAATTATATGAATTTTATGAATTAGGCATCGGCGAACCCGTGCCCATTTCTGCGGGACAAGCCCTCAATCTGGGCGACATGCTGGACGAAATTGTCGGGCATTTCCCCGCATACAGCGAAGAGGACGAGGACGACGGGCGCATTAAAGTCGCCATTGTAGGCAAGCCCAATGTAGGCAAGTCTTCTTTAATAAACAAAATTTTGGGCGAAGAACGCGTGATAGTAAGCGATATCCCGGGCACAACCCGCGACGCGGTAGACACCTTTGCAACCCGCGACGGGCACGAATTTTTGTTTATAGACACGGCAGGGCTGCGCCGCAAAAGCCGCATCAAAGAAAATATTGAACGCTATTCCATTATCCGCGCCATCGCCGCCATCGAGCGCTGCGATGTATGCGTGCTGCTTATAGACGCAGACGAAGGCATTTCCGAACAAGATACAAAAATAGCGGGCATCGCCCACGAACGGGGACGCGCCGCCATCATTGCCGTAAATAAATGGGACAAAATTGAAAAAGACGATAAAACCATGAAGGAACACACGGAAAAAATTGCCCGAGAGCTTTCCTACATGCCCTATGCACCCATGCTGTTTATCTCTGCCCTTACGGGGCAGCGCATAAATAAATTATTCGGCATGATACACGCCGCCTATCAAAACCATGCAATGCGCATTGCAACGGGTACGCTTAACGAAGTGATTATCGAAGCCACTGCCATTCATACGCCGCCAACGGATAAAGGGCGCGCCTTGCGCATTTATTATGTAACACAGGTATCAATAAAACCGCCTACCTTTGTACTGTTCGTCAATGATAGGCGGCTTATGCATTTTTCTTACGAACGCTTCTTGGAAAATCGAATCCGCGAAGCCTTTGGCTTTGACGGCACGCCGATACACCTTATCGTGCGTAACCGTGGGGAGAAGGAATAGTCTATTCCTCGTCCCGCGTTGCGGCTGATAATTTGGCAACGCCCTGTACTACGTGTACCACCAACGCAAGCTCTGCGTCGGTTAAATTAGACGTTAGGCTGTTAATTTTTTTCATGTTTGCCGCGCGCGCGCTACCGCGTTCTTCCCGTACGGCGGTTGCCGCAGGGGAAGCGAAAAATGTGTCTATGGGCAATTGAAGTACTTTCGTTAGCTTAGAAAGCGTTACGGCGGTTGCGCCGCGCTCACCACGTTCAATCAACCCCATGTGTGAAGTGGTGAGGTCCAGCATTTCAGCTAGCTCATCGCGTGAAAGGTTGCGCGATTGCCGTTCACTGCGAATGTTCTTGCCGATAATCTCGTCAAGATTCAATTTTTCCTGCTTGCTTTGTTTGCTTTTTGCCATTTTTTTCTCCTCCTGTACATTCTGCTATTTATGACCCAAAGAATTATACAGACACATTCCACATTCTTTAAGTCACAGCATGAATTTTAATTATAATACACTTTGCGCATGTAATTGTCATGCGTGTGTTGTAGTGCTATACTCCACCCTATAGAAAGGTGTGATACTATGCCAAGGAAAACCCTCCCGTCCTCTAAAAAAGGAAGGAATGCCGAGCGCCCGTTGGGTGATGCGCGCCCCGAGTCGCCCGCATTGCGCCGCGAGGTAAAGGGCATTGGCGCGGTGGTTGTTGGGGTGCTTCTGTTGCTCAGCGTATTTTTCCCAAATGCGCTTGGGCGCGTTGGGGGGTTAATTCACAGCTTTTTGCTTGGTTTGTTTGGCTTTGGCGCGTTTGTGTTGCCTATTGCGTTAATTGCGGGCGCGGTGGGGGTATTGCTTTCGCGGCGGGTGCGTATCCCTTGGGTGATGGCGGTTGGACTGTTTGTTGCAGTGTTGTCACTTTTACATATTTTTAACCGTCCCGATGCCTTCGATGTATACGGGCTAACCGCCTTTGAGCGGCTTGGGCGTATATATACGGGCGAAATAGGCGGCTACCGTATTGGCGGTGGTATTTTGGGCTTGCTTTTCGGCGATTTATTATATTTTGTCATAGGGCGCATCGGTTCAATTATTGTGTTGCTTGCGGTAATTTTAATCCTTACTGTGCTGCTTACGGGGCGCAGCTTTGTGTACCTTGTAAAGCGCGGTTTTTATGAATCGCAGGATGCATTGGCAAGAAGGCGCGAACGCTTGGAGGCTGAGCGTTTAGAAGAAGAACGCGCCGAAGCCCTTCGCGTAAAAACAATGCCAAAAATTAATACGATGCACCCTGCAAAAACCGAGAACGATATGTCCCTGATGGAATACGAGGACGACGCGTTTAACGAACCCGATGAAACCGCCCCCGACTTGCTGTTGCTCCACGAAGAGGACGAGCGGGTCGTATTGCCTACCCTAATAAAAGCGTCACAAGAACCCAAGCCTTCCCCCTTTGGGCGTATTGTTAAGCCCGAACGCCCGCGCGGTGAAGAGATTCAACTTTTCCCGGAAAGGGTAGCGCCTGAAAGCGCAGTGCCCGAACCCGCCTTTGCAAGCGAACCCGCGATAATGCCTGCAGAAGAAGACCCCTTCGAGGACGAAAATATTGAAGAAAATGACGAAATTATGCTGCGCGGCGTAGTTGGCGGCGTGCGCTATACCGAAGCCCCCTCCGAATGGGACGAAGCGAACGAAGACGTATTTGCGGAAGCCGACGATATGCCCGCCTCCGATATTCCCCTTAAAAAAGCGGTAAACACAGGCTCTATTCCCGTCCTTACCTATGCGGATTACAAGCTGCCATCCGTAGAAATGCTTGCGGTAAACGAAATGGCAGACAACGCAATGGAAACGCGGTCGGAAATTTTTAAAAACTCCCGCAAACTGGAGGAAACACTGAAGAGCTTCCGCGTGGAAGCCAAGGTAATTGCCGTAAGCGTAGGCCCTACGGTTACACGGTATGACCTTTCCCCGGGACCCGGGGTGAAGGTATCCGCCATAGCCAACCTATCCAACGACTTGGCGCTGTCCCTTGCGGCCCAGGGCATTCGTATAGAAGCGCCTATCCCCGGCAAGTCCGCCGTAGGCATAGAAATTCCCAACCGCGAGCCGCAGCCTGTGTTCCTGCGCGAGATATTGGAAACCGATAAATTTACCAATTTCCCGTCAAAGCTTGCCTTCGCCGTGGGTAAAGATATCGCAGGCGAGCCTGTAATTACCGACATAGCTCGAATGCCCCACCTGCTTATCGCGGGGGCTACGGGCAGCGGTAAATCCGTGTGTATCAATACGCTAATCACCAGTATTTTGTATACCGCCCGCCCCGACGAGGTTAAGCTGCTCATGATTGACCCCAAGGTGGTGGAATTAAGCGTGTACAACGGTATCCCCCATTTGTTAATTCCCGTTGTCACCGAGCCGAAGAAAGCCAGCGGCGCCCTCGGTTGGGCAGTGGCGGAAATGGACAACCGCTACAACCAGTTTGCCGAAACGGGCTGCCGCGATTTAAAAGGCTATAACCGCAATTTAATCGAAAACGGCGAACCGCCTATCCCGCAAATTGTGATTATCATCGACGAATTAGCCGACTTAATGATGGTCGCCAAAGGCGAAGTAGAAGAAAGCATTTGCCGCCTAGCCCAGAAGGCACGGGCGGCGGGCTTGCATCTTATTGTAGCAACCCAGCGCCCCAGCGTAGACGTTATTACAGGTTTAATTAAAGCAAATATTCCTTCTCGGCTGGCGTTTGCCGTATCCTCGGGGACGGACAGCCGCACGGTGCTGGATATGTACGGCGCGGAAAAGCTGCTGGGCAAAGGGGACATGCTGTTCCTTCCCATGGGGCAAAACAAGCCCATTCGCGTACAGGGCGGCTTTGTTTCCGACAAGGAGGTAGAGGACATTGTCACCTTCCTGCGGGGGCAAGCCCCTGCGGAAATTTCGCAAGAAATGATTGAGCAAGTCACCTCCCCCGCGGCGCGTATGGCAAGCGCAGGGGGCGAAATGGATGAATTTTTCCACGAAGCCGTTGAATTTATTTTGACCAAGGGTAAGGCAAGCACCAGCGTATTGCAACGGCAGTTCCGCATTGGGTATAACCGCGCGTCGCGCCTTATGGAAGACCTTGAAAAACGCGGCATCGTAGGCCCGGAGGACGGCGTAAAACCCCGCAAGGTGCTTATTTCCCGTAGCGAATTTATGGAAGTATACGGCAATGAGTAATTTGGTGTACCTTCTGTCGCTGGGGTGCGACAAGAACAAAATCGACGGCGAGGAAATGCTGGGGCGCTTGCTGGCAGATGGCTTCGAAAACGCCGAGGACAGCGCCGAAGCCCATGTAATTATTGTAAATACCTGCGGCTTTATCCGCGAAGCGGTGCAGGAAAGCATAGATTTAATATTGGAAATGGCGGCGCTTAAAAAAACGGGGGTATGTAAGGCACTGGTAGTAGTGGGTTGCATGACCGAACGCTACCGCAAGGAAATGACGGCGGATATGCCCGAGGTTGACGCCATTTTAGGCGTTGCGGACAGGGAAAGCATTGTACCCATTGTACGTGAAGCGTTAAAATTGGAGCCCTGCCCCACAAGCGACGTTTTAACAGATGAAAAGAACCGCGTTAAAATGCGTTTGCTAGCGCGGAAAAATTCCGCGCATCCCCACATCGCCCACGTAAAAATTGCCGAAGGCTGTGACAACCATTGCACATACTGTACCATTCCCGCCATACGGGGAGGGTATAAAAGCCGCCCGAGTGCGGAAATAATTGAAGAATGCCGCATGTTAATGCATAACGGCGTACGCGAAATTGTTTTGGTGGCGCAAGATACGGCACAATACGGCAAGGATTTACCCGCGGGGGAAAATGGCGCAAAACCTGCCTTGCCTGCTTTACTACGGGAAATTGATACCCTATGCAACGCCGCGCCCGCACCCATATGGGTACGCCTGCTCTACGCCTACCCCGAGCATATTACCCCCGAATTAATACAAGCCCTCGCAACATTACCCAGCCTTTGCAAATATTTGGACATGCCCATACAGCACAGCGAAACATCGGTACTCGCCCGCATGGGGCGTAGTGGCACGCGGGAAAACCTAAAAGCCTTAATACAAAACCTACGTAACGGCATGCCCGACATTACCCTGCGCACCACCATTATGGTGGGCTTCCCGGGGGAAACCGCGGCAGAATTTAACGGATTATTTGCCTTCATAGAAGAAATGCAATTTGATAGGTTAGGCGTGTTTCCCTATTCCCAAGAAGCGGGAACCCCCGCCGCGCAAATGCCCCGCCAAGTAACAGAAGCCACCAAGCAAAAGCGCCGCGACCGTATTATGCAAGCCCAGCAGGAAATTCACCAAGCCAAGCAGCAAGGGAAAATAGGCAAGCCCCTACCCGTAATGGTAGACGATGCCGACCCAAGCGGGGACGACAACCATTACGTTGGGCGCACCCAAGGGGATGCCTTTGAAGTAGATGCCTGCGTATATTTCGCAACCGCCCAAGAGGTAACGGCGGGGGATATACTTACCCTTACGCCCATATCCTGCGACGAATACGACTTATTTGCCTAATAAGGAGAGATTCCCATGAATCTTCCAAATAAAATCACCCTTGCGCGGGTGCTGATGATTCCCGTGTTTCTGGTGGTATATATGCTAAAGCCCTTCGGAGAGGAAGCCAGCCTGTGGGTAGCGCTGGCTATTTTTGCGGTTGCTTCCATTTCCGACGCGGTGGACGGTTATCTGGCACGGCGGTATGGCTTGGTTACAAATTTCGGCAAGCTGATGGACCCCCTGGCAGATAAATTGCTGGTGTGCGCCGCCCTTGTCGCCTTTGTGGCAAGCGGCACAATCCCGGGCTGGGCAGCCATCATTTTTATAAGCCGAGAATTTTTTGTTTCCGGCTTGCGGCAGTTAGCGCTGGAGCAACGCGCCGTGCTTGCGGCAAGCGTTGGGGGCAAAATTAAAACGGTTTTTCAAATGATTCTTATTCACTTTGTGCTTATTCCAATCCCCGCCTTTATCGCCGACGCCTACCCTGTAGTATTGGAAGCGCGGGACATTATGGTATGGGTACTGCTTATTTTATCCGTTATTGCCAGCGTGCTTTCGGGGCTGGATTATGGGTACAAAAACTGGGGCTTGCTTCATTATAAAAACGCGGAGAAGAATAAATGAAGGAGCTAAGCGTGGAAATTCTCGCCGTTGGCACGGAGCTGCTGCTGGGGGATATAGCAAATACCGATGCCCAATTCCTTTCGCGCCAACTTGCGGGGCTGGGCATTCCCGTGTACGGGCATACGGTGGTGGGGGATAACCCCACACGCCTGCGGGCGGCACTGGAAGGCGCATTTTCCCGCGCAAGCATGGTCGTTACCGTAGGTGGGCTTGGTCCAACCCAGGACGATTTAACCAAGGAAGTTGCGGCAGCATATTTCGGCAAAAAGTTAGTATTAGACGCAGAAGCCTTTGCCCGTATCGAAAAACGCTTTGCCCACGTAAAATTGCCCGAAAACGTACATAAAAACGCGCAAATCCCCGAAGGCGCACGTACCTTGCCCAACGACCACGGCTCCGCCCCGGGTATATGGCTGGAGCAAGACGGCAAAACCCTGCTTATGCTGCCCGGTCCGCCCCACGAACTGGAACCGATGTTTATCCATTATGCGGTTCCTTTTTTGCGCGAAAAAACAGGCGTTGGCGAAGCTGCCCGTACCTTCATTTCGCGTACGTTAAAATTCATCGGCATTGGCGAAAGCAGCATCGAAGCGAGGCTTTTGGATTTATTCGAGAAGCAAACCAACCCTACGCTGGCACTGTATGCCAAGGTGTGGGAATGCCACCTGCGCATTACCGCCGCCGCTCCCTGCGAAGAAGAAGCGCGCGCCTTAATCACCCCTGCAGCAGACGAAATTTACGCACGGCTGGGGGAATTTATCTACGGCGAGGACGAGGCGACCCTTGCAGAAATTGTGCTGGATTTATTAGCGGGCAAAACCACTGCGGGAGCGCTCCCACGCACCCTTGCCATTGCCGAATCCTGCACGGGTGGGCTGGTAACTTCTGCCTTGGTTGCTGTCGCGGGGTCTTCCGCCGTTTTGCGCGAAGGGCTAATCACCTACAGCAACGAGGCGAAAATCGCGCGGCTAAACGTCCCCCGCGAAATCATTGAGAAATATGGTGCGGTAAGCCCCCAATGCGCCGCCGCTATGGCAGAAGGCGCGGCAAAAACATCGGGCGCAGATATTGGGCTGTCCACCACGGGCATTGCAGGACCCGACGGCGGCACGGCAGAAAAACCTGTAGGAACGGTTTTCATCGGACTGCATATAAAAGGGCGCGACACCCAAACCCTTGCACTAACCCTAAGCGGCGAACGTAACCCCATACGCGAGCGGTCGGCAATGCTGGCGTTAAATTTTTTGCGGAAAAATATCATAGCGCCCACCATTACTTGCCCAAATTGCGGACAGCGAACAAGGGACGAAATTTCAATTTTCAATAAAAAATTGCGCAAGCAAAATTTTGCGCTTACGCCTATACTTCCTATATGTAGACAATGCAATGCCGAGGTGCAAATTAAAAATCATTGTAATGGTGGGAATATCGTCGTATTAAACGGAACGTGCGGAAGCGGTAAATCCACCGTTGCTGAAAAACTGATGCAAAAAGGCTTCCTTGCCATTGACGGAGATTGCGTGATGCAAGCCGTCAAACACAAAATAGGTGCAGCCGTACATTTCCAAGACGCAGCCATGGTTGAAGCAATCGCCTATGCCCTTGATGTGCTTTCTATATATGGTAATAATTTTGTGCTGGCGCACGTCCTTATGCCGGAGGATATAAATAAATACATTGAAATATTTGAAGCTCGAAGCCTAACATATCAATTTTTCCTGTTAAAGCCCGAATATGAAACCGCCGTGGCGCGTTGCCAAGCCCGAACCTGCCATACAAGTGTAACACCAACGGAATGGATAAAACATTTCTACGATGCGCTAAGCTTTGATGATAGCGTAGAAGTTGTAGATAGCACCTTTATGACCGCAAGTGAAACGGCTGATTATATTTTGAAAAAAACCAACACACCCCCTGAGGCGGCTAAATGAAAATTTTAATCCTGGGCGGCACAAGGTACGCGGGTGTGCATTTGGTAAATGCACTGCTTTCCCGCGGACATAAGGTAACAATTGCCAACCGCGGAATAACCCCCGACTGTTTTGGTGACAGGGTAACGCGCAAAATTATTGAACGGCACAATAAAGATAGCTTACACGCCGCCTTTCATAACGAACACTATGATGTAGTTATTGACAATTTGGCGTATTGCTCAAATGACGTTCGTTGCTTACTGGATTCGGTACATACGGAAAAGTATGTAATGACCTCCACCGTTTCTGTATACAACAATTTTCATATGGATATACAGGAAGCCGAACTTGACGCCAAAAAGACGCCGTTAAAATGGTGCAACAGCGATGATTACACCTATGACGAAGTAAAACGCCAAGCCGAAGCTGCGCTTTTTCAAAAATACGAAAAAGTACCGTCGGTTACGGTGCGTTTCCCGTGGATATTTGGAGCGGATGATTATACAAAACGGTTGTTTTTCTATGCAGAACATATTTTTAACGGCAGCGGTATGCATGTGAATAACCTTGATGCGCGGTTGGCGTTTGTTCACTCAAAGGAAGCGGGGGATTTTCTTGCTTGGTGCGCCGAAAATCCCATATTCGGGGCAATAAACGCGTGTAGTCACGGCACAACCTCACCCGCCGAAATTATCGCCTACGCCGAAAAATCCATAGGAAAAAAGGCATCCCCAGACAAAAACGGAGCGCCTGCGCCCCTTAATGATGTTCCAAGCTTTAGCCTAGATACAACCACGGCGCAAGGGTGGGGATATTGCTTTCAACCGATAAATGAATGGCTGTATCCAACGATTGATTACTGGGCGCATATGCTGAGGATGAAGTAAATATTGCTATTCACACAATAAAGGCAGGGAATTTATATGTACGGTCAAAATACGATGATAACAACCGAATTAAAAATCTACGAAAATATTAAAACGGCACTTGCGGAAGCCCGCTCGCGCGTGGTGACAACCATCAACCAAACAATGGTGCAGGTTTATTGGGAAATTGGACGCGAAATAAATGAAGCTGTAGGGGAACGCGCCGAGTATGGCAAGCAACTTTTACAATTTCTGGCTGAACGTTTAACGGCAGACTTTGGTAAAGGTTTTAAGGTATCAAACTTACGTAATATGCGGCAGTTTTATTTAATGTTTCCAATTCGCCACGCACTGCGTAGCGAATTGAGTTGGACCCATTATCGCCTGCTAATGCGCATTGAAGAACCAAAGCGTCGTGAATTTTATTTATCTGAATGTGCCGAATCCAACTGGACATCACGCCAGTTGGAACGTCAAATGCATTCATTTTTCTACGAACGGCTGCTCGCTACACAAAAAGAGCATCTGGAAGAAGTAGCCGGCGAAATTTACCAAAGCGAACCCAAAACCAGCCCCGAATATATCCTAAAAGACCCGTATATTCTGGAGTTTTTGGATTTAAGCGAAAACAAAAAATACACAGAAACAGAATTGGAGCAGGGGTTAATCGACAAGCTGCAAGAATTCCTGCTGGAATTGGGCAAAGGATTTTCCTTTGTTGCGCGGCAAAAACGCATCACTACCGACCACGGCAACCATTATTACATCGACCTCGTTTTCTATAATTACATTTTAAAATGCTTTATAGTGGTTGACTTAAAAACCGCGCCCCTTTCTTACCAGGACATTGGGCAAATCGACTTTTATACCCGTTTGTTTGACGATAAGGTGAAACAAGAAAACGATGCCCCCACCATCGGTATTGTGCTTTGTACGGACAAGGATGAAAGCATGGTAAAATATTCTGTACTGGCGGATAAGGAAAATCTGTACGCCGCTAATTATATGGCGTATCTCCCCACAGAGGAAGAATTAAAAGAAAAATTGCAATACGAACGCGAAATAATTGAACGCAGGCTTTTGTTGGATAAGGAGGACGCTTGATTATGGGCTATATCCAAGACCTGCGCGCAAAAGTGGGCAACATGCGTGTGTTACTGCCGGGTTGCGTAGTTTTTATCCGCAATGAAGCGGGGCAAATCCTTATGCAGCAACGCTCCTTCCCCCATGGAAAATGGGGCTTGCCGGGTGGGTTGATGGAGTTGGGTGAATCTCCCGAGGATACCGCACGGCGGGAAGTAAGGGAAGAAACAGGGCTAATTCTCGGAAAACTTACATTGTTTGGCGTGTACTCGGGGGAGAATTATTTGTGCGTTGCGCAAAATGGCGATGAATTCCAAGTGCTAACCATTGTATACACCACCGGCGAATACACCGGCGAAGTAACTATTATGGATGATGAATCATTGACCCTTGAATGGTTTGACATAAACAAATTACCGCAAAATATCGCGCGCACCCATGCGAAATTTATTGAGGAGTATAAATTAAAATGCCTGCCCAATTAATCGTAACCGACTTAGACCGCACGTTACTGCGCACCGATAAAACCTTCTCTACTTACACAATAGACGTACTTAACCGTTGCCGTGAAAAGGGCATTAAACTTGCCTTTGCTACGGCGCGGAAAGAACGCGACGTTGCGCGTTATGTCGAAAGGCTTAACGCCCCGCCCGACGCGCTTATTCTGCGCAACGGCACACAAATTTACATCGCAGGCGAATTATGCGTAACGCAGGGCATCTCGCCCCAAACCCGCGACACTATTTTACGTGCGCTGGTGCAAAACTTCCCTAAAGCCACTATTTCTGTGGAAATTAATAACACGTTGTATGGTAACGATAAATTGTTTGAAAAATGGCACAATGCCGAAGCCATTCGTACCGATTTTACCGACCTGCCCAACATAGCCGCGAGCATTATCATCATTGGCATTAATTCGATTGAGGATATTGCGCAATTCGAGGGTTACATGCCCGACGATTGTTATATCGAAATGAGTTCGGGCGAAACCCAGCACTTTGGGTTTATCATGCACCGCGATGCTACCAAATGGGCGGGAGTGCAAGTGCTTTCTGCGAAAATGGGGATTCCTATTGAAAATATCGTAGCCTTCGGCGATGATTATAATGATGTTTCTATGCTTCAACATGTAGGAACTGGCATTGCCGTAGAAAACGCCATCTCCGAGGCAAAAGCCGTTGCCAATTTCATCTGCGATACAAACGACAACGACGGCGTAGCACGCTGGCTGGAGGAAAAGCTATGCAGCTAATCGTAACCGACCTGGACCGTACACTGCTACACACCGACAAGACTCTCTCCGCCTATACAATAGACGTACTTAACCGTTGCCGTGAAAAGGGTAACAAGCTTGCCTTCGCGTCGGCACGACCGTATTGTAATGGCTCGCAGTGGGGCATTATGCCCTTCGCCCAACAGTTACCAACATTGCCCGATGCCCTTATCACCACCAACGGTGCAGAGGTGTATATCGGCAACCAACGCCACGCCCACTTCACCATTGCGCCTAAAGACCGGGATTTTACGTTGCACATGCTGGCGCAAAAATACCCCAATGTATTCCTCTTTGTGGAAATTGGGGAGGAAATATACGGTGATGTGTCGGGGGCAAAACACGGCGATTTTTCCAATTTGCCCGATGAAGGTGCAAATATGATTTTCATAGAGGTCGAATCCATAGACGATGTAAACGAAATTGCACGGCACTTGCCCGCCGATTTACGTGTTGAAATGAGTCACGGCGAGGAGCGTCATTCGGGGTTAATTATGCACAAAAACGCAGGTAAATGGTCGGGGGTGCAAACTGCGGCGCAATTTTTCGGCATTCCCACAGAAAATATTATTACTTTTGGCGACGATTTTATCGATATGGAAATGCTACAACACGCAGGCACAGGCATTGCCGTAGCAAACGCAATGCCCGAAATTAAAGCCGTTGCCAATTTCATCTGTGATACAAACGACAACGATGGCGTTGCCCGCTGGCTGGAGGAAAATCTGTTATGCAAATAATTGAAAATACGTTACAAACCGAACGTCTAACCCTTCGTCCCTTTACATTGGAGGACGCGGAACATATGTATAACAACTGGGCGCAAGACCCCGATATTATCCGATTTTACACCCACAAAACCTGCGAAACCGTAGAAGAAGTACGGGAGTGGATAATAAACTGGGCAAAATATTTCACCGCGCTGGAAGAAAAAAATTGGGACTACGGTAGCTATGCCATTGTGCAAAAATTCGACGGCGAGGTTATCGGCACCATTGATTATGCCGAAACCGACCGCGACATACGCGCCGCTGAAGTGGGTTATATGCTAGGCAAGCCATGGCGCGGCAAGGGCTATGTAACCGAGGCGCTAAAAGCTGTACTTGCCCATTGCTTCGATACCGTGGGGCTTAACCGCGTGTGGGCGAATTTTAATGCGAAGAATACCGCGTCGGGTAAGGTGCTGGAGCGGGCGGGTATGACCTACGAGGGCTTGCGCCGCCAATGCACGTTACTTAACGGCGAGATTCAAGACCGCGAGCAATATGCTATGCTTAAAGCGGATTACGAAATTCAAAAAGAAATTGCCTACTATACATCCCTGCCCTGCAACTTCACGGAATTTATCTCTGTTCCCACATTATCCGACGGCGAAATTTACCTTGTATGCACGCAAAAATACACCAATGAAGAAAAAAAGCACGTTCCCTCTTACCTTTTTGCCATATGCAAAGAAGGCGAGAAAATAGGCAATATTGGGCTGCGTATCGGGTACGGCGGTGGCGAATTTGGGCAAAACCTGTACTATGGAGGTCAAATTGGCTATGATATAGAAGAAGCCTTCCGCGGAAATGGTTATGCCGTACGCGCCTGCCGCTTGCTTGTGCCCGTTGCCAAGGCGCACGACATGCATATATTGCTTATCACCAACGATGTAAATAACCATGCCTCCCGCCGGGTGTGTGAGAAGTTAAATGCGAAATTAATCCGCACCGTAACCTTACCCGAATGGACGGATTTATACAAAATGGGACAACGCCAAAGCAATATTTTTGAATGGAAAATATAATCTCGCCTGTAAACGGCGCATATCTGAAAGGAGCATTCCCAAATGCCAGCAAAAAAATCTGCAAAGAAAGCCGACTCCAAGAAAAAAGAACTCCCCGTACTGGATACCGTCGCCGCAAAGGAGGAAGCCCTAGCCACCGCCTTAACGCAAATTGAAAAGCAGTTCGGCAAGGGCGCAGTCATGAAAATGGGCGAAAAAATGGCAAGGACTGACATTCCCGTGGTAACAACGGGTATTATAAGCATTGACGCGGCGCTGGGCGTTGGGGGCATTCCCAAGGGGCGCATCGTGGAGATTTACGGACCCGAATCCAGCGGTAAGACAACCCTTGCACTGCATCTGGTGGCGGAAAGCCAAAAGCTGGGCGGCGTCGCGGGCTATGTAGACGCGGAACACGCCATGGACCCCACATATGCAAAAAAATTAGGCGTGAACATAGATGAACTATATATTTCCCAGCCCGACGACGGCGAGCAAGCCCTGGAAATTGCCGAAGCCATGGTACGCTCGGGGGCGATAGACGTAGTGGTGGTAGACTCGGTAGCCGCCCTTGTACCACGGGCAGAGATTGAGGGCGAAATGGGACAAGCCACCGTAGGCGTACAGGCGCGGCTTATGTCCCAAGCCCTGCGTAAGCTCACGGGCATTACCAACAAAACGAACTGCATCGTCATTTTCATTAATCAGTTACGGGAGAAGATTGGCGTTTCCTACGGCAACCCCGAAACCACAACGGGCGGGCGGGCGCTTAAATTCTACGCCAGCATTCGCATAGACATTCGCCGTGCGGAAGCGATTAAAGTAGGGGAAAAGCCCATCGGCAACCGCACCAAGGTAAAAATTACAAAAAATAAGGTAGCACCCCCCTTCCGCACCGCAGAGGTGGACATGATGTACGGCATGGGCATTTCCAAGGACGGCGACCTGCTGGACCTTGGCGTAGATTTGGGACTGGTTAAAAAAAGCGGTTCGTGGTTTAATTATGGCGAGATTCGGTTGGGGCAAGGGCGGGAGAACGCAAAGCAATTCCTGCGGGAAAATGCCGAAATTTACGCAGAAATTGAACAAGCCGCCCGCAACAACTTCGGCATGAAAAGCCGCGACGACCTTGCTTCCCCCGATAATTCAAAGCCCGTAGATAAAAAAACGCTGGAAAGCGACGACGAAGTCTTGGATATCGAAATCATGGACGATTTTGATGACGAAATTATCTTGGAGGATGAATAAGATGATAAATCCACTGGGCGGCATAAAAGTTTTTGCCGCAAATGCCAACAAGCAAATGGCGGCAACCATCGCTAAAATGTTAAATGTAAACGTGGGGAAATCGGAGGTTACGCGCTTCTCGGACGGCGAAATAAACATGCGCATCAACGAAACGGTGCGCGGGGCAGACGTATTTATCGTTCAATCCACCAGCTATCCCGTAAACGACCACCTCATGGAACTGCTTATCATGATAGACGCGATGAAGCGTTCTTCCGCGGGGCGTATTACGGCGGTTATCCCTTATTTCGGCTACGCACGGCAAGACCGCCGCGCAAAATCCCACGACCCGATTAGCGCAAAATTAGTGGCAAACATGCTTACCACCGCAGGGGCGGACCGCATTCTTTCCATGGACCTGCACTGCCCGCAAATTCAAGGCTTTTTCGATATTCCCATGGACCATTTGCGCGGTATGTACGTGTTTGTGGATTATATTAAACAAGCATTCGGTGAATTGCATGACGTAGTTGTGGTTTCGCCCGACCTGGGCAGCGTGGCGCGCTGTAATTCCTTTGCAGAACTCTTAGATGTACCCTTGGCAATCGTGGATAAGCGCCGTAGCCCTAACGTGGCAGACCGTTCCACCATTGCCAATTTTATTGGTAATGTGCAGGGCAAAATCGCCGTTTTGCTGGACGATGTAATGGCGACAGGCGGTTCGCTGTGCAACGCAGCAGAATCGGTGATGGAACACGGTGCGCGGGCGGTATACGCCTGTGTGACGCATCCTGTGCTTTCAGAAGATGCGGTAGAAAAAATTGCCGCATCCCCGCTGGAACGCCTTGTAGTGCTTGACACCATCGAAATGCCCCCCGAAAAACGCCACAAAAAAATTGAAATGCTCTCCGTGGGCGAACTCTTCGCAGGTGCTATCGACTGTATCCACAGACACGAATCCATCGGTAATTTATTCCGCATGGAATCCCGTTTTATGCAGTTGAATTTAAAGCCATGAGCAACAAATGCGCCCACGTAGGGCGCTGCGGGGGCTGCACCCATTACGAAATTTCCTATGAAGAAGAATTGCGCCTAAAGGAAGCCGATTTGCGCGAAACCCTGGGCGAATACGGCGCACAACTAGAAGGCTTGCGCCCATCCCCCGTTGTGGAGGGCTACCGTAACAAATTTGAACTCGCCTTTGGGGACGACGGCGGAAAAGGGGAAACCCGCAAGCTTGCCTTGGGAATGCGCAAAAAGCGCAGCTTCTACGAAGTGGCGACCACGGAAAACTGTGTGCTTATGCCCGACGATTTTAAAAAAATCGCCGCGTATACCATGCAGTTTTTCCGTGAAAGTGGGGAAGCGGTGTACCACCGCAAGGCGCATACAGGCGTATTGCGCCATCTTTTATTGCGCCGCGGGCATTTTACGGGGGAAATACTTGTTCTGCTTTCCACGACCTCTGCACTGGAAGCGAACTTGGCGCCCTTTGTGCAAGGTCTGCGCGATTTGCCTTTACGCGGTGTTATTGTGGGCATTTTGCACGCAAAAAACGACGGTGTAGCCGATGCGATAAAAAACGAATGTGTAACCACCCTGTGGGGGCGTGATTTTTACCGCGAAAAATTGCTGGGCTTAACCTTCCACGTTTCGGCGTTTTCGTTTTTTCAAACAAATTCCGTCGGGGCAGAAGTCTTGTACGAAATTGTACGCGAAATGGCGTCCGGCGATGGGCAGCTCTGCAACCTCGCCTTTGACCTTTACTGCGGAACGGGTACAATTGCGCAAATTATTTCGCCCCTCTTCGAAAAAGTAATGGGCATCGAACTCATTCCCGAAGCAATCGAAGCCGCGCAAAAAAATGCACAGCTTAACGGCATCGAAAACTGTATCTTCCACGCCCACGACATTACCAAAATCGCCACGCAGAAAAAAACGCCCCTCAGCGGCGCCCCCAATGTAATTATCGTAGACCCGCCACGGGACGGGCTTTCCCCCCGTGCGCTGGCAAAGGTGGCGGAGCTTGCGCCCGCGCATATCATCTATGTGGCGTGCAAGCCCGCGTCGCTGGTACGCGACCTGCCAACGCTGGTAAATGCAGGGTATACCCCGGTGCGATTTACCGCGGCAGACCTTTTCCCCCGTACTCCGCACATTGAAGCCATTTGCCTGTTGACAAACACACAGTAACCCATTAAAATACGCCCCGCTGGGTGCGCGCGAAAAGACACCCGCATTAATTTGCGATAATCTTTTAAAAAGACTTGCATCACTTAAGGAATTTTGTGTATTATAGAGATTGCGAGTTGAGGCATTTTCGCAATTATGCTTCGCTGTGTGTGGTGGATGTGGCGCAGTTGGTTAGCGCGCAAGATTGTGGCTCTTGAGGTCGCGGGTTCGAATCCCGTTATCCACCTTTGCAACAAATTATGAATCGCTAGCTCAGTCGGTAGAGCATTAGACTTTTAATCTAAGGGTCCTGGGTTCGAGCCCCAGGCGATTCATCCCAATATTAAAGGCTTCCTGCGTATATGCGGGAAGCCTTTAATATTGATTTGACTAAATGTTGACTAAACTTCATTACCCAAACGGCATTGCTTCGTCGCATGTGACCTGTGTGTAAACGTTGCTGTCTTCGTATAACTCGTCCTGCACGGTGCTTTCCTTGATGGGTTTGTTATGGCGATAGTGTTTTATTTTATTGATTCGGCGTAAAAATGCTTGCCATGTCTTTTTTTCATCGGCTTGTACATTGGGGTATTGTTTTTCTAACGGAATATTGCTAATTATATAAAGCTTGGTATACATGGCTTGACGTGGATAGTATCGTGCTTCAAGTGCCACCGCATGACCTTCCATATATGTTAGCATTTCATTTATTCTTATGCTGGAGCGGAATTCGTCAAGCATTAAAACGTCTTGAGATGTGTACATATCGAAAGGGTTTCGGTAATTGGTTACCCTGCAAACATTTCTGTTACCATGTTCTTCTAATACGTCCCTTGTTTTACCTGTCCCTGTATCGCCCCAGACGTATGTTACTTCCAGTTCGCGCCATTCGTCCCCATATCTTTCATTCAATATTTTTTGCCTTAATGATTCTACTTTGTCGATTTGCATGGATAACGATGGAATTTGTCTTATAACCTCTAGCGCTGTTGCGCCCTCTTCCAGCATTGCGATTGCATCGCTTATATCATTGCGTTGACCCGGGCGCTCTATTGGCATTTGCCCAAACTCTTCATGTGATTCTGGAATGTTTGTGTCTGCCTTTTTATCTTTTGTCCACTTGCCCTGTTTAAATATATAATCCCTGCATTGCTGGCTCGTACCTCTTGCTGGGTCGAAGTGTGCCTTGGGAAACTTTTTTTGCATCGTGCTCCAACGAACTGCATTTGTTGTGTATAAAAATATGTGTGTATGTGGTGTGCTACACTCTTTGCCGATTTCATCGGATATGCACCAGTAGATAACGGATTCATAAGTTTTTAATACTTCACGAATATATTCGCGTGTGAATCCATGGTTTTCTGGATTGTTTATGGTGATTATCCATTTCCTTGTCTTTGTGTCCTTTTCCATTGTTATCACCCTTTTGACACAGAGGTTGCGCCGTTGTGGCACACCGCGTGACACAATTTTTTTAGTATTTTATGCTTGTATTTATTGACGTTGTGACCAGTTGACACAGACACAGAGGTGGGGGGTAATACTAACCCCCACCTCTCGCGCAAGTGNTTGGTCAAAAACAGGGGCTTCGCCCCTTGCGGGCGCGGCGCGTGGCGGGCAAGCCCGCTCAACGCGCNCGCGACCGCCGTCCTTGGGTTGTCGGCTGGATACCCCGTGCCTTTTATGCCAAGGGCAAGCCGTGCGCNNGCGCACGGCTTTAAAGTCAAAAGATGGCGCTCGCCACTGGGCAGGGGGGCTGGCGTTTAAACACCAGCCCCCCTTACGGGGGTAGAGTAGCGCGTCCCCTTGCTCCGTCAAGACCGCCACGCTTCGCGCGGCGCGAGTGGCGCGAAACCCACGCGCCAGTCTTGACGGCGCTTGCGGGGGACGCAAGGGCAAGGGCTTTGGTTGGTTAGGATTTTTACTTTTTCCCGTCCGATGCAACAAGTGTTGCGCTGAAAAAGTTACCTGCCCTGCCTTGCTGGGCTTCAAGCATCACCTTGTAGCGTGTTTTTGGTTGCAGGTGGTCGGTCATGTGGTCGCGGGCTAGTGAAAACGTCATGTTTTCATATGTTTCCGGGTCCGCAAGCGTGACCATTGCCCACTTGTTGCCTTCTTTTTCACCTTTGCGTACGTTGACCAGTACGAGGTCGCTTTGGGGGTAAAATAACATGTAAATCTCTCCTTATATTTTTTCTGTGCGGGGATAACCGTCACAGCCTTGTAGGTGGGGGTATGGTATACTTCGATTGGTGGTTGCATGGTTATTAAACCTTTTAGTAAATACAATAAGTGCATACATGATTGATTGGCTCAACA
>WQRX01000018.1 GCA_009786535.1 Defluviitaleaceae bacterium | reverse complement strand
GTAGGGGCGGGCTCGTAGGGGATATAAACGGGGGGTTCTGCAGGCGGGGAAGGTATGGGGGTAGGCGCGGGCGTTTCTTCCGTCGTTATTTCCGGTGTTTCGTCGGCGCGGGTAAGCAGGGTGCCTTCGCCGCGCCGTGCGGGTTCGTTGATTCTGCCGCAGCTTGCAAAAAGCATCAATATTACTATGTAGCCCACACACACAACAAAACGCCGCATACATTCGCCCCGATTGAATATTTTCCCAAAGTATAATACCATGCATGAGTAAAGGCAAGGCAATTACTGCAGAAGGAGGCATTTATGTTTAATTTATCTAATATCACGCAGCTAACCAACGGTAAAACTCGCTTGTTTACTGCCGAAAATGTGTACGGCGAAAAAGGAAAGGGCGGCATGGCACACATTTCCGACACCTCGCAGCCCGAGGTTGAGGCACTTGGGCAAGTGTGGGAGAAGTCGAACCACGCCCGCGAGCTTGGGCAAAAGTGGAAGGTGCGCCCCTGCATTAACCTACCCGTAGGCACCACCACCATTTTAGACATAGAAGCAACGGGGCGCCTTACGCACATATGGTTTACCGTTGACGCGAAGCGCTTCCGCGACCTTATCCTGCGCATGTATTGGGACGGGGAAGAAACCCCAAGTGTCGAATCCCCCGTAGGCGATTTCTTTTGCTGTCCCTTCAACAAGCCCTTAAACATCACATCCTTACCCATAAACGTGAACCCCACCGGCGGGCTTAACTGCTATTTCCCCATGCCCTTCCGCAAGCACGCCCGCATCACCATTGAAAACCGCGCACCCGAAACTGTAGGCGGTTTTTTCTATGCCATCAGCATGGACGAAGGCGAAGTAGCCGACGACGAAGCGTATTTCCACGCCAAGTTTAACCGCACCAATCCGCTAAAATATAAGGAAGATTATGTTATCATCGAAAATATTCGCGGGCGCGGTCACTACGTAGGCACACATATGGGCTGGCAGCAAAACAACGAAGGCTGGTGGGGCGAGGGCGAAATAAAGGCATTCATAGACGGCGACGGCGAGTTCCCTTCCTATTGCGGTACAGGCACCGAGGACTATTTTGGCGGTGCATGGTGCTTTAACGGGAATTTTTCTGCCCCGTTCCTGGGCTATACCGACCTTATGACCACTTCCCTATGCGGAGAAAAGCGCCCAACGAACACAGTAGGCAACCGCCACAGCATGTACCGCTTCCACATTCCCGACCCCCTTCGCTTCGAACACGACCTAAAAATCACCATGCAGGCAATAGGCTGGCGTTCCGAGTGGCGTTTCCTTCCGCTACAGGACGATATTTGCTCCGTAGCCTATTGGTACCAGTCCGAGCCCCACGGCGCGTTTGATGCGCTGGGCGACAGAGATGCGCTGGAAGTTGTGTAAGGTTAAGGGATTAAAACCCTGTCCCCAGCGCACTACCAAACTCATCGCCGCCTACCAAATGAAATAAATCTTCGAAGCGGTAGCCTAGGTTTTTGTATTCTGTGAGCAGTTCATCTAAAACGTCTGCATTGGTCTTTGACGTATTGTGCAGCAGAATAACCGCACCGCTGTGAATGCGGGGCAGCATTTTTTCCAGCGCTACAGCGCGGGATGGTTGCTTGTCATTTTCCCAATCGCGGTAGGCAAGGCTCCAGAAAATGGTTTTGTAGCCGAGCTCTTGCGCGAGTTTTAGGTTTGCCTCGTTATAAATACCCTTTGGCGGGCGGTAGAAGCGGGGCATTTCTTGTCCCGTTGCGGTGCGGTATAGTTCTTCCACGGCGGAAAGCTCTTTGTTAAAGGCATCTTTGCTGCTGATGGCGCTCATGTCGGGGTGGCGCATGGTGTGATTGGCTACAATATGCCCTTCGGAAACCATGCGCTTAATCAGTTCCGGCTCGTCACGAATATACGTGCCAACAAGGAAAAATGCCGCAGGTGCGTTGTGCTTTTTGAGTGTATCTAAAATTTGTGCAGTGTAGCCGTTCTCGTAGCCCGCGTCAAAGGTGAGGTAAATCACCTTTTCTTCGGGTGCGCCTACGTAGAAGGCATCGTATTGCATAAGGTATTCGGAGGTTTTGTTGCCCTGCGGTTGTGCGCCTTTTTCCGTAAAATGTAAGCCCCAGCCTTCCCCCGCATGTACGGTTACGGGAAGCAGAAGACCTGCAATAATTGCCAATAAAAAAAGCCGTTGTGCTTTCATAAAATCACCTCGGCTTTAGTGTGTGCAAAAATTTAATTAAAATGTATCAAAAATCATGGGCTGCAATGTCATTTCCAATACCAATGGATTGCCGTTGCGCAAAATACGCACTTCTACTACGTCGCCCGGGCGCAGGACAGAAATGTCTGCACGTAGTTGGTCCATATCTATTACGGGTTGACCGTTAAAGCCCGTAATAATATCGCCGTCTTGTACGCCCGCCGCTTCGGCTGCGCCGTTTGCCATCACGCGGGAAACATATACACCCGCGCGGGGGATATCCCACCTTTCGGCCTGTGCGTCGGATATTCTGGTACCTGTAATACCAATGGCGGGGCGCAAGCGGTTTACCAGCAGGTAAACCATTTCCTGCACGGTGTTGGATGCAATGCTGTAGCCAATGCCCTCTGCCATTGCGCCTGTGTCAAATATCACAAAGGATACATTGGCGTTGATAATGCCAATTACTTCGCCGCGGGTGTTAATCAGCGGACCGCCGCTGTCGCCGTCGTTTATGGACGCATCGGTTTGGATTACATATACATCTAAGGTACGACCAATGACATGGCTGGGTATTTGGATAAGCTGCTCCTCGGTGCTGATAATGCCGCGGGTAACGGAAATGCCCTCCCCCCGCGAATTGCCCAGCGCAATGACCGTATCCCCCATGCGCATGGCGGACGAATCCCCAAAGGTGGCAAGCACTACGTGGTGTATGCCCGCACTTGCTAAGTCGGCTTTGTATACAAAAATGACGGAGATATCCATTTCTTGGTCGTGGGCGAAGGGGTGTGCTTCTACGGCGACATCGCGGGTAAAGCGCACAAGTACCTGCTGTCCGCCGTATACTACATAGTGGTTGGTGACAATGAATACGCGCTCTTCTTCTTCCGCAAAGATAACGCCCGTACCGTTTTGGCGGGACATATCATTGTTTATGGTGGCAATGCCAACTACAGACGCAGCCGCGGCGGAAATCATGTCCGCTAACGTTGCAGCGGTACCGTCGGGCAGGGGTTCGAACGCGTAGCGCGAGGAGGTGATAAGGCTTGCCGATGCTTCCCCCGATAAGGGTGCAGTAGGGGCGTCGTTTGCACGGCTGCGTATCCATGTAGCCGCAGCGCCAAATGCAAAGCCGAAGCTGGTCGTCCCCAATGTGCAAATAATGCATACCAGCACCAAGCGCTTTATCCAAGATACTTGCGGCGTGCTGCGCGCGGATATGGGGGCAATGGGCGCGGGCGTAACGGGTGCGGTATAAGGTGAGTTATACACCGTTGTTGCGGGGGGCGGCGTGGTAATTGGCGTAGGCGTAATTACAATGGAATCCGCCAGTGCCAGGTCGCGGGCAATTTCCGCCTGTATTTTTTCTATTTCGGTGATGCTGTATAAATCATCTTTTTTGTTTGGCGCGTCTTGCATGGAAATCACTCCTCATTTTCAACCCTGCTATTATATGCGATGGCGTACGGTCCTTCAACCATTGCCAATGCCTGTTGCAGCCAATCTATTTCATCATTGCCAATAAAATCGGGCGCGATGCCTATATTATGAATATTTTCCCCATCGGGTCCGCTTACAAGAAGCACCGATGCGCGTACCGCATACCCGCGCGTTAGCGGGATTGTCACCTGCCCAATGCCCTTGCCGAATGTCGGTTCGCCAATGGTGGTTACATTGGGCAAATGGTATACAAGGGATTGAATTAATCCTTCGGCGGCGCTGGCAGTACGGCGGTTTTGTAAAATAATTATCCGGTCAAATGTTAGTGAGGGCTGCCCGCGCGAGGTTATAGTACGAGTAAAAAACGGCATTCGCGTTTCTTCATGCCCAAGTACCGCACCGCGGGGTACAAATAAATTGGCAATGCGGTGAAAATCGGCAAGCATTCCGCCGGAATTATCCCGCAGGTCTAATATTAAATTTGAATACTGCGACATATAATTTGTGTTGCTTACCACAAAGTCCCGTGACCAGCGCGAAATATTGGGTATCCATAGGTGTACGGTATTATCTGTAAGTGCTTCTACCGATGCTTGGCGACCCACACGCTCCTCGCGTTCGCGTACGGCAATGTGTTGCTGGGGGGAATATAAATACGTATAACGGTCTTGGTTAATTTCGCGTATGGCTTGGGTAAAAACGGATATCATTACGCGGTCAAAATCCCTGTGGAACCCTCTGCGGTTATTTTCATGAATATGCTGGCTGTATAGGGTGTCCAAATCTTCGGTAAAAATATAATTGCCGGCAATTAACACGCGGAATATCCAATAATCCCAATGCCCCCACACCATTACTGCAAAGCCAATGAGCAAAGTAAAAAAGCCGATTTGAAAAAAACGATAGCGCCGTTTAAATTTGCCTTCGGGTGCGCTGCCTGCGTTTAGTGCGTATTCATGCATTCGTTTTTCGCGATTGTTACGCCATTTGCCTAGCATATTTTTTCCCGCTTCCCACTCGCATATGTATAGGTTATACTAATAATGTACCCCATAATGAAGGATGTGTAAACCGTTGTCCGTTTCTAAACCCGAAAAACTTATTGCGCAGAACAAAAAAGCCTTCCATGACTTTTTTATAGACGAAACCTTTCAGGCGGGTATTTCCCTGGTGGGGACAGAGGTAAAGTCCCTTCGCGAGGGGCGCTGCAACCTAAAGGAGAGCTTTATCCGTATCGAAGGCGGCTCGGCATTTATTGAAGGAATGCACATTAGCCCCTATTCCCACGGCAACATTTTTAATGTAGACGCAACGCGAAAGCGGCGGCTTTTGCTTAACCGCGGGGAAATTAATCGCCTGCACGCTGCAATAACCCGTGAGGGTTATACCATCGTTCCGCTAAGAATTTATTTCCATAAAGCGTATGTTAAATTAGACATTGCCATTGCCAAGGGCAAAAAGCTGTACGACAAGCGCGACACCGCTGCGAAAAAGACCCAGGAACGGGATATACAGCGAGCATTGAAAAACTGAGGGGGATTTAATATATGGGGAAGTTTTTTAGGTCACGCATGATGGTGCAAATGGTGCCTTATTTTATTTTGGCGGTTGCCGTTATTATTATTTGGCATGTGATTGGCAGCTGGAGCATTTTTGCTCACGGTATTGCAAGGTTTTGGGGGCATATTACGCCTTTTATATATGGCTTAATTGTGGCGTATATATTAAATATGCCTACCAGTGGTATTCAATGGTTGTTGGAAAAAACAGAAAAGCCGTTTTTTGTGAAGCGCAGCAGGGGGTTTGCTGTGCTTATTTTGATGGTGCTTTTACTGGCGTTAATTACGCTGGTGCTTAACCTGGTAATCCCCATTATTTACGGCAGTATTTTAACCTTTATTAATGAATTTCCTACCTACCAACAAGGCTTGTTGGATTTTATAACCAGGGTAAATAATTGGGACTTCCCGGATTTTGTAGGCGATGTGTATATAGATGCAGACGCCCTAATGGTAGAGCTAACGCGAATGCTTACCGCCTTTGCAGACGATTTTGACGGCGAAAATGTCGCCAATATTGCGGCGGTGATTGGCAATGTATTTGGGGCAATGTTTTCTACCGTTTTTCAAGGAATATTGGCCACGGTTTCCGCTATTTTCCTGCTTATCCAGCGGGATAGGATTATAGCCTTTATGCGGCGACTGATTGCCGCCTTTACAGCGGAAAAAACCTACGCCTTTATTATGAAATACGCGGGCAAGCTCAATTTTAATTTCCGTATGTATATTTATACCCAAACCATTGACGGGGTTATTTTAGGTACGCTAATGACGATAGTGCTGTACATTGCAGGCTCGCCGTTTTTCCTGGTGCTGGGGTTAATGCTGGGTATCTTTAACTATATCCCGTATTTTGGCTCTATTGTAGGTACGGCGGTGGCGCTTATCGTTGTAGGCTTTACCCAGGGCTTTGGGATTATGCTAATTCTGCTGCCCATTATGTTCTTTATCCAGCAATTGGACGGCAATTTTATACAGCCAAAGCTTATGGGGGGGTCGTTTTCCCTTAGTCCGTTGCTGATTATTGTAAGCGTTACTATTGGCGGCGCGTATGCAGGTATTTTGGGTATGCTTATGGCAATCCCCATTGTTGCTGTGTTAAAAGATATGCTGGACAGCTTAATGGAGCATATGGAGCAGAAAAAAGAAGCGCGTAAAAACGCACCGCCGCCCCACGAAGATGAATTTTATTAAATCACATATAAAGGAGAATGTACCATGAAGCTAAACATCTACTACGGCACCCACCCCGAGGACGTAAAGTACTACACCACGGAAAAACTACGCGGCGAATTTCTTTTGCAAAACCTATTCCCCGCAGATGAAGTGGTGCTTAATTACTCCCACAACGACCGCATTATTGCGGGCGGGTTAATGCCCGTCAAAAAGACCCTTATATTAGAAGGCGGTAAGGAAATTGGGGCAGATACCTTTTTTGAGCGGCGCGAAGGTGGCATGATTAATATCGCCAAGGGCGATGCAATTGTTACGCTGGACGGTACAGACTATACCCTGTCCTTCCAAGATTGTTTATACATTGGGCGAGGTGTAAAGGAAATTGGCATTAAAGCTAAGGACGCGGCAAACCCGCCTAAGCTGTATTTTAATTCCACCCCTGCGCACCATAGCTATCCAAGCAAGCTAATTACGCTGGCAGACGCAAATAAAATTCATCTGGGTAGTTTAGAGCAATCCAATAAACGCACAATTAACCAGTATATTGTGCCGGGCTTCTGCGATTCGTGCCAGCTAACGATGGGCATGACCCTCTTGGACGAATGCAATATGTGGAATACCATGCCCTGCCACACCCACGAGCGCCGCATGGAAGTGTATTTCTATTTTGATATGGCTGAAAATACCCGCGTTTTTCACCTTATGGGCAAACCTAATGAAACGCGCCATATCGTTATGGCTAACGAAGAAGCGGTAATATCGCCCAGCTGGTCAATCCATAGCGGCGTGGGTACAAGCCGTTACTCCTTCATCTGGGGTATGTGCGGGGAAAATCAGGTATTCACCGATATGGACGTATGCGAAATGGGGGATGTACGATGAAAAACCGATTTTATGCATTATTATTGGTTGCGGTGCTTGCTATGGGTGCCCTTGCCCCCTTTGCCCTTAACGTGCAGGGGGAAGTGGTTATTGTGCAGGAAGGCGATGTATTATGGCGCATTGCCCATAACCACGGGCTAACCTACCAGGAATTAGCCGACTATAACAATTTAACCAACCCCCATTTTATACGCGTTGGGCAGGAACTACACATACCTGCACTAGGCGTAGGCGGCGGCACGGTTATGCTTGCGGGCTTTCCCTTTATACCGGACTTTTTGGCAATTAGTGAAAATATAGAGCTGCTGGAAAGCGGCGATGCCCAATACTTTGGTATGATGCCCGATGATTTATTTTATGACAGGTTGTTATACGCATTTTCCTACGCGACTACTATAGAAGCGTTTTGGGACGGGGTAGAAATTGGCGGTTATGTACAGCAATTTCTTGATGCGGTTCGCGGTCAAGGCTTTGTGCTGCAAGGCGTAGAGGAACTCTGGTTTTCTACCACGTATTATTATTACAACGCGGCGCAGGATATAAGCCTTATCATTTCTGTAGACGAAGAATTTGGCGAAATGGCTATCGTAATTTTACGCACTAATATTTATACAGAAATAGAAGCCCTTGCAGAAGCATGGCTGGAGGAAACCTCAGGTGCGTGGGATTTTGAATTCGACTGGGATTCATGGGATTTTGACCGGGACGACTATTGGGACGGAGATTGGGATGGCAACCGGTTATGGGACTGGTCCGTTGACCCCGAGGTAGTGGGCACTTGGATTTTTATCGAAACCAACGACATAGGTTATGCCTATTTAATGACTAACGGCGAGGTTTTTTACATCTTCCTTGAATACGGCATAGGCTATTGGGGTGCGATGGACGAAAACGGAAATATAACCGACTTGCTTTCCTTGTTTTGGGAAACCTTTGAAGGCGTGCTGTATATCGACTTCCCTTCCATTGGATTATTCTTGGATTATGACTACGATATTTATGACGGCAACCTGTATCTCTTTGGTGCGTTGGACGATAACCACATACTTACGCGAACAACGCGTGAAATTGATGTACGCGCCAGGTTTAACCCGCCTGTCCCTTGGCTGCGCGACCCCGTTGTTGCCAACCGCTGGCGTTTTGAGGAAACAAACAACTGGTTTTACGATTGGCTGATGGGATACGGCTATGTAATTTACCAGTTTAATGCCGACGGTACGGGCTACTGGGGCGGTGCAGCGGTAAACGAAGGGCTTATCGATGACATTCCCCTATATTGGTGGACGCAAGAGGACCTGCTTGTCATCAGCTTCCCATCCATTGATTTATTGCTGTTTTATTATTTTGACGAAAATGAAGAACCCTATGGTTTATTCCTCTCTAACCGATTTGACGGAGATGTACATTTGCTGGTTCCCGTTAATCCGCTATAGTAAGCAACACACGGTTGGGCAAGCACGCGGCGTGTTGCCCGCGGTGCGCAAGCCCGCCCGCCCGTACACAAATTTGGTCACTGCAATTGGAAGCGGCGAAGGAAACTTCGCCGTTTTTTATACGGAAAATTACTTGTGGGTTATGCGGTAGGGGGAAGTAAATATCCTCGCTTAAGGGCAGGCGAATTTCGGCAGTATTTTGCACGGTAATAACGGCGTACATGCCGTTTTGTGTGCGGCTTAAAAAAAACAGGTGCAGTAAAACGGCAATGGCAAGTACGCCAAGGATAATAAGTAATTCTTTACGCGAAATGAAGGTACGCTTCATATTATTCCTCCAAATGCAAATAAAACACATGCGCCCCGTGGGCTTGTGCCAATTGCATTCCTTCCTCTTTGGGTAAAATAAATAAAGCGGTGGAAAGTATATCTGCCGTCCACGCGCATTCGTGCTGTACCGCTACTTGTGCAAACCGCCGTGCGGGGTGCAGCGACGTTGGGTCGACGATATGCCCGGCGCGTTCGAAGGCACTGCTTACAGAAAGCGTTGCATTAGAAAGGCTTACCCGTATGGCTGTGTTTGCAATTTCCGCCGCCCAGCCGTTGCGGTTTGGGGGCGCGTTATATGCGGCGATATGCCCGCCAAGGTTTAACAACGCGGCGGGAAGGGTGCCTTGTGCAAGCATTTCCATTACTAATGCCGCGGCGTACCCCTTGGCAATTGAACCTACGTCCAACGACATGCCTGCGCGTTGCAGGAAAATGGTATTATTTTCGATTATCATGTCATGTATGTTTGCGTATTGCGCGGCATGTTGCAATGCTTCTTCGCAAGGTGAAGTGGTGCGCCATAGGTGTAGCACAGGCCCGAGGGTTATATTTACAACGCCATGGGTAAGGGCGTATGCTTCCTGCGCGTTTTGTAATAGAGAAATAACTTCCTGCGGGACGGTAACGGGCGAAATCCCTGCGTTGGCATTAACTTGATATAGGCCTGTGACGCCGTCGTGGGACCGGAAGATATCGAATAATTGGTGCAACTCATGTAACCGCTCAAATACTTGTACCGCATAATGGGAAAACGCTGCCTCGTTTGGTGCGTAGGCGGTAAAAATAACAAAGCTGTCAAAATATCCGATGCCCTGCATTTGAAAGCGCCTGTACTCCGTATTACCGCACCCCGTTAAAAAAAGCAAGGCAAAAAATAATCCTACGGCTTTAATATTTTCACCTCCATGAGTGCGCTTGTTAGCGCACCCGTTAGTGCGCCCGTTACAATGCTTGCGATAATGAGCAATGGTAAATAATACACCAGCCAAGGCGTAGAAAGCAATACCATTGCCGCGCCAATTTGCCCCGTGTTGTGCCCCAACGCACCGCATATGCTTATTATGCAAACCCCAAGCGGTTTTTTGCCTGTGCGTGCAAGCAATACGATAATAAGTACCGCGAGCATTCCCCCGCAGAAGCTAAGCAAACCCGCAACCGCGCCGCGTGTTACCAACACAAATAATGATTTTGCAAGCGTCAATAAAAACGCCGAGCGGTGACCCTCGGCAAAAACGCAGTACATAATGATAATGTTTGCCAGCCCTAATTTAACGTGGGGCGGCATAAATGGAGTAACAAACAAATGCTCTAACGCCGAAAGCACCATGACCATGCCCAATAAAATGCCCAAGCGTGTAATTTTTTTTGCTTGCAAATCATTCACCGTGCAAATTTTACCACGCATGGTAAAACATAACAATGCATAAAATCCGTACAGCGGCGCAAACTAGCCACGTAACAAAAACCGAACAAAAGGAGAAACAAAAATGAAAACCACGAAATCTAAAAAAACCACCAAAACAAGCAAATCTGCTAAAGTAATGCAAAAGCCCAACGCGCAAGACGCAATGAGCAAATTCAAATTTGAAGTTGCCAGCGAAATTGGCGTGCCTTTGAAGCAAGGCTATAACGGCGACCTTACTTCTGCCCAAGCAGGTTATGTAGGTGGCTACATGGTTAAAAAAATGATTGAAGCACAAGAACGTCAAATGGCGGGTAAATAGTTATTCCGGCTTTTTAATGGCGAGAAGCGGGCATTCCTGTAAAGCGATTTTTCTATGAAATGTCGTTGGGGTGTCCGTTTTGTTTTATATGCTTGCCAGATAGTCGCGAGCGGTTTTTTCTGCCTCGTCAAAGTCGGTAGAGAGCAGGTAACTTTTAATTTGGTCCAGCGTTTCCAGCGTTTTTTGGGTGCCGTAGGTCATGCCTGCCAGCATATCCAGTGCGCCCTTGCGGTTGTACTCGGCACATTTTTCGGCAAGGGCTTGCAGGTTTTGTGCTAGGTTGGGTGCGTCTTGGGTTGCGTAGGTTTTTTGTTGCCGAGGGGTGTATTTTGTCACCAGCGCTTGCAACGCACGTACAAAATTTGGGGCGGCTTGTAAGATATATGCCGTGTCGCTTCGGTTGCCTGCCGCTTCCAGTTCCGCCGCTTGGTGGGAAAGGTCTGCTTCGCCTACGTTGCGTAACGCGCTTTTTATGCCGTGCGCGGCAACCGTAAAATTAACAATGTCTGCGCTGCTACGCAAACCGTTATTTACATAGCCCTGCATTAATGTGACCGTTTTTTGCCCATCGCTTGCAAACGCTTCATGCAGTCGTGCGTCGGTGGTTTCGCTTTTCCCTTTTAAATACGTAGAAAGCACCGTTTCCAGCACGTTTATGTCTATGGGTCTTGTGATAATTGCATCATACTCACTATGCGTTTTATCGTCGTCACTGATGCCGATGAGCGCATCACAATACGGGCGCACCTTTTGCGCCGTTTCGCTTGCGTTTGGCATATGACAATTAATAAAAATAAGCTTGTATTTGCTCCCGTTTTGCACGCGTGCCAGGGCGTCTGCCCCGTTTAGCACCGTTTCGGCGTGCAGATTATGCGGTTTTAATAAGCCCGCCAATATGTACAAATTCGATTTTAATGTGTCCGCTATAAGTACATTTCCGTGGTTTTCCGCGCTTTGTGCCATAAAAATACCCCCATTGGGGGGTATTATATACAGTGAGTTTTGTTTTATCAAATCCTTTACGGTTGAATATAGGTAGAAACATTTGCCAGCGGAAGCGTTATTTCCTCGCGGGTTTGCATATTGCGGATTTTGCACGCGCCGCTTGTTACTTCACTTTCGCCTAAAATGGTGGTGAATCGGGCGTTTATTTTGTCCGCGTATTTCATTTGTGCCTTTACGCTGCGGTTTGCGGGGTCGTTTACGGCGCGAATGCCCATTTTGCGCAGGTCGTCGGTAAGCTTACACGCGGCGGTAAAGCCTTTTTCATCTGCATGGCCAATGAAGATGACGGGGGTTGTTTCGTCTGTTGGGTTGGTTTCGTTGATAAGGGACGTAAGCCGTTCCATACCCATGCCAAAACCTACGGCGGGGGTATCTGTACCGCCCAGTTGCTTAATTAGCCCGTCATATCGCCCGCCGCCAATGACGGTTTGCCCGCCATCTTTGATAAATTCGAATACGGTGCGGGTGTAATAGTCCAGCCCGCGCACTACTTTTGCGTCAACAATATAGGGGACGCCCATTTGCGTGAGCAAATCTTGCAGCGTAGCGAAGTGGTTTTCGCATTCTTTGCATAAGCAAGACGTAGTTGCGGGGGCTTCCGTGATTTGTGCTTGGCAATTGGGGCTTTTGCAGTCCAGCACGCGTAGGGGATTTTTCTCGTAACGACCGGCGCATAAACCGCATAGGCTTTCCAATTTTTCCGCGAGGAAGGCACGAAGCTTTTCGTTGTATGCAATGCGGCATTCCACACAGCCGATGCTGTTGATATGCACCTGTACCCCGGTGATGCTCAAGCGCGAAATAAGCGTATGCCCCAGGGAAATTACTTCGGCTTCCACGGCGGGGCTGCCCGCGCCAAAGCACTCCACCCCAAACTGGTAATGCTGGCGGTAGCGCCCCGACTGGGGCTTCTCATACCGAAAGCACGGTCCAATATAGAATACCTTGGTAGGCTGGGGGGCGTTGTGCAGTCCGCGCTCAATAAACGCCCGCGCCACCCCCGCCGTTTGCTCGGGGCGCAGGGTCATGCTTCTGCCGCCCTTGTCTTGGAAGGTATACATTTCTTTTTGCACAATGTCCGTCGTATCGCCCACACCGCGCAGGAAAAGCTCCGTCGCTTCGAACATGGGGGTGCGAATTTCATGATAGCCGAAAACATCGGTTATACTCCGAATTTCCGTTTCGGCTTTGCGCCACAGGCGCATTTCCTCGCCGTATATATCGTGTGTGCCTTTAGGAGCTTGGGTCATAAAAATACACTTCCTTTCTTGCTTTCTCGGAAGTGCATTTTACCATGGGGAACTGCAGTTGTGTCAATGTGCCTACACCCTCGCATCCACTCCGCCCGGGCGCGGGGCATAGCGCGCGTGCATTAACCCGTTGGAAGGCGGGTTTAACGTGCGCTCCAGCATTCCTTGCAATACATTCATGGCAAGGGAGCCTTCTTCCTGTTCGCCCATGAGTTGGCGAATGGCGCTGACGCGCCGATTGTTAAAGGTTTCCATGGCTTGGGTTGGGGTGTTTATGCTTATGCCTGGCGCGTTACCGCCGATATTTTGTGCATTAAGGCGCATTGTGTTAATTTGGTTTATGTGGGCACTCATCAGACCGCCGTTGGGGTCGATACGGCGGTTAATTTCAAGGTTAAATTTGCGCTCAAGCAATACGTCTTGGGTAAGGTTGCCTGTGTTGCGCACCGTTTCGCCCCGCCATGTTGCGTATTGGGGCACGTAGTTGGGGTTATTATTTGTGATATTCATGGCAATTCCCCCTAAACCGTTGCGCTAAACAGGCTGCCGTTTAGCATGTTGCGGGTGTTGGCGAGCATATTTTGCAGGGCTTGTATCCAGTGGGTGCGGTGCAAATCGTCGGCTTCGTTTACGGCATTGCCGATGAGTTCCAGCAAAATATTTTCCACATTGGCGAGATGTGCCGCAGGGGGCGCACCCATTTGGAACGTACCCACTGCGCGGTCGCCCGTGCCGTTGGCGCGCTGGTACAGGAAATTTGCTTTCACCGTTTGCGTATCAAAGCGCGAACCCAACTCTCGGTGAAGGCGGCGGCTTGCAATTTCCTCTTCCGAAAAACCCGCCTCGCGCATAGAGCGCAAAATGTCGGTTGCGTAGCCGTTAAAGCCCGTCCAGCGTTCCCCTGCGGCAGGCTCGGGCATTTTAACTTGTGTGTTGTTGCTTATTGATACACCGGAATTTACTTGCATTTTTACCACTCCTTGTTGTGAAATGTTTCCCATATATTTATAACGATGGAGCGGGGCTTAAAAAACAGGCGCGACGGAAACCGCCATTTTTAGCAGCGTTTCGGGGTCGTTTGTGCCTTGCATTTGGAAGGTGAAGCCCCTGTATTCCCAAAAAATTGATACAGGCAGGTTACCAAGCATTCGGGCTGCGTCTTCGGTTTGGGCGATGATAAGGTGGTATTCGATGCCGTTTTGGGCATATATTTGGTGAGTTGCGCCTTCGGCGGGAATGCCTCTTCCCCCGCCTGTGCCGTCTTGTGCGTAAAACATCCAATGGGCAGAGAACATTACGTGCAAATGGTCGGAGGCAAAAAACATGAAGGTGAATGCACCTTTGTCATCGTCCAAATAGTGTTCATTTGTTATAAGCGTAAGCTCGCTTGGTACATAGGCGGGCTGCCAAAAATAATGGCGAATGCTTTCGTCAATGCCTTCCCCTTGGAATTGTAAGACCGTAAAGCGCAGCCAGTTGGCAAGCCGTCCCACCGTAGCGGCGCGTACATCGTCGTTAAACAAGAGGGCACTTACCGTAAGCAATGCCGCCGCCAATAAAATAAGATATTTTTTGCTAATTTTCTTGCGCATTTTTTCCCGCGCGCGTACAAGCTGGGTGGAAACGGCGGATTTTTCGATATCCAGCGCATTGGCTATTTCTTCGTTTGTATAGCCCGCAATGTAGCGCATTTCAAAAACGACCCGATACAGGGGCGGCAGCTCTTTAATAAGGGCGCAAATATAGGTGTAGCCTTCCTTATCCTCGTAGGTTTTTTCTACGTCGGAAAGGGTGCTTAGCTGCCAGTCTTTTTCGTTTGCTTCGTCCCACACCACGTCGTTGTTATGCTTACTGCGCAGGCTGTCGATGGCTTTATTTTTCACCATGGCTACGATGTACGCGTCCCGCTTTTCATCAGGCAGGGTGAAAAATTTGTCCTTGTGCGCCATAATTTTTTCAAAGGCACTATGTACCACGTCCTCTGCCAGTCCCGCGTCGTTTGTGATGCGGTAGGCAATGCGGATACATAAGCTGCGCAGCCGTTCGTATGTATCAGCGAAGGTACTGTGTTCGGTTGGGTTTAGCATAGTAGTTGCCCCCTTTGGGGTATATTGTAACGCAAAATAAACTTTTTACCCACTGCGGGAGGAAATGCAAAAAATAATTTAGAAATCCTTGACAACAGAATAAGGCGCATGTAGAATATCAGCGTAGGCAGCCGCCGAAAAAGAATGGAGTGTTTTATTATGACTAAATTTAAGAAGTTACCCGATGCAGAATTTGAAATTATGAAAGTAGTTTGGGCAAACGAACCACCGATTACCACCAACATTGTTATGCAGCAATTAGGCAACGAACGCGAATGGAAAGCGCAGACGACTATCTCGCTTATGCTTCGACTGGTGGAGCGCGGCTTTCTTCGCACAGAAAAAATAGGTAAAGAGCGGACGTATTACCCGTTGGTGAAAAAAGAAGATTATTTAGAATTTGAAACGGGAAATTTTCTCAAACAATTTCATAACAACTCATTCTTTAATTTAGTAGCTTCGTTGAGCAGCCGCCAATCGTTTACCGCCGAAGAAATTGACGAATTGCAAAAATGGGTAAACCAACAGAAAGGAACGTGAATATATGCAAGGGTTATTTATTGCATTGTTGATTTGCTCCGCCACCATGTCATTACTTGCCATGGCATATTGGGGGGTGCAAACTTTTTTATCGCGCCGTTACTTCATAAAAGGGTGGTATTACGCTTGGCTGGTTATTATTTTAGGGTTAATTATCCCCATTCGACCCCACTTCGACCATGCTATTTTTCACTTTCCATTATCAAATATAGCAATGCTACAGGGAGCTTCATCTTCGTTTGATGGTGGTGGTGTTACTGTAGGCAATATGCACCCGGCTGATTGGACTGCCACGGCAGTCACTGCTGATGCGGCACTTGCCCGTGCTATACCTTGGTTGAATGTTGCAATAGGCATATGGCTGGTAGGTGCAACAGCGTTTCTCCTGCTTCACTTCAAACGCCATTTTCAATTTACCATGATGGTAAAACGCTGGGGTGAGTTAATAGAAGATGAAGAAACATTGCTAACCTTCCATGTGTTAAAAGAAAAAATGGGTATTAAACGAAAAATCGAACTATTGCATTGCGAGAGCATCAACACACCTATGCTGTACGGTCTATTCAATCCCAAAATATTATTACCCGATGAAAAAATACCTATAGATGCACTTACCCTCATTCTCACTCACGAACTTGTGCATTATAAACGCAAAGACTTGCTGTATAAATGCTTGATTATGGTTGCCACAGCCATGCATTGGTTTAATCCTTTGGTTTATATCATTGCCCGCGCCATCAATGAACAATGTGAGATTTCCTGCGATGCAGAAGTGATTATCAACACAAACGCAGACACCCGACAAAAATACACCGAAACTATTATCAATGTAATTAAATACCATACAGAAACAAAAATCGCACTATCCACCCATTTTTATGAGGGTGGCTTGCAAGAAGTGAAAAAACGAATTACGCATATTTTAGATATGCGACCTTACAGGAAAAGAAATGTGCCCGTTGTTATCGGCGTACTTCTACTGTGTATGCTGGGCATGGGTGCGTTGGTAAACACCCAAGCACAGGGAATTTATGTGCAACAACCGACGCAAACAAATAGAGAAGCGCAAGCTTTACCTCACATTTATACGTTAGAAGATTTGAAAAAACCGTTACACACCCTTGGGCTTAGTTTTATGCAAATTGCCAGTTATCCTCCCACGCGCAACACCCTTTGTTTGAGAACTATTCATATAGGCAGGGTTTCGTCCGAAACGCCCATTCGAATTTACACCATAGAAGATGTGGATGTGTTATTCACGCTGGCATATTTAATAATTGCCAATGAATTAAATGGGTTTAGCTGGGATACCTGTGTTGATTATGCGATGAGGTTATCGGGCATGTATGATTATTGGCGAGCGGGGTTTAGAGAACTTACGCGCCCAATGCGTGACGCACAACTTATTGAATTAGCGGCAAGGTATTCCTTTGATGAACTTTATACCAAAATATTTCGCCATCGCCCTTGTGTATTATTAGAATTTCATGAGCTGGGTTTGTTGCTTGAAATATCTGTGGACGATGTGGTTTTGGCAAATCGCAGATAGTCGAAAAGTGATAAATATATGGAAGGGGCGGGGAATTTTAGAAAAAGCCCTCGCGCTTATCCATCGGCTTTATGAAGACGGCGATTACGGTTTTTTCGCCGTGCTACGTACACCTCGGGGTTTTTCTCGTTAAACTTGCGGGAAATTTTCTCCCCCGTTACATATTTGCTTACTGCACCCGCGCCGATGCCCAGCACGGTTTGTACCTCGCTCATCATGCCGATGTTGTACAGGCATTCAAACCCCGCGAGAGAATAGCCCACATTTTCCAACAAGCCGATGGTGTTTTTTTGGCGGTATAAATAATAAGGGGCATAATCGCCGCCGAGGGAGGGATTTTCCAACGGCACGCTATCGTTTAATCTGCGTGCTGCATTTAACTGAGAAGCCCGCTTTACGGACAGCGCGTGTATGGTTAGATTTTCGGGCTTTAGGGGAAGCAATAATTCCAACGAACGTGTTAAATCATCGACGGTTTCATTGGGCAGCCCTGTGATGAGGTCGGCACTCATGCAGGGGAAGCCCGCCTCCCGTGCTTCTTGGAAGGCACGGAAAAAATCCGCGGCAGTGTGGTTGCGCCCAATGGCGGTTAGGGTGCGGTCGTTAAGGGTTTGGGGGTTTACGGCAATGCGGTTTACGCCGTGGTTGCGTAGGATTCGTAAATTCTTGGGGGTTAGTGTATCGGGGCGCCCTGCTTCTACGGTGTACTCCACTGCGTTACTTGGGGCAAAATTTTCGCCCGCCGCGTTTAGCAGCCGTGTTAGTAAGTCATCGGGCAGTACCGTGGGCGTTCCGCCGCCTATGTAAATAGATGATACGCGCCCGCCCAGCGTGCGTAATCCTGCCGCTTTTTCCCGCATTTCTGCGACGAGCGTTGCCGTATATGCTTCCAACTCGTCCTGCGTTGGCGGGCGGTGTGCCATGTTAAACGAGCAGTACAAGCACCGCGACGGGCAAAACGGAATGCCGATATAAATGGCGATGGGTGTGCCAGCCCCCGCCCAAATTTGCGTGGTTAACCGCCGTTCCGCATGGGCTACATCTACCGCAAGCTGCGCCTTATCCCCCCGTGCATACAGCGTATCTGTCATAATTTGTAAAATTTCCGTATCGCTTTTTCCCTCGTCTAACCAGCCGCGCACCATCTTAGAAGGGCGAATACCCGTAAGCGCCCCCCACGGCGCTTCTACAGGAACTACGTCCTGCAACGCCCGAAACATCGCCAACATAAGCACCCGCCGTGCCGAAAGCCCCGCATTTACAAACGCCGTATCGCCCAATAAAAAAGAACACCGCGAAACCTCTGCGCCGTTTTCAAAAACAACTACCAAAGCCGCCGTGTCATTAATTAAGGTCAAAAGATGAAAACCGCAGGTGTGGACGGGGTCCATGACCTTCATCTCTAAAACTTCAACCTTTTCAAACCCAAAAAAAATTTGTGCAACCGTCTGCACCTCATTCACAAAAGAATGCCCGTGCATTACACATACAACCCTACGCATTCACCCGTGATAGCTCCCGAATACTGTACTCCCTGCGCAAGCGCGTAAATAAGCGCGTTAAATGTTCGCCGTCGGTTACCTCTACGCCAATATTAAACAGTGCAAGCGCCTTGTCCGAGCGCACGCTTAACGAGTCGATTTTAATTTTTTCTTCTTGGAAAACACGGTACACATCGGCAAGCAAGCCGTCGCGGTCGTCACACAAAATGTGCAAATCGGTATGGTAGGTATGCCCCGCGCGTTCGGGTACTTGCCACTGCGCATCCATTAGGCGGCGGCGGTCCAGTTCGTCCATATGCGTGATGTTTACGCAGTCGCTGCGGTGTACGGTTAAACCGCGCCCGCGCGTTACATAGCCCAAAATTTCATCCCCGGGTAGCGGACCGCAGCATTTGGCAAAGCGTACATCGGTATCGCCTATGCCCTTTACTACAATGCCGCTTTTTTTCTTGCGGGTTGCGTTTGCGGCGGCTTCGTCCTTAATTGTTTGCAGAATCTCCTCGTCGCTGGGCAGGGGCTGCGCCTTCTCCCATTCGCGGAAAAGGTGGTTTGCTACCTGCTTTTCCTTTAGCCCGCCTACGCCAATCATGGCAAAGAGCTGGTCGAGGTCTTTGCAGTTAAAACGCGCAAGGGCATCGGTGGTGCGACCTTCATCCAGTAATTCTTCCAATGGAACCTTCACTTCGCGCAGCGCCACTTCCTCTAATAATTCGCGCCCTTTTGCGATGTTTTCCACTCTGCTTTGGCGCTTAAACCATTGGTTTATCTTGGAACGCGCCTGTGCGGTTTTTACGATTTTTAGCCAATCACGGCTTGGGCCCTTTACGTTTTGGCTTGTGAGAATTTCCACGCGGTCGCCCGTGGAAAGCACATGGTCCATATTTACAATGCGTCCGTTTACGCGCGCGCCGTTCATTCGGTTGCCCACGGCGGAATGTATGGCATAGGCAAAATCTATCGTATTTGCCCCCGCCGCCAGCGGAATTACCTGCCCCGCAGGCGTAAAGCAATACACATGCCCCTTGAATGCCGACAAGTCCATTTTCAAGGCGTCCAAAAATTCCTCGTTATTGGAAAGCTCGCGCTGCCAGCTCATAATATCTGCCAGCCACGAGTCCTTTGCGTCCTTGCCGCCTTCCTTGTACTTCCAATGCGCCGCAATACCGTATTCCGCTACGGCGTGCATGTCCCTCGTGCGTATTTGCACTTCAAAGGGTTCGCCGTTTACGGGTCCAACCAGTGTTGTGTGCAAGCTCTGGTAACGGTTTAATTTGGGCATGGAAATATAATCCTTAATACGCCCGGGCACGGGCGTGTACAGCGTATGCACCCAGCCCAGCGCCGCATAACAGTCCGAAATTTCCTCTACAATAATACGCACAGCAAACAAGTCGTAGATTTGGTCTAACGTCTTATCCTGTGCGCGCATTTTTTTATATATGCTGTAAAAATGCTTGGGGCGCCCTTCTACATGGGCTTTTATGCCTTCTTCTTTTAGCTTTAGCTCCAGTGACGTAGTAACTACGTTAATGACGGCAAGTCGTTCGTCCCGCTTCATTTGTACTTTTTTTGCCAGTTCATCATAGTCGGCGCGGTCGTGGTATTTGAAGGCTAAATCTTCTAATTCGTACCGCAAACGGGCGATACCCAGACGGTGCGCAAGGGGTGCGTAAATGTCCAGCGTTTCCTGCGCGGTTTCCCGTTGTTTTTCAGGCTTCTTTGCAGAAAGGGTGCGCATATTGTGCAAGCGGTCGGCAATTTTTACAATCAGCACGCGAATGTCCTGCGACATATGGAAGAACATTTTGCGGTAGTTTTCCGCCTGTTCGTCGGTTTTAGCCAGCGTTTTGTTGGTGTATTCGTTGTATTCTACCTTTTCCAGCTTGGTTACGCCGTCTACAATAAGCGCAATTTCACTGCCGAAGCGTTCGCTAATGTCGGCGTTGGTGTATTCCGTATCCTCCACCACGTCATGCAAAATGCCCGCGGCAATAGACTCTAAGTCGCTTCGCATTTCGGCAAGAATGGTCGCAACCGCTAACGGGTGCATGATAAATGGCTCACCGGACTGCCGAAATTGCGTCTTATGCGCTTCGCGGGCAAAATTGAACGCATCATCCACCAATTCAAGAGAAGTATGCGGGCGGTAGCTTTTAATAACCGCCACCAAGGCACTGTATGCCTCGTCAATGATTTTGTGATTCATCGCCGTTTCTGTCACGGTGCCTGCTCCTTCCCAAAAAAGTGTTCCGCTATATTACAATTTTTGCGCGTTAAATACAATGCTTATATCGCCTTCTTTGTAGAACCAGCCGTTCAACTCGGGGTAGCGGGGGTAGGGGGTGGATTTTTCTACCACGGCATTTTGTGCTACGGTTTTGTACGCATCCAGCTCGGAAATAGGGCGCGGCGTGTTGGAATGGCCGATGTAAAAAAAATCGAAGGGTAAGCGCTGCGTCCGCGTTAGCATTGCGAGATAATCCGTCATGGGTAGGCTTTCGTTTAAAAATAGCCAGTGATGCGGACCAAGCGCGTCGCTTGTTAGCAGAATACGCGGTTCGCGCGCAAGCAAGCCGATAGACCCCGCGGTGTGCCCTTCCAACGCAACTACTTCTATTGTTAAGCTGCCAAGGTCGAAAATATGTCCAATTTCTACCATTTTTAGCGTTCCCGCCCCTGCGTGAATGTATACATCTGCGTCAAATCCTTCGGGGAGTGGTTGCTCGTATATCGCGTAATTATCAATGGCGCGCCTTCGCCCCGTGCGGGATGCGTGCTTTAGGCACAGCACTTTATCCTCCGCGTGAATATACGCGCTTTTAAACTGTGCCGCGCCGTTTACATGGTCATAATGCCCGTGGCTCAGCACCACATGCAAAGGCAGCTCGCCAATTACTTCGTGCACCGCCTGTGCCAAATCGCCCATGCCGAAGGTCGTATCGTATAGCACAGCGGCTTTTTCCCCCACCCATAGGTAGCAAAAAACCTCTGCCGGTTCATAAATGCTGTAGAGCCGGTCGGTTAGCTTGTTAATTTTATAATAAGCCATTACAGTGCCTCCTCTTGTTGTTTTTGCGCTACCGCAAACCACCATATCGCCGCCGCCACAATGCGCAGCCCGAACACAAACCAAAAAACGTTGCGAAGCGCATATAAATTACCGCCCGCCGTGCGGTACAGCGCAACCCCCGCTACAGGCATGATGGCGTTCGACGCCATAATAAAGCACGTATACAGCGAAATTGAAAGGCTTCGGTATTCCTTATCCACTACTTTTAACAGGCATTGGAAAAAGCTTACCGCAATGGTAGCAAACGCCATATGCGCAATAAAATTTGCCCCAAGAAACACAGGAATACCCAAGCGCACAGGAACACTTAGCGCCAATATCATTGCAATGGGGCATAAGCTAAGTCCTAAAATGCCGAAGGTTACGGGTTTTTCCACCCCATGCTTGGCGTTTTGCCTGCTCCAAAACGCCAGCGTTACCAACTGCGCCAAGGTAGCCCCAACCCCCGTTAAGCTTAGCTGAAACTCGTTCATATGCAGATAATTTGCCTGCCCAATAAAATACAGCGTCCAGTCCACATGCCACGTTAAATGAAAAAACAGCGCAACCCCTGCAAAGCCGATAAATGGTTTGTTCTTAGAAAGCCGTTTTACCGCCGTTTTAAATTGCGCAAGGGAAACGCGCTTAGGCGCGGCAGGGGTTACGGCTTGCAACCGCCGCAGGTAAAACGCATTCACAATTAACAACACGCCCACAAGTATATAAAAAATCTGATGCACGCGTACCTTGCCGTCGTGGGAAGGTACCGCCGCCAAAATGCCCCCACTTACCAACGGCATTATCACCGATATGACCATCGTAATACGCGCGCGGAAGGTAAGCACCGCGTTCCGTTTTTCTGCGTCCACCACTTCCGGGAAAAATGCTTGCCACGTAAGGTTATACATGGCGATGCATACATTCGCCAGTGCAACAAACCCAAGAAAAAAGTACACCGTATGCACAGGAATGAAGGCAGAAAAACCCGCAAGCATAAAAAAAGCCGCCGCAAGCAATAATGCACCGGACAGCATTCTTCGTTTATTTATAAGACTATCCGCAAAAAGCCCTGCGGGAATTAGTAGCAGCATGTTCAATCCCTGCGGTAACAAATGAATAAGGCTTAATTGAAAATCACCCGCACCAAGCCGCAAAGCAAATATGCTATTGTTATTCACCGCAAGGGAAATTGCACCAAGCACAAGCAAACCGTCAACGCCATAGCGCACAGCAAGCGGATTGTCAAAATAAAATGCCCTCATGCGGGCAAAAAATCGCGTAAACATGGGGGAAAGTATAGCATGAAAAGATGGAAGAATAAAAGATTAAATCTTTGGGTTGCGAAACGCGGCAGCGCGGTTGCCAAGGTCGAAGAAAAGCGAATAAAGCTGGATATTGAATACAGCAGGGAAAGTCTGTTTATCCAAGTAGAAAATACTTTTGACGGCGTGGTTAAATATGACAACAACACAGACGATAAGCGCATATCCACCCGAAAAGACGGCGACGAACACGGTCACGACTTAAAAAATATCCGCAAGTCCGTGGAAAAATATAACGGACATATAGACCTTACCCATGAAGAAAATATTTTCTCGGTTGGCGCACTTCTTTATGTGGACGAGGTTACACCCCAAAAAATAGAAGCCAGCATTCGCTGGCTTCAAAATTAGGGCACACAACAACAGCCCAAGTCCATATCAAGGTTTTTGTCGAACTTTTTTCAAAAAGTTCGTCGCCGAAGGCGGTTATAGTCTTAATCCTTCACTCTACCGAAATAATATAACTATACAGCGGCTGTCCGCCGTCGTACACTTCCACTTCCGTATGGGGGAACTTGGTGCGCACGTAGGTTGCCAATTCCTCCGCCAATTCGCCGTTTGCGCCTTCGCCATGGAAAATGGTCACAATGTCGCCGCCCTTGGTAAGCATGTAGTCGGCGAGGGCTTTTACGCCCGGTTGTAAGAATTTTTCAACAAGGGTAATTTCACCGTCGTACAAGCATAGAAAATCGCCTTCTCTTATTTCTTTTCCGCCTAAAACGGTGTCGCGCACGGCTTGGGTTACTTGTCCGCAATGTACGGTGGACATGGCATCTCTCATACCTGTCAAGTTTTCTTCAATGGGAATGGTGTCGGAATTGACAACCATACACGCCATGCCCTGCGCTACGGAAACAGTAGGGATAACGTGAACCGCTTTGTCGGTGATTAATTGCCCCGCTTGCTGTGCGGTAAGCAAAATGTTTTTGTTATTGGGAAGCACAATGACTGTCTTTGCATTTACCTGCGCAATGGCTTTTTCAATATCCTCGGTGCTTGGGTTCATGCTTTGACCGCCCTCGATGCACACATCTGCGCCAAGACCTATGAACAAATCGCGCAGCCCCGCGCCCGATGTTACCGCAACTACGCCCACAGTTTTGGGCGGTGCTTGCACGGCAATCGGGGCAGGAATGGCAGGCGTAGCCGCGTTATTAGCGGGAACTGGCGCGTCAGAAGCGGTAAAGTCGAGCAAGCCGTGGTGCTGTTGACGCATATTGTCAATTTTAATGTCTAATAAATCGCCGAATTGCAGGGCTTTTTGCAGCGCTTTGCCCGGGTCGCCCGTGTGTACGTGTACTTTTACCAGTCCCGCGTCCTCGATAACGACAACCGAATCACCGATGCTTGAAAGATAAATTTTTAACGTGCCTTCTACATCGTGAGAAACGCCCGGCTTGTGTTTTTCCGGCGCGTCAAGTTTTAGCAAAAATTCCGTGCAATAGGGGAAGGTGATTTGCGACGGGTCTATGGAAGCCCCCGCGGAGGCTATACCTTCATTAGACTGGGCAGAAATTTCTAACAACGTAACTTCGCCCTCGGTGCGCATGGCACTTAACGCCCCTTGTAAGAAGCATACCAGCCCCATACCGCCCGAATCTACAACCCCTGCTTCCTTTAACACGGGAAGCATATCGGGTGTTTTGGCGAGTACCTTATTTGCGTGTTCAATGACGGCGACTAGGCATAGTTCTATGTCCTTTTGCGCGGCTACGGCATCGTGTGCGCCCTCTGCGAAAGCGCGCCCAATGGTAAGCATTGTGCCTTCCTTGGGCTTCATTACCGCTTTGTACGCCATTTCCGATGACTTGGCAAGTGCTACGGCTAAATCCTCTGCCTTGGCGGTTGATTTGCCTTCCAATCCCTTGGAAAAACCGCGGAATAATTGCGAAAGAATTACCCCGCTATTGCCTCGCGCCCCGCGTAATGCGCCGTTGCTTGCAGCTTTGGCAATGTCGTTGATGTTTGGGGTGTTTAGTTTTGCCACTTCCCGCGCGGCGGCGGCTACGGTATGCGACATATTTGTGCCTGTGTCGCCATCGGGTACGGGGAACACATTTAATGCATTAAGGGGCGCAATGTTGCGTATTAATTCATTTGCGCCGCCGATTATCATTTTACGCAATGCTTTGCCGTCTATGCTAATTAAACCCACGATATATCCTCCTAAAGCGAATGCTCCGTATTCGCTATACACGAATACTTTCTACAAATATATTCACTTCGCGCACGGTTAGCCCTACGCTTGTTTCTAGTTTATACTTCACATTTTCTATTAATGTATTCGCGATGGCAACGATATTTGTACCGTATTCCACGATAATGTGCAAATTTATGATAAGCTCGCCGTCGTCTGTTACTTTTGTGCGCACGCCCTTGGTCAGGCTTTCGATTTTTAATAAATGCACCAGACCGTCGCGAATGCTCTTGGCTGCCATACCCACAACACCGTAGCATTCCATGGCTGCCAAGCCAGCCATACGACCTATTACTTCATTGTCGATGGTAATTGTGCCCAGGTCGTTTTTTACAATTGATGATTGCATAAGAGCCTCCTTGCATTTCCTTTTTATGGGGTTTATTATACATTGCTTCCCAAAAAGCGCAACTACGCGCAATGGTACAAGGTATGACAGTTTTTTTATGAAAACGTTGCTTAAAATTGAAGGGGCATTGGTATGGACACAGCTACCCGCAGAGCAAAAGCATTTGAAATGATTAACGAAAGCAATATGCCTGTAAGCGCTTCCGCATTGGCAAAAGAATTGAATGTAAGCCGTCAAGTTATCGTTGGGGATGTTGCAATATTGCGCGCACAGGGGTATGAGATAATAGCAACAGCAAGGGGCTATATTGTGCCGGCGCTTAGGGATTTAAACCAACATGTCGGAAAAATTGCCTGCTGTCACAATGCCGAAAATACCATAAATGAACTGTATATAATTGTAGATTTAGGAGCAACGGTTGTAAATGTAATCGTTGAGCATGAATTGTATGGAGAAATTACAGGTCCGTTAAACATTAAAACCCGTGACGATGTTGATATTTTTATAGACCGGGTAAAGTCACTTGAAGTTAAATTATTATCGGTGCTTACACATGGCGTGCATTTGCATACAATTGCTTGTTGCAACAAATCGCATTTTGAACAGGTTTGTCATGCTTTGAATAATGCTGGATATTTAGTTAAGAATTAAGTATCATCAGTCATTGACAGGATTAAAATTTTCCCATATTCTTTGCATGTGTCATGACATGTGAAAAAGGGGAGATGTATGTGAAAAAAATGACGGTAAGGGAATATCTCGCAACCATATTTGACGGAATGACCAAGGGACTTTTTGCGTCCCTAATCATTGGTACGATAATTTCACAAATAGGGAGCTTGCTTGGGAATATTGACAGCGCGCTTATTTCATCAATTGCGCTGGGCATAGAGCAAATTGGACGTGCCGCACAATTAATGATGGGACCTGCCATTGGCGCAGGCGTGGCGATGAAGCGCGTTGTAAACGCAGACGGCGAATCGACGCTAAAGCCTTTTACGCTGCTTGCTGCCGTTTCGGCCGGGGCGCTTGGGGCAGGAACGCTTCGGTTTGCAGAAGGCGGCATTGCGGTGGCGTCTGTTGTGGTGGGCGACCCTCACGGCGCATTGCTTTCCGTGCTTATCGCCGTTGAACTGATACGGCGCATTGAGGGAAAAACGAAGTTCGACTTGCTTATCATTCCTGCATTGGTGATTGTAATTGGCGGGGCGATAGGGCTGCTTATTACGCCGATTATTACCCAAGCGATGGGGCGGTTCGGCGAATTTATTGTGCGGATTACCGATTTGCACACCTTCCCCATGAGTATTTTAATTGCGTTGATTATTGGCTTAACGTTAACGCTGCCCATTATTTCATCGGCGGCGCTGTGTATTGCTATTGGCATTGGCATTCCGCCTGCGGGCGTAGCGGAAATGGGCACGCTTGCGGCAGGGGCGGCACTTGCGGGTGCTTCCGCGCAAATGGTCGGCTTTGCGGTAAGCTCCTTCCGCGAAAACGGCACAGGCGGGCTTATTGCGCAGGGTATAGGCACGTCGATGATTCAAATGCCCAATATCATTAAAAATCCGTGGATATGGCTGCCGCCAATCACGGCAAGTATTATTGCAGGACCCGTTGCCGCAGTATTGCTGGGCATGAGAACTACCTCCGTTGGCGCAGGTATGGGAACGTCCGGGCTGGTTGGTCCGTTCCAAACCATTTACGCAATGGGAATGAGCGGGTTTGTACCCATGCTGCTTGCCTGTATCGTTGTGCCTGCCGCCGTGGCGTTTGCGCTTTCCGAACTGATGCGCAGGAAGGGGTTAATTAAAGCGGGGGATATGTATTTGGGGAGTTAAACCCCCCGTTGCTCCATGATAATCTCAATTTCCTGTGGGTTAATACCCACCATCGCTTCGCCGAGGTCTTTTGAGATTTCGGCGATTAATTTTGCGTCTTTGAAATGCTTTACGGCTTTTACAATGGCAGCTGCACGTTTTGCGGGGTCGCCCGATTTGAAAATGCCTGAGCCTACGAACACGCCTTCCGCGCCCAGATGCATCATTAATGCTGCATCGGCAGGGGTGGAAACGCCGCCCGCAGTGAAGTTGGGTACGGGTAATTTACCGTTTTTTGCTACATATTGCACCAGCGCATAAGGTACGGCAAGGTCGCGTGCCGCTACATACAATTCATCCTCTGATTTGCTTGTCAGCGCACGCATTTCGCCCAGAATAGTACGCAAATGGCGCACGGCTTGTACCACATCGCCCGTGCCTGCTTCGCCCTTGGTGCGTATCATTGCTGCGCCTTCTTGGATGCGCCTTAGCGCTTCCCCCAAATTACGCGCCCCGCACACAAAAGGCGAGGAAAATTGCGTTTTGTCAATGTGATATACGTCGTCTGCGGGGGTTAGCACTTCACTTTCGTCGATATAGCCGATGTTGATGGCCTCAAGTACTTGCGCCTCCACAAAGTGCCCGATGCGGCACTTCGCCATAACAGGAATTTTTACCGCCGCTTGAATTTTTTGAATCATGCCCGGGTCGCTCATTCTTGACACGCCGCCTGCGGCGCGAATGTCTGCAGGTACGCGCTCCAGTGCCATTACCGCAACTGCGCCCGCTCTCTGTGCAATTTTTGCTTGCTCGGGCGTGGTCACGTCCATAATTACGCCGCCGCGTAGCTTTTTGTTAATTGCCGCAAATTTGTCTGTCATTATTGCCCTCCTAGATGAATCCCGCAGGGGATTTAATTTTATATGGCAGAATAGCACATTTTTTGCAGGAAGGTCAAAGCCCCTGCGGGTTTATTCCTTCTCCCGGTTTTCCATTGGTTGACATATCCCGTCAAAAATCCCGTAGAAGTACATCGCATTGCGGGAGTAGTCACCGAACACGCGCGAATGTACGGCAATTTATCGGGGCTGGAGAATCTACTTTTCTACGGCAAAATGTTTGGGCTTTCTCCCACGCAAAGCAAAGAACGTGCCGTGCAGTTGCTGGCACAGTTGGAATTAATCGACGCACAAGACCGCGACCTAAGCAACTATTCCACGGGAATGCGGCAACGCCTTTCCCTTGCCCGTGCTATGATGCATAAGCCAAAAATCCTGTTTTTGGACGAACCCACCTCGGCACTGGACCCGGAGAGCGCGCTAAGCGTAAATCGCATTATAAAAGACCTAGCACGCAATGAAGGCGTAACCATTTTATACAATGGACGTACAAAGCGAGGACGAAATTCCCGCCATTGTTAAATCCTTTTGTAGACGGTGGCGAGCAGATATTTCATGTTTCATCCGAAAAAGCCGGCGTAGAAGAAATATATTTCGCGCTACTTTCCACCAAAAATGAAGGGGGACAAGACCATGCTTAATCTCATGCAGAAGGCACTCATCGCCAAGGACCTACGCTTCGCCAAGTAAACCAAGGGGAATGTGCTGTCTATTGTAATTGTCACTTTTAAGTAGTCATTGTGAACTTCAAAACAATCGGGTATATCAATAAGGATTATTTGGCATGTTTTTTCCGGATTATACAATTCCATAATTCCCCGCTGATATAAAATTCAAAACCATCGCCACAAGTTGCTTTTATTCTTTTGTCTTTCACACACCCATGCTATAATCCGACCATGAAAAAATGCCTGCCCATTATACTCGCTTTGGCGTGTATGCTTCTCCTCGCTGCCGCGCACCGCGCCCCTGCTTATATCGCAGGCGCGGTGAATGTGATGTGTGCCCAAACGGGCTTGGTTTTGTACGAATACCGCCAGCACGAGAAGCATTACCCCGCAAGCCTTGTAAAGGTAATGACGGCGCTGGTGGTGCTGGAAAACGTAACGGACTTGGACGAAATAATAGTAATGAGCGAAACCGCCGTTGCCTTGCCGTGGTACGCCGCAAACATGCGCCTAAGTGCAGGCGACCAGCTTACCGTGTGGGAAGCCCTGCACGGTATTATGCTGCCCTCGGCAAACGAGGTGGCAAACGCCCTGGCGGAATTTGTGGCGGGGTCGCTGGCGGATTTTTTGGGTATGATGAATGCCCGCGCCTATGAGTTGGGTGCGGTAAATACGCATTTTGTCAACGCCTGCGGGCTTCCCGGGGATGGGCAACACATTACGGCATATGATATGTCCCTGATTATGCGCGAAGCGGTGACGCACCCCGTTTTCCTGGAAATTATCGGTACGGAATTTTTTACCTTCCCCGCCTCAATACGCCACCCCGAAGGGCGGACATTACGTAATACAAACCGCCTAATTCGCGACGAGGACAGCTTTTACAGCCAATTTGTGGTGGGGGGCAAAACAGGCTGGATACGCGCCGCAAAAAATACCCTTTCTACCTATTCCGTACAGGATAACCGCGGGCTAATTGTAACGGTACTGTATACCGAAGGCGCGGCGGCTACCTTTGCAGATACCATTGCGCTGCTAAGCCATGGCTTTTCCCAGCTTGCGGGCGTACCCCTGCCCGCCACCCCCCCGCGGGAAATTGTGATAAATACCCCGCAGAGTGATGCCCCCGCGGTATTACACGTCCCCGCGGCGACTTATGCCCCACCCCCCCAAGCACCCCCCACAGCAGTACCTACCCCTTCCCCGTGGGAAGCGGTGACCGCTTTCGCGCTAGTGGTTGCAAAGCTGTTGGCAGGGGTAACCGTTTTTGCAGGGGTGGGGATTTTTTTGATATATTTTCTCCGTAGAAAAATTAACTAAATAAAAGGAAGGTGTTTTACATGGCAGTAAAAATCGGCATTATTGGCGGAAGCGGCATGGGCGAGCTTATGCCCGCAGGCAACACAACACGGAAGGAAATGGACACCCCCCACGGCAAGCCTTCGGATGCGTTGGTACACGGTACGATTCACGACATACCCGTGGTTATGCTGGCGCGGCACGCAAAGGGGCATACCATTTCCCCCACCCTTGTACCCTTCCGCGCCAATATTTGGGCGCTAAAGGAAGCGGGCTGTACCCATATCCTTGCCACCACGGCGTGTGGCTCGTTGCGGGAGGAATACGCCCCGGGGGACTTGGTTTTTATCGACCAATTCATCGACTGGACAAAGCTGCGCAAGCTCAGCTTCCACGAAAAGGAAGTAGTGCATACGGAAATGGCGACCCCCTTCGATGCGACCCTGCGCCAACGGCTGGTAGAAGCGGCGAAAGGGCTTAGCCTTTCCCACCACGTAAAGGGAACGATGATAACCATCGAAGGACCGCGGTTTTCCACCCGCGCCGAATCACATATGTTCCGCCAAATCGGCGCGGACGTGATTAACATGACCACCGTCCCCGAATGTCCCCTCGCCAAGGAGTTGGGCATACCCTACCAAGCTATTGCCATGGTAACGGACTACGACTGCTGGAAGGAAGGGGAAGCCCCCGTCACCTACGAAATGGTGCTAAACACCATGAAAAATAACGCGGAAAAAGTACGCAACCTAATCAGCACCGTAATAAAAAATATCAAGGAAAATGGGGAAACCGTATGAAAATCTTAATCAAAAATGCCACAACATTAAACAATGGCGTACAGGACATAGGTATAGAAAACGGCACAATTTCCTTCATTGGGAGCGCTCCCGCCAACTTTCCCCCCGATGAAATAATAGACGCAACAAACTGCATTGCCATGCCCGGCTTGGTAAACGCCCACACCCACGCGGCAACGGCGCTGCAACGTAACCTTGCCGACGACTGCGCCTTCTCGGAATGGCTCTTTGAGCGGGTTATTCCCTTTGAAAATAAGCTGTCCGGTGATGATGTGTACTGGGGTACACAGCTTGCCATAGCCGAAATGATTCGTGGCGGTACGACCTGCTTCGCGGATATGTATTTACAAGCCCATAACCCGCAAGTAGCCCAAGCCGTTACGGAGACGGGCATCCGCGCTAACCTGTGCTATGGGCCGATTATTTCCGCGGCGCGTGGGGGCGGGCAAATCATCAACGAGCAGGGGTGCCGTGATTTTATCGCCCAATGGAACAACGCTTCCGACGGGCGCATTAAAACCTTCGTGGAAATACATTCTCTTTTCTTGTATGACACGGAAGCAATACAAGGGGCGGCGGCGCTGGCAAAGTCCCTTGGGCTGCCCATTCACATGCATTTGTCCGAAAGCCTTGCTGAGGAGGAAACCACCTTCCAAAAATACGGCAAAACGCCCCCCCAAATGTGCGCAGACCTCGGCGTATTTGACGTGCCCACCCTTCTTGCCCATTGCGTACAGTTAAATGACGAGGACATAAAACTGTTGGCAAGCAAGCAGGCATATGTCGCTCATAACCCCACCAGCAATTTAAAGCTGGGCAACGGCATTGCTCCCATCGAAAAAATGCTGCAAGCGGGGGTAAAGGTGGCGCTGGGCACAGACGGTTGCGCCAGCAACAATAACCTAAATATGTTCGAAGAAATGCATTTGGCCACCATTTTGCACAAGGGCGTCAACAAAGATGCAACAAGTATTTCTGCATCTCAAGTGCTGGCGATGGCGACCCATACAGGGGCGCAGGCGCTGGGCTTTAACGATTGCGGGCAACTGGAGGCGGGGAAAAAGGCGGACCTTATCCTCGTAGACACAAACCAACCCCATTTATGCCCACTGGGCGAACCAACCGCCGCCATCGCTTATTCGGCACAGGCGGGGGACGTACGGGATGTAATTGTAAACGGAAAAATCCTGATGCGTAACAAAGAATTAAAAACCGTAGACGAAGAAAAAGCCATGACTATGGCACGGAAGATACGGGGGTAAATAATTAAAATTTCGCCAGCATTTCCTGTATGGTGGAAACCAGCACATTATTCCCCATCACTAATGAAATGACCGCAAGCACCACCAAATGCGCGGGGTAGAAAATGTAGAAGAACCACTTCGATTTTCTGCCCCGTTCGCCTTTGTACATAAGCAATAGCGGAATTGCCGGCAATGCGCCGATGGGGAAGAACATCATAGCGGGGGAAGCCTCGTACCCCGTCATGTCTAAATTAAATACCGAAAGTACAGCGCTAAATAACGCACCGGAAACAATAACCCCTACCGCAAAGAACGCAGGCACAAGGGCGCGCCGTAGCTTTTCGTTTTTCATTGCGCCGTATAACAAAATCACAATCGGTCCAATAATCCCCCAGTCGAACACAGTAGAAATAAGCGTTAACAATACAGCCATACCCCAAAACGTGCCTGTTTTGCCGCTGCGGGCATGGTATTCCAGCAGCATTAGCCCAAATAACAACGTAAACATTATATTTAAGCCTGAGCCCAACGCAAACAAATGCGGCACAAAGGATATAGCGCCAAAAATGGCGATGCGTTGTTTGTACTTGCTTATGTTTGACGTAGTGCGAAATCCCTCCACCAACAAAAACGCCATTATCGGAAATGTAAGCCCGCCCGATATTTGCAAGAAAATTTCCACCCCAAGGGGAAAGGCATCTGGTAACGCCAATGCCGCATGTTGCAGCACCATGCCGATGATGGCAATCATCTTCATTTGAAACGCCGTTATTTGCATAATGCTTCATACCCCTTGTAATAACCCGATTCTGCGAAGCCTACGGCGTGCAGGGCATCGCGTTCTTCTATGATATTATCGCGCTCCACCATTTCAATTACATTGGTTTTGCCATTATCAAAGGCGCATTGCGCAGCGGTGGAAAATAACGCGGTACGGTGCGCCTGTGTCCTTGCTTCTACGGCATAAGTCTCACTTGTTTCGTCTTGATATAGCCGAAGCAAGGCATACCCTGTGATTTTTTCGCCCTCCCGCAGGATAAAAACGCGCCATATATCCCACTTTTCGCGGACGCGTTGGCTGGTCCAAAACATGTCGGGCAGTGCGTCGTGCAACGCGGCGAAGGCGTTAAAATCCGCGTCATTTTCTAATGAAAGCGGCTCGATAATAATATCCGCGGGGTTTTTGCACGGCGTAAATGTTTGCGGCGTTACGATGAATCGCACACAATCCTCCAGCACCGTTGCGCCAATGCGGGCGAGGGCTTCTTCGGGGGCGGGCATATCGCGGAAGCATAAATTTACGTCAAACCCTTCGTACCGCGTTACCAAGGTAGGCCATAGGGTAGTTAAAGCCTCCCCCGAAATGTCATTGATTTGGAAAAAGCGTTCCCCTTCGTCCACAAAAATTTCGTGGTTATTTATTTTAATTTTCGGCATAAGCGCTCCTTTTTTCGAGATGCGCGTCTGCGAGTAAATATGCACCTGTCACAACTATAATAAATGCACAAATATTACAAAACAGAAAAATATCTGTTACCCGCCCGACTAGGTAAGATGCTACATACACCAATATTGCTAACGCGCCGATTTTTCCTCTTAATTTCCAATTCATTATAATTCCTCCTTATAATTTCCGCTTATAATAGGCTTGGATGATTAGTTTAATTGCAACTTGTAATAATAAGGCGAATGCTAATGTTATAACTACCGTTACGTTAATGTGAACCGCCACCGCCATAGCTACAACAAGGCATAAATAATAAATAGGGAATATAGCAGTTCCCGTTTTATGCTCGATGAGGGTCAGGCGTTCGTCCGTTTCCTCAATGTATTTTGCCTTTAAACGGGTTTCGTTTTTTATCGCGCGCACATTTTTAACAAGGGACTCTACCATGACTATAGATATCCCCAGAAAAAATCCCAGATAGGCTTTTATCCAATTTGGTGTTTCGCCTTCGTAAAGCATTAGAAAAATGAGCACCCCCATGCTTACTGCGATAAAGAATAGGCTTATTGCCGTCAAAACTATTTTCCATTTTAATTCCTTTTTGTACGCTTCCATGTTATTCGTCCTCCGCTTCTGAAAAGTCAAAAATGTCCTCGATGTGTTGGTCAAAAAATTTGGCAATCTTGTACGCCAACACCAGCGACGCGGTGTATTTCCCCACTTCTATAGAAGTAATGGTTTGCCGCGTTACACCCACCGCAAGGGCAAGCTCCTCCTGGGAGAGCTTTTGCCGTTTGCGAAATTCCGGTATTTTTGTTTTCAATGCATCACCTGCCGTGTATAGTTTGCTTTGCATAAAAAGAATAGCGCGCTTTGCAAGAAATGTCAAGCGCGCTTTGCAAGAATTTATTATGAGGTTATTTTTAATCGTTCTTTAGCACAACTTCCAAACTCGGGTTGCCTGCCTTTTGGGATGTGGCGTGGAGGGTAATGGTGTCCCCTGTTTTGGCGCGTATAATCCAGCTCACATGTTTCTTTTGGTGAACGATGTTGCCTGCGCCAAAGCCGTAGCCTTCCCGTATTGCGGCGCGGCCTTCCAGTTGGGGAAGCTCCCGCTCGGCTTTGCCGTCCAATATTTCCGCGCCCTGTAGTGTAATTTTAACGGGGCGCGTTATTTTTATGGATTGCGCCATTTGTGTAAGATAGGTGGCAAGGTAGCCAAGGTTTAGCACGTCGATGCCGATTTTCCAGGTGCTTTCGTCCAGCTTGGTGATTTCGGGCTTATCCAGCACCAGACGGGGCAGCGTACGGGCATGGCGGTAAAAGAAGCGGGCATTTTTCTCGCATTCCTGTTTAAGAAAACGGGGCGGACAGTTTTGCTGTAAAAACTTCATGTCGAAGCCGCCGATTTCCACCGCACCCAGTTGGGGGTGGGTAAAGGGCGTCCATGGGGTAAAGCCTTCGCCCTGCATTTCCGTATCAATCCATTTCAACACCTTCGCGTAGTCCTCGGCGATTTCGCCGCTTTCCTTTGCCTTGCGCGGCCACATTTGCACCCCGGCGCGCAGGTGCAAGTCCCACAATTCCACCGTATAACCCGGTATGCCCATGTGGGAATACAGCCAGTCGTCAAAAGCGCCGCTTAGGGGGTTTAGCTCGGGGTCCAGGAAAAAACCGTCGCGGCAATGTACGCAGGGGTAGCCCGTTTCTTCTGTTGCCATTGCGCCAATTTCCTTGAAAATGCGCATATCCCCTTTGTCGCTGTCCTTTTCGGGTTTAATGCTTGGCGGGCGAATAATCACGCCTCCCGTGGTGTGCAAGGTGGAAACGCCGCCAATATTGGGGTGGCTTATCACAAAGTTTGCCAATGCGCGGGTTTCCGGCTCGGAAAGGGGATAATTACCCGCGCCGGGCATTTTGTGGTGCAATGCCCACACCTCGGGGTAGTTGCGGTTAAAGTCCAGCCCCCAATGGGTGGGGGCTTGCTCGAAGGTATGGCCGTCAAATTCGTGGATAAGCCCTTCCTGGTAAATGGCATAGTACGTACCGCCTTCTTCGTCGGGAAGGCGCTTGAGCATACGGCGGCTGTCTGCGGGGTCTTCCTTCCAATTGCCCAAGGGCGTAGCCACGCGCATGAGGAGGATTTTCCCGTCGCCGTTAATGTCCTCGGGGGTTAAGCCCGCCAGTTTTTCCGTAAAGGGATAGGGGCGCGGCGCAGAACGTAACATGTTGGGCGTGGTAAGGTATACCTCTGCCCCGTCGGGGGAAAGGCGGGGCAAAATATAAAAGGTATACCGTTTAAGAAGCTCGCCAAACTCAGGCTCTTCGGCGCGGCTTAGCAGCTCGTCAATGGTATACAGCGCAACCATAGAGCCCGTAACCTCCCCTGCGTGGTGGTTGCCGTCAATTAAGTAAGCGGGCTTACTGTCCGCCGTGCCTGTGCGTGTATCCGTAATTTCCATTAACCACAGGTCGCGCCCTTCGCCGGATTTGCCGATGCTCCTTAACTGCGCCAGTTGCGGAAACGCCGCCGCCAAATCATGCAGTGCTTTTGTTAGCTCCTCAAATACTAGATAACGGTCGTAGTTTAATAACATGCTATCGCTCCTGTTTTATGGCGTTTTGTTAATGAATAACAGGGGACTCCGCCCCCAAACCCCTGCCCGCTTTTTTGAAAAAAAGCGGGGCAAAAACTACCAGAAACCGCGCGTCGCGCGGTTTCTAATAAAGTTTTGATGAAACTTTTTCAAAAGTTTCCAGGGGTGTGGGGACGGAGTCCCCATGGTTTTAATCTTTTACCTTACCTTAAACTAAACCTGCACCTTTACACACCCAACCCCATACAGCCCCTCACTCCGTGCATCGGGTTGTGTAAAACCTACATGCAACGTATGCGGCCCCGCAATTTCGTATAAATCGCCATTGGCGTCATACCGCGAAAACGCCTTGGAAGAAAGCTGCATCGTAATCTCCGTGCTTTCCCCCGCCTTTAACGGCGGAACGCTTGCCACACTGCACAGGCTGTATTTCTCCTTCTGGTTGGGTGAGGTTACATACACCTGTAATACCTCGCGCCCCTCCATTTGCCCGTTGTTGGTTACTTTTACCTTCACAGTTTGCTTGTCGTGGCCTAATACCTCCAGCCCAAACTTAGTGTAGGTTAGCCCAAAACCAAAGCCATACAAGGGTTCCCCCGTAAAATAACGGTAAGTGCGGTTGGTCATGTTGTAATCGCTGAAGCCGGGAAGGTCGTCCAGTGAACGGTAGAAAGTAACGGGCAGCTTGGCGGAAGGATTGGCACGCCCCGTAATAATTTCCGCAATGGCACGCCCGCCCATTGCCCCGGGATAGAAGGCATGGATAATGCCGTTCGCCTTTTCGTCCGCATAATTGAGCGCAAGGGCAGAACCCGCAATACATACCACAATAACGGGCTTGCCCCCTGCGGCGGCGATTACTTTTTCTAATAGATGTTGCTGGCGGCCGGGTAAATTGAGGTGCTCCTTATCGCCGCTGGAATACTCGTTGCCCGTATCGCCCTGTTCGCCCTCAATGTCCGCGTCCAGCCCAAGGCACAGTACAACGGCGTCGGAATTGCGGGTAGCGGCAAGGGCTTCCGCAATGCGGTCGTCGGTAATGGCAAGGTTAGAGAAACGGTCCTTGTAAAGATGGCAACCCAGTGCGTAGTTTACCTTTACCCCTGTTTCATCCGCAATTTCGCGGATGCCGTCCAGTACGGTAATGTATTGGGTCGCCGTGCCGTTGTAGTTACCCTCCAACGCGCGAATGCTTGCGGCGTTTGGCCCAATTACGGCAATGGAGTTTAATTTGCTAATGTCTAAGGGTAATGCGCCGTCGTTTTTCAATAATACGGTGGTGCGCTTCGCCACTTCTAAATTGAATGCCTTGTGCTTAGCGCCGTCAATAATGTCGTAAGGAATGCCGGTGTATTTGGGGTTCTCCTTGCCGCCAAGCAAGCCTAATTTCATGCGGCATACGAAGAGACGCTCTAGGGCACGGTCAAGCAACGCCTCGGGCAGCTTGCCCGATTCTACCGCCTGTACCGCCACCTGGAATACATGGCCACAGCATAGGTCGCAGCCTTTTTCGATGGCAAGGACTACGGACTCCACAGGGCCGTTTACAATTTTGTGGTACTTGTAGAAATCCTCTACCGCCCAGCAGTCGCTGACAAAATGCCCTTCGAAGCCCCATTTGCCGCGAAGTATTTCGTTCATCAGTTTTTCGGAGGCACAGCAAGGCTCGTGGTTGGTACGGTTATACGCCCCCATGAAGGCTTCAACGTGGCCCTCTTTTACCGCCGCTTCGAAGTGGGGCAGATAGGTATTCCACAGGTCGTAATCGTCGCACAAGGCATTAAAGCTATGGCGCTCTGCCTCGGGGCCGGAATGCACGGCATAATGCTTGGCGCAAGCGGCGGCTTTTAGCTCGTTCTCGGGGTCGTCGCCCTGTAGCCCTTGGATAAATGCAACGCCTAAATTAGAGGTTAAGTAGGGGTCTTCCCCGTAGGTTTCGTGGCCTCTGCCCCAGCGCGGGTCGCGGAAAATATTAATATTAGGCGACCAGAAGGTAAGCCCCTTGTAAATATCCGTGTCGCCCTCTTTTTGGTAGGCATGGAACTTTGCACGCCCTTCATCGGAAATAACCGTGGCAATTTCCTTGAGCAGTACGGGGTCGAAGGCTGCCGCCAAGCCCACCGCTTGGGGGAAAACCGTCGCCGTGCCGCTGCGGGCAATGCCGTGCAGGGCCTCGTTCCACCAGTTGTAGCCCGGGATGCCCAGCCGCTCGATGGGGGGTGCGGTGTGCAGCATTTGCGAAACCTTTTCCTCCACCGTCATTTGCGCGATAAGCGCACGGGATTTTTCCAGGTACTCTTTGTGCATGTGAATCATCCTCTCGTTTTTTATGTGAAAAATAGTATACGTAATTTTCCAACGAACACCTTATTTACGGGACAGATTATCAACAATTTCATTAAACCGCAAAGTGGCAAGGGCGCTGGGTTTTCCTTTTTCACAGAAGGTTAACCCCTTTAGCCGCGGGGAGTTGCGTTCCACCACCATCATGCCATCTACGGCTTTATTTTGCAATGCTTTAAATGCTTCTGTGAACCGATTGTCCTGCTGCGCTTTTTTGTAAAAGGACAAAACATATACATAGTTGAACAGGCTATAAGTACATGCCATGGGGTATTCCAACTGCATAAAGCGCTTGCCCATGCCGTATTGGCAAGGCCCGATGGGGGTGCGAATGCGCCAATGCTCCAGCAAAAATTCCACGGCTTTGTCCAAGGCGGGCTCCTTGTTGAGGTACGCGCTATGCCGAAATGCGTCCAGCACATTTAACGTGGGCAGGGGATTGGAATATTCCGTTTCCGGTCCGCGGCCGTAGGAAAATTTATTGCAACGCCAGCCGCCGTCGGTATAAGGCGTTTCCAAGAAATACTGAAGGGTTTTTTGTATCCGCGTATCCTCTGCGTAACCCAGGCGGCACAGCAGCATCGCCCCATACGCCGTTTGGCAGGGCAAAATTCCTCCCGAAGGCGAAAGCTTAAAGCGCCCGTCATCCCGCCACACGCTAAAGAATAAATCTGCCACTTCAAGTAAAATTGGGTCGGTGGGCTTCATGCCCAGTTCCAGCAGCATTAACGCGCAATCCAAGGCGGAGAAGGGCGAGCCCTTTGTAAGCCGCTTGTCGGGGGTCGTCCACAGCCCTGCCCCAAGGGCGGAGCTTTTGGATAGGATAAGGTCAATGTCCTGTGCGTAGTCAATCATCGTTTTTACCTTTTTCATGTTTAATAATATTTTCTTTCATGTTTAATAATATTTTCTTTCATGTTTAATAATATTTTCCCAATCGCGCCCTGCGTAAATAATGCGCTCGATATTTACGTGCGGTAGATTTGGGGTATCGTCCATGGAATAAAAAATATTGTAATTCTTCACAGGAAGCGAGCGGTAACCCAGCGAATATAAAAAAGCATCCTCAATCAAGGGATGCCGTTTGGGCATGGTTGATAAGCCCATAATCGCTTTTTGAAATGTAACCATCATTTCCATCATTTGATATTTATCCATTTCCACGCTCCGATATGCGCTTGAATATGTCGTTAAAAACATCCTCTGCGGGGCGTTTTCGTCCTTCGTTAATTGCCCTGCGTCCTTCGCCAAGCATCTGGCACAATTCCAAGTAATGGTTGCGAAGGTCGGTGCTGGATTTAATTTTAGGCATGAGGGAAGCCCCTTTCGTGCAGAAATATTATCATAATTTCTGTAGTGCGCCTACCCCAACACACTGCTGGGCGGTACGCCCTTATGCTTCTTGTACAGCCTGCTAAAATAGAAAACGTCCCCAAAGCCGCAGCGCAGGGCTACCTCGGTTACGTTCCATTCACCTGTGCGCAGCATGTCCTCGGCTTGGTTGAGGCGAATCATATTTAAATAATCGCGGAACGACACCTGGGTTTCCTTTTTAAACAGCGCGCCGAAATAGACGGGGTTAAGGGACACGGCGTGTGCCACCTGGGTAATGTGCATGGGTTCCGAATAATGGTCGGTGATATAACGGATGGCGGTTTTTACCCGCGGGTCAAAGCGGTAGGTGTCCACTTCGTATACCAGCATTGCCATGTAGCGCTGTAAAATGGTCATAAAAAAGGCGCGCACCCGCATGGTATAGCCGGGGGAGCGCCGAAGCCATTCTACGTTTAATTTTTTATACAGAGAAATTACGTCCTCGTGTATGCCGATGGGGGAAATAAGCGGCAGAGGAATCGTAACATCTGCGCCTTCTGCCGAGCGCATGAAAAAGTTGGCAGCAAAGCCCGCAAATTTCTCGGGTTCGTTGCTGATGGCAGAGCGGGACGACCCGGCGGGAATACACAACAAATCCCCCGCGTTTACAGTGTAGATGCGCCCGTCTATCGTGTATTCTGCTCGTCCGTTTATTACGTAGGAAATGTCGATAAAATCCGTTTGTGCAGGTTCAATTTGCCATGCAGGGGTGTTTACCCGGTAGTTAAAATATTCCATTACGGGTACGGCATTGTTAAAATCATCGTATAACATATTACTCGCCCCTTAGTAATCGAATTGCAAGCAACTCGGTATGCGTGATTATTACATGTGCAAAATGCAAAATTTCCTTATCTAATCCATGTTTTTTGTGTTAGGGGGCATTATACTTTATTTCACCGAAATAGGAAAGTCCGTATAATGCGAATCGAAGGTTCGTATCTATCACGAAGCACAGCTTCGTATTTAGCGGAAATGAGGTTACATATGAAAAGTTTTGGGTATCGCGCATGGTTGCAGCCTGTTGCCGAAGGGACAAAAGCCCAGTTGGGATTTTTACCAAAGCTGGCGGGGTTAAAGGGCATTGCTTCCGAGGAATTTGTCCATGGGTTAGATACCCGCTTTGGTAAAAAACCCAGTGAAGACGGGGATTATACCATAACGCTGGAGCTTGCCGAAAAATTGCCGCCCGAGGGTTATACCCTGAGGGGCGACCTTTCCGGGCTAACTGTTTCGGGCGGCAGCGAAAAAGGGCTGCTGTACGGCGTGTACGGTTTACTTTCGCGGCTTTCCCTTGGCGAGCCGGTAGAAACGATGAATGTAAAGGAAGTCCCCGCCGTGGCACGCCGTGTGCTTAACCATTGGGATAATGCCGACGGTTCAATTGAGCGCGGTTATGCGGGGCGGTCGTTTTTTTTCAAAAACGGGCGCATCGGCTATGATTTGGAACGCCTGAAAGACTATGCCCGCTTGCTTGCCAGTGTTGGCATTAACGAAATTAGTGTAAACAATGTAAACGTGTATCCCGACAGCGCGCAACTCATCACCGAGGAAGGCTTGCCCGACCTTGCCAAGGTGGCGGAGGTTTTCCGTCCCTTCGGCATTCGTATTATTGTGGCGGTGCATTTTGACAGCCCTGCCATTCTTGGGGGACTGGAAACATCCGACCCCACCGTTCCCGCCGTGGCAAAATATTGGGAAGACGCGGCAAAGCGCGTATACAAACACATTCCCGATTTAGCGGGCTTTTTAATGAAGGCGGATTCGGAGTTCCGCTCAGGACCTGCGGCGCTGGGCTTAACGCAAGATGCAGGCGCAAATGTAATTGCCAAGGCGCTGGAACCCTTCGGCGGTACAATTTACTGGCGTTGCTTTATTTACAATTGCAAACAAGATTGGCGCGATAAAACCATCGACCGCCCCAAGGCGGCGTATAACGAATTTTTTCCGCTGGATGGCAAATTTGCGCCCAATGTAATTTTACAGGTAAAGCACGGGCCGTCGGACTTCCAAGTGCGCGAGCCTAACTCGCCGCTCCTAGGCGCTATGACGCAAACCCCCCAAGGGCTGGAATTCCAAATTTCCCAAGAATACACAGGGCAGCAAATTGACCTATACGCCACCGCCGTACAATGGGAGGAAATCTTAGATACCCCTGTTACCGAATCGTGCATGACGCGCGACCTTGTAGGGCGCGAGGTGACGGCAATGGTTGCTGTTTCCAACACGGGTAATGACGACAATTGGACAGGGCATCTGCTTGCGCAAGCCAACCTGTACGCCTTTGGGCGACTGGCATGGAACCCTGCGCTCTCTGCCGAGCAATTGATGCGCGACTGGGTTGCCCTCACCTTCGGCACAGACCCCGCCATCGTAGAGCCCATTGCAAATATGTTGCTCGAATCGCGCTGGGTGTATGAAAAATATAACTCGCCGCTGGGTTTGGGTTGGATGGTAAATATTTCGCACCATTACGGACCATCCCCCGAAGGCTACGAATACATGAAATGGGGTACGTACCACCGTGCAACGCACACCGCAATCGGCGTAGACCGCACCACCCACGGCACGGAATACACCGCCCAATATCATCATTACGTGCGCGACCTGTATGAAAATAAGAAAACCTGCCCCGAGAAGCTGCTCCTTTTCTTCCATCGTTTGCCTTACAATTACAAGCTAAAAAGCGGACAAACCTTGCTCCAGTATATTTATGATACCCATTTCGAAGGCGTAGAAGATGTGAAGCGCTTTATTGCCACGTGGGAGACCCTAAACGGCAAAATCCCGCAAGAAGCCTACGAAGCCGTGCGCGACCGTTTAACCCGCCAATTAGAAAACGCCCGCGAATGGCGCGATGTGATTAATAATTACTTCTACCGCCTGTCCGGCATCGCTGATGAGAAGGGTCGGAAAATTTACGCATGACCTTTTTGTAAATGTAACCACAATGTAATTGTAATAAGCACAATTTCGTGGCACTATACGCATATGCTGGTACAAAGGTATTGGGGCGTGTCCATGATGAAAAAAAGCATTTTGGGGTTTGGAAAGTTTTTGCAAGGGTTTATTGTTGCCCTTGCTCTTTTATTTGCATTAATTATGCCCGTGCTGGCGAATGGCTTGAATGAAGTGAATGGAAATAACGAAGGAAACGATGTTTTGTACATGGAAAGCAGCACTCCCGAACATAATGAAAATGAAGAAAATAACGGCGGCGAGAACGAAAAGGAAGAAATTCCCCCGCCACCCCCTCGTTGGACAAACGAAATGATAGCCGACCGTTCGCCTACGCGCCGTGTAAATCAAATTGCTTTGCGCGGATACTTCCCCGATGTACAGCCTAGTTTTGGCGCAGCCTATGAAGGGATTAATGCCCGCATTAGTGTTGCAGCAACGGCATTAATTGAAAATGCACAGCGTTTGCGTGCCCGCACGGTAGCATTTTCCTACGAGGTACATGCAACGCGGGAAATTGTTTCCGTTGTAATGTACGCAAATATTGCCGCCGTAACACCGCGTATTACGGTAAAGTCGATTAACTTCTGCGCATTAACGGGCGAAACGATGAGCCACGAGCAAGTACTAGGCTTAAATGTTGCCCCATTGGTTGAACGCATTCTTACCGATTGGACGCGGGATAACCCCGAACGCTTTTACGCCGCGGCTACTGCTCCCCTTGCGGCTTTTTACATTACTGATACCCAGCTTGTGTTCTTGTTTGACGAATTTCAGCTTTCTACCGTGGCGGGCAATGTGGGGCGCGTTGCATTAACTCGAAGCCAGATTGTACCCGTGCGCCCAATCGCGCCCAGCGAATATTTAATACGCGATGATATTTATAACTTAAAAGTCGTACCCATCGGTCCTATTGTACGCGCGTTGGATTACTATACATTCTTAGACCATGATATAAATACCGCATTTTTTTGGCGCGATAGTACTCGTGAACATGAAATGATGCGCCTAACCATGGGTGTAAACAACTATTCATGGGGCGATAGCCGACCCCGCGAATTGGAAGCGCCCCCCGTGATGTATAACTTCCGTGTGTTAATTCCCATCACTTTTTTTGACCAAGTAATGCCTCGTATGGTATATCACGTAGATGAAGCAGGTTACATTCATTTTCTTGCCTATCGGGGGTCACATCAACCGTGAAGTCGTTGATTAGAATGCGCATGGGCACAAACGATGCCCATTATGCGGGCAATTTAGTAGACGGCGCAAAAATGCTGCAGCTTTTTGGTGACGTTGCTACAGAGCTTCTTATCCGCCATGACGGGGACGAGGGGCTTTTTGCCGCTTATGATAATGTGGAATTTTTAGCCCCTGTATACGCGGGCGACTATATTGAAGCGGAAGGGGAAATTGTTTCCGTAGGCAATACATCGCGTAAAATGGTGTTTATTGCGCGCAAAGTGATTGTGCCGTTGCCCGAGGCGGGCGCAACCGCCGCCCAAGTGTTGGACGAGCCTTTTGTTGTGTGCCGTGCCAGCGGTACATGCGTTGTGCCAAAGGGGAAGCAGAGGTTTTCTCGTGAATAAATTAATTATCACCGCCGCCATATGCGGTGCGGAGGTAACAAAGCAGCACAATCCTGCCGTGCCGTATACCGTGGCAGAAATCGGTGAGGAGGCTTGCCGTGCCTTTGAAGCAGGGGCAAGCATTATTCATTTGCATGTGCGTACCGACGACGGGATACCCACGCAATGCAAAAATCGCTTTGCGGAATGCATGGATGAAATTAAGCGCCTTTGCCCCGGGGTAATTATCCAACCTTCTACGGGCGGCGCGGTAGGCATGACGGACGAAGAGCGAATGCAGCCGTTGGACCTTTCTCCCGAAATGGCAACGCTGGACTGCGGCACGGTTAACTTTGGCGGGGACGAAATTTTTGTTAACACCGAAACTACAATAAAAATTTTTAGCAAAAAAATGTTCGAAATTGGCATAAAACCCGAGGTAGAAGTTTTCGATAAGGGTATGATAGATACGGCAGTACGGCTGTGTAAATTGGGTTTTATCCTTGCGCCCATGCATTTTAATTTTGTGATGGGTGTGAACGGCGGTATTGCCGCAACAACGCGGGACTTTGCGTACCTTGCGGGCAGTATCCCCACCGATGCGACCTTTACCGTAAGCGGGATTGGGCGTGCGCAGTTTCCCATGGCGGTGCTTGGCATTGTTTCGGGCGGGCACGTGCGCGTGGGCTTTGAGGATAATATTTATCTTTCGAAGGGTGTGCTTGCGGAATCGAACGGCAAACTGGTAGAAAAAACCGTGCGCCTGGCACGGGAGTTGGGGCGCGATATTGCAACGCCTAACGAAGCGCGGGAGATTTTGGGGCTGGGAAAATAACCGTACATATTTTGCAGTGATAGGGTGATGTTTCATGGCTTGTAAATACGGTACGCACCGCGTAATTACGCCCAAGGGTGTTTTGCCGCAGGCAGCGCAGGTTATAGATAATTCCATGAAAATTCATGAAAATGAAATTCTTATCAATGTGCAGTCGTTAAACATTGACTCGGCGTCTTTTACGCAAATCCGCAAGGAAGCAAATGACAACCCCGACGCGATTAAAGCAAAAATACTTGAAATTGTAAACGCGCGGGGTAAAATGCAAAACCCCGTTACAGGCTCCGGTGGTATGTTAATTGGTGAAGTTGCGGAGATTGGCAGCGCGTTAACGCCTGATGTACAAGTGGGCGATAAAATTGCGACGCTGGTTTCCCTTTCTCTTACGCCGCTTGTCATACACGAAATCACAGCAATACATATGAATATTGACCGCGTGGATATACGCGGCTACGCAATCTTATTTGAAACGGGCATTTTTGCAAAATTGCCCGATGATATGCCGGTTGCGCTGGTATTAGCGGCGCTGGACGTAGCGGGCGCGCCTGCGCAAACGTCAAAGCTGGTAAAACCGGGCGACAGCGTGCTAATACTGGGCGGCGGCGGCAAGTCGGGCATGTTATGCTGTGCCGAAGCGATGAAGCAAGCAGGTCCCACGGGTAACGTTGTGGCCCTGTGTGTGCTGGAAAGAGACCGCGAAAATTTAAGCGGCTTATGTAATGAAGTAATCATATGTGATGCGACAAAACCGCTGGATGTGTTGGAAAAAGCACTCGCCGCGAATAACGGGCGCGAATATGACATTTCCTTTAATGTGGTAAATGTAGGCGATACGGAAATGTCCAGCATTTTACCCGTGCGCGATGGGGGTATTGTGTATCTTTTTTCTATGGCGACCAGCTTTACCAAGGCGGCGCTGGGTGCGGAAGGCGTAGGCAAGGACGTGACCATTATTGTCGGCAACGGCTATACCCGCGGTCATGCGGAAATTACGCTTTCTTTGTTGCGCGAAAATGAAAAAATACGCGAAATATTTGAGAGGCGGTATGTCTAATGCGAAATGACATTTTTAAGAGTATTCCCGCTGAGCAGTGGAATGATTGGCTTTGGCAGGAACGTAACATAATAAAAAATGTGGATGAACTTAAAAAACTTATCCCGATAAGTGTGGCGGAAGAAATTGCAATTTCCGATTGTTTGCAAAAATTTCGCATGACAATAACGCCATTTTATCTTTCCCTTATCGACCCCACGCAACCTAATGACCCTATTCGCCTGCAGTGCATCCCTTCTCGTGCAGAGCTGGATACAATGGAAGAGGACATGGGGGACCCCCTGCACGAGGATAAAGACTCTACTGTGACTGGGCTTACGCACCGCTATCCCGACCGTGCGTTGCTACTTATTACCGACCAATGCAGTATGTATTGCCGCCATTGTACGCGGCGGCGTTTCGCAGGTCATCAAGATAAGCCATTGCCCATGGCGCAGGTGGAAAACGCCATCGCCCACATTGCCAAAACGCCCGTGATACGTGATGTATTACTTTCTGGCGGTGACCCATTGTTGTTGTATGATGACAAACTGGAACATATTATCAAAAAACTATATGAAATCCCGCATGTAGAAATTATTCGTCTGGGTTCGCGTCTTCCTGTAGTGCTCCCCCAGCGCATCACAGATGATTTATGCAACATGTTTAAAAAGTATCATCCTATTTGGATAAATACTCATTTTAATCATCCGTCAGAGATTACCCCCGAAGCAATTGTTGCATGTGAAAAACTGGCAAACGCGGGCATTCCGTTGGGCAACCAGAGCGTACTGCTTGCGGGCGTAAACGACTGCGTGCATGTGATGAAAGACCTTGTACAACGGTTGGTGAAGATGCGCATTCGCCCCTATTATATTTACCAGTGCGATTTATCGCAGGGGTTGAGTCATTTCCGCACGCCTATTTCCAAGGGCATAGAAATTATTGAAGCCTTGCGTGGGCATACATCGGGCTTCGCCGTGCCTACCTTTGTAGTAGACGCACCCGGCGGCGGTGGGAAAATCCCTGTCATGCCTAACTACCTTATTTCCCAAGGGCGCAATAACGCCATTTTGCGCAACTACGAGGGTGTAATTACGAAATATACTGAGCCAAAGGACTACGCCGCAGGTACGTGCATTTGCCCCGTATGCACAGGTGACCGTGCTGTGAAGCTGGAGGGCGTAGCCGCGTTGCAAAATAACCAGCAATTAGCGTTAGAGCCAAAGGGGTTGGAGCGGAATATACGGAATTTGAAGGAGTAAAAGATTAAAACCGTGGGGCTTCGCCCCGTTGCGAATGCAAGCATTCGCATAACCCACCCGCTTTTTTGGAAAAAGCGGGGTAAAGACCTAATTTTGAGGAATTGGACGCGTGTCATTTTTTTGAATCGTTTGCGGAGGATAAATTAATAATTAGCTCTATTACACTTAGTAAGCCGCATTATTTTTATTAAGGTGGTTTTTATGGGTTATTTTCGAAAAATTACAGGGGAACACTTGTATCTCTCGCCATTTGATGCCGAAGACACCGAAATTCAATTTAAGTGGGCAAAATGGATGAATGATAGGGATGTTTCTGACACGTTTGACGGTCATAAAAACCACACATCCTTATCCAATGTTAAAATAAGTTTGCAAGAATTAACAGGTTATCGTTATTTTATTGTATTATCGGAAGATGATACACTTATCGGTCAAATTAGCTTGCATAATGTTGACCATCTCCACCGAAACGCCTTTCTTGGCATTATGATTGGGGAAGTTGAATACCATGGCAAAGGGTACGGCACGGAAGCTGCGCAATTGGTTCTTGATTATGGATTTAATACGTTAAACTTAAATAATATTGCGCTTTCCGTTCACGAAGATAACCATGCGGGTATTGCATGTTATAAAAAATTGGGTTTTAAAGAATACGGGCGGCGGCGTGAAGCGTTTTTCAAAAACGGTAAATTTTATGACGTGATTTATATGGATATATTAGCGCGTGAGTTTAACAAATACAGCGTAAAGGAATGATTCCGCGTGAAGTTAAACCTTAACACGCAAAAAATCCACCAAGCCCGCGAATATGCGCGTAACATTGCGCTGGACACGCAAAACTTCATCAACGCCCACACCACGGAAGCAGTGGAGCGCACCGTTTGCCGTTTGCTGGGCATTGACGGGAAAAACGAGATTGACATTCCCATGCCTAATATTGTGGTGAATCATATAAAATCGTTGGGTTTGCTTTCCGACGGCGCGGCATTATTGATTGGTAACGCTGCGCATATGCTGGGCATTCCCCCGCAGGAAATTGCGGAACGCATTGACGCGGGGACGTTGGATTTTTCAAAAATATCTGTAACTGATGTGGAGAAGGCGAAAACGGCGGTACAAAGTGCGGCGCTTTCTTCTATTGGAAAAATTAAAGAGAACCGTAAATTGCGTGAGGGTTTCATTACGCAGTACGGCGATAAGGAAAGCCCGTACATCTACGCTATTGTAGCCACTGGTAATATTTATGAGGACGTAGTACAAGCCGTTGCAGCCGTGCGCCAAGGGGCGGATATTATTGCCGTAATCCGCACCACGGGGCAGAGTTTGCTGGATTATGTGCCTTATGGCGCAACCACCGAGGGCTTTGGCGGTACATACGCCACGCAGGAAAATTTCCGCATTATGCGACATGCGCTGGACGAAGCGGGCGCACAAGCGGGGCGGTATATTCGCCTGTGCAACTATGCGTCGGGGCTGTGTATGCCCGAAATTTCCGCAATGGGTGCGCTGGAACGGCTGGACGTGATGCTCAATGACGCGCTGTACGGCATTCTCTTCCGCGACATTAATATGAAGCGCACATTGGTTGACCAGTATTTTTCCCGCGTGATAAACGGCTTTGCGGGTATTATTATTAACACGGGCGAGGACAATTATTTAACCACGGCAGACGCGGTGGAAGAAGCCCATACCGTGCTTACCTCGCAATTTTTAAACGAGCAATTTGCGCTGCTTGCGCACCTGCCCCCCGCGCAAATGGGGCTGGGCCATGCCTTTGAAATTTCGCCCGCTGTGACAAACGGCTTCCTGTATGAGCTGGCGCAGGCGCAAATGGCGCGGGATATTTTCCCCGATGCGCCGCTAAAATACATGCCCCCCACCAAATTTATGACGGGGGATATTTTTATGGGAACAGTGCAAAATGCCTTGTTTAACGCCGTTTCCATTATAACAAACCAGAAAATCCATCTGCTGGGGATGCTCACCGAAGCGGTGCATACGCCCTTCATGGCAGACCGCGCTCTTGCGATTGAAAACGCGCAGTACGTTTTCCGCACCATGCAGGATTTGGGCGGGGAAATTGAGTTTAAAGAAGACGGCATCATCCAAGCCCGTGCGCGGGAAGTGCTGGATAAGGCGTGTGATTTACTGGTACGGATAGAGAAAAACAAACTCTTCGCCACGCTGGAGCAGGGTATTTTTGCGGGTATAAAACGCGGGCGCGATGCGGGTAAAGGGCTGGACGGTGTGGTGCAAAAAAGTGACGGGTATTTTAATCCGTTTTTCGAGATGATGCTTTCGTAAAAGAGGTTAAATAAAATTTATATTAGGTCTTTAAAGGAGGCAATCGGATTATATGAAAAACAATATAATCAAGGAACATAATGTAATTCTGCATGAGGCATTGAGAGAACATACTATCACCTTGCGTCCCCTTAGCGATGACCATTTGCCTCTTTTGTATAAGTGGAACACAGACCCTGAAGTGCTTTACTGGAATGAGGGCCCCGATGCAGACCCGAATGACAACGACAATGAAGCAGTGCAAATAATTTATCAAGAAACCTCTAACTCGGGTTATTGTTTTTTAATTGAAATAGACGGAACAGCCATTGGTGAATGTTTACTTTGTAAAATGACACTGCATTATATCGTTGATAAATATCCTGCGTCCACTGATATACGACGAATAGATATTTTAATTGGTGAAAAATCATATTGGAATAGGGGAATAGGGTCAGTCATTGTGCAAATGTTAATTAATTTAGCTTTCAACAACGAAAAAACTGATATTATTTATGGCATAACGGGTGATTATAACAAGAGAAGCGGTCGGATATTTCAAAAAAATGGATTTCACCTCTTCTCAAAGTACCCATCTGAGAACGACCCCGAAGAAGATGGCTTGGAATTTCATTATCGTTTGACACGAGACGAATATGACATGAATAAAATGAAAAGAGGCAGCCCATGAATATCTCCCCCTACGGCGATACGTTAAACGACGGCAAGGTACAGCTTTCCTTTACCTTGCCTGTGACAAATGACGACAAGGGCGCGGAAGCGGCAAAGCTGCTTGCACAGAAAATGGGTATTAACGCGCCCAATGTTGCCCATCGCAAAACGCTGGACGGCGGTTTTACTTTTTATGTAGTGTATGGCAGTGTTTCGCACACGATTAACTATGATGCGATTCAAGTGCAAGCCGTGGAAGGCGATGTGATGGACATGCAGGGTATTTCCGCGTATATTCGGGAGAATATTCGCCGTCCCGTCGTGTTTGTCGGTGCTTCTACGGGAACGGACGCCCATACCGTGGGCATTGACGCGATTATGAATATGAAGGGCTTTGCGGGGCATTACGGGCTTGAACGCTACGAGATGGTGGAAGCCCACAATTTGGGCAGTCAAGTGCCTAACGAGGAGTTTATAAAACGCGCCCGTGAGCTTAACGCCGATGTACTGCTGGTAAGTCAAACCGTTACGCAAAAGGACATTCACATCGCAAACTTGACCGAGCTGGTAGAATTGTTGGAAGCCGAAGGGTTGCGCGAGCGCGTAATTCTCATATGCGGGGGGGCGCGAATTACCCACGAACTGGCGAAGGAGCTGGGCTACGACGCAGGCTTTGGCGTTGGCAAATATTCCGAAGATGTGGCATCCTTTGCGGTGCAGGAAATAACGAGGAGGCATTTAGTATGAAGGGTTTAACGATTCAAGAAATGACTGTAGGGCAAAGCGCGTCCTTTGCAAAGACTATCAGCGAAGCGGATGTATACCAATTTGCGGGCATTACGGGCGACCTTAACCCTGCCCACATTAACGAGGAATATGCGAAAAATTCCATGTTTAAAGGGCGTATTGCCCACGGAATGCTCTGCGGCAGTTTAATTTCCGCTGTGCTGGGAATGCAGCTGCCCGGTCCCGGCACGATTTACATGAAGCAAGATTTAAAATTCCTGGCACCCGTATACTTCGGCGATACATTGACCGTGGTTTGCACGGTGAAGGAGCTTATTACCGAGAAAAACCGCGCCGTTATTGAATGCAAGGTAACCAACCAAGACGGCAAGGACATTATCGCAGGCGAAGCGCTGGTTATGCCGCCGAAGTGAGAGGTCAGAATGCAATGAACCCGGAAAACAAACGGGGTGTTCACACGCTCCCCCCCGGTTATACCGAATTTTGGCATGTAAATTTTGGGAAAAACGCAAAGAGTATAATTTTATTCTCACTTGCGGCAACCGCCCTAGCTGCGCCTTTTCTTTTATTGGGCTGGTTTATTCAACCCGCGTCCTTTGGGTTGGGGCTGTATGTGTCTAGGGCAGTGCTTTCTGGTGCCTTATTTTTATGTGTGATGGTTTGTTTTGTTTCCCACGAGCTGGTACATGGTTTGTTTATGAAAATATTTTCCGACGCAAAAATACGGTTTGGTTTTGTGGGGTATGCTGCTTATGCCGCGAGCGAGGGGTATTTTAATAAAAAGCAATATATTATTATTACCCTTGCACCTGTGGTTTTGCACAGTTTTGTATTTGTGGGCTTACTGTTGTTTTTGCCACGCACTTGGTTTTGGGATATCTATATCTTGCAAGTGGTTAATATAGGGGGTGCGGCGGGGGATTTTTATATGTCTGTTTTGATGCGTAAAATGCCCAAGGATATTTTAGTAAAAGACGACGGCACACGCATGACGATATACGCACGGCAAGCGGCGCATGGTTGAACTATTGAAAAACTTCCGCACAATATCGCTGGTGGGTATGGCGAAAAATGTGGGGAAAACGACGGTGCTTAATTTTTTGGCGGAAGCATTCCGCCGAGAAGAAGCGGAAAATTTCACCCTTGGTTTAACGGGTATTGGGCGTGACGGGGAAAAAACGGATTTGGTAACGCACACGAATAAGCCCGAAATTTTCGTAACGCGGGGGACAATTATCGCCACCGCCGAAGGGTTGCTTCCCCTGTGTGACATTACCAAAGAAGTTATATGCGTGACCGATTTTCACACGCCGTTGGGGCGCGTGGTTATTGTGCGTGCGCTTTCCGGCGGGTTTGTGCAAATCGGCGGGGCGTCCATAACCGCGCAAATGAAGCAACTGCTGCGGCTCATGCTTGCGCTTCCCTGCGATAAAATTTTGGTGGACGGCGCAATAAGCCGCAAATCTTCCGCAAGCCCCGCGGTTACCGATGCAACAATTTTATGTACGGGCGCAAGTGTGAGCCGAAGTATGCAAAAAACAATAACCGAAACAAAGCACGCGGTAGAAATGCTAAGCCTTCCCTTGTACCATGACGCACCCGATGTAAAAAATATTCATCTGCTTGGCGCGGTTACGGACAGCCACGCGCAAACATACCTCGCTGCAGAAAAACAAAATACTTGCTTAATCGCCGACGATGCGAGCAAAATATTCCTAACCCCTGCAATGGTTGAAAAACTGCGCATTAAGGGTATTTCCCTTGCGGTGCGTTATCCCGTACAGTTGGTCGTCGTTACGGTAAACCCGACATCGCCCTACCACGCAGGGTACGACGGGGCGGAATTTTTGGCGCAAATGCGCGAAGCGGTAAAGCTGCCCGTGTATGATGTGTTAAGGATGTGTTAAAAACATGTTCCAGCTGGACGCAAAGCAATTGGAAGCAATTGGATTCAGTTATGTCTTAAACAATTTAATTTTGCATTCCCCCTACGGTGCGGAGAAGATGAAGCAGCTCGCCCCAATACGTACCCGCGAAGGGGTTTTTGTTTGCCTCGAAAACATTGAAAAAATGCTGTATTTACTTGCGCAAAGACCGCTGGAAATGGATGTAATTATGCTACAGCTTATGCAGCTTAAAAATATTCGCGGTTGTGTGGAAAAATGCAAGGTCTATACGCTTACACAGGTGGAGCTATTTGAAATTAAGCAATTTTTGCTGGCGTATGAAAAATTACATCTGGCACTGGGGAAATTGGGCGAAGCATTAACGGACATACACTTCACCCCCATGGGGGAAGCCTTGCAAATATTGGACGCAGACGGGCTACGCCTTGCGTCGTTTGCCTTGGATTCCCCCGAATTGCGGAAAATTCGTGAGGAAAAATCCCGCGCGGAGGCACAGCAAAATACCGCAGCCCGTACCGCAGCGGTAGAGCAGGAGGTTGCAGAGGAAGGGCGCATACTTGCTGTGCTAAGCATGGCGCTGCGTGTGTTTGTCCCCGATTTTTTGGCAAATATGGACGCGGTTGGCAAGCTGGACTTTACACTGGCGAAGGCGCTGTCGGCGCGGGAAACGGGCGCGGTTAAGCCCCAAATTTTCCGCGAAGGCATCCTTGTGCTTGAAAACATGTACAACCCCTATGTCGAAGAAAAAATTGCGCATTCGGGCAACCTTATGACCCGTGTTTCTGTTGTATTTAATAGAGGCACAACGGTGATAACGGGCGCTAACATGGGTGGTAAAAGCGTTGCGTTAAAAACGGCGGTGCTTAACATTTTGCTGTGCCAGCTTGGGTTTTATGTGTTTGCGGAAAAAATGGAATGCCCAATTTTTGACGATGTGTATCTGCTTAGTGAGGACATGCAGGACATTGGGCGCGGGCTTTCCAGCTTTGGCGCGGAGATGAAAAAATTTGCCGAAATTTCCGCCCGATTGCCTAACGAAAAATTATTTATTGCATTCGACGAATTTGCCCGCGGTACAAACCCTACCGAAGGCGCTGCCATTGTAAAGGCGGCGGCCGGTTTTCTGGCTAAAACGGATTCGGTAAGCGTAATTACTACGCATTATGACGGGGTATGCTCGCCCGTATTTTCTCACTATCAGGTGGCGGGGTTGAGTACGCCTAGAGGGAACAGTTTGTGCATGGATTATCGACTGCTTTCGGTTGCGCATGACGCGCCGCCCCCGCAGGATGCGTTAAAAATTTGCAAAATGCTGGGTTTGGAAGATGTGTTAATGTCACTTTTTGGCGAAACGTAGAATTTAATAAAATTATTACACGATTGTTAAATGTCTGTTACACAGGTTTGACAAATTATTTAATATTTGGTAAGCTTATACCGTTGCAAAATACGCTGGGAGGAAAAATTGAATAGGAAAATTGAGTCGATAAAAGTGTGATAAATATACGATAGGAGAGGTGAAGCGTAATGTATGATAGAAGCGATGTTTTCCACGTGCGTAACGATATTCAAAAAATTATTGGCAGCAAGGTGAAGCTGGAAACCAACAAAGGCCGCCAAAAATCCGTAATAAACCGAGGTGTGGTGTCAAATGTGTACCCCAGCATTTTCACGGTACAGCTAAGCGAAGGTCCCGATACCTCGCGTAAACTTTCCTTCAGCTATACCGATGTATTGACCAACACCGTAGAGATAACCCTCTGCGAATAATTAAAAGCATATTTAACAGACTTCCGTCATAAGATGTGACGGAAGTTTTTTATTTGCGAAATTATTAAAAGGAGCGATTATACATGGAATTTATGAAGGAGCAGGTCTTTCTCGACCAAAGCGTAGGCACAGAGCAGCAGCAATTGTTGCTGGAGGGGGAAATTATCGTACCCGATGCAAAGCCCGACATGCAGGTGCTGTTGCAAACGGAAGAGCGCATCATCATCGACCGTACCGAAATTTCGACCGACCGAGTAAACTTTATGGGGCGGTTGAGCTTAAACGTGCTTTACATAGCCAAAGCCGCCGACAAACCCGTGCATGTGCTTACCCACGACCATAATGTGGACGATTTTATTAACCTTGAAGGCGTAAACAAGGACATGTGGGTGCGTGCAACCGCGCAAATTACCAACTGCGATTACCGTTTGCTAAACGACCGAAAGGTGAGTTTCCGCGCTATTGTAAACGTGACCGTGCAGGCGGAAAAATCCGATGCGCATGAAATGGCAATACATATCGCCGATATCCCCGAAAATCAGTTGTTAAAGTCACCCCTCGTGATTAACCGTACAATTGAGCATAAACACGAGCGCTTCACGATTAACGAAAAAATTGCCCTTGCCACGGGCAAGCCCAATATGCGCGAAATTCTGCTTACTACGGCGCAGGTTGCCAACCGCGACGAGCGCATTGCAAACGGGCGGGTTACCCTCTCCGGCGAGCTGCTTATCACCACCCTTTACCGCGGCGATACGGACGAAAGCGTTATCGAATTTATTGAAAATACCATTCCCTTTAACGGCGCAATTGACATTTCCGCCGCGCGGGAGGATATGTTTAGCGATGTTCATCTGCAAGTGTTGGAAAACCAAGCCCGCATTATCCCCAATGACGACGGGGAAGACCGCGTAATCGAGCTTGACCTTACCATGGGCGTGCAAACCAAGGTGTACGCCACCGATACCCTTTCCATTTTAGAGGACGCCTACAGCACCGAAAAGCAATTGCAGTTGGAAAAAACAACCATTCGTGTGCCGCGCCTTATTTGCCTTAACCGCAACCAAACACCCGTAAAGGAAATGGTAACACTGGGTACGGATGCCCCCGACATGCTGCAAGTGTTCCGCGTGCGTGGGCAGGCATACCTTGACGAGATAAAAACCCTCGAGGACAAAGTAGTGGTAGAGGGCGCTATCACCACCGATATCCTTTACGTTGCCGAAAGCGATGCGCAACCGCTGGGCAGCTACCGCACCATCGTACCCTTCCGCCAGGTAATTGAGGCAAAGGGCACACTGCCCCACATGCGCGTAAGTGTGGATACGTCTATAGACCACGCCACCTTCAACATGCTTTCCCCCCGCGAAACAGAGGTGCGTTTTATGCTCACCTTCAATACGCAGGTTATCGAAGAAGAAGAGGCGCGTATAATTAACAATATCACCTTCGCCGACCTTGACCCGGAAGCGTCCAATCACATGGCGTCCATGACCGTGTACGTAACCAAGCCCAATGACACCCTGTGGAAAATTGCAAAGAAATACAATACCCCGCTGGACGAATTGCTTGCCGTAAATGACATTGAAGCAAATACAAAGCTGCATAGCGGGCAGCGCCTGCTGGTGCTAAAGCGCGGGTAGAACGCGTTACTCCCAATACAACAAAACAGGACTGTATTATGCGACTGATACAGTCCTGTTTTTATTACCATGATTATAAATTGGAATTGTGCTATCATATGCCCCTATCCAACCTGTGGCTAAGGGCGCAGGGTGAAAAGGGGGTAATGCATTGGTAAAAATCGGCAACATGGATGTAGGTACGTTTATTAAAAAGGCGCGTAAGCAGCGGGGGCTAACCCAAAGCGAATTGGCAGACGGAATAATTGGACGCCGTGATTCACTAAGCAAAATTGAAACGGGGAAAATCTCCTGCTCGTATGATACGCTGGTGCAGTTGATTGAACGGTTGGGGTATAGTGCGGATATACTGCCTACCGATGAATGGCAACGGAAGAATGAGGTTGAAGCTAGCTTATCTGCACGAAATACGGTTACAGCTACCCAGCTTGTGGCAGAGTTGGAAGCAAACGATGATTTTATGTATAAAACGATTAACCGTCAATACATTTTGCGCTCAAAGGCTGCTATTGCGATTATTAATGAAGAATCGCCTGCAAAAATTATTAAAATGGTTGACCGGGCATTAAAAATGAGTATTCCCAATTTTGACGAAAAGCGAATTGAAGAATATCTATTAACAAGCAACGACATAATATTAATAAACCAGCTATCCCTTGTCCGTTGGGAAAGCAGTAAGCGAGATGATGCAGTTAATACTATGCTCGCTTTGATGCGTAATTTTGAAAACAATTGTGCCGACCCGCGTTATCTAGGTCGGCACTATCCTACTTTAGTATTTAATCTCACTAGTTACTTGCGGGATATGAATAGACAAACAGAAGCAATTCCTCTATGTGATAAAGGAATTGATATCTGCATAAAAACATATGACACGTATATGTTACCGCAAATCACATCGAATAAAGCATGTTGTTTATTCGATATTGGTGATAGGGATGGGAGTTTAAGCTTATTCAAGCAAGTGTACTATTCGTTTGAAATGTATAAAATGTATAGGTATAAAGAGATAATCCGCAATTTTGTTGCAGATAATTTTAATATTGTTTTGTAACATGCTATCCCCGAGTGGGTGGGATTGAGGGATACTTGGGTAAAACACGTGCGTCGGGCATTGCAATCTCAATGCAGTAATTTGCTGGGGGTTCATACGCTTGCGTCGTTACCGCGAACAAAACACCTGTAAGTAAAACACCTAGACCAACCATAACTGCTAATAACATTTTTTTCATGTCATAGCCTCCTTAGCATTTGTATGCCCGACATTTGTGAATGCGGGATATTTTGTTGCGGCAAGTATACAGAATATCCCGCAATAAAGTGTGGAGAAATTTGCACATTATTTTAAGAATGTGTGCAAGTTTCTCCACACTTTTTATTTTGAATGAGTGTATGATGTGCCCGACATGTCAAATTTTATCCCAATTTTATCCCAAGGAGGAAACAAGATGTACAAAAGGAAATGGACAAAGCAAGTAGCAGTAATTTTACTGGCGTTGGTTATGGCGCTGGGCAACGCAATGGTTGTGCGTGCAGCGTATTACGGGGACGATGAGATCTACAATTATCCCGAATACGAAGTATACACCCCGGATGAATACTTCCCGGAACTTGAAGTTGAAACTGAAGACGAGTACGAAGTTGGAGAGGAATACGAAGAAGGATACGAATGCGATGCGTATGAGGCAATTGAAGTTGTCTACGCAGCCATAACGCCCGTATCTGCTCAACTGTTTAGCGGTGGTGACGGTGTAAACATTCCTTTCATGATAGCAAACAGCGCAGACCTTATGGCTTTTAGTGAATTTACATCGGGTATGGAAGCGCATCCCTACTTATCCATCGACTTTTTTAACCGCGCCTACTATGTGCTGGTGGCGGATATTGACATGGCAAATTATTTTAACTTCCTTCCCATTGGGTTTCAACAACACAATGCGTTTAATGGGAGTTTTAACGGTAACGAGTTTACGATTTACAATTTGCTAATTAATTTTGACTGGGTGCTTATTCCCTTGAATGCAAGCATAAACAGCCTTGGTATGTTTGGCTTCATCCACAATGCCGATATCCACAATGTAAATTTGGTAAACCCTGAAGTAGTTGTAACAGGTCATAGCAGGGATAACATTGGCTTCCTGATTGGTACCGCTGTTAATTCGAGGGTATCAAACATAAACATTGAAGGCGGAAGCATAAATGCGCGTCAAGCCCACAATGTAGGCGGCGTTGTAGGTATTGCAACCAATACTCCGTTTAATGATATTACCGTAACAGGTAGCAGCATTCTAGGTATTGATAATGTTGGCGGCGTTGCGGGACAGATTACAAGCGGTCGCATTACAACCGCTACCGTTAATGTTGATGTACAAGGCAGAAATAATGTTGGCGGTATTGCAGGCTTAATGGAGGCAACTACTATCTCCGACAGCGGTTTAACAAATGATGCGACAGTACGCGGAACTAATGCCATAGGCGGCGTAGTTGGGCGCGCATCGGGTTTGTTCCATGTTTTTAACAGTTTCGGCAGGGCAAATGTTACAGGCAATAACAATGTAGGCGGTATTGTAGGGCATATTCATTCTACGGCGTCTGGTTCTACCCTTACTAATTCCTATGCGACGGGTGTAATCCGTGGTAATGATAGCGTAGGCGGGCTAATTGGTTTATTCGATTCGGGTGCAAATGGTTTGGTGTTTGACATTACAAACAACTATTCCCATGCTACGGTATACGCGAATACACGTGCCGGTGGGTTAGCCGGGCAGTTGCATTTCCGTTATAGCATTCCTGGTTCTTCATCAATTCGTTGGACTACGGTAAATGTTCACCGAAATTATGTAAGCGTTAATATTACCGTAACAAATAATTTTGCGGGTGGATTGATTGGCGACGTAAGCCGTTTGAGCGGTCGCGGCACAATTAACGCTGCAATTACCAATAATTTCATCATCGCCGATATTATTGCGCCTTCTGCTGCAGCGGCGGTATCAATAGTTGGTAATGGCACACAGCTTTCTCCCTCAAACAATTTTTATAGCTTTGCAAGCAGGATACACGGTGGAGCGATTGGTGATTTTAGCCAAGCTGTACGGGTACACCAACAGGCAATTACATTACCAACGTGGTGGACATCTACGTTGCTTATCGGCAACGCGTTTAATGTTGACGTGATAAGAAATGGTGAATTGCCGTTACTGCGCAAGCGAAATAGTGCAGAGTATGTACGTTTCCAAGAAAGCATCGACTTTGCAGGGAATATTGAACCCGAATTGTGCGGCTCGCGTTACTGGCATCATGTGCGCAATAGCGGTGAAAACCTCGTTGTTGAGTTTAACACCTTTGGCGGTGCAACGGTACGTGATATTCCCGGCTTGCGAAACCCGCAAGATTATATCGTAATTGGCGAAACGATAATGTTTAGAAGCGAATTTTTAGATTTGCTTCCCGCAGGAACATTTCCGTTTAGGGTTAATTTTACCAGCGGGCATACGATTATTGTAAGTATTAGCATTTATGATGCAACTCCCGAAGCGCCACGGTTATTAACGTATTTTATGGACTTTGCACCAATGGATTTTTTCTTCGGGTTAGTAAGCCATGTTGATATTGGTGTATGTAGCGCGGATATTGCAAGGTTAGGAATTAATATTTATGCAACCACTTTTACAGTTCATAGCGGCGCATTTGATATGATTGGCTTGCTCCAGCCTGCAAATGCATCAGCAGAGTACAGAATATTCCGCATTACTGCTCCGGGGCAATTGTTACATGTTTTTGAAACGCAATTAGTTGGTAGCACGGGAAGTTTACAATTCAACTTTAGTAATGAATCGACTTCCTCAATGATGTTCCGAATGGTTTAATTTAGAACAATGACCATCCAAACCAACCAACTGGGCTTAACTGCCTGGCGAAATTTAAAAAATGTTGGGCTTAAACAACGCCGTGCTTCCACGCGTTTGTCCAGTGGGTATCGGATTAACTCCGCCGCAGATGATGCGGCGGGGTTAGCTATATCCGAAAAACTGCGCGCGCAAATCCGTGGGCTGGACCAAGCCGACAGAAACACGCGTGACGGTTTTTCACTGTTGCAAACCATGGACGGCGGGCTAAGCGTTATCGGCGATATGTTAATCCGCAAACGAGAACTTACAATTCAAGCATTAAACGACACGAATACCGATGAAGATAAACGGCAAATTCAAAGAGAAGTGAATGAATTAATTACAGAAATTACGGCTTCCGCAAATCGGACGCAATTTAATACAGTAGATTTATTAAACCGCCCAGGCGCATCGTGGTTAGGCGGGGGTGGGGGCGGCGGTGCATCACCTTCAAATCCCCTTGTTTTTGGACCGGGGGTTAATATTGTAAATGCAACAGGTTTGCCTGGGGCAGGGGAAGCGGGTTATTTTGGTACTACACTTACAGTCCGTATGAATCCTGGCGTAAGTCATACTAACTTTGCTTCTTGGTACATACCACAGGGTACGCGCGGGGCAATATTTGTGATCGCGGGTTCAAATTATGAAAATATTGGTGTTTTTACAGGACAAGTGTCGCTTGTTTCGCCGGATGGTACAATCATCGGTTTGCATTCCGGTAATGCAGGAAGTCATGGCACTTTTAATACGCCCAGCGGAACCGTGGAGTCGATTGTAACCGGGGCGGTAAATAATAATAATGTTGCAGGTAGTGTGCATATGATAATTACCGACACAACAGTTTCAGGTAATTGGACGATTATGCTTAGTAGTTATATTGATTCGCCGGTTAGAGAATTTTATTTTTTAATTGCATCCCAACCCGACCCCAATGTAGACCCGGACACAATCCGCCCGCCCCACATTCCCGACCTATGGATACAATCGGGGGCAAACTTTGGGCAGGGGTTAAACCTTCCCGTTTTCGATGCCCGCGCTGCTGCTTTGGGCGTGGTGGGGTTAGATGTAACCACATGGGACGGGGGCAACGCGGCACTGCTTGCTATCGACAATGCGCTAAACCAAATTAACAGTTACCGTGTAATTGTGGGCGCACACATGAACCGCCTGGACTATATCCATCAAAACCTGCAAACCGCTTCAGAGAATATGAAAAACGCCAACTCCCGCATTCGCGATGCCGACATGGCGCTGGAAATGATGCGCCTTACCGCATCAAATGTACTAAACCAAGCAGCCATGGCTATGCTGGCACAAAGCCACCAAGCACAAGAACGGGTATTGGCACTACTGCGGTAGCGCGTGCTTTTATTGCGGCGGCGGGCGTAAAAAAGCCCACGCGTTCTTCCGTCTTATTGCAACCTCATCCTCATACACAAAACAGTTGCGTTATTGTACAAAAATACAGTATTATACGTAGCGTTATAGTAAGCGGAAATGAGGGACGCGCCCATGACTTTTGGTGTACTGTTTTCGAATGTGGTTACATTCCCCCAAATGGAAATGTGGCGCGGTATTAACGAGTATGCGGCACAGCGCGACATTCATTTGCTTGGGTATATTGGTTGCTACCAAAGCAGTAACGATGATTTTACCTCGCATTTAAACACGTGTTTCGATTCGATTTACAACAGTAAAAAACTGGACGGCGTTATATTATTTTCGGGTTATATCCCGCACCACATCGGCGGGAACGATGTGTACGATGCGTATATTCGCAAAATACCCAGGCATATTGCCTGTGTTTCATTGTCGTATGTAGCGCAGGGCATTCCTTCTATTGTTGCAGATAATGAAAACGGCATTTACAGCTCGGTTGACCATTTAATTAAAGTACATAATAAGAAAAAAATCGTATTTATCCGCGGTCCGGTAGGCAATAGCGAAGCGGAAGACCGCCTAAAGGGCTATAAAAAAGCGTTGGCGGAAAATGGGCTTCCTTTTGTTGCGGACTATGTGCTTCCGGGCGATTTTAGCAACGACAGCGCCCAAAAAGCGGTGCGCGAATTGCTGGATGTGCGCAAGCTGCCCTTCGACGCGGTAGTGGCAAGCAACGATATTATGGCAATTACCGTGCTTACGGAGTTTAAGGCGCGCGGCATTCAAGTGCCTAACGAAATTTCGGTTACAGGCTTTGATGACGACCGCGAAGCGGCGACCTTTATCCCCTCCGTAAGTACCGCAGGGCAAGACTTTTTTGCCATGGGCTACGCAAGTGCGGAAACATTGTTTGCCAAAATAAACGGTCAAGAGGTTGATGCAGTGCGCTACGTGCCTTCGGTATTTATTCCGCGGCAGTCCTGCGGGTGCTTTAGGCGCGAATTTATTAATATGGAAAACCATCAGCAGGGTAATGCATACGCATTTACCCAGTTTGTGCTGGATAAACTCGTCCCCCTTTTCCATGATGAAATACCCCCAACCCTTGCACACAGGTGGGTTACGATGTTAGCCGACCAAGTGACTACGCCTTCCTTTCAAAGCGAGGTTTTCCTTTCGTTATTCGAAGAGATTATTTTAAATTACAGCCATCTCGCCACCGATTATTTTATTTGGCAGGAAGTAATTAACGTATTTATGGTGAGTTTACAGCGCTTTGCCCACGAGGTGGGCAATATACATGCGGCGTTAGAGGCGTTGCTTCATGCATCTACCGTGGTGCATGATATTTCATCTAACCAAGATAAAATACGCGAAAATAGGCAAAGCGACCTGCGCATGGCATTACGGCGCGTAACCAGTACGCTTGTGCCTACCTTTGACGTAAATACGCTGGCAGATGAATTGTGCCGCCTGTTACCCGAAGTGCGCATTAACATGGCAATTGTAGGCTTATACCACTCCCCCGTTAAAAGTAACGACTCCAGCGCAAGGCGTGATGTGGAAATTTTGCTTGGCTTCGACGGAAAAAGCCGTTTCTATACCAAAAAAGAAAGCGGTAAGTTTAACTATACCGATGTTTCTTCCATTGTGGAATTTGATTTTAATCGCGAACGGCGTACACTTTTCTACTTCCCGTTGTTTTTTAAAGATGAGGAATCGGGCGTAATTATACTGCCCTATGACCCGTCTATTACGCAGGAAGTGGATATATATGAAGCGTTAAGGGTTAATATTTCCACCGCAATTAAGGGTGCGGAACTGATAACAAAGATACAGTCGCTGTCCATTACCGATGAGCTAACGGGGCTGTATAACCGCAGGGGCTTCTTCCAATTTGTTTCCGCGCGTATGGACGTAGTGCGCCGCAATGGTGATATGTACCCCGTTGTATTATTTTTGGATATGGATGGGCTAAAGGATATAAACGATACGCTGGGGCATAAGGAAGGTGACCGCGCCATTCAAATATTCGCCAAAATACTGCGCAGTACCCTACGTAAGGAGGATATAATAGGCCGCGTAGGGGGCGATGAATTTATCGTATTCTCTACCGTAAAGGAAAAATATATGGCGGACAGCTTAGTAGCGCGTTTGCGGGCAGGGATAGACGACTATAATACGCGTACCCGCTTGCCCTACCGTGTGGAATGCAGTATTGGTCACGTAGCGTTGGAGGAAACCACCCGCGAATGCTTTGAAGCGGCAATACAAAGCGCCGACGCCGCCCTGTACGAAGAAAAAATGAAGAAAAAAGGGCGCAGGCGCAGCACCCCGGGTATATTTAAAGGAGGCACCGAATGAAAAAATTAGGATTTGCAGCTATATTTATTGTGTTAATTTTTACGCTTACGGCTTGTGTCGGGCGTTCCGAATCGCACCAGCCCATTCCTATTGTGCCGCCAAATGCGCCTGTGTATATGCCTGCGCCGACCCCTCGGCCTACTCCGCGCCCTGTAATTACAGGGGATACAGAAACCGCGCCCGAATATGATGTGCCGCCTCTTCCCCCGCTTATCGCCGCTACCATGACCCAAGGCGTGCGCACCGCCGATTTTAACGAAATTACCGCAACCCGGTGGGTGGCGAATATCGGCATGGGCTGGAATTTGGGCAATACCCTCGATTCGCACGGTGGGTTAAACGGCTTTGATTGGCTTGGCGGCGGTTTATACGCCAACACTACGGTGGCGGAAATGGAATACGCGTGGGTAAACCACATTACCACGCGCGAGAATATTCAAGCCGTTGCCGACGCAGGGTTTAACACCATCCGCATTCCCGTGACGTGGTTTAAGGCGCTGCAAAACGAAATGCATATCCGCGAGGATTGGATGGCACGCGTGCAGGAAATTGTGGACTGGTCGCTGGACGCGGGTTTAAAAGTGATACTCAATACCCACCATGACGAATATATTTTTGACCTGCGTGACGAATTTATGCACTACAGCAAAGCGTCGTTTATTATGGTTTGGAAGCAAATCGCCTACCATTTCCGTGATTATAATGAAATGCTCATGTTCGAAGGGCTAAACGAACCGCGTACAATCGGCTCGCCCGCCGAGTGGACGGGCGGCACAGCCGAGGAACGCGCAAATTTAAATATCCTCAACCAGCTTTTTGTTGACATTGTACGCGCAAACGGGGGCAATAACGCCTACCGCGTATTAATGGTGCCTACGTATGCGGCGTCTTCTGCTGCGGTAGCGCAGCGGGCACTGGTTATCCCCACCGATACGGTAGATGACAGGATTGTCGTTTCTTTGCATATTTATGCACCGTGGGAATTTGCCCTGCGCACAGGTCCTGTTGGCACGCGTGACACATGGGACGCGGAAAACCCCGCAGAAGTAACCCCAATCACAGAACCTCTTCAACTCGCCTATGAATTATTTGTGAGCCAGGGCTTTCCCGTAATTATCGGCGAAATGGGCGCGCTTAACCGCGATAACGAAGCCATCCGCGCAGAATGGGCGTATTTCTTTGTTTCCTATGCCCGCAGCCTTGGAATGCCCAGCGTGTGGTGGGATAACGGCATGACGGGTGTAACCGCCGCCAACCCTTGGGGCGGCTGGGATGAAACCTTTGGTCTAATCCACCGCCCAACAAATACAATTGTGCATCAGCAAATTGTGGACGCGTTAATGCGGGCAGTTCGCTAATGCCCATCGCCGCTATGAAGCGGGGCGTACACCCGCCCGACAAAAAGGAAACGGCGCTTACGCCTATACGTTATTTCTTCCCCAAAAATGGAGCAGAAATGGTGTACCCTATGGTGCAGCATATTGGTGCGCCGTGCCTTCCGCTGGTAAAAATCGGCGACTACGTAGAAGTGGGGCAAAAAATCGGCGATTGTGACGCCATGATGTCCTCCCCCGTACATGCCACCGTTTCGGGCGAAGTGAAGGATATCCGCGAGGTAATTACCCCAACGGGGCGGCGTTGCCAAGCCGTGGTGATGGAGAATGACGGCAAATACCGTGACAGCACATACTGCAATGTTTCAATAGACTACACCCAACTGTCCCGCAATGAAATACTCAAGCATATCCGCGAAAGCGGTATTGTGGGTATGGGGGGGGCGGGCTTCCCCACTCACGTAAAATTGAACCCGCCCGCAGATAAAAAAATAGATACCGTTATTGTAAATGCGGCGGAATGCGAACCCTATCTTACCAACGACCACCGCGTAATGCTGGAAGAACCCAAGCGAATCATGCAGGGGATAGACATTATTTTGCACCTGTTCCCCGACGCGCGCGCCATTATTGCCGTAGAGGACAACAAGCGCGATGCCTACGAGCTGCTTTCCAAGATGATAGAAAGCCCGCGTGTTTCTGTCATGCTTATGCGCACGTGTTACCCGCAGGGCGCAGAAAAACAAATCATTCAAACCTGTTTAAACCGCGAAGTGCCGAGCGGGGGCTTCCCCATGGACGTGGGGTGCATTGTGCAAAATGTGGATACGGTTATTGCGTTGCATCGTGCCTTCCACCGCGGGCGCCCGCTCATGCGAAAAATTATGACCATCGCAGGCGATGCGGTAAACAACCCGGGCAATTACAAGGTACGCTTCGGTATGAGCTACCGTGATATCATCGAAGCTATTGGCGGGCTAAAGTGCGAGCCGTATAAAATTATCATCGGTGGACCGATGATGGGCGTTTCACATTACACCTTCGATATTCCCGTTATTAAAACCTCATCCGCCTTTCTCCTGTTCACCGAAAAAGAAAGCAAAGTGCCGCCCGAGCGAGCGTGCTTCCGTTGCGGAAAGTGCATCGAACACTGCCCCGTAGGGCTAATGCCCATGGAACTCAACAAATTTGCCATTGCGGAACATACCGACCGTTTTATCGAATACCACGGGCTTGACTGCATAGAATGCTCCTGCTGCTCATATATTTGCCCTGCCAAGCGCCATCTCACCCAGTCGATAACAACGACACGGCGGGAGCTGCTGGCGAAGCGGTAGGGCAAAGCCCCAAGAACTTTGCCCCTGGAGGAAAAATGACGCAACCAAAATACACCGTCACCACCACACCTCATATCCGTTCGTCGAACAGCATAGAGCGGACGATGTACTTCGTGATTATTTCGCTTACGCCCGCCGTAGTTAGCGGCGTGGTTTTTTTTGGCTTGCGGGCGTTGCTGATGATGGTTATTTCCATTGCAAGCGCAGTGTTTTTTGAAGCGGCGTACCAAAAGTTGACGGGGAAAGCGATTACGGTAAAGGACGGCAGCGCGGTGATTACAGGATTACTGCTTGCGCTGGTGCTTCCGTCCGGGTTGCCATTGTGGATGCCCGTCATTGGCGCATTTGCGGCAATTGTGCTGGTTAAACAGTTGTTTGGCGGGCTTGGGCATAATTTTTTAAACCCCGCGCTGGCAGGGCGCGCTATATTAATGGCGGCGTATGCACTGCCTATGACTACGGCGTTTATCGCACCGCGCGGGGCGGATGCAGTGGCGCAAGCTACGCCGTTAATGCGGTTGTATGACGGGGATTTTGTACCCGAACTGAATGATTTTATCGCCGCGTTTTTGGGCAATATCAGTGGCTCGGTAGGGGAAACGAGCGCCCTCGCGCTGCTGGTTGGCGGTATTTTTCTGCTGGTGATGAAGGTAATTACGTGGCATATTCCCGTTGCGTTTATCGGGTCGGTGTTGGTGATGGGCGTGATTTTCGGTGGCGTTGCCAACGGGCTTGCGCTGTACCATGTGCTAACGGGCGGGCTAATATTGGGCGCGTTTTTTATGGCTACGGACTATCCTACTTCGCCCGTAACGGCGATGGGGAAAATTGTTTTCGGCATTGGTTGCGGGGTAATTACCATGGTAATTCGCCTGTTTGGCGGCTTCCCCGAAGGGGTTGCGTATGCAATTTTGTTAATGAATTTAACCGTACCGCTGATTGACCGCTACATTCGCCCGCAGGTGCTTGGGCGGCGCAGGAAGCGGGTGGAAAAATGATGCGCGATTTGGTAAAGCCCACGCTTGCGTTGCTGGTTATCACGCTTTTTGCGGCGCTCATCATTGGCGTAACTTACGCGGTGACAGAGGAACCCATTCGCACCCAGCGCGCCAATGTGGAAATGGCTGCCGTGCGCGCGTTGCTTCCCGCTACGTATGAATTGGAAGAAATATCCGTCCCAGAGGGCACGTCCCTTACTCGCGCCGCCAAGAGCTTTGACCAATGGGGCGCGCATATCGGCTATGTTGTATTTGCCGCGCCGTCGGGTTACAGCGGGCGCGTGTATGTGATGGTTGCATTTTCCCACCACCCGTTGCTTCACATAGAAGGCGTACGCATTATTAACCATACGGAAACGCCGGGGCTTGGCTCGCAAATCACGCAGGACGCCTTCCTGCACGCATTTGAAGAGGTCACCTTTGCCCACCGCGCGTTGGACGGGTGGATAGTGCCGCGCATCGTGGAGGCAGGGCGCGACGTACCCGCAATAGCAAATGCCACCATTTCCGTAAACGCGGTGCTGCGCGGCGTAAACGACGCCATTGCATTTATGTACGAAAGGGGGCCGTCCGCATGGTAAAAGCGCTCGCCCGCTTTAAAAAAGGCATTATTGACGAGAATCCCATCTTTGCACAAGCCATTGCATTATGTCCCGTTTTGGCGGTTACGACGTCCATTATTAACGGTGTTGGGCTTGGGCTTGCCACGCTTATTGTGCTTTTTTGCTCCACCCTTGTTGTGTGTTTTATCCGAAATTTTATCCCCCCTCAGGTGCGCATACCGTGCTTTATCGTAATTTCCGCCACCTTCACCACCGTAGTATCGTTGCTTATGGAAGCCTTTTTCCCCGCCCTTAACGACGCGCTGGGCATTTTTATTCCCCTCATTGTGGTGAACTGCCTAATCCTTGCACGCATGGAGTCCTTCGCCGCGAAGAACCCGCCCATCGTTACCATGTTTGACTCGCTGGGTATGGGGCTTGGCTTTACCCTGGCCCTTGCGCTCATTGGCGTGGTGCGCGAGATAATAGGCATGGGGACGGTGTTCGGCTTTACCGTTATCCCCGAGGCTATACCGCGCAATGTATTATTTATTTTGCCCCCGGGCGGTTTTTTTGTACTTGGGCTGCTGATTGTGGTGTTAAGGGCTGTGAAGGATAAAAGATTGAAGGATTAAAACCGTGGGCGATGCCCCCGAGGTCTTGCATTTAATCTTTTGACTTTCAAAAGGAGAAAAAAATGGAATTTATACTTATCTTCATAAGCGCAGCATTGGTTAATAACTTTGTCCTGTCGCGGTCGCTGGGTATATGTCCGTTTATCGGTGTTTCCAAGCGAATGGACACATCGCTGGGTATGGGACTTGCGGTAACGGCGGTTATGGCGGTGGCTTCTGCGATAACGCATGTGGTGTATACGTTTGTGCTTGTGCCGTTTGAATTGGAATTTTTGCATATTATTGCGTTTGTGTTAATCACCGCGTGCCTTGTGCAAGTGGTGGAAATGTATTTGAAAAAAAACAGTCCTGCGCTGTACAGAGCGCTTGGGATTTTTCTGCCGCTGATAACGACCAACTGTGCGGTGCTTGGCGCGTTGTTGTTGAATATTGATTTGTTTTCGGACAGCTTGTTACGGGCGGTGGTACATGCGGTGGGTGCGGCGACGGGTTTTACGCTGGCGCTTGTGCTTTTCTCAGGCATACGCGACCGCATGAGCTACGCACCTATTCCCAAAATCTTTGAAGGCGTACCTATTGCCATGATGGTGGCAGGGCTTATGTCTATCGCATTTTTGGGATTCTCGGGGATGATTAGCCTATGAACACGCTGGTGGGAACACTCATGGTACTGGGCGGGCTTGGACTTTTCTTCGGCGTTTTGCTTAGCCTTGCGGGGCTGAAGCTAAAAACCAGGGTTGACCCGCGGTTAGAATCGCTCAAGGATATTTTGCCCGGGGTAAATTGCGGCGGGTGCGGGTGTGCAGGGTGCAATGCCTTTGCAGAGGACGTGTACTTCGGCAAAGCCGAACCCGACGGGTGTCCCGTAGGCGGCGACGAGCTAAACCAAAAAATCGCGGGTATTATTGGGGTGGAAATTGCCTCCGCCGTTCGCAAAACGGCGTATGTAAAATGTATTGGTAATGACCGTAACGCCCTGTTTTTGTTTAATTACCAAGGGGTGGAAAGCTGCCGCGCCGCCGTGCGCTTGGTGGGCGGAGGCTCTAAGGGCTGTACTTATGGTTGTTTAGGCGGCGGAAGCTGTAAGAAAATATGTGTCTTTGATGCGATAAATATCATAGACGGCATTGCCGTTATCGACAATGAAAAATGCACCGCCTGTACCGCGTGCGTAGCCGTCTGTCCCAAAAACCTTATCGAAATGATACCCGCGGCAAGCACAATACGCATCGGTTGCAATGCTCGTGACGGTGGTAAAATTATACGCCAAAACTGCGAAATAGGGTGTATTGGTTGCCGCCTGTGCGTAAAGGTCTGCCCCAAGGATGCCATAGAAATGGACGGAGCGCTGGCGCGCATATCTTACGAAAAATGCGATAATTGCGGCACATGCGCCGATAAATGTTCGCGAAGGGTTATTGAGAAGGGGTAAAGCCGAAGGGGGCTCGCAATTTTGCGAACCCCCAAATTTTTAATCTCTTGAGTTACATAACTTTTTAATCAGATACATCTTTAGCAACTCGTCTAAATCAATTTCGGACAGGTTAATTTTATCGCAGTCGAGTTCGAAAATAGGTGTTGTTTCTTTGGGTATTTCGTCTTCGGGGGCATCTTCTTCCGGTATGGGGTCCTGTTGGCAGGCGCAGGGTTTTTCTTCGATGGGGGCGGACGTTTCACCCAAACCGCTGCGCGCGGTAATTCTGCCGGAGAAGCCGCACCGCCGCATTAAATTTTCCCACGTAATTGGACCAACGACCCCATCTGCCGATAAACCATTAGCGCGTTGGAAGTTGCGTACCGCCACGTCTGTTAGCGAACCAAAAATGCCGTCGGTAGCAAGGTTTGCATTGTTTACGGCGTTAAGGCATTGCTGGACTTGGCGCACATTGTCGCCGCGCACGCCAACGCGCATCAGGTAGCCCGGGTAGGGGGGCATGGGACGTCCGTAGCAACGGGGCATGAGGGCATTCCACGTAAGCTGGCCTATAATGCCGTCGGGGTTTAAGTTTTCCGAACGTTGGAACGCCATCACCGCGGTTTGCGTAAGCGGACCGAAGACGCCGTCCGCGTTAAGCCCCGCATTGTTTACGCTGTTTAAGCAACGTTGAATGCGCTCTACGTCTGCCCCGCGAGAACCTACGCGGATAAGCTGCCCGGGGTAGGGCGGAATGTCTGAAGGCGGCGTAACGGGGGGCGGCGTTGGGGGCAGGGGGGGGACAATATTGCCCGTATTGGGTGGAATATTTACCGTATCGCGAATGCGCCAGTACACGCTATAGAGCATACGCCACGTATTTGGACCAATTACGCCGTCTGCGTTAGGCCCAAACGCGCGTTGAAATTCACGCACCGCATTGGCAAAGTCCCGCGTAAAGGCGGAATTTTGTGTTACGGTGGGCACTTCGGGGTAAAAGCGCGAAATAAAATTCATAATATACTGCGCTTGCCCCACCAGCCGCCCGCGTGCGCCTTCGCGGATAATGTCCGTAGGCGGCGTGCGCCCAATGCCTTGAATAACGCCCTCGCTCGTGAGTTCCCCCAAATCCGTAACCGCAGAAAACGCGCGGGAAATATTATTCCACGTTGCGCGGTCGGTAAGCCCGCTGGGCGTAACATTTCCCAAGGTGTGTATGCCTTGGAAGGCGCGTACCGCCGCTTCCGTTTGCGGTCCGTATACGCCGCTCACGTTTGTAATTAGCGGAATAATGGGGAAATTTACACGTATGCGGTTAAGCCAATTTTGCAAGGTACGCACGGCATCGCCGCTCATGCCCGGGCGCAGCGTATAACCAGGGAAACTTTCACGCACACCGCCGATGTTATCCGTTTCCACAATTTGTACATCGTTGGGGTAAAAATGCCTCAGAATTTGCAAAGCATTACGCCCCTGCTGCGCCAGCGTAACGGTAGACCATTGCCACAAACCGGGGCACGTCATCCTCCGCCCGTCACAATATTCAATGAAACATAGAAAAAACGGCAGTAATTTCCAATTTTAAGGATAGGCTCTCGCCGTCTTTGTCCTTATTTTACTGGATTTTACGCCGTTGTTCAATGGTAATTGTGTACTTGGATGAATGGTTATGTTTGGGAATTGCACCGATTTGCACCAGTTTTATAAATAATACTATTCCGCTGGTGTAGTTGGTAACGCTCCATGCTCAAGCGATACAATAGGTCTTTTTTGGAAAAATTCGTGTCCGACAAATCTATCCGCACCTTCATTTAGCGATACAGTCATGTCCCTAGTCGTTGCTTGAGGTTGCGGTGTAGGTCTCTGACTAGCTGTATCTCGATAATCTTTGGTTAGTTTTGCCATATTAACGGTTACATCTTTGGGGTCTGCCATGTTTTCACCTCCTAAAATGATATATAAGTAATCACGCACAATATAGTGCAAACAATACCATATAATGATTTTTTATAGAAAATAGCCTTATCTCCATTTACTTCTCTGTGTTGAATAATTATCTTTTTATAGGTAAATATCAACATACATAGTGATTTTATTCGTTCTTCTCCTAGCATTTCTTCATCAATACTCTTGACTTCAAAATTATCATATTTTGACGTTGATATAGTCCTTAATACCATGATAACAGTAAACGCAAGACCTAAATACACCATAATGCCAGCGAGTATATGAATTAAAATAGCAAAAGTTAAAGGGTAAACCATTGAATGTATTATATCTGAAATTCTTATTCTGTCGAAAAGAAAAACACTAATAGCGGCAATCACCGTTATTACTAAGCCTGCTCTCATTTCAAAACTTTGTTTTTTGTTTCGCTCTATTTCATATTCTTTTTTTACTACATCGAAATATTCCAGTATTGCAGTATCCGAAATATCCAAAAGTTCTGGGGGTGTAGTAGTTTCATCTACTGTGGCTTCTGCCGGTGTTGATTCTTCCATAGGTAACGCTGTACCGGTTTCCATTGTTTACCCCCTTTGCCTATGCGTTCGATAAAAACTCATTGAGTGCATCTCTTAAAATTGTTGCTACTTCCTTATCAAATTGCATATTTTGAGGGCAACCTCTTTCACGCGCAACATCACCATTTTTATAAGACCATATGGAAAAATACTCCTCGTCGGCGTTAAAGTCTGCGGCTGTTACGGCTGTTTTGCTTGTTAGCCGCTGTATGTTTTTGTTGGTGTCTTTTTCCAACGATTTAATTATTGCCATGCGAACCCCCACAATTTTTAACATTCATTTGAACCCCACTATGAAGATTATAACAAGACTTGTCCCTTTTTACAATCCTAAAAATGGCAAGGCGTTCACCCTTGCCATTCCCTAACCGTCACCGCTCCCGGAAGCGCGGCGGCGTATATTTTCAAATCCTCTTTGTACCCCTCGAACGTGTCAATTCTCGTTATATCGTACAATACGCCCCGGTATTCGATAAAGGTATCGGCGGCGTTTATATCGTTGCGCCAGTTTATGGTAAATAGCATTTCCTCTTTCTGTTGTACGGCTTTTGCGCTGTAAAACTCCCCCGCCGATAATTGCCGCACATACGCCCACAACTTACCCGGATGTATCGCCGTGTAAATCTCGCTTGCAAAACCCGCGCTATCTTTTACCGTTGTTTTTCTGCATAACACTATCTTTTTATCTTTCAAGTTCCGCATACTTCCCGCCCTTTCCCGCCAAAAAAAGAAATACAATCATAATGCCGCCGTGTATTCTGCGTAATGCTCAT
>WQRX01000017.1 GCA_009786535.1 Defluviitaleaceae bacterium | reverse complement strand
GATAATTAGAGATTATCCTGTGTTGAGGGGACGGCTTCGCATTTGTGATAACCATCAAAAAAGAGCGCGTTAATTTGATATGCGCTCTTTTTTTGGATAGTATATGCTCTTAGTACTTATTCGGAATTATCGCAATGGCAACGCCCACGCGCTTTAGCCCTTCAATCCCTCTACCGCTCATCCTTCCCGCCTCGGCGTTGTTTCTTCACGCATTGTGATAATAAATATTCGATTTGACCGTTGAGTGAGCGGAAGTCGTCCTCTGCCCACTTGGCTAGGTCGTTGTACAGGGACTCGGACAAGCGGAGCGGGACTTGCTTCTTTTTGTCGGGCTTTTCTTTGTCCATGGTCTTTTTAGTACAGCGAACCGCTGTTGATTACAGGCTGGGCTTCGGAGTTGGAGCAAAGGACAACCAGCAGGTTGCTTACCATGGCAGCCTTGCGTTCTTCGTCCAGCTCTACTACGCTGTCCTCGGAGAGGCGTTTTAGCGCCATTTTTACAATGTCTACCGCGCCGTCTACAATGGTCTGCTTTGCGTCAACCACGGCAGATGCTTGCTGGCGCTGTAGCATGGCGGATGCAATTTCCGGCGCGTAGGAAAGATTGGTGATACGCGCGTCCATAATTTCCATACCCGCGATATTGACCTTTGTTTGAATGTCGGCAACCAAGCGCGTTACAATTTCGTCGGAAGCCGAACGCAGGCATTTGTCCTCGCCTTGCCCGTCGCGGGGTACGTCGTAAGGGTACTGGCTCACGATGGCACGCAGGGAAGAATCACACTGGATGCTCAAAAATTCTATGAAGTTATCTACATTAAACATCGCCTTCGCCGTGTCAACAATACGCCAAACCACCACGGTGTCGATAATCACAGGGTTTCCGAGCAAATCGTTAATCCGTTGCTTGTCGTTGTTCAGGGTCTTGGTTTTTAACGAAATCTTCTTCTTCGCCTCTTCTGCAAAAGCGGCAGAAATTTCATCCGAAGTCGTTTTCGTCTTGGTGCTTGCAATGTTTGCCGAACCCGTGCTGGGTTGCCCTACATCGCTTTTAAAGGCGCTGGTGAAGGGGTTTACAAAGAAAAACCCCGGCCCGCGCAGCGTACCCGCGTACTTGCCAAACAAGGTAAGCACATAAGCCTCCTGAGGCCGAAGAATACACAGCCCACCGTACAGCAACCACATAGGCAACGCCAAATACACAATGCCCCCCACCAGCATAGGCACATGTACACTGCCCTCCGCGCCGTAAAAGAAGCTAAGCACAATCGCCGCAATAGCACCCAGCGTAAGCAATGTGTTAATAATTAACACAGGCATACCCGCAATGTGCCATACGCCCTTTTCCGCTACACTCGCGTTCATGGTCTTGTCGTTCATAAAACCGCCTCCTATGCGCAATTTTGTACTTTGCAAAATTGCCGCTCATTTATTTTGATATCATTATGATATCACCATGAAATTGTTTTGTCAAGCATTTCCTGTAAAAAAATAACGCGTAATAAACGCGCCGTTTTTCCGCAATGCCAAATTTTAGACATACTTGCACATATTAGGTAAAATGTGTTACTATCCGCCCGCAGCAAATCGCAGTGACCGTGAGGTGTTCCAGCACCCCACGGTGAGTGTAGGGATTTCGGACATCACCTAGCACACACAGGCACACGCCTGCCACTACGCAAACGCAAGTTTAGCATTGATTCGCGTGTATTACAAATCAAAACGCGGAGCGGGCTTGGTTTTGTGTTGGTATACACGGCGCGGGTTGCTTCATATTGTATGTACGCTTATACAAGGTGTGTAGGTGATGGCAGAACGTTTGCCGTCTTTACACGCCTTTATTTATTGTCGGCACGCCTGCAAAGGGGAAATGAGTTACGAGCATTTCTCCCTGCGGGGGTGTTTAGCTGTCCGATTGGACAAAGGAGAATCCGTGAGCCTTAAAATACTCAACAGCGCAACGCTTTATAAGCTTGGGCATGAGGTGCATTATACGCAAAACAAACACGACGCCGCCTACGCCATTTACGCCACCGTAATTGAAAAATTTCCAAATACGCCCGGCGCAAAATACGCGGCATCGCAAATTGAAACGCTGATAAATTCAAACCCCGATTTACAGCCAAACTATGCGGAGGCATTGCCCTTAACGCAAGCCGTTTTACTCCCGGCGAGGCGGTGCCCCCACCAACCCTGCGCTGCGCCATCTGCCAATTCGGTAAGCAATGGCAGAGAAGAACATTTGCGTTATCCACGCCACAAGCAATGAATAGATGAGTGCCTCCGGGGCATTTAACCAGCGCACAAACAAAAATGCCGTGGGTACGCGTATAAGTACCGTGTTTAATACTGCCGCCCACATGGGCGTCATTGCGTCGCCCGCGCCGCGGATTGTCCCCCACAGAACAATTTGGATAGAAAACGCCAAATACCCCACGGCAAGAATACGCAGGAAGCGTGCCGACATGTCCAGCACTTCGGGGATATCGGTAAACCAGCCCGCAAGCTGCCGCCCAAAAATGAGAATAATAATAACCAGCACAAACGCCGTGCCCAGCGCAAGCATAATACATTGCTTTGTGCCTTGTGCCACACGGTCGGGCTTGCCTGCGCCCATATTTTGCCCTGCGTATACCGTCATTGCATTACCGAAGGAGAAGTTGGGCATCATTACCAGCCCGTCAATGCGCATAACAATGTTATTTGCGGCAAGTACCAGCAAGCCGAAATAATTCACCAGCGGCTGCACCACTATCATAGCAACGGCAAAAACGGCTTGGGACGCGCCCGTGGGTACACCTAAGCGCAGCATTTGGCGTACCAAATCCTTCTGCGGGATAAGGTACGACCACTTCATATCAAAGATATCCTTCATTTGCAGCATTCTGCGGAAGCATAGGAAGGCACTCAGCCCCTGCGCAATAACCGTGCCAATGGCAACGCCCGTTACGCCCCAGCCAAATACGCGTATAAAAACAGCGTTAAGCACAATATTCAAAAGTGACGCAACTACAAGGTACAGCAAAGGCGAAAACGCATCCCCCACCCCGCGCAACACGCCGCTAAACATGTTAAAAAAGCCCATGCTTAACACGCCCCACAGCATTACATTTATGTAGATAACGGCGTAGTCTACAATTTCCGCCGGGGTGTCCAATATTTCCAAGAGCCAGCGCGTACCCAAGGGTCCAAGACCGCCTACAAAAATACCCATAATGACCGTTAGCGTAATGCTTACACCAATGGTGCGGGAAAGCTCTTCCCGCTTTTTTGCGCCAAAATACTGCGAAACCATAACCCCCGCGCCCATGGCAACGCCCATCATAAACACCATAATAAGGAAGAAAATAGGCAAAGTAGAAGTTACCGCCGCCAGCGCCTCCACCCCTACCCAGTTGCCCAACATAATTGCATCTACCAAGCCGTATAATTGCTGGAACAAATTCCCAATAAGCAAGGGAATGGTAAAGGCAAGCAGTTTTTTCCATGGGGCGCCCGTCGTCATATCAACGCCGGACATTAACACTTTTGCTTTTTGCATGTTTTTTGCCACGCTTCCTGCTTCATATTTACATTCAACGTAAATTCTAGCACAAGGGTGAGGTTTAATCAAAAGCGTATAAAGGGTTGAATTTTATCGTTTTATATAGTAACGTGTAGCGCATCATGCCCTTTTGGGCAAACGACATAAGGAGTGGGTACAATGAGCTTTATCAAAAACTTGCGCATTGGCGCAAAGCTGGCAGTGGGGTTTGGCATGTTGTTGGCGTTGGTGGTGGTGCTTTCGGTTTATGCCGTTACATCGCTCACAGGCACGGCACGCAATTATCAGGATTTGCTGGACGGTCCTTATGCTCGATTTATTTTATTGGAAGAAGTTGACATGGCAATTACCGACATGCGCCACAACGTCGCGCTTATTGCCCTGCACACGGGCGACGCACAAGGGATTGACAAATTCTTTGCGCAAATGCAAGCGCAGCGCACCACATTTGATGAAACAACGAGCGCATTCCTATACAATGTTGATAACGACCAAAATATGAGCCGCGAAATGCAGGTTCAACGCAATGCGGAAATACGGGAAATTATTTCTATGATTGACTCGTACACGGCACAGCATATAACGCCCATTGTAAACGCGGCGCGGGCGGGCAACTTCCAGCTTGCGGTGCAGGGGGTGTATAACAGCCTTGCGGCCGACGAGACTATTGACACCGCTTTTGAAAAAATATTCGACTCCATCGTTAGCGTAAAAGAGTATGAAGCGGAACGCAACTCCAGCGAAACGCAAACCGCCGCCCTTATGCTGGGCGGGGTAGCCGTGGTTATTTTTGTCCTGGGCATTGTTGTTGCGCTGGTAATTACGCGGTTAATCACAAAGCCCATTACCAACGTAGTTGGCGCAATTAAAGAGGTTTCGCAGGGCAACTTAAACGTAAACATTCGCGTAGAAAGCAATGACGAAACAGGCTTGCTTGCACAAAACGCGCTCGACCTTGTAGACGTGATAAAAAGCATTGTAGCCGACCTGGACAACGCATACCAAGAATATATGGTAGTCGGCGATATGCGCCACAGCATTCCCACAGGGCGCTACAGCAACTCCTTCAAAGAAGTTATTGAAAACGTAAACACGCTGCTGCACCGCAATACCGAGGACCTTAACGGATTGATGGATGAACTGACAAAGGTAAGCGAAGGCGACTTTACGGTAAAAATGGACGCCGCTGCTTGGCCGGGTCAATGGGAATCCATGCCAAACACCGTAAACGCATTAAGCGCTAACCTGCACAACGTAAGCCAAGAGATTAACGGCATGGTGGTTGCCGCATCCCAAAAAGGCAACCTTGCCTATCACATTGATGATACCGCATACAAAAATGACTGGAAAAAGGTTATGACAGGGCTAAACAACATTGCCGATGCCGTAAACGCCCCGTTGGTAGAGATACGCGACGTTATGAGCAAGTTGGGCAAGGGCGACTTTAGCACAAAGGTTACGGGCAGCTACGCGGGTGACTTTTTGGCAATTAAAGATGCGGTAAACGGCATGTTTGACTCGCTAACGGGTTATATGGAGGAAGTTTCGGCCACCCTTGAGGCTGTTGCCCAAGGCGATTTGACCCGCCGCATTAACCGCGAATACTTGGGCGACTTTACCCGCCTAAAGGATTCGCTAAACAACATCTCGTCTACACTGCATAAAACCATGTCGGAAATTTCCTCCGCGTCTGAACAGGTGCTAACGGGTGCTAAGCAAATTTCTACCAGCGCAATTGACCTTGCAAACGGCGCACAGCAGCAGGCAAGCAGCATTGAAGAGCTTAACGCAAGCATAGACATTATTAACCAGCAAACGCAAAAGAATGCCGCAAGCGCCGACGAAGCAAGCAGCCTTTCGCACAAATCATCGGAAAATGCGAACGCGGGCAGCGCATCCATGGGGCAAATGCTTAACGCAATGAGCGAAATTAAAGATTCGTCTAACGAAATTTCAAAGATTATTCAATCTATCCAAGATATTTCGTTCCAAACCAATTTGCTTTCGCTTAACGCTTCGGTAGAGGCGGCGCGCGCGGGCGAGCATGGACGCGGATTTGCCGTAGTTGCCGACGAGGTACGCAACCTTGCCAACAAATCACAAAAATCGGCAACCGAAAGCACCGAGCTAATTAACCATTCCAACGCGCGGGTAGACGCAGGGGGCGAAATTGCAAACGAAACCAGCGCATCCCTTGCGGTTATCGTACAAAACGCCACCGAAGTGCTAAAAATTATTGACGAAATTTCCGGCTCTTCCAAGGAACAGGCAGATTCGATTCAACAGGTTTCCATCGGGCTTGCGCAAATTTCAAGCGTGGTGCAATCCAACTCTGCCGTGTCGGAAGAAACGGCAGCCGCCTCCGAGGAACTTAACTCGCAAGCCGAGGTTATGCGGCAGTTGGTGGGGTACTTTAAACTGTAGCATTAAAAATACTGATACAAATCCACCTTTATCATTCCATTAAAAAGCTTGCGCTTTGCGCGGGCTTTTTTATTATAAGCGCTTTCAAAAAATTCATCGGGGGTAATTACATACACCTTCCATGGTGTGCGGTTAAAAACCTTACCCAACTCGCCGTACAGGCGCTCGGCTTCCTTTACCTGCCCTAAGCGCTCCCCATAGGGCGGGTTTACAAGGGCTATGCCCGCGACCGCGGGCAAAACGGTATCGGCGACATGACGGGTTTCGAAGGTGATGCAATCGTCCACCCCTGCCAGCTCGGCGTTGGCTTTGGCAAGCTCTATCACGGTTGGGTCTTTGTCTGCGGCAAAAATGGGGGGCATCGCCTCTGTTTTAATGGCGGAATACGCAAAGGCGCGGGCTTCCTTCCATACGGAGCGGTCTATTTGCGCCCAGCCCTCGCACGCAAATTTGCGAGAAAGCCCCGGCGCAATATTACGCGCAATGAGCGCCGCCTCGATTGGGAGCGTTCCCGACCCGCAGCAGGGGTCTAAAAAACATTGCTTGCCGTTATACCGCGCAAGGTCAATAAGCGCCGCCGCCATGGTTTCTTTCATGGGTGCGTCGTTTGCGCGGGCGCGGTAGCCGCGTTTGTGCAAGCCCTGCCCAACGCCCGTTGTGTCTATGGTTAGCGTTGCCGTATCCTTTAGCAACGCGCATTGGATGGTATATTCCGCGCCCGTTTCTTCAAACCACGAAATGTTATACCTCTCTTTCATCTTCTCTACCACGGCTTTTTTCACGATTTTTTGCACATCGGGCACGCTAAAAAGCCCCGATTTTACCGATTTTGCGGTAACGGTAAATTTCCCGTCTGCGGGAATAAGCGTGCCCCAGGGGCACAGCTTCACTTGCTCAAACAACGCATCAAAGGAAGTGGCGGAAAACTCACTCACCTTCATTAGCACGCGGTCGGCGGCACGCAGCCACAAATTTGCCCGCACAATGGCTTGCTCTAACGACTCGCCGTTTTTGGGCGAAAACTCCACCCGCCCGTCAATACACGTGATATCCGCAAAGCCTAAATGCGTGACCTCCCGTTTTACTACCGCTTCTAACCCGAAGGCGGCGGTTGCGATTAGCTTTATCATTTCGTACACCCCTGTAAATACATCTTGATTTTACTAATATATCACGTGCTAAAATCCTTGACAAATTCTTGTTTTAACCGCATAATCTCTGGAAAGCTGGTGGAATTATACCGATTAATCGTTAATCATTTAAACCACAATCAACGGGGGTACACACATGTCCGCACCCGCACAGCCCCAACAAATTAGGCTAGGCGACGTATTAAAGGAAGCAGGATACGTTACCGAAGAGCAAATTCAAGCCGCGTTTGAGTACGGCAAATCCCTTGGCGTTAAAAAACGCTTGGGTGAATTGTTGCTGGAATCTAACGTAATCACCGAGGTAAAATTAAATACCGCCCTTTCCAGGCGACTTAATGTGCGCTATGTTTCCATGCGTGACGCACCTATTGAGTTGGAAGCGGTTAAACAAATCCCCAAGGCAATTGCAAGCAAGCATTGCCTTATTGCCATTGCCGAAAAACCGGGCGCACTGGTGGTAAATATCAACGACCCGCTGGACTACTACGCAATTGAAGACATTAAGCTAATCACCAGCAAAGCCATTGAAATACAGGTCTGCAACCGCGCGGAAATTATGCAGGCAATCAGCGAATCCTATGCCGAAATTGAAACACGCAAAGCGGCGACGGGGGCAAACGCTACGGCAATTTCCGCCGCCGCATTAGGCTATGTTGATATATCGGAAACGGCGGACGATACCCCCATCGTTACGCTTTTAAACTCTACCCTGTACAAAGCCCATACCTCGGGCGCCAGCGACGTGCATATCGAGCCATTTGAAGAACAAACCCAATTCCGCATTCGTGTAGACGGGTTAATTGTCGATTACTTGACCCTCTCCGTTTCTTTGCATAATTCCATCGTTGCGCGGATAAAAATATTAGCAGGGATGGACGTGGCGGAAAAACGTGCCCCACAGGACGGTCACTTCCGCGCCAAGCTGCAGGACATTGATATTAACGTGCGTGTTTCCAGCCTGCCCACCGTGTTTGGCGAAAAAATTGTTATGCGTTTTATGGGACAGGGCGGCGCGTTAGACAATGCAGGCACCTTTGGCATGGAGCAGGACGACTATGAAAAAATGCTGCAAATCCTGCAAGTACCCCACGGCGTTATCTATCTTACAGGGCCTACGGGTAGCGGCAAAACCACTACGCTGTACATGATTATGGAAATGCTCGCCAAGCGCAATGTAAATATTTCTACGGTAGAAGACCCGGTAGAACGTAACCTTGCCCGCATTAACCAAACGCAAATTAACCCGCTGGCGGGGCTTACCTTTGAAAGCGCTTTGCGCTCTATTTTGCGCCAAGACCCCGATATTATATTAATCGGTGAAACCCGTGACGCGGAAACGGCATCCATCGGTGTACGCGCGGCGCTTACGGGTCACTTGGTATTAAGCTCACTGCATACCAACGACGCGGTATCTTCTATTGTGCGTCTTGTGGATATGGGCGTAGAGGACTACCTGCTTGCCAACTCCCTTGCGGGGGTTGTTGCGCAACGCTTGGTAAAAAAGGTATGCCAATTTTGCAGCGAGGAATACGCCCCCACTGAAAATGAACTGCGCATCATGGGCAATACGTACCCCATTACCAGCCTAATCCGCGGCAAGGGCTGCCACAACTGCAACTCTACGGGGTATAAGGGGCGCGTTTCTATCCACGAAATTTTAACCATAGACCCTAAAATACGCTCCATGATATCCTCCGGCGCGCCTACGGAAGAAATTTATAAGTACGTACGGGCGGAAAATAAAATGAAATTCCTGCAAACCAGCCTTAAAAAATTGGTGTACGAGAAAAAAACTACCATAGATGAGTTATTAAAGCTAACGTATTTTGTAGAATAAGCCGATAGTACTCTGGTAACTATGCACATTTTAATGCAGGGGAGCATTCTTATGACAATGGCAGACCTTATGCGCACCGCGCGCGAACGCAGAGCATCCGACATTCATATTACCGCTTTGCGCAATCCTATCTTCCGTATAGACGGCGCACTGCAAGAGACGGAATTTGCCCTTCCCCCTAACGAGAAAACGGCGTTATTGCTTTCCATGCTTAATGACGACCAACGCGAAGCCATTCACAAAGGGCTGGACGTAGACATGTCGTACACCATTGACGGCAACCTGCGCCACCGCGTGAACATATTCCACCAACAAAAATCCCTTGCCTGTGTTATCCGCGTTATTAACGCAACCACGCCCACTTTCGAACAGTTAAACCTGCCCGAGTCTATCCGCAAGCTGGTGGACGAACCGCGCGGGCTAATTCTCGTCACAGGTCCTACGGGTAGCGGTAAATCCACCACCCTTGCCGCCATGATTGATTACATTAACACAAACCGCGCGTGTCATATCCTTACGGCAGAAGACCCCGTGGAATACGTGTACCAACAAAAAAAAGCCCTCATTCACCAGCGCGATGTAGGCAGTGACGTACCCTCCTTTGCCCACGCCCTGCGCTCTGCCATGCGGGAGGACCCCGACGTTATTCTTATCGGCGAAATGCGCGACTACGAGACAATTAGCGCCGCCGTAACCGCTGCGGAAACGGGGCACCTTGTGCTTTCGACCTTGCACACAACGGGCGCAGCAAGCACCGTAGACCGTATTATTGACGTGTTCCCCCCTCATAACCAGCAGCAAATCCGCACCCAACTCGCCGCCGTTTTAAAGGGCGTTATTACCCAAACCCTCGTACCCCGCGCTACGGGGCAAGGGCGTGTCGCCGCCTTTGAAATTATGCTGGGTACAGACGCAGTGTGTAACCTGATACGCGAAAATAAATGCCACCAACTCAACTCCACCATCCAAACCGCGCAAAAACAAGGCATGGTACTCCTTGACAACTACCTCGCCCACCTTGTACGCAGCGGCACAATTAAACTGGAAGCCGCACTGGAAAAGGTACACAACCGCGCAGAATTTATGGCAGAGGTACAGCGGGTATGAGTGCCGTAGCACAACAAACAAAAAAAATAATTGATACCCTTAGCGAAGCATCACAGGCGGACTTATTTCATTATGCCGAATTTTTAGCAGTAAGGGATACGACAAAACAAAAACACCCTGTTATTTTAGAAAAAACATATTTATTTGAACCCGACCCGAGCAAAAAACCTGTTATTGGAAAATATAACGGTATGGCAAAAATCCCCGATGATTTTAATGAGCCGCTTGACGATATGATGGAGTACATGTACTAATGCGTTATTTGTTTGATACACATGCGTTCCTGTGGATGCTGTATGAAGATAATAAATTACCTGCGACCATTAAAAAAATCATTAACGATAATGAAGCAAAAAAATTTATAAGTATTGTTTCCTTGTGGGAAATTGCGGTAAAAAATAGGATTGGAAAACTGCCATTACCCCACGGCATATCAAAAATTTATGATGAAGTTGCGCTATGCGGACTTGGTCTTATGAGTATTAATCGTAAATTTATTGATTGCTATACAAACCTACCCCTGCTTCACCGCGACCCATTTGACGGCATCATTATCGCCACGGCAATTACGGAAGGAATGGCTATTCTCACCTGTGATGAAAATATACAAAAGTATGATGTGAAATGGATTTGGTGAAATTGATAACAAAATAATTCTTTTGCTATGCGGCGGTGATAAATCGACACGATAATTGCCGAAAATGATGAAGATGCCGCATACGATGCAGCAAAAGTCGCTGATGACGGGTATCGCATTTCTTCCAAAAGATTTACGGGCACGGTATGAGTTATAACTTTGATATTGCAAGGAGCAGCCCTAATGAGGTTTGAGTGGGACCCAAATAAAAACGAACTTAACAAAGCAAAGCATAATATATCATTTGAGTTACAGGGGTGCAAACGAAGAAATAATACGAATAATATCGGCAAGGAAAGCAACAAATAAAGAAATAACAATATATACCACAGGCGGTGTGCAGGAATGAAAGCGGAGTACAGCTTAAAAGATTTTAGAGGCGTTACGATAAATCCCTTTTATGACAAATTGGTCACGGAGGTCGTTGTCCCTGTACAAAACGAGGTGTATCAAGTCTTTGTGGATATAGCAGCGCAAAACGGAGAAGAACCCGAAAAAGTAATGCGGCGGTGCTTAGCCGATTACGCAAATAAATTACAAGCCCATGAGTAAGCTTATATGAGTTAGCAGAAGTGCATAATTAACGGTAATAATGCCAACAATAGCTATTTATGAGGAATAGCAAAAGGCATAACATAAAAAATGTTGCGCGGTGCAAATGCAGGAGCTTGCACCCGGCAACGAAAAAAAGGAGAATGAGCATGAAAAATCTGTTGAAAAACAGGAAAAAAGGCTTCACCCTGGTAGAGTTGATTGTGGTAATTGTTATTATCGCAGTACTCGTGGCAGCACTTACACCCGCTATTTTGGGGGTAATAAATCGGGCGAATATTTCGGCAGATGAAGCAGACTTACGTACAGTTATGATGGCAGGGTCTGTTGCAGGCATGATATCAGGTGGCGTACCCGTAGCTACTGTAAATCCCACAGTTAGTCCCCAACAACAAATATTAAACCAAATAACTGGCAATGTTGGTGTAGGAACGTATGAGCTATGGTTTCAAGGTCAAGTTGTTGTTGCAGGTAGAATCACAGGTGGAAGAAGTGCAGGCGCAACAATTGGATTTGTAGGTGGAAACCCTCCTGCTGTACCGCCTGCAACACTTATCGATGACATTGTAGTCGCTAGACCTTAATCCTCCCCCCAACCGAGGCACATCCCGCCTCGGTTGGGCATTCTTTCTTCCTACATGCGTTACATACATACCGAAAGGAGTAGTCATTGAATCATGCAAACCAGCAAAGTAATGAATGACCTGCGTAAAATTAGGGACGAAAATTCATTAAGACATCTTTCGCAAACGCCCGAGGAATTTTCGCAGGAAATACAGGAATCAACTCGCTGGTTTATTAAAGAATTAGGCAAACCAATAAAAAATGTAATAGGTGGTAAGACGGGTATCTTAATTAACGAACTTCAATACGACGGGCTTTTGGAAACCACTCGTTTATAAATGAAGCGCAATTGATAAAGCATATATAAGGTGTGATAGTATGAATTACAACATAGATATAACATGGGATACGGAGGCGGGCGTATGGTGCGCCATTTGTGATGAAATTCCCCTAGCCTTGGAAAGCAACTCCTTCGATTCGCTGGTTACTCGTGTAAAAATTGCTACCCCCGAAATTCTTACACTAAATGGAAAAGCCATTGACAATATACGCCTATGCTTTAAAACCACCCATTGGGAAAATGTTGCCTAATGGCAAGTTACGAAAATGCTGTACGCAAGGTTCTACAGCAAAATGGATGCACCTTTGTACGTAGGGGTAAAGGCGACCACGATATTTGGCACAGCCCTATTAAAAACAAGAATTTCCCTGTAGATGGCAAAATAAAATCTCGACACATTGCCAATACAATTATGAAACAAAGCGGGGTCAATTATAAGTTTTAATATTTTAAACACAATCACACAAACAAAACCCCGTGCAATAAAATAACACGAGGCTAGGTTAAACAGGCTACCCCACAAACCCGTACGGTATCCCATTTGTTTCGATATTTGGTTGTAATTTTATATATGCACCACACGCTGTACAGTAAAACGCTCGTGTAATGCAGTGGGGCAAACGCCGTAAAAAGTGAAAGTAACAAGCCGACACCCACACCGTTGCGCGCATACTGATACGGCACAAGCGTGACTTTAACACTTTTTATAACATTTTACCCAAGATAAGCCTCGAGGGGGGCATTCCTTTATCCGTTTGCGCCAGCGCCGGGTCTTTGCAATAGCCACGGGGTAAACGTGCAGGAGTTAGGCGTGTGCCTCTTGGCTTGCACGCAGTATATAACATATGTTTTGACAAAACCTAAGAAAATGTCACAAGTTTGCAGGGGAGTAAGGGATTGATGTATTTATGCATAATGACAAATTTATATGGGACGCAAATAAGTACATTACAAACATTGATAAGCATCGCATAACCTTTGAAGAAGCATCTACTGTATTTGATGATGACAACGCTATTTACTTTGATGACGAGATACATTCACACAATGAAGAACGATTTATTGTAATAGGCATGAGCGATAAACCGCGTATGCTTATGGTGTGCCACTGCTACCGCAATGGCGACAGATATATTCGCATTATTTCTGCGCGCAAGGCAACAAAAGCCGAACAGCAATTGTACGGAGGTGCATAATGGCAATTAATAGCGAAGGCATTGATTTGAGCGACATTCCCGAAATTACCGATTTTTCAAAGGGTCGCAAAAATCCTTTTGCAGGCAAGTTTAAGGAAGGCTATACCGTAATTATTGAGCATGAAGGCTATAACGAAGTACGCCAATATGACTTTACAAAAATACCGCGTCCGGCAAATGGTATGCCCATTCCTGTTGATGTAAAAATGGAAAAGCAAGTATGAAGCCCGCGAAAACCAAAACGCTTCGCCCTATTACGCAGCAAATTGTTACCCATATTTCGCAGGGGGTGTATGACCCTAAGATACGCTGCATTTACCTGTTCGGCAGTGAAGCGCGGGGGGAGGCAACCGTAGCCAGCGATATTGACATTGCACTGTTATGAATGGAGCGCATGAAACAAATAAAACGCTCCGCGCGGTAGCCGTTTTTGCCATTATTATTTTTGGATTGGTGCTTATATATTTCCGTTATGGTATTACGTGGATGTTCCCCTTATCGGCGGCGGTATTGGGTGTGCTGCTCTTAATCGGCGTTATTGATTATGACATACGAGAAATTCCCGATACATTGGTTATTGCATTAATTCCCCTTGGATGGCTTGCGTTTTTATTGCAGCCCCACATTACGCTTTTATCACGGGGGATTGGTTTTTTGGCAGTTAGCCTTCCCATGCTGGGCATTGCGCTGGTAAAAGAGGGCGCAATGGGCGGCGGAGACATTAAGCTCATGGCGGTGTGCGGTTTTCTGCTTGGGTGGCAAAATACAGTTTTGGCGCTTTTTATCGCGTTGTTGCTTGCCGGCGTTTGGATTTTTTCCTTAGTAGTACGGGGGCAGAGCATTCGCAAGCGGCAAATGGCGTTTGCGCCTGCGCTGTGTAGTGGCGTGTTTGTTGCACTGCTGTATGGTACGCAAATTGTGGAATGGTATATAAGCTTTATATTTATCTAACGGGGGCTATTCATGCCAAGGTATAAGTTTAGCGCGCTGGACGTGGAAAATAAAAAAGTAATGGGCACATTAGACGCCCGCGACGAGGACGATTTTCGCAAGCAGATGCACAGCCGCGAGTTGTTCCCCACCAAGTTTAAAGCCTTGGACGAAAAACGCGCCGCCTACCGTTTAAAAGCCAACGAAGTTTCGGAGCTTTGCCGCCAACTGGCAAGCATGATGGGCAGCGGCATTACCGTAGTACGCGCAATGGAAATTGTAAAAGACCGCGACAGCAACGCACCCAAGCTAAAAGCCATTTATACAAAGCTGCATAAGGACGTACAGCAAGGCACGGCACTTTCCGACGCAATGCGTGTGCATGGCAATGCATTCCCGTTACTGCTCATTAACATGGTATCGTCGGGCGAAACCAGCGGCAAGCTGGAAAATGTAATGAACCGCATGTCTCTGCATTACGAAAAAGAACATAGACTTAACGGCAAAATTGTTAGCGCAATGCGCTACCCCAAAATCCTCGCCTTTATTACCATTGCCGTAGTACTTATTATTTTCCTTGTGGTATTGCCCAACTTCTTTGATATGCTTGCGGATTTTGAAATTCCGTTAATTACGCGCATTGTTATTGCGTTTAGTAACATACTAATGAATTACTGGTGGTTAATTGCGGTAATTGTTATGGTGATTATCGTATTTGTGCAATTTTTGCTCTCCCACTTTAAAATACGGCTGGCGGTGGATAAGGCAAAACTAAAAATGCCCGTCATTGGCAAGCTGCTAAAAATTATTTATACGGCACGTTTTTCGCGTACGCTGTCGTCGCTGTATTCCAGCGGTGTTTCCATGATACGTGCGCTGGAAATTACAGGCACCATTGTTATGAACACCTACATCGAATTCCAGTTTAAAGAGCTGGTAAAGGATGTGCGCAACGGGGAATTGCTCTCTGTAGCGGTGCGCAAAATAGACGGCTTTGACAACAAGCTTGCCAACACCATTATGATTGGCGAGGAGGCAGGGCGGCTGGACGATATGCTTATTTCTACCGCCGACTCGTTTGAATACGAAGCCGAAGAAGCCACAGGTGCGCTGGTAGCCCTAACCGAACCTGTGATGATAGTCGTACTGGGCGGTTTAATTATGATTGTTTTGCTGTCGGTAATGTTACCCATGGCATCACTATACGAAACCTTCTAACCGAGGGAGCCATTTATGAAAAGTTCTGTGTATATCTCTGCCGAGCATATTCAAGTGATTGGCTATGCAGGCAAAAATGTGAAGCAGGTTGCCACGTACCCCATTCCCGAGGGGACGATGTTTAACGGCACCATTATGGACGGGACGTTCCTGTCCGAATGCTTGACCAATATGAAGCAAGAGCACCCCAAGCTGTTTAAGGCGGGGGTATCCTTGGTTGTGGACGGCAGCAGCATTTTAACGCGCAAACTCGCCACCCCGCGCCTAAGCCACAAGCAGTACCTACAGCGCGTGCGCGACGATTTTGTAGATTCGATTAGCGATACAAACGAATTGGTATGCGGCTACCGCAAGCTGAGCGACGGCACAATTTTGGGCTGCGGCGTAGGCAAGGCACAGGTGGACAGCTATATCGAAACCTTTAAAGCGGCGGGGATAAAGCTTACCTCTATACGGGTGGGTGCGGAGCTGTTGCACTCGCTGGTGAGCAGCACCAAGGCGTTACAGGAGCAAACCATTGTGTTAAACGTGCTGGACGGCACAACCATGCTTTCCGCCGTGTTTGTGCAGGGCAATAATATTATGCTACAGCGCACACGCCTGTACGGCGATGAAAAAGAGCAGATTTTAAAACAAATTATTGAAAACTTGAGTAACCTAAACCAGTTTGCCCAGTCGCAAAAGCACCCCGAAATTTCGCAAAGCTTTTATATTGGGCTTACAACGGCAGATGTAAATATGCTGGAGGGCATGAATACCCACGAGGGTATTCGCGTTGTGCCTATGGCGTTTCAATCGGAAACGCCGATACCCCCCGCGGCGCATTTTGCGTATTTAAATATTCGGTTTGGGCAAGGCGCGGTAGACCTTGTGGAAGCGCGGCGCGAGCTTGACCGCTTCATTAAAAGCAAAAAGCCCAAGCGGTATTGGATACCCGCCTTTGCGGTATATGCCGTAATTTTAATTGGCATTGCAGGCTGGCTATGGTGGGATTTGCGCGGGATACAAGAGCGTGTTGACAACATAAATTCCTTTTTATTTTCCCCAAGCTCGGTAGACGCACGGGCAGAATTAAACGGCTTAATACAAGAAACGTCACACATCGAACGCATTGCCGTGCAATTTAACAACCGCTTAAGCTGGGAAAGCACCATGCCCACCGCGGCAAGCCACATGGTAGAGCGGATTCTTTTTGGCCATGGAATGGATGTGTATATCAGCACCTTTGATTTTAATGAAGTGACGGGGGTTGTACGCGTTAGCGCCGCAACGCGGGACGCGCGTCTTGCCTTCGACTATATACAAATCCTATATTTCATGGAGCTTGCAGAGCAGGTAATTTTTACGGGCTATAACATCGGGGCAGACGATATGTACAATTTTAGCATTGATATTTACCTCGCAATTGGGGAGGATGAATATGCAGACCAATGAGCAAAAAAAGGGCTTTACCAAACGCGAGAAACGGTTATTACTTTTAATGACCGTTATTGGCTTTTCCGCGTTAATGATTGTTTACGTGATTATTCCCCTGTTTAACCGCGTACAAGACGAAACCGACCGCTATAACGCCCTTTCGCTGGACATGATGCAATTCCAAATGCTGCTTGCCCGCACTAACATAATACGCGACAACCATGCACGCGCCATAGACGAATTTTACGCAGCGCGGGAACGCTTTTTAAACGAAGACCACGTAGGCGAAATTAGCCGTATGCTTACGCTACTTTGCCTTTCACACAACCTAGACGTACTAAGCCAGCGCATTACCCCGCCCGTACAGCCCGCAGAGTGGGACGCCTTTCTTGTAATGACGGCAACCAAAACCCTCTCTGGGCGTTACGCAGATGTAAAACGCTTCTTAGATACCATTGAAAATACCGAATACCTGCGCGTTACGCGCTTCTCCTTTAGCATGCGCGAGCCGGAAGGCAACGAACCCCGCGTACTGGAACGCTTTAACATTATTTTAGAAGTAATTATGATGCAGGATTTGGATGTGTAAATTGGTGGGGGGAAATGTGATGAAAAAATTTTTGCGCAAGGGCTTCACCTTAACCGAGGTTATTGTTGTACTTGTGATTATTGGCATATTGGCGGCGGCGGCAACCCCGGCGCTACTTTCGTTTGTGGAAACGGGACGGCAAATGAACCGCATGGCGGTGGCACGTACCGTGTACTTAGCCGCGCAAAATCGGTTGACAGAAATGCGGGTAATGGGGCGGTTGAACAATGAAGGCGACCCCACCAGCTTTGTGGCACGGGCGGCAAGCGAATTACACCCGTTATTGCATGTGCTTGGTGAAGTAGATGGATGGAACGATTCCAACAATGAGGACGACCGCAATTACCGCGGCAATGTTTTTGCACTTATTTATAACCCCGAAGAACATGACCGCACGCACCCTGTGGTTGAATTACTTTCTGACATACTCACTTATCAAGAAATTTTTGACCACGCCATTGCAATTGAATTTAATATTGTAACAGGTGTTGTTTTGTCTGTTTTTTATAGCGACCGTGTAAGTAACTTAGGGTATTTGGGTGATGACTCCGAAAACGATATATCAGGCATACGCGGTATGAGCCGCGAGGGTTACGCCGGTTACGACACAGTCCATGCACCCACCCGTAGGCAGGGTTTTTACGGCGTGGGTTATACGCAAAGCTTGGTGCATGTTCCGCCGATTGAACTGCTTCAAATTAGATTATTTGACAGCCACGATGATGCTTTTTATGCGCCTATGGGCTGGTATCCTGTAAACGCAAACAACCGCAATAATATTTTGTTTGCTAATATAATTATTCCCGGTGAATTAGCAGCGGTGGCAGGTGCTATGCCCTTTACGGTTTCTATTAATGGGATGCAACAAGGTACTTTTTCGCTTAATTCACTCTCTTCGGCAGGTGCGTTCCGTTTGGGTGACCCGCTGGGCTGGGAAGAAGATACCCACGTGGTTTGGATACTCGACTATGTAACAGGCGTAGAAAATAACCCGCTAAGCATTTCTCGTTTTAATGTAAATACCAATGCACTCATTACGGTGGGCGTTAGTGCCATGGGAACAACAACTACTTCAAATCCGCGGCATCCGTTCTTTTCTTTTAATGGTTCAAGCGGCGGTAATTTTACCATTACATCGGCGCGGCATTTGCACAATGTACGCCACGCGATTAACGGCGCGAGTGCCGCCAATTTCACATTTAATGTAATGAACGATATCCATCTTGTGGATAACGCACGTTCTAACGTCACCCCTTTTATACCCATTGCTAACTTTAGCGGTACGTTAGACGGGCGTAACAACGCAATCACGGGCTTGAACGTGAGCGCACCTTCGCAAAATGCGGGTCTGTTCGGCAATTTGCTTCACAGTGCAACGGTACGCGACCTTGTTTTACACTCGCCCAACATTTCGGGCGATGCAGCAGGTGCGGTTGCGGGTATGTCGGAAGGGCATATAACAAATGTAACGATAATGAACCCCATCATTAGCGGCACAATAGCGGGCGGTATTGTAGGTACAAATGCCGAACTCGGCGAAGTTGTGGGCGCAAGTGTGCGTTACGAATTGGACAACGCATCTACCATTACAGGTAGTACCATGGGCGGTTTAGCAGGTGAAAACTACGGCACAGTACGCGATTCTATGTTTATTTCACCCAATGAAGATACACATGTAAATGGCTCAACCGAGCGCACGGGCGGTATTGTGGGTTACAACGCACAATACGGGCAAATTGAGCGTATATTAATGCTCGCCGTTGCGCCTTCTAACAACGACATTTTGCACCCCATTGTGGGCTACTATGTAAATGATGATTGGCCAACCGATGCGATTAACGATACTTTACTTTTCCTGCATGGGCAGGGATTACGCCCCGCAATGGACGTGTATATAGACGGTTTATACAACCCGCAACCCCCGTTTAACAATGTAGGCACCCCTGCATGTACCAACGAAGTGCGCCGTATTGTCGCCACGGATGGCTGGGATGGGTGGACACCCTCCCTCATTACCGATTATGACGCGGTACGTCTTGATAACCCATTCTTCCCTTACCCCGCGTTTACGGCATGGCTTACAGGACCTGCTTCGGGGTTGATTGCATACCCCAACTGGCCTATTGTGGCACCCTTGGACGGGATTTACGTCGCTGACCTTTTGTATTTTGAATTATATGACGACGATACCTTCGGCTTCTACCGCAGTGGTGCCGATGGTACGAACACATTACGTAACGACATTCCCGTAGCCGAAGCAGGATTCATGGTGGTACTGCCGCCCGAAGCCCAAGGCAGGGATGATTTAATCCTGCATGTGCGTACGGAAGCGGGGGAATGGCGCGAGCTGGCGTTATTGGATGCCGCATTAGAGGGCGCTTATGCCGATGGGCGGCAAATCCCAATCGGCACAGGCGGCTATTTTGCCGTGCGCATTCCTTTAACCGAAATGGTGGGCATACACAGCACTGCGCCACGCATTTCATCCCTGCGGGTATTCCCACGGGTGTATCCCGAGCGGGAAGATACGGAAGCCGATGTATTTGGTTTTATCAACCCCTTATTTGCGCAAACCAACCGCCTGTACGATAGCGGCGAGGTAAGCAATGATTTCTCCATTCGCACGCCATGGCAAATGCAAAACATTGGCAGCGGCGGTGGTGGCGGTGGCGTTATGCCTCCCGATTTTTACGGCACACCCAGCTTTGCCGATTTGGGTACAATTTGGCAAAATGTAAACTGGGGTACAACGATTATTGGTGGGCTTCCCATTGGGATAGGCGTGAACGAAACGTCCCCTCCGCTCCCCACGCCCGATGTCCCCATCGCTTCGCGGGTAACGGACATACGCAGTGCGGCTTCCGTGGGTACAAATGTGTATACCATTTCAACGGGCACACGTGTAGTACACCCGCCGGCGAATACAAATCGCCTTGTAATTTCGGGCGATGCAAACATTACCTTGGTGGGCGATTTTACGGGCATTAACATTTATGCCACCACCAGCGGGCGGCTTACGCTGGGTACAACCGCCGATGCGTTTGTTACACGCGGGTCGTATATTTTCTCTATGGCGCAGTCGGGCTTGGATGTGCATGTTTCCAGCGGAATGACAATTGCAAATAGCCACGTCGCGCATTACCACGGGTCGGCGTTCCGTTTTGAAAGCGCGCCCAACACCGGCAATGTAAGCATGAATGCGCTGTTCTATAGCCAATCGTCCAGCGGTATTACGGGCAATATTACGGCAAGCGGTTGGAACGCGGGTATGATACCCCAGTTCTTTACCACAAATTATATTCACCTCACGTTAACGGGCAGTGCCAACATGGGGGGTGTGTTCTATTCCCTTGCGGGGCGCACCCAGCTTGTTATGCCCGGCGTTACGCACTTTAACGGGCTTATTTACAGCCGTAACCATAATGTGGACATTCCCACAACAGGCATTTTGTACGCATTACCTCCCACGCTACCCGCCACAGGGTTAGACCCCGCCGTAATTGAATTCCTAGAAAGCAGGGGCTGGACATTTACCCCCGCCGACGCTACTCCTGCGTTTGTGGGTACGTCCTTCCGCCAAACGCGGGATATGGACTTTATCACAGACACGGGTTCGGGTTCGGGCTTTACAGGCGGTGGCGCAGTTGTAGACGGTGTATTTGGCGGAACGTATAACGGTTTACACAACCGCATAAATAATGTAACCGTTGCCGGCGCACCCAATGGCGGTTTGTTTGCCCAGTTGCACACCTCCGCAACCGTGCAAAATATCGCGTTAGAGAATATTAGCGTAAATGCCCATTACAATGCAGGCGCTGTAGCGGGTATCAATTACGGCATTATCCGAGATATGTTGATGAAAAATATCTCGGTTACCGCCGTACACAACGCAGGGGGCGTAGCGGGTATTAACGAAGGCACAATACAACGTATTTTCCTGCGGTATGAAAACCTAAGCGACAACCCCAACCCCAATGTATTAAATATCCACAACGGCATGATTACAGGGGACGAAACGGCAGGCGGTATTGCAGGCATTAACAATGGCATTCTTACCGATGCGTTGTTTATGTCCGCTTCAAACAGGTCCCATGTAATGGGCAACGGTACACGCGGGGGCATTGTGGGCGTGCATAGAGGCACGGCATTGGAGCGCATTCTTTTGCTGGCGCTTGCACCCGAATATGACGGCTATATATACCTGATTGCAGGGGACTGGTATTACGACGATGTAACCATGAACGAAATTTATTTCTTGTCGGGTAAGGGTATACGCCCGTATGGCGATTACTATTTACTTTCGTATAACGAATATTATGGCGATGGGAGCGATTTGCCCGCCACTTCTATTCCTACGCGCTTGGTACAAGACATAAATATAACGGGATGGGATTTGGTATTTACTGTAGCCGACCCCACCGACCTTACCAACCCTTACTTCCCCTATCCCATGTTTAGTTTTGCAAACAACGGGTTTGCGGGTATTGACCTTTCGTTGGAAAATTTCCCATGGCCGATTGTTATGGACGATGATTTATCCATCCTTAACTTCTTCTACTTTGAAGTGTATATGCATGGGGACTACGAGCGGTTGCACGTTTCCAACCCCTTTGGAAAAGACGCGTTTGCAACCATTGGCGTGGAATTTGCAGACGAGTATGACGATATCCCCGCAGAATTATTATTGATTAACGACAAGCCCGTGTTACGTGCGGGTTATGTAATAATCGTGGAAAACGACGAAATACCTCTGCCCGACTATGTCTATTTTGGGCGACAAGAGGACGATGCCCCGTGGATTGGCATAAGAATTAACATAAACAATTTTATACCCGCCCATACGCTTAACCCTTACTTCCCGCAAGATGCATTGCTTATGTTTTTACCCTTGTCCGATTTATATTGGGCATATACGGCGGGGACAGATTTTGACCGCGACATTACACGCAATGTCCCCTCTGGGGCTACGTGGAATGCAACGCGCCCCGATGCGCCACTCACCATTAGCGCAGGGCGTGCGTTGGGTACATTGGGTGCGATACACCCCTTCTTTGCCAACGCGCTTTACACCCAAAACATGATAGATAACGCAGGCAGTGAATATAATCCCTTCGAAGTACGCACCCCATGGCAGTTAAATAATGTAAATCATGTGCGCAACTACGGTTTATATTTTAGACAAACCCGTGACATGGTTATGCAAAGTGGTAATTATTATATTGCCGACGGACCTGAAACGGGCTTCCACGAAGGTGCGCGCTTTGTGCTTAACGATAGGTCAAGTTCTGCACAGCGTGTTGCTGTTGTACGTGGGGGCGGCACTACCGCTAACCAATTTAACGGTAACTTTGATGGCGGTAATTATGCCATTCATAACCTAGTCATAAACTCACCCAATAATCCTAACGCAGGTTTGTTTGACCATTTAAACGGTGGTGTGTTGCAAAACATAATGCTGATAAATGCACACATACAGGGTAGAAATACAATTGGCGGTATTGTAGGGCGCAACCGTGACGGCTTGCTTTACAACAACCAAGTAAAGGGTATAACACTGCTGGATAGCGAACAACGCCCCCTTGAACAAGACGATGAAGAAGAAGTAGACGATGACGGCAACCCGCTTCCACCACCTCCCCCCAGACCGGCAAACGCCCGCATAGGCGGTATTGTAGGGCAAAACAGCGGTGCAATCATTAACAACACGGTTCGCCCTTATATAAATCAAGAAAACGGTACTACCATTGGTGTATATATTGGCAACCCCAACTCTGCCCGTAGCACCCAAATTGGCGGTATTGTAGGTTTTGCGAATACCGATGGACCCAACACGCTGGCAGAGGCACAGCACCCCATTAGAGGCAACACGGTTATTGGCGCAACCATTCGTGGTAACATGTCATTACCTGCCGACCTTGCACCGCAACGTATGGGTGGCATTGCAGGGAACAACCATCGGGGTTGGATAGCAGACAATACCGTTATTTCCACCACCATTAACGGCTTTAGCGAGCTGGGCGGCATTGTAGGCTACAATCGCCGCGCCCAAGGCAGTATTTATGATAACACCGTGTACGCCATCACTATTATAGGCACAGGTGACCAAGTGGGTGGCGTTGTAGGACGCAATCGAGGTGTTGTACAAGACAATACTATTACATTTTTGCGCGAAGGCACGGTCATTACACCAAGCATTATTATTGGTAATGCCCATGTAGGTGGCGTAGTAGGTGATACCACAAATACTTCTATCATTTCACATAATGCAGTAGAAGCCGTAGCCGTACGCGCCAATGGCGGACGTGCAGGCGGTGTAGTGGGCGTAAATGCAGGATTAGTAACGGCTAACACCGTCACCGGGTCTGATGTGTTAAGTAACGCTACTTCTACAAGGTTTGATGCTTTAGGTAGCCGTGCGGGGGGTATCGCGGGTTATAACCTAGGGCGCGGGCAGGTAACGAACAATACCGTGCTGGGTACCACCATTCGCGGTGACCAACATGTAGGCGGTATTGTGAGCGAAACCCGTGTAGAAAGTAACCAGCAAATTAACATTACAGGCAATCGGGTAGATGTAGCCCCGCCAAACACGGTTTTTGCCCAAGTGGAAATCATCACAGGCACTAATATTGTGGTAACGGCAGGCACAGCACAAACAGCGGTACGTGTGTATAGAGATGCCGACATTGTATTCGCGGGTACACCCGCCAGCGGATATGCACCTACGCGCATTCTCAGCACCAGCACAAATAGACGTTCCATAACCACACCCGCAGGGCCTGACAATATTGGCGGTATTTTAGCCGGCAAGGCGAATAACGCTACAGGGCAAAGCGGTTGGGAAATAAATATTTCCGACAATATTGTACGTGGTGCAGTGATAGACGGTATGCACCATGTAGGCGGTATCTTGGGGGATGCTCGTGCCGTAGCCAACGGCCATTTGCCCGCTTCCTACCAGATACACCGCAACACGGTAGAAAACACCACCATTACAGGCCGTAGAGACGTTGGCGGTATTGTGGGCTTGATACGTGCAGGACAGTCCCGCGGGGTATATACCCATATTTCCTATGCGCGGGTAATAAATACAACCATAGCCCCCCGCGAAGGCATTGCTCCGCAATCTACCAACTTTGGCGGTATTGTGGGCAATAACGACTGGGGCGGTTTGATTGAACGCAGTGGTGTAGTCAACTCCACCATTTGGAGCCACGGCTGGTACTTCCTACCACCAACCGACACACGCGCTTTATGGCATGGCGGTACGGGCGGTATCGTAGGCAGAAACGGAACAGCCACACCCGACCGCCCAAGTATTGTGCGCGATGTTTATTTCATATCCATGGCAGACCCGAGCGCGCCAGACTTTGTGCCTCCCGTGTTTTCCCCCAATATTGGGCAAATACACCCCACGCGTGGCGCAGTAACCGCGCATGTGGGCGGTATTGTAGGGTATAACGACCGCGCCGAACGCCGCGTAGAAGTAACAAGGGCATTCTATATTGCCCCTGCGCCTTATTTCATTGAAAATGCAGGCACAGCCAATGAAACGACCTTCATCTTCCCCATTATTGGGCATGGTACGCCCGCAAATACCGTGGTTGGTCCCGCACCCCTTGGCGCACGTAACGGCCAGCTGGAAACCAACTTCTTCCTAGCGGGTGCGATATATTCGTTAAATTATTACCGCGGAAACCCCTTCAGCGTTACTTGGGATTCGCCTTACAATACCTACACATTGCCCCAAGGCTTTGGGGGGCAACGGGTAGGCCAAGGCCGTGGGTTAGAAACACGCTTCTTTAATATTGAATGGTTAAATATGATAACCAACAACGCCGTTAACTTTGGTGCGTGGTACCGCCCTGTGGGCGCATACCCGTATCCCATGGTGCGTGGCTTTGAAACGCCCGACCAATGGCCCGTAACCGATAGCGCGGGTGCAGAAGGGCAAGTAGACCGTGATAACTGGGCGCAACACCGCCCCGCTTCCGACGTGGGCATTGTGCCAAACTTTATTAACGGGAACTTTGACTGGGCGTTTGCACCCCCCGCCCATAGGCCGAATGACCCGATTCGCGTAAACCACAGCCGCGACCATTGGGCTTATATCCATATGGACTATGTGCCCGGGTGGTATACGCGCCCCGGTGTATTTGATGCGGCTGCACTCACTGCGGTTGACAATGCCGCGAATATTTACGGAGGTTCACTTAATGCCGAAGGTCGCTGGTTAGGTGGCGTATTAAACCGTGTGCAAACTCGCGCATTCCAATGGGAACTAATTGAGTTCCAACGTCCCATGTCAACCCTTGTTAACCAAGCCCACCGTGACCGCTTTGGGCGTATTGCACCGGCACCTAATGACGCAATAGGTGGTAACCACCGTCCTGTTGACTTAAACTCATTCCGTTATGCCGAGCTTAACGCCCGCGTACCGGGTACGCTATATCAAGTATTACCCACGGAAGCAGGGTCAACATTCCTGTATTCGATATACCACACATCTTTAGGTAATAACAGCGCAAACCGTATGGACTTTTTCTTAACGGGGCTGGATGACGACGCCCCTCGTGTGGTAACCAATGCAACACAACTTGCCGCACGGGATGCACAAATGACCATGATACGTCCCATCATTTCACCCCGCGCTTCTGCGGGAGCTGGGACAGCATTTGGACAGCGTTCACACCTCGTATGGAATACTAACGCATGGCATTCGGTACGTTATGCCAATATCACATTCCAAGGAAGTACGGTGCCATTGGATTTAAGCTTCCACCAAGGCAAATCCTATGTACAGCCCTACCATTTATTACGCGGCTCGGCAAACCCCGAACGAGTACAAACCATCCCTAATAATGCTGCTTGGTCAAATATTGTATTGTTTGACCTGTGGATTGGTGAAACGAGCAATAACGCGCAAGGTAATGGGCAACCCCGCGAAGGGTTTGGCATTTCCTTCTGGGCACCGTCCAACATTACGATAGGTACAGTCGCACAGGGCGTAACCCCAACCAATACCCGCGTTCCCATAACGGGCATTACGTTAGATACATTCCTAAACGGTTCGTGGACTTGGTTAAATTATGCCCGTAACAATGTTATCGGTTTCTGGGGTGTGGAGAATGGCTGGCGGCACTTCTACGGCACGTATACCGTACCCGAAGGGCAAGGCCGTACGGAATTTGCGTTCCAGTCCCGCCATGCTACGCCGTCTAATGGTAACTTTATTGACAGCATTAACTTCCTGTCACAAGCGTTCCTTACCATGAACACGCGCGTACTGCACCGCAACGACGGGGGTACAACCAACAATGTTGCCGACTTTGTTACCCCGGGTACGCGGTTGTCTATCGAACACACCGCCGTAAACTTAGGCGCAATTAGCGCAAGCAATATTGTAATAGAAAATATGCTTTACCCCTTCGATGCGTACTTAAACTTTGCCAACGACTTTGTAGGTACATTTGGCGTGGGCGACCCCAGCCGAGGCAACCTACGTGTAACCATTAACGGCGTAAATGTACCCATCCAAAGCGCAGGCATATTTATAGACGAGCGCGTAGACCATGGGCGCACATTGTCTGTGCAATTACCCGCAGGTACACTGTTACACCAAAACGATGAATTGCGTGTGGTATTTGACGTAGATGTACGCGAAACCATGCGTGCCGCCGTGGAATTGCCAACGGATGAACACTTCTTCCGTACGCAGGGCGTTGTCCGCTTTGCAGAAGCCAACGTGTTTACCGCACCCGACGGCACCCGCGCTGCCACCAACTTTACGGTGTTAAATGCCCAATTTAACCCCAACCACCGCGTAACACACCAAAACGCTTGCGACCCCACCCATAACTTTGTGTTCATTAACCCGCTTATCCTTTCTAAGGAAGTTTCGCCCCGCATTGGCATACTGCCTGACAATGAATTTGAAATTGTGCTGGGCATTCATGATACGCAAACCCTGTCAACGGTAGGGCTTATCAACATCACAATGGGCGAAGGTTTTGAACTTGTGGACGGTTCGGTATACCGTATGGGCGTTCCCGTTCCTGCGGAATATATCGTAGTGGATAACGAGCGTATTACCATCCGCGAGGTAAACATCGGCGACGGCACAACCAATTTAACCTACACCTTGCGCTTGCGTTATACACGGCGTGGCGTAGGCGTAACCGCAATTACCGTGGCCACCGAATACGCATACATGATGGTAGCCGACGGCGAACCCGTTAGCCTTACGCTACGCTTCCCCGAACGGTTTGTAGGCTTAGCACCCACCGCGCCTTCGCCACAATATGAGGCATTTTACGTAGCGCGTGGCGCGGACGGCGAAAGCGGTGGCGCGTCCATCCCCTTCCTGGGCGACGTGTTTGAAAACGTGTACGCCCACGGCGGGTATGTAGTCATAACCAACGAGAATATTCAACTAGATTTGCTAAGCTCCACCTTCAACGGCATAACCGAAAACGCGGTAAGCGACATTGCCATTAACCACGGTCCGTTTATTATTGTGCTGGAAGCTGATGGTAACGACATCTTCCGCTTAAACGTAACCTTAGCGGAAACAGGCAGCACAGATGGTCCTGAGGTAGGCGATTATATCGACGTTGATTTCCGCTTGCGCGTAATCGCCACAGGTCCGGGTGCTACAGGCCCCGCGGGCGACTTCAACTTTGACTATGTATACGCCACGGTGCGCCTAACCGTTGTAGAACTGCCCGCAAGTGCCATGTTCTTTATGCCCTTTTCCGCCATGGTCGCCTTTGATACAATACTTCCTCATTGCGACTGCCACCACTTTAGTTGCGCCGATGGGTACAACCCCGACTGCGATTGCCCCATTTGCCCACAGCACAACGATGAATACGATGGACTGCATGTTCCCGATTACAGCGTTGACATGCGCAAAGAGGACGATGAGCTCCACGCCATTACCCGCGAAGAGGACTTTGAACCTGTTCCCGATGACGACGAAAACGACGACGACCCCTTCGAACCCGAAGGGTTTGAATCCGCCATTGACCTCGTGTACGACGCTTACGAATACCTAAATTCCAGCGATGCTAACTCCGGTGATAACCATGTAAGCGGGTATGTAGGCGGGTACGACCCCTTCGACGACTATGCAGAAAATGATGTGGACGAAAATGCATAACCCCCTGCGCAACAACAAGGGCGTTTCCCTTATATTTGTCCTCGCCTTTATGCTGCTGTTAATGGCGCTTAGTGTTTCGGTGCTTACGGCTGCGGGGCTTAGCTTCCGCGCCGTTTTCGCCCAACAGGAACGTAATCAGCGGAATTTGCTGGTGGAGAGTATGGGACTAACGTTGTACGCGGCATTAAATGAAAATCGCACCGAAGCGGAACGATATTCTTCCCCCGCACCGCAAACACTTACCGAAATAATTCTCGCACAGGTGTATAACGAGTTTAAAAATTATTTTTGGCCAGATTTTATTAATTGGATGAATGACCCTGACCGCAACGAAAATGACATGCCCCAAATGGGTGATGTTACATTCACCATTCACGCAAATACACCCGCAGGTATGGTAGGAACGATAAGAAATACACCCGTAAATGATATGCATTATGAAATTACAGTGCATATTGGCAATTTTACGCCCGATTTATCATTAGNCCCCCGCCCCCCCTGTGCGATATGCGGCAGCCGCAACCCTCACAATTTTAACGTGTCATTTATTAACGGCGGATATATTATTGAACAGACGATGTACTATATGGGTGGGCTAATTCCCATACCGATATACCCACCCGAGCGTATACGCATTCCTGCCGAAATTGTTTTTAACGGGACTATCACGTTTAACCAGCAATTGAAATTGAACGATGATACGGAAGCCGAGGTTATAACCTCTTTCCAATTTAATTACGGGCTAAGGGAGCGAGTCCTAACTGCTGATGAAATTGCATATTACTTCCCCGCAGGATACGTTGACCCCATGATAATTACCCCCGCATCGTTTGAATTTATGGTACTGGACTTAGAAATTCAAGCACGCGATGCATTAGGCGAACTTATGTATGACGAAAACGATATCCCCATTATTATTCCATGGACAAGATGGACGGTGGCAAATCATGAACATTAAACGCATTTTACAATCAAATAATGGCGAAAGCCTAATGGAAAGCATTATTAGTATTATGGTTTTTACCGTGCTTGTTGCCGCCGTTACCATGATACTCACCGTTGCCCTACGCTGGACGAGTCAATCTTTTGACGAAGCATTTAATCGCCAATATGCGGCAAATGCGGCGGTGGGTTTTACGCCTGATGGGGGACTTCCACCCTATGTTGGTGTAACACCAACCACAAATACACCTATAACATTCAGCATAAACGCCTATGATTCATCGGGTGTGCCTGTACCCCCAATCACCCAAAATGTTACGGTCAACAATGTCCGTGTGCGCAGCAATTATATTATTTCGGCATTTATGCCTGTGGTAGAGGAGCCGTGATGAACCCGATACGAAACACACACGGTATATCCATGATGGAGCTTATTGTTTCCATGGTAGTAATCTCGCTAATCATGGTGGCTGTAACCACGGTATTTGCGCCTATGTTGCAAACTTTTCGCCGTGCAAACAGCTTTGCCGAAGCCAACCCCATGATGGATAATATCGCCATGTTAATGTTGGATGATATTAAAGGTGCAGTCAACCGAACAGAAATAGACGGCTACGGCAATTTACAAGAAATTACAGGCATTTTTCCTATACGCGGAAGCAGTGAAGATAGTCTAACATTAACCGTAAATAAAATGATGTACAGCGTACGCTACGATATATCTTCCGACGGTTTAATCACAAGGGAATTTATTGGCGTAGGCACACCCACAGGCGTTGAACCCTTGTTCGCACCCGAATTTTTTCTCCATAAAGTAATGTCGTTTGAATGGGATTTTGATGATGACGCAGGAACGGTTGCACTTTTATTACGTGTAACCTATCGTCCAAATCAACCCAATACTTGGTACAGAGAACGCACCTACGTTGTACGCCCGCTGGGGTTGCAACCGTGAGTGCATACACCCTTTTAAAAACCCAAAACCGCGCAAAGCGCGCCGCCTTTGCCACCCCCCACGGCACGGTGCAGACCCCCGTTTTTATGAACGTTGCCACCGCCGCCGCTATTAAGGGCGCACTTAACGCAGACGATTTACGCGCGGCGGGCTGCCAGCTTGCGCTGTGCAATACATATCATTTACATTTGCGCCCCGGCGAAGATGTTATCCGCCAGTTGGGCGGGCTGCAAAAATTTATGAATTGGGACAAGCCCGTGCTGACCGACAGCGGAGGCTTTCAGGTATATTCTCTTAGCGGTTTGCGCAAAATCCGCGAAGAGGGCGTTACTTTCGCGTCACACATCGACGGGCGACGCATTTTTATGGGACCGGAAGAAAGCATGAATATCCAAGCCACGCTAGGCACAACCATTGCTATGGCGTTTGATGAATGCCCGCCCTACCCCGCCACCGAGGCATATATGGATGCGTCCGTAGCCCGTACCACACGCTGGCTTATCCGCTGCCAAAAACGGCTGGATGCATTGCGCGAACAAGGCGCATACACGCCCATTCTTTTCGGCATTAACCAGGGCGGAACGTATGCCGAAAAACGCATTGCCCACGCACAGGAAATTTCCGCGCTAAACCTCGCGGGCTACGCCATCGGCGGGCTTGCCGTGGGCGAAAGCCACGAGGAAATGTACCGAATCCTAGACGCGGTCGTCCCGCACCTTCCCCAAAATAAGCCCACCTACCTAATGGGCGTCGGCACACCCGAAAATCTGCTCCACGCCATTGCCCGAGGGGTGGATTTTTTTGACTGCGTACTGCCCGCCCGCAACGGTCGCCACGGGCATGTGTATACCTCGCAGGGCAAGCTTAACCTCTTTAACGCCCAACACACCCGCGCAGACATTCCCCTAGACCCCGCCTGCGGCTGTCACACCTGTAAAAACCACAGCCGCGCATATTTACGCCATCTTTTTAAAGCAAAAGAAATGCTGGCAATGCGGCTTGCCGTTATGCATAACCTTTATTTTTACAATAACCTTATGCAGGAAGTCCGCGACGCACTGGACGCAGAAAGATATGATGCATTTATGGCGGAAAGGTTGGATGCGTGGAGCGGAAGGTCCGGCATTTAATCTTTTGACCTTCACTCCCACAATCTGCTATAATCCTCCCAACTTTCCAAGAAAAGAGGCAACTACATGACCACAATAAAATCTGAAAACGGCGGCGCGGTGCGTATCGCAGACGAGGTTATTGCCGTTATCGCAGGTACAGCGGCGCTGGAAGCAGAGGGCGTTTCGCATTTAGCGGGCGCTACGCGCAAGCACAGGGCAAAAGGCGTGAATGTGAGCGTTAAAGCGCAAAATGTTTGCCTTGCCATTGCGCTGAGTGTTAAAGCGGGTAAAAAACTGCAGGACGTAAGCCGCGAGGTGCAGCAACGGGTTAAATCAGCAATTGAAACGATGACGGGACTAACCGTAGATGAGGTAAACGTGAGCGTAGTTGCATGAGCCGAAAGGATGCACGGCGTCACGCGTTTCACCTCATTTTTCAATTCCCGTATTACAGCAGTTGGGACGCGCAAAGCCTTGCTGCTTCTACCGCGCATTATTATGACGGGCTGGAAGACGGCGAACGCCCCCGCGGGGGGGACGCGCAGTATGTGCTTCGCGCAGTAACGGGTACGCTGGACAGGCGCGAGCAACTGGACGGCGTAATTACGCAGTTTTTAAAGGAATGGACGATAGAACGCCTAAATCGGGTTGATTTGGCGTTAATGCGATTAGCCATTTATGAAATGCTGTGCGAACCCGACGTCCCCCCCGCGGTGGCAGTAAACGAAGCGGTGGAACTCGCCAAGGAATACGGCACAGATGAGTCGTCGTCATTTATTAACGGCGTACTTGGCAATGTTTCGCGTTCGCTAAAGGCGGAAAATACGTGAGCCCGAGGCGCGTTTTTACCGTTAGCCAGCTAAACCGCTACGCAAAAAAGCTGCTGGAAAGTGACGCACTGCTTGCGGGCGTTTTTATCGAGGGCGAAATTTCTAATTTTAATGCGCATTCGTCGGGGCATTTTTATTTTTCGCTGAAGGACGGAGTTTCTTCGCTAAGTGCGGTTATGTTTGCCTCCCACACGGGGGAAGTGAAGTTTGCGCCCAAAAATGGATTAAAAATTATCGCCTTTGGGCGGCTTTCGCTGTACGAAAAAACAGGGCAATACCAGCTATACGTAGAATATCTGGAGCCTGCGGGCATTGGCGCGCTTCACCTCGCCTTTGCCCAATTATGCGAAAAATTGCAAGCCGAAGGGCTTTTCGATGCCGAAAAAAAACGCGAAATACCCGCCTATGCAAAATGCGTTGCTATTATCACGTCCCCAACGGGGGCGGCGGTACGCGACATTATCAAGGTGGCGCAAGCCCGCAACCCTACAGTACAGCTTGTGGTTGCCCCCGCCTTGGTGCAGGGGGAAGCGGCGGCGCAGGATATTGCCCGTGCTATTGCGGAAGTAAACGCATGGGGCAAGGCAGATGTAATTATCCTTGGGCGCGGCGGCGGCTCGGCAGAGGATTTATGGGCATTTAACGAGGAAGTGACCGCCCGCGCGGTAGCGGCTTCGCGTATTCCCATCATTTCCGCCGTAGGGCATGAAACGGATACGGTAATTACCGATTTTACGGCAGATTTACGCGCACCTACACCTTCTGTTGCGGCGCAAATTGCCGTGTACGACCACGCGGCGCAGTACACCGCGTTTAAAAATACCATAACCGACCTACACTATGTCATGCGCGATAAAATCACCGAAAAACACGCACTGTGCAAAAATATGCTGCAAGAAATTACCCGTTTGACCCAAGCCCGCGCCGCAAACGAGCGGCAAACTCTATTGCACCGCGAGACATTGCTAACAAAGCTTTCGCCCTATGCGGCATTTAAACGGGGCTTCGCCTTTGTGAAAAATGGCAACAACACCGTAACGGGCATACAGGACGTACAAAAAGGCGAAACATTAAGCCTTCACTGGGCGAACGGCACGGCACAGGTAAAAGTACTAAAAACGGAGGGGACAACCCCATGACATTTGAAGCCGCGTTAGAAAAGCTGGAACAAATCACCGAAAAAATTGAAGACCCCGAAACCGCCCTTGACAAATCCCTAACCCTGTACAAAGAGGGCATTTCCCTTGCCAAAACCTGCGGCGAAGTCCTTACAAAATACGAAGCAGAGGTACAGCTATTGCAAAAAGACGCAGAAGAACTGTTCACCCTTACCCCGTTTTTTGGGGCTACGGCGGGCGATAACGATGATTAAACAAATTGACGCATGCTTGGAACGCTTAATTGCCACCTGTGAAGAGCCGTCCCTGCGCGACGCTATGCACTATGCGGCGCTTGGGGCGGGCAAGCGCATTCGCCCGCGTTTATTCCTTGCCGCGTGTGAAGCCATGTGCGGAGGTTATGACGAAGCTGCGCTGCAATTCGCCTGCTGCTTGGAAATGATACACGCCTATTCCCTCGTCCATGACGATTTACCCGCAATGGATAACGACGACCTGCGCCGCGGGCGCCCGACCGTTCACAAGCAATTTGACGAGGCGACTGCCATTCTCGCAGGGGACGCGTTGCTTAGCCATGCCTTCGAGATAATGGCGCGTGTTTGCGCGTGTGCGGAAAGTGTACAGCAAGACTATGCGCAAACAATGCTGATTATCGCACGGGCGGCGGGCGCAAACGGCATGATTGCAGGGCAAGTGCGCGACCTTGCCAGCGAGGGCAAGCAGCTTGATATGGACACGCTGGAGCAAATTCACCGCCGCAAAACGGGGGCGTTATTTGCCGCCGCGTTAGAAGCAGGCGCAACTCTGGGCGGAAATACACATACGCAGGAAATGCGCAAGCTGGGCTATACACTGGGCTTAGCCTTCCAAATACGCGACGACATTTTGGATGTAACCTCAACGGCAGAAGCCCTGGGTAAAAACCCGGGTAGTGACATTAACAACCAAAAAAGTACCTATGTTTCCCTCGCGGGGTTAGAAACCGCGCAAGAAATGTACAAAAATATTTCCGCCGATGTGCTGGCGCTTGTGGATTCAATCCCCGCAAAGACCCTTACCCTGCGCGATTTAATTACGCAAGTACTAACGAGGGATAAATAACCATGCAAGAAAATTTTGCCGATTTTGCGACCAACCGCCACTTACTGACGGCGTTGTTTGCATTATTCCTAGCCCAAATCCTTAAAGTCCTGTTCGACTACTGGTACACCCGCTCGTGGAAAAAGGCGCTCGCCATTTCGCCGGGGGGTATGCCCAGCTCGCACAGCGCACTCACCGTTGCGCTAATGGCAAGCATTGGCATACATGAGGGCTTTGGCACAACCCTGTTTGCCATCAGTGCCGTTTTAGCCTTAGTCGTAATGTACGACGCCGCGGGCGTACGCCGCGCCGCGGGCGAACAGGCAAAGGCGATTAATATTATCTTTGAACGCTTGGAAGACCGCGGCTTAAAGCTGGACAAAAAACTCAAGGAGCTGCTGGGGCATCGCCCTATTGAGGTTATTGCCGGCGCGCTTTTGGGCATGGGCGTAGCCGGGGCTGTGTACGCGGTTTTTTAAAAAATAAATGCAAGACCTTAAAAGGACTGAACACCATTGCACAATAAATTAAAAAACCTGAACGCAAAAGAACTTGCTTCTCTGGCTGAAAATATCCGCGGATTCTTAATCCGAAGCATATCGGACACGGGCGGGCATTTGGCGAGCAATTTGGGCGTGGTGGAGCTAACCTTGGCGTTGCACGCGGTCTTTTCTTCGCCCAAGGATAAATTTGTGTGGGACGTTGGGCATCAGAGCTATGTACATAAAATTCTTACGGGGCGGAAAAATGCCTTTTCTACGCTACGGAAAATGGACGGGTTAAGCGGCTTCCCAAAAGTGCGGGAAAGTGAACACGATGCGTTTGGCACGGGGCATAGCTCTACGGCTATATCGGCGGCGCTTGGGCTTGCGGCGGCACGGGACGCGCTTGGCAAAACGGGTAAGGTAGTCGCAATTGTAGGCGACGGGTCAATGACAGGCGGGCAAAGCTATGAAGGGTTAAATAATGCGGGCAGGGCAAATACGGATTTGCTGGTGGTATTAAATGATAACCAAATGTCCATTGGTAAAAATGTGGGCGCAATTTCGCGGCATTTAAATGATATTCGTACCACGCCCGCGTATTTAGGCGCTAAGCGCGGGGCGCATAACTTGCTGGATAATTTACCGTTGGTGGGTGCGCCGCTTTCAAAAGGGCTGGAAACGGCTAAGGATATTTTAAAGTATATGGTGATTAAAGGCGTACTTTTTGAGGAATTGGGCTTCCGCTATTTTGGACCGGTGGACGGGCATGATATCAAATCGCTGGTGGAGGTAATGCGCCGTATCAAGGATATTAAAGGTCCTGTGCTGCTGCACGTGCTTACACAAAAGGGCAAAGGCTACGCCCAAGCAGAGGATGCACCCCACGCCTTCCACGGGGTAGAAGCGTTTGAAGTAAAAACGGGGCAGCCCACCAACGATACAGTGAAAGAAACGTATGCAAAAGTTTTTAGTGAGCACTTGTGCAAACGGGCGGTACAGAATTCACACATTGCGGCAATTACCGCCGCCATGCCCGACGGTACAGGGCTTACAAGGTTTGCTACACAATTTCCCAACCGCTTTTTTGATGTAGGCATTGCAGAAGCCCACGCAGTAACCTTTGCCGCAGGGCTTGCCATAAATGGAATGCGCCCTGTGGTTGCCGTTTATTCCTCGTTTTTGCAACGGGCATATGACCAGATTTTGCATGACGTAGCACTGCAAAATTTGCCCGTAATTTTTGCAATAGACCGTGCAGGCATTGTAGGGGAAGACGGCGAAACCCACCAAGGCTTGTATGACTTAGCCTTCCTTTCGCATATCCCAAACATAGTGATACTTGCGCCCGCCAACGCAGGGGAATTACGCGATATGCTTGACTTTGCCCTTGCCCATAACGGACCTGTTGCCATACGCTACCCCCGCGGGGAAGCCGCGCCCCAAGGGGGCGATGCCACACCGCCTATCATATACGGGTGCGCGCAAACGGTGCGAACGGGTGCGAATATTGCCCTCGTTTCGGTGGGAACAATGTTAGCTACGGCGTTAAAAGTAGCGGATAACTTGCAAGAAGCGGGGTTTTCGCCTAGTGTATATAATGCGCGTTTTATTAAACCTATTGACGAAACACTGCTTTTTAGGTTAAAAGATTACGGTTATGTATTTGTGCTGGAGGATGCGGCACAGTGGGGCGGCGTTGGGGAGCGATTGGGTGTACCCCAAGGGCATCGCTTTGCCTTCCCCGACCGCTTTATAGAATCGGGCACGCAGGAAGAATTATTTGCACGTTATAAGTTGGATGCCGTCGGCATTACGAACAGAATAAAGGAGATTATCAAATGAGAACAACAAAGAACCGCAAAACGCACAACAGGGAATTAGAGCGGCAAAAAAAAGGTCGCGCACGGCTTGCTATAGGTATTTTTTCGCTGGTGGTACTGGCGATTATTGCAGGCGCTTCGTGGGTGGCGTGGGACACACACTCCCGCGGCTGGATTCTGCGCTTCGAAGGTACGCGCATTCCTACCAATGAATTTCGCCTGTTAATGGACGAAAACGCCCCTGAGCAAAAGGAAGCCGCAATGGACGATTTGATTCGTATGCTTACGCTTATTCACCGTGCCGAGCAGCACAATGCCGGGCTTACCGAAGAAGAACTTGAATTTTGGGCATGGCTTGCGGAAATGAACTTCGGGCAATTTGGTCCGATGATTGTCCCTGCGGAACGCGTCGGTGAACTGCTCGCCGCCGAAAACGGTCCAATTTTTGAACGCCTGCGCGACATTTACGCCCCCGAAGCCTTTGCCATTTTCGATGAAGACGCCTTCGCAACAGAAATGGCGGAGTATTTAGCAAATAATCTAGCAAACTACCATGCAACCGACATTTTTTACACCATGATAGAGGACGAAGACGCCGCCAACTACGCCTTGGCACGCCTGCGCGCAGGGGAAGCTACCTTCACCGATATCATTCTTGAGCATACCCCTTGGTTCCACACCGAAGAGGGCGTACCCTCTATGCCGTTAAACGAATTTATCCGTGAAGCGGAAATGAATGACGAGCAAGCCGCCCATTTACGCAGCTTACAAGTAGGCGAAACCTCCGACATTATCATGTGGGGCGAGGAATGGGGCGACCCCATGCATATGCTCGTGTATATCCTCGAAATTGAAGAAGCCGACCCCGATGCGGTGAAGCGGGGCATCCGCGAAGAACGCATCCTTGGGCAACGCACCGAAACAATTTTACAGCTTATCCCCCAATGGGTTGCCGCGGCTAACTATACGAAAAACGAACGCGCCTTTAACCTCGTATGATTTTTTCATTTTATACCAATGAGCTAAAAGACCCCGACCGCTATTATGAAGCGCGTTTCCGCGCTTTTGTTGAAAGCGAAGGTCATAAATGCGTTTCTGTCGGCATTGTGGGTGCGCGCGGGTTTGTACAGCCCGATATATGCGTAGTACTTGGCGGCGACGGCACAATGCTAAAAATCGCGCCGCAGGTGGCACGTCACGGTCTTCCCCTGCTGGGAATTAACCTTGGCAACGTAGGTTACTTTACAGATGTAGAGAAGGACGCAGGCGAACAGGCGCTAAAAGATGTAATTGCGGGCAATTACACCCGGCGCAAGCACATGATGCTTGCCGTAAAAAACAGCGAAGTTAAAGTGCTTAACGATATCGTTGTAAAAAATGTCGGCATGGAGCTTGTACGGTTTACGCTACAGGCGAATGATAAACCCCTTGCCGACTTCCGCGCCGATGGGATTATTTTTGCGACGCCCGCAGGCTCTACGGCGTATAACCGTGCGGCGGGCGGGGCGTTGCTGCTTCCCGAAAGCCGACTTTTTACCTGTACGCCCATATGTGCAAATGACCCTTCTACGCGCCCATGGGTGTTTGAAGGGGACTGCACCATAACCCTTTGCGCCGATAAGGAGGTAACCGTTTACCTCGACGGCGCGGGCACGTTTATGTCGTTATTACCCGGCGTGCCCCTACATATCTGCCGTGCAGATGTGTTTGCTATTACCCTAAAAACGGGGAGCTGCCCAGCGTGATTACATCCCTAAGCATTCAAAACGTGGCACTAATTGAGCAGGTTCGCGCCGTTTTTGCGGCGGGCTTAAATGTGCTTACGGGCGAAACGGGCGCGGGCAAATCCATTATTGTGGACTCTATTAATTTTTTGTTAGGCGAACGCCCCGCACGGGATTTTATCCGAAGCGGGGCTTCTTTTGCATCTGTAGAAGGAATAATTGAAATTGACGACGAACAAACACTTACGGCTTTATCGTCCATGGGTGTAGAGGCTACGGACGGACAGTTGATGCTGGAACGGGTTATGCAGGCGGGGACGTCCGGCGGGGGCAAATCCACCTGCCGTATTAACGGGCGCACCGTTGCGGTGGGCATGTTAAAGGAAGTTTCTTCCTTGTTGGTAGACGTTCATGGTCAGCATGAGCATCAATCCCTTTTGGATACGGCACGGCAAATGTACCTGCTGGACCAATTCTGCGGCGACGCTTTAGCGGTACAAAAGGACTTGCTTTCAACCCTGCTGAACAAATACCGCGAAAACGAGCGCGAATTAAAATCCGTTGCGGGCATAGGCAACGAACGCACCGAGCAAATTGACTTTTGGCGCCACCAATTACAGGAAATTGAGGCAGCCGCGCTAAAAGAGGGCGAAGAAGAAACGCTTTCCGCACGCCGCAACCGCTTAGGAGGATTGGAAGCCCTTTCCGAAAACACGCGCCGCGCATTGGCATTGCTCTATGGCGGGGCAGAATCGCAGTACAGCGCACTAGACCAAGTGGGGCGCGCGGTAAGCTGTGTCACCGAAGTGGTAAAGCTGGACGCCGAAAAGGAACAGTTACTTCTTAATCTTAACGAAGCAACGGCACAACTTTCGGACGTAGCCGCAGAACTTCGCAATTATATCGACGAACTGGACACCGACCCGCAGGAATTGGAACGCTTAGAGGCACGATTAGATATTATTTACCGCACCAAAAAAAAGCACGGTCCCACCTTTGAAGCCGTGCTTAAAAAACAGGAATTACTGCAAAACAATTTAAACGCCGTAGAAAACAGCGAGGGCGAAATAAAGCGTCTAAAGGCAATTAAACGCGGGCTGGTGAAGGAAATAACCACGGTATGCGATGCCCTTTCCGCCGCGCGTACACAGCACGCCGCCCGTATATCTGCCCAAATTTGCGAGGTGCTGCGCGACTTAGGTATGCCCAACGCGCGGTTCGAAATTTCCGTTACCCGCAAAACGGCATTTACCTCCGACGGCAACGACAATGTAGATTTTATGATTTCCCCCAACCCGGGCGAGCCCATGAAGCTTTTACGGCGCATCGCTTCGGGGGGTGAAATGTCGCGCATTATGCTTGCGATAAAAACCGTACTCGCCGATGCGGACCGCATTCCCACCGTAATTTTTGATGAAGTAGATGCGGGTATTTCCGGCCGTACCGCCCAGCAGGTAGCCGAAAAGTTAGCCGTTATCTCTCGCCGCCGTCAAATCCTTTGCATCACCCATTTACCCCAAATCGCCGCAATGGCGGACACCCATTTTTATATCGAAAAAAATGCCGAGCAAACCAAAACGGGTACACGTACAGTAACGTCTGTGCTTGCGCTGCCCAACGAAAAAATCGCCGAAGAACTCGCCCGCCTAACAGGCGGGGCGGAAATAACAGACGTGACCCTGGACGCCGCGCGGGAAATGAAGGCATTAGCAGATAGGTTAAAAACACAAGACCATACTCGTTATATGCGGTTCGACGGAAAAAAATAAAATTCTCCCATTACTTGCATTTTTTTACATCTATGGTATAGTAAGGTATATTTTTATGTGAGGAGAATGCATATGAGAGCAACAGGCATTGTACGGAAAATTGATGAACTTGGGCGCATTGTGCTTCCCGTGGAGCTGCGTAAAACGCTGCATATCAACGACCGCGACCCGTTGGAGGTTTTTGTAGACCATGACAAAATTGTACTTAAAAAGTACGAGCCCGCATGTATTTTTACAGGCGCCGCCGAAGATTTGTTGGAATACGAAGGGCGCAAGGTTTCCAAGTCTGCAATTAAAGCCATGGCAAAAAAAGCCGGGTTGTTAAAATAGTATGGTAGATTATCAAAAACTCGCCGCCCTTGCGGTGAAAGCGAAGGAACGCGCATATGCGCCGTATTCCGGCTTTCACGTTGGGGCGGTTTTACTTTGCAGCAACGGGGTAGAATATATAGGCTGCAATATTGAATCGGCGGCGTACCCTGCTACCATTTGTGCAGAGCGCACGGCACTGGTTAAGGCCGTTTCCGAAGGGGCGCGCAGTTTTCGTGCCGTTGCGGTAGCAGGAGGCAAACCCAATGCAAATACGGATTATTGCTACCCCTGCGGCGTGTGCCGTCAAATGCTGCACGAGTTTGCGGGCGATGACTTTGAAGTGATTATCGCAAAATCGGAAACGGACTACCGCGTGCATAAATGGGAGGAGATACTTCCCCACGGCTTCGGTCCCAAGGATTTACAATGACAACGAAATGAGGCGTTATTAATGCGCATGTACGATATTATCCAAAGGAAAAAACGCGGCAACGCACTAACAGATGGGGAAATTCAATTCGTAGTGCAGGGTGTAACCGATGGGAGCGTTCCCGATTATCAAATCGCGGCGCTGTTAATGGCAATTACCCTCAAGGGCATGACAGCGCAGGAAACGACCGCCCTTACGTTAGCCATGGCAAAGTCGGGCGACATGCTGGATTTAAGCCCGCTGGATGGTATCAAAGTAGACAAGCATTCTACGGGCGGCGTTGGTGATAAAACCACGCTTATTGTTGCGCCCATGGTTGCCGCAATGGGCGTTACCGTGGCAAAAATGAGCGGACGCAGTCTTGGGCATACGGGCGGTACGGTGGATAAGTTGGAGGGTATTCCCGGGTTTGAAACCTCGCTTTCTATGGAAAATTTCTTCGCAACGGTGCGCAAATGCGGCATTTGCATTGCGGGGCAGTCCATGTCCCTTGCGCCCGCCGACAAGAAAATTTACGCCCTGCGCGACGTGACAGCTACAGTGGATTCTATCCCCCTTATCGCGGCGAGCATCATGAGCAAAAAAATTGCGGCGGGGGCGGACCGCATTCTCTTAGACGTAAAAACGGGCAACGGCGCGTTTATGAAATCCCCCGAAGACGCGCGGGAGCTTGCGCAAGCCATGGTGGAAATTGGCAATACTGCGGGGCGCAAAACCGCCGCGCTTATTACCGATATGTCTGTTCCGCTGGGCTTTGCCGTAGGCAATAACCTGGAAATTATTGAATCCATTGAGGTACTAAAAGGCGGTGGTCCCGCCGACTTACGCCATGTTTGCATTGAGCTTGCCGCGTATATGATGCACCTCGCCGACAAAGGCGAGTTGCCCCATTGCCGAGCCCTGGCGGAAGAAGCCATCACCGGAGGTAAAGCGCTGGAAACCTTTGCCCAAGTGGTGGAAGCGCAAAACGGCGACCGTGCCTTCATCGACGACCCCGCCCGCTTCCCCGCCGCGGCGGTTAAACGAGAAGTGACTGCTGTAACCGATGGTTATATACGCGAAATGGACACAGAAGGCATTGGCGTAGCCGCCCTTTTGCTGGGCGCAGGGCGCGAAACCGCCGCCGACACCATTGACCACAGCGCAGGGCTAATCCTGCACGCCAAGGTAGGCGACCGCGTAGAAAAAGGACAGCCACTGGTAACTCTGCACACCGCATCAGAAGAAAAAGCCAACATCGCGGCAGAAAAATACCTATCCTGCCTTTCTTTTAGCGATAATAAAACGGAAAAATCCCCGCTAATCCACGCAGAGGTGCGGTGAGGGTCTTAATCTTTCACATCCACCCCTGCCCATAAAATCCCCTTCACCTTCTCATAAATCGCATCAAAATCTTCATAGGGCAGCGGGTTTACCCCCAGCCCGCATTCTATGGTAAAGCCCGGGCGGTTAAAGGCTTCTATAAACCAATCGCGGTAGCCGCCATGGGACGCCTCGTCGGGCACATCTACGCAAAGGTAGGTGCTGGCGTTTTGCATATTTGCGGCGAGTTCTTGCGCGCGGGGTGGGTCAAAATGGCGGTAGCGCCAGTAAATCTCTTCCCCCTGCGTATGCAGGGATAAGGTTAGGGCAAAATCCCGCAATTGGGTGTACGCAACCATGGCGCTGGACTCGGGCTCGCATAAGGGGCGCTCGCCTACGTAGCCGATGGCACCCGCTTGGGTGTAGCCTTGGGCGTGTTTGTTTTGGCGCGCTGTTTCCCACGACGCAGGGTAGTTAGAATTAAGGTCCACCCCGCGGGCGTTTGCCTTCCAATGGGGGGGGCGCGTGCCGTTTTGTACGGCTTCTACGCCGTCGGGGTTTACCATGGGAATGGCGTAAAGGGTAAAGCGTTGCAGGTAGTCGGTATTTTCTTCGCAAAAGCGGCAATACGCTTCCACAAATTGCATGAGCAGGGGCGTGGTAAGCCACTCGTTGGCGTGGTGGGCGGCGTTGTAGCCGATTGCGGTTGCCCCGTAGCCGATGCATAGCGCGTATATGGGCTTTCCAAGGCAGGATGTGCCTATTGTTTCCGTTGTGGCAAACGCGTATGTTTGGGTTATTTTGTGCATGGCATGGGTCATCATTTCAAAAGAATACATAATTCACCATCTTTCACCTATTTACACGATGCAATTGTTTTGCTATTCTGTCTTAACTATATGAAACGGGGGGTTTGCGTGTGCGAATTGAACGCGTAAGTGAAACGCAAATACGGTTCATTTTTATGAACGATGATTTAAAAGAACGTGATATTACCATAAACGAGTTGCACCACGGCTCGGACAAGACGCAAAAGCTCTTCCGCGAAATTATGGAACGCGTGCAGGAAGAATGCGGCTTTAACGCCACCCAAATGATGTTGGAGGCCAAATGGGACGGCGACGGTCATGTAGTGGTGCTTGTCACCAAGCTTGCAGAAGAAGGCAACGAGGACGAGCTTTTTGACCTTAACCCCCCCGCGCGCACGTACAACCGATTTAAACGCGCAGGGCTTATTGAGCCGCCCGAAAGCAGCGAAGAAGAAAGTCATAGCATATTCGCCTTTACGGATATGGAGTTTGCCGCCGCAGCCGCCGCAAAGCTGCACCCCAATTTTGACGGTCCAAGCCGCTTGTACAAAATGGATGGTCGGTATTTCCTGTGGTTTAAAAACGAAACCACCGACGAGCGCACCACCCCGCAGCTGGAAATACTGCTGCACGAATTTGGGCAAAAATACATTTCGGGTGTGCTTAGCCGGCATTACTTAGAAGAACACGGCGAAGTACTTATTTGGGACGATGCGGTAGAAAAACTGGCAAATTATTTTGAATTATAATATTTTTTGGGGGAACCTATGTACACGTTAAAGCATTATCAAGAATCGGCACTGTATTTGAAGGATAAATTGGGCAAGTTTACGCCTGAGGTTTTGCTTATTCTGGGCTCGGGGCTTGGTTTTTTAGCGGAAGAAGTGGAGAATCCCATCTTCGTAAAATACGGGGATATCCCGCATTTTCGCTCTTCCTCGGCACCCGGTCATGCAGGGCGGTTTGTTGCGGGCGTCTTTGAAGGCAAAAATGTACTCGCAATGCAAGGGCGTTTGCACCTGTATGAAGGTTATTCCCCCGAGGAAAGCGCCTACCCCGTGCGCGTTGCAAATCTCGTTGGTGCAGACAAGCTGCTGCTCACCTGCGCCTGCGGCGGCGTAAACACGGACTACAAAGTGGGCGACCTTGTGCTTATGACAGACTATATCAATTTCACGCACCCTAGCTTGCTTGCGGGCTATGCGGGCAGCGCATTTGATTTAACGGGCTTCGAAAACCGCTTCTTCGATATGTCGAAGGCGTTTGACACCGATTACCGCAAACTGGCGCACGATGTGGCAAATACGCAAAAAATCCCCCTGCACGAGGGGGTATACTTCTACACTACAGGTCCGCAGTACGAAACCCCTGCGGAAATTCGCGCCATCCGTACCTTGGGCGGCGACCTTGTAGGCATGAGCGCCGTACACGAAACGCTGATGGCACGCCGTTGCAACATGCGCGTAACGGGCTTTGGGCTTGTCACCAACATGGCGGCAGGCGTACTGGACCAACCCCTCTCGGAAGAGGAGGTACTCACGGAGGCGAAAAACGCCGCACCAAGGTTTTCGGCGTTGGTTAGGGGTGTTGTGAAGGGGCTGTAGGACTTATTTCCCCATCGCAGCGCATTTTCACTGCTTCATCGTGGGTGATTATTACAATGATTTTATCCCGTTTCATTTCGTGCAAATAATCCATAAATTGCTTGGTGGTTTGGGCGTCCAGTGCCGAGGTGGGTTCGTCAAAAATCATTACCTCGGGGTTTTTGTATAGGACGGACAAAATAGCAATTTTCTGCTTTTCCCCGCCGGAAATATTGTTGTTTAACTCGTTTATTTCAAAGTTTACGTTGTGTTGGGCAAAAAATGCGCCCATGTTTAACACTTCTATGCAGCGTTGCAGGTGCGGGGCATTTATTTCGCCGTTATTGTATACAAGATTGTATTGTATTGAATCATTGATTAGTATCGGCTCTTGTGCGGCGTACCCTATAAGGGTTTTCCGTACCGCATTCATATTTATTTGGCGGATATCGGTATCGTTGTAGGTTATTACGCCCGTAAATTCATTTATGTACAAGCCCAGCAGCAGGCTCGTGAGTGTAGACTTACCCGCCCCGTTGCCTCCTGTAATTGCATACATATTACCGCGGGAAAGCGCGGTGTTAAAATTACATATCACTTGTTTTTCACCTTCCGCATCGTATGAAAAATTTACCCCTTGGAAGGTGATTTTTTTAATATCATTTAGAACAATTGTCCCGTAGGCTTCGGTCTGTTGCCCAAACACTTCCTGTAAACGGCTATGAGAAGCCATTGCATTCTGGTACGTTGCGCCAAGCCCGTAAAAATACCGCACCGCGCTTAATATCATATTAAAATAGCTGGTAAATATCGTAAACATGCCGATGGTAAAATTACCGTACAGTATTTGCAACCCGCCAATTACAAAAAGCACAATTTGCGCTATGGTTGAAATAATTCCGTCCATTCCCGAATACAAGTAATTCACTTTTTGGTTGCGCACCACGGCATGGTTAAAGCCTGTAAAATGCACATCGGCACGTTGGTTAATTTCGTTTTGCACGGCATGGGTTTTTATGAGCTTTATATGACGCAGCTGTTCTAACAAGCCCGAAAAATATTTTGCCTGTTTTTCCCGCAAAATAAAACTCACTTCGTATAACTTCTTTTTACATGCGAAATACAGCACCATATACAATGCAAGAAAACCCAGCATAAGCGACGCAATAAACCCATTTAACGAAAACAAAATAAAAAAGGGGACAACCAGCACAACCGCATTGGTAAGCACACTTTGCAGCACACTAACACTAAATCCAATTAGCGTATTTGCATCTGTAGTTATACGGTTATTTAAATACGCAATGTCCGCCTTATTGCTGTACGACAGCGAAGAACGCTGCACATGCTGCAGCGCCGCCTTGGTAAAGTCATACCCCATTTGGGTGTGCATTTTTACATACAACAATGAGGTAATATACCCTTTGATAATACGTACTAAATTTAACCCGCCGAAAATAAAACAAAAGCGCAAAATGGTTTGCACCCCCGCGCCCTGTATTAAATTATCAATAAAATCACCCAGTATGTAAGGAGAAAGAATGGTGATAATAACCGTGGTAAAGGTGAGGGCAATATATATCCCCAGAGCGTACTTATGCGCAATAAGATAGGGTTTACATAGGGTTAGGATTTTCATACGTATTTTCCTTCATAATTTATGACAAAATCTTAGGTCTACAGTGATTGCTGCCTAAACGGGCTAATTAGTTATGCCGTCACTTTTTGCCTGTGCGCCTTTTCAGCAAGATAAAGCTTGGGAAGCAGGTGGTGAATTTGGTTTCTAATTGAGGTACATACAGGTCTAAAATAGTCGCTGTAATCACGGAGCCGTATCGGACAACCGCCACCACACAACAAAGAATAGATGCATTCTCTGCATTCGGGGATTTTGTCGATATTCCTATTTTTGATAGAATTTTCTTTGTATTGTATTTCAGGGTAATATATGCCGGCTTCCATGCCGTTTTTACCAACGGTGACTAAGCAAGTATATATATTGCCATACGGGTCAACGGCAATTTTATTTTCGTGCGCATAACAGAAAGAATATAGCGGCTGTACACGCTTACCTACAGAAAGTGCGCTTACAATAGGATTCATTGCACCTAATGCACTATTTTTTTGCATCCGCTCATGCTTGTCGTATTGTAACACTGCACCAAACATTTCGGTTATCACATCGTTTTTTTGCTTGTCCGTATAGCCCATCATGGTAGTAGTTTGAAAAGAAAGTAAATCACCGTACGCCTTGAATCGTTCTGCTAACTTGTTTTGCACATCTAACCCCAGTTCTGTTTTTCCTTCTTTTACATTTGAACGGATTTTTATAGGAATTTTATTTTCAAGACATACACGTACTCCCGACAAAATTTTTTGATAGGTCGGTTCTCCGTTTGCTAGACAACGCCGGCGGTTGTGTGTTTCTTCGTCCCCATCTAATGTTACAAATATACAACCTACGTTAACTGTTGTAAGCAAGTCTGCAAATTCTTCTAAGTAATAACCATTTGTTATGATGTTATAACTGATACCGGCTTTTTTTTCAAACAGATATTCAACCATTGGGCGGGTTTGTGGCAACAAGGGTTCGCCGCCGAATAATAAAATTGCTTCTAAGTCATCCCCGGTAATATTTAATGCAGCATCTATCATTTCCGAAGTCATTACATTTTTTCTTTTATTGGTTTCCCCTTCGAAACAATATGGGCATTTAAAATTACAATCATAGGTCATAATAATTGTTAACCCGCGATATTTGCCTTTTTCCTCGGCATGAAAGTCACGCAGGGATTCCAATATTCCATTTTTAATCGCCATTTCTTCGGCATCGTTTTCGATTAAATAACCTCTCTGCTGAAGAATATTATACAATGTTTGTTCGGTATCGTTGACGGGGGTAATATTTTCCAAGGCTCGCCATGAAGATAAAATGCTGTACGTGTTCAAATCGACTTCATCCATTGTGCCGTATAGTGAATTGATGACTAGCTTTGTTTCGGCGTCCGCATCAACAAAAATCATGTGTCGTATTAATTTCATGGTGCTTCTCCTTGTTCGTTTATTATCGCCAGCACGGTTTCCAATGCGTCCATTCCGGGACGATTGAAATAGTGAGGCTGGATACCACCATATCGAATTATAGAGCGACCATATGAATCGGTGACATAGCCTACCTCAAAGCGAAATAAAATACCTGTATGCGGTAAAGATGATGACATAACGCTTCCGTCGGTCATTGCACCCATTGCACCCCAAGTGGTTGTACCCACTACGGTAGCAGTACCGCTATATTTTAATATTGCCGTTGCGGCTTCGGCAGCAGACCCGGTACGCTCATCTACCAGCACCCATACTCTGCCGTTAAATACTGCGTCGCTTTGCCCAAAGGGGCGAATCCCATAATAAAAGTGCCCCGGCTGGATTCGATAACTGGAATGAAAGGCGTGAGCAAAGGGAACGGTAGTGTCCAAATAGGGGAGCGGTTGTATAAAAACAGCTTCCCGCCATGCATAATAAGTTTGGTGTATTACATGCTCTTCATGGGTTAAAAACCAAATCGGAGCATACAACACTTCCTTTAAAACATCTACATACATACCATCCAAGAAGAATACATAACCGGGAAATTGTATCCCCTCTTGTAAAAGCTGCGGCATTATTAGTGTATCAAAATGCGTTGTCATACCCCCTGTGTTTCCGCGCAAGTCAATAATCAAATGTTCAAATCCTTGTATTTCTTGCACAAAGCGATACATCAAATATTCATAATGCCGCATTCCGGGGTTTGCTTCACTATACTGGTCATTCCATATATCTATCATAGTGCTTATACGCATATACGCAATTTTATTTGGTTTTAAAATATCGAACTCCATTACTGCATCAATTCCAAACCAAACCGGCGTTTCTGTTCCCCTTTCTTCTAACCAAAGCCGTGTATAAAACTCGATAGTTTCCGGTCGCGTAACGATTTGATACAAACGTTGATACATGGGTAGTGGATTTTCATTATACCGTACATGCTGCTCTGCCGAATTCAGCCAGCCAAAAAACCATCCGTAACTCCGCAGCATAGAAAGGTGCGCCAGACCATTAGTGGGGATAATTAAATGTTCATGCAATGTATACATAAAATCAATAGGGCAATCTATTACTTCAATAGGGTCGTTTAATAATGTGCGAATATTGTCGGCTAATTCGTGCATATCTACACCGCGCGCACTGTAGGCGATATTAAAGAATGGCCAATTTTCTTCCAACAGCGTCATTAAATGCTCAAAATCGGACAAAAAATAATTATATACATCATCATTGTAAGTTGCATTTTCGTCGTGGTTTACATCTTCCTCGGTACTGCGCAGTTGAGCATCTAAAACAGCAGATGTGTCAAATACATCCAAATTATAAGGGTAGATATCATTGTTTTGCCGCACTAGTATATTTGCAACAACAATACCAACAACAACTACGCAAAGCACGGCTAAGGTAAAAAATTCCCGTTTTTGCATAACACACCCCAACTCATTTTCATTTTTATGTAATCAAGTCTGGCAAACTTTCGGTGATTATAGCAGTTTGCCAGACTTTGCTTTAAATATCCAAATCAGGTGCTGATAATATAATCTCATTACACCAACTGCCGGGCGGGTCTGTCACTACCGGTGGGCGGACAATAGGTGGCGTACCGCACCCACTGCATCTGCAGTTTGGTCCGCAACTACAATTTGCGGCTGCCCAGCCGGTTTCAATAATTGGTTTCATAAGTTTTCCTCCTTGTTTTTCTCTGCTTCATTCCTTCCATGTTGCAATCATAGGCTTTACACAGGGTTAGGATTTTCATACGTATTTTCCTTCATAATTTTGTGACAAAATCTTAGGATTTGTCAAAAAGCATTGTGTATACTATGTGCAAGCCAACGGGCACATGCCTGCAAGGCGCATCACAGCTCTGTCGGAAAACGTATGCAACGTCCCTGCGCTCATCTACAGTGATTGCGACCTAAACGGACTGATTCCCCTGCGGCTTACCCTAGGATTATTATGCTTTGGGCTTGTTAAAACCCAACAAGTACCGCTATATGTAAGCGCGCGGCGGAGTTTGTACGGTTTGCTTCTTTCAAAAACAAGGCGTAATTGTCCGAAACGGGAAAGCAGTAACAGCGAAATTTATTCGCTTGTCAGCGTCATTAATTACATGGGGTTTCCGCAACTATACGTTGCCCCGTACGGCATGTAGTTTAATGAAAAAACGCAACGGCTGCTTCCCGTTTGTAACATTTTAACAAATTAGCAGTAAACCGGAATACCCCTACGGGCGGCGTTTATTTGCGCGCCGCTTGTGGGGTTACATATTTCACCTTGCTACCCGCAGCATACCATCCGCAGTAATTTCCAACTCAAGTATCATAAGAACTTTGTTTAATTGTTAACTGATTTATGTTCTTGGTCAACTAGGTACAGTTTGGGGAGTAGGTTGTGAATGTGATTTTTGATTGATTCACATGCAGGTTTAAACACGTCATTATAATCCTGCAAACGATTTGGACAACCACCCCCGCATAACAGGGCATAGATACAATTTCTGCACTCAGGGATTTTTTCAATATTTCTGTTATAAATGGAGTTTTCTTTGTATTCCACAGTCGGATAATATTTCCCTGCTCTTGCATGTTCCCTGCCGATTGAAACAAGGCACGTATACATATCTCCATATGGGTCTACCGCTAAATTATTTTCATGGGCATAGCAAAATGAGTATAATGGCTTCATAGGCGCGTTGACGGTTATAGCATTAACGATTGGCATCATAGAAGCGAGTTGTCTGTTTTTCCTCGCCCTTTCTTCATTGTTACACGTTAAAAGCGAACGAAACATTTCAATTAACATACTATTTTTCGTTTCACTGCTATAACTCATCATTGTCGCCATTTCAAACACAAGTAAATTTTTGTACTTATCATACTTTTTTGCTAAATATGCTTGCATGTTTTTTCCCATTTCAACTTCGTCTTCTTGTGCATTTAAGCGAATGCGTATATTAATGCCGTTTTCCAAACACGCTTCAATTCCTTTTATGATTTTTTGATAGGTTGGACTGCCATCAGTCAAATATCGCTTCCTATTGTGCGTAGGTTCATCACCGTCTATGGTGATGGAAATGTAATCTATGTCAATTTTACATAACAAATCAATAAATTCTTCTAAATAATATCCATTTGTGGTTATAGAATATTTTTTATCAGGTGCTTTTTCGATAAGGTATTCTACCGATTTTCGGGTTTCAAGTAATAAAGGTTCACCACCAAATAAAGATATGTTTTCTAGCCCGCCCCCGGCTACTACCAGCGCGGCATCTATCATTTCAGGCGTTATGACTTCTTTTTTTACATAATTATCACCCTCAAAACAATACGGACACCTAAAATTACAACTATAAGTCATTATGAAAGTTATGTTTTTTCTATTTGATTTATCAAAAGAATGGAATTTTCGCAAAACAGAAAGCGTTTTTTCTTTTAGTGCTAACTCTTCACCGTGATTTTCAACTAAGTATCCTCGCGCTTGCAAATGATTATATAATTCCATTTCTTGCTCGTTCTCTGCTATAATTTCATCACAATTCTGCCACTGCTTAAGGGTTTTATAAACATAAAAATTTATTTCATCCATTGTGCCTTTTAAAGAATTTATAAGCAACTTTTTTTCTTCGTTTACATCGACAAAAATCATATGTTTAATAAGTACCATTTTTAATACGCTCCCTCATTTATCATCACTAACACCGTTTCCAGCGCATCCATATTCGGGCGATTTATATAATGAGGCTGTATACCATAGCCTTGGAAGGGACGCCCCAACGGGCACGTATAATAAGCCACGCTAAACTGCACAACCATACCCGTGTTTGGCAAGGACATTTTGATGATTGCCGGTTCAAAGTCAAAACTCATATTGCCGGCGGTGGCAGTGCCCACAACAGTAACAATATCATTATATTTGAGCATTGCTGCAATTGCTTCGGCTGAAGACGCGGTATACTCGTCTACAAGCAACCATATTTTTCCGTCAAATAACACTTCTTGCCGCGCAGATGCCATCACCCCGTAATAATGATAGACGGGGATATTAAACAATCGTGTGCTTATTGTATGTGTAAAATTAATTTCCGCATCTAAATAGGGCAGTGGAGATTCAAAACTAACAACATCGGCAGGCGGCGTGTCTTCTATCTCCGATTGGAAAGCTGCAGGCCATATATAACGCATATCAAAAACTTCCCGTGCTAAGGTTGCATATGTGCCGCCCATGTAATGCACGTATGCATGTAAATATATGAACTCACGCAAAAACATAGGCAAAACAAGGGAACGAAAATGCATTGTTGAACCACCTGTGTTTCCTCTAAAATCGATAATTAAATGGTTATACCCCTCTATATTTTGGGTAAAATTATATGCACGTAATTCATGCTGCCACATACCATCTCTTCCATAGGAATCGTCCCATACATTAATCATTCGATTAACGCTCATATATGCGATTTGCCCCGCTTCAAGAATATCAAATTGCATTATTGGCATTTGACCTGCTTGAAGCGATTGCGTACCCCTTCCTGCATTTTGTAAACGGTCATAAAACAACTGTACTTCTTGTTTTTGTGTCAATTCATGCAAATAAAATGTAGTACGATTATTTGCGCCTTGCTCGATTGCATGCACAATGCTCGATTGCAGATTAAAAAAATCACTGTAACTGGTGGTTAACGTTAACCCCCCTAGTTGATTAATGGGACCGAAAAAATATAGTTGCATAATATCCATAAAATCAAATGGTTCATTAATATCGTTTGCGGGGTTGTTTAAAAACGCACGCGTGTTTTCTGCAAGTACGTGCACATCTACTCCATTGGCACTAATGGATAGGTTAAAAAATGGCCAGTTTTCTTCTAATGCGGTTATTAAATACTCAAAATCGTAAATCATATTTTCATGTGACATATTATTAAATCGATGTATTGCTAAGCGATTATTGATGACATCGGCAATAGGGCGCCATGCAAAAGCACCAATGATGATAAAGATAACTATCAAAGCAGATATTTTAATATGTTTACCCTTTTGAATAAAAAAGATTGATATTTTATTTTTTAACTTAAATAATAACATATACATGCCTCCACCTTTTCGCTTTTACATTGTAAATAGCAACATTATGTATACCACTCAACTCGTAAATATACAAGTGAGTGATAAAACTGTATGAAGAAACTGCCGGCAGACATTTAATGCCACTTAGAATTTGCACACTCTGAGTTGTTACCGCCGCCGCCACCGCCACCGCCACACAGTGTAGATAAACCAGGCGGCAGAAGACAGGCACCAACTAACCCGCCACCACATCCAAACATTAAACCCGCGGGAGCGGGTTCAACTTGAGTGCTTCCCGCACTGCTTTCCAAGTCCCAGCCGGTTTCAATAATTGGTTTCATAAGTTTTCCTCCTTGTTTTTCTCTGCTTCATTCCTTCCATGTTGCAATCATGCAAGGGTGACCCAGAGGCTATTGTACAACTTTTTGCGCTTCGCGTCATCGGTACGTGTTCACGATGGCGTTCTCTCGAGATGCGGGGATTATAAACTAAAAAACAAACTAATGGAATGGCGTTTTATGCAAAAAGTTTTTGCGTAAGCCGCCATTCCCTTTTTTACGACAAGCATGTACAATAACAGCCATAACCTCATTAAAAAAAGGAGCGTGCTACTAAATGCGTACTTATCTGTTAACAAAGGTACTTTGCTTGACAATGCTTTGTTTCTTAGTTGTCCCCGTCGCTGTTGCAAACTTGGGGTATATAGCCCCGTCGCCTACTACCATATTTGAAGATGATTATGCAGATTAATCGAAGTCAAGCCCCAAATTATTCTTTACGTAACCGTATGTCACTTCCGCATCACGGGTTCTGCCAAGTAATGCTGAGCCATAATACGCCATGGCAAAATAGGGGATGCTTGCCTCCCTGTTTCCGTTTTCAAGCAGAATGCATGCCCTATTTACAGCAAACCCCGGCAGTTGCATCAGTCGCTTATAATAGCGGCTCAATGCCTCACCTTCATCTATCAAGGCAAGAGCTTGGTTATGGTGGGTGCAGTCTTTTCCCCTATATTTAGATTCGTTATATAGGGTGACCACATAGATACCCAGCATTTCGCTGGTATCTTCGTAAAAATTCTTCAACCCAATTCGCAATTGCTCAAACAGGTGCAATCCGCGGGTTGGGTCTTTTTTTGCGTAATAAGCCGCCAGTTTACTAATTAGCGAAGCTTCGTAATAAGTCATTCTGTATTGTGCTGCATTTTTTTCGTTAAAGTTTGGCATGGTTATTTGTATGGCTTGCAACAGTAGCTTTTCAACTGCCGGGCTTTCTCCCGCCCGATAAGACAAAATCGCTGCCTTTGAGTTAAGTATACACTGCCGTGCTACGCCATCTTGGAAATTCTTTTCACTTTCCAGCGTTTGCAGTAGCTTTTCTGCTTCGTCGTATTTTCTTATTCCCATCAAGGCTTCTATTTCGTCACGGATTTGCATTTCATCGAAATCTTTTTTTGCAAGCAACTGGTGAAAATATTTTTCCCTGTCCCGTCCCAAACGCTGCAGAAGGGCTTCCAGCACATAGACATTGGGTTGATAAATTTCGCCGCGTTCGATACGGGTATAGGTGGATGGGGTACATACGCCGTGGTATATTTTTTTGGCGGCTGTACCCGCTTCTTTACGAAATTGCCGTATTAGCGTGCCAAGGTCGGTATGTGCGGGTATATTGCCGCGGCGTATTTGCGGGGCGGATATTTTACATTCAATTACATCTGCGCCATAAGTATTTATGTTTAAATTAAAAATTGTTTTTGCGTCATGTAAAATTTGTGCGGCGCGGGTCTTCATTCCCAGCAAGCAACAGGCAAAGTATATTTGCCGTAACAAATCGGGGTCTTTTTTATATACAGCGATGTGATATAAAAATTCGACATGCAAATGCCCGTACTTACGCTTGCGGGATAGTTTTCGCCCTTCTTCGCACAGCTGCATTGCTTTGTTAGGGTCATTATTGCTTAGCAACACGCGCACCAGCGTTAGTGTAATTTCTGCCAGCTTTTTTTCTTTGGTTCGGTCGCCTTCGGGCATTTTTTCCAGCCCTTTTTTTAATTTGTACAACAGTGCAAGGGCGGGGGCTATGTTTTTCTCTTTGACCCATACCCGTGCCAGCGTGTGCAATAAATTCACTTCTTCGTACAGCAGCAGCTCGGGCTGAAAGGTTGCTATGTCAAAATCTTCATACGTTAGGTACAGTGCTTTGTCTATTTGGCGGATAATTTTCTTGTTTGGGCTGCGGTGGCGACATTCGTCTAACCGCACTTGGCAGCTAATAAGAAACTGGCCGTTAATGGGGTCGGTTGTGTCGAGGCGGGATTCTAATTGCTTGAGCAATGCCTGGGCAGACCCTCGGGCATTTGGGTGGTCGCTCCCCTCTTCCAATGCGTGCAGGATTTGCGCCCGCAGGGCAAAATCGGTCGGTGAACTGCTTGTTAAGCAGGGAAATAAAAACGTATCGTCAATTAATTCGCCCAGCAAGCTGTTAACGGTTTTACTTGTAGGCACACGGTGGTTATTTTCATAATGCGATACATTCTCTTGCGCCATGTGGCGTTGCTGCCATCGCCTTCGCATTCTTGCAGTTCGGATAAAATCGTTAACTGCGTATTTTGGCATGTGCCACCTCAAAATTAATTTTGCTTAGTATACACTATCCAAGCATATACGCCACCAATCGCCCATGGTGTTTACAAAATTATGCGCAGTTGAAACTAAGTGGCGCTGCCAGTCATCAATTAAATCATCCAATGTGTATCCAAAAATAGTATACACATGCGGCGCACTGTTGCCATAATGGGATACAGCTGCGTATAAGGCAAGCAGCTTTTCCATACCAAAATTATGGTATAAAAACGTAACAAACGACCCCGACTGCTGATAGGTTTGAAATATAGATTCGGGATAATGGCGCGATATTCCCCATAATGGGCTGCGCATCCTGTTTTGCACAACCAACTCGTCTAAGAGGGAACTCCTTGGGTTGGTTGTAGGCAAGGGATTGTATTCATAGTAGCGCCATTTGACTTCCCCCATCATAGCCATCCCCTCTACCAACCATACAGGCGGAAAGCCTACCCTATCTAAATATACATGTACTATCTCATGTACATGGTTCGCACGCCAACCCATAGGCCAAACGGCTATATTCCCAATTGCAAAGCCATATCGGAGAAAGTTCCTATGCTCGGTATTGGGTATTCTGTAAAAATCAAAGGGAATAAATCCGGGATGTATATGCGTAACGGCTTTTCTTTCATCGCCAACTTGAAATAAATCCCGTGTAAAAATGCTTCCCGCATCCATATATTCAATATATTCATATAATTCTTCCCGTGATAATGTGAGTCTGGTTTTAAAAAAATATATGCCTTGGGGGGTTGACACTTCAAAATCGCCAAAATGATAAAAAAACAGACGGCCTGGCGCATCCAGGTTGTGCTGTGTTAGTGTTTTTATGTAACTAGCCAGTGCATCTTCCAGTGCATACCTACTATAAACGAGGGCTTCCGCCATATCAAACAAGATGCCCGCGCTTGACCACCTGCGGACTAAGGTGTACGCAATGTTTCGTGCCATTTCTATTGCTTCCGGTTCATTAAAACGCCGAACAAACCATATATCCCCAAAATGGGGGTGCGCGTACAACCACTGCGTTAATTCAAGTGCTTCAATATATGAAACACAAGTGCTTTGTAAAAAATAATCTTCCAATCCCGAAGCAAACCACATGGGTATGGCATCTATAAAATATAGGTCAACAAATAAAGCTACCAAGCGCCCGGTTACACCTTCCAGTGATGTGAATAACCGCTCACTTATAAGTCTGCCGTCCCCTAAAGGCGGCGAAGGTCTAACCCTGCTATACTGCATCCATTCACGGTCAACCATAATATTTACCGTATGGAAGTATCTCCGTGAAGGGAAAATTTGATGCGCACGGGAAAACGTATGCGTAAAATATTCTATTGCATTCCTAATTTCCAACGAATTTACATTAATATCGTTATGAAAATAAAACCGAAACGCAAACCCTTGCCTTTCTGTTATAGCGGTTACGCCAAAACCACGTTCACTTATTAACCTTGCTTCCAAGTGAGAAAGAATATCCCTCGCTTCTGCTGTGTCATAAAAAACAACGGGGTGCAGGGTTTTTATGTACCGTTCAAATCTCGCGTGCATTATGCGTTCCCTGATATCCGATATAGTACGCCCGCCCAGTATAACTGCCGCAACAATAAAAATGATAGCAAATAAAAAAACAACCGCAATTTTCAACTTATTATTATGTATGTTATTTGCGTAAAAAACATTTAGCTTATAAGAAAGTTTGTATAAACGCATTTATTTCACCACCTGCTACAATAATAAAGGATATAAAAAAATAAATATGTACGCAATATGATACCCTTTAATGCTTACAAGTCAAAAGCGCATCATCCAAACATATACGCCACCAATCGCCCATGGTGTTTACAAAATTATGTGCAGTTGAAACTAAGTGGCGCTGCCAGTCATCAATTAAATCATCCAATGTGTATCCAAAAATAGTATACACATACGGCGCACTGTTGCCATAATGGGGTACAGCTGCGTATAAGGCAAGCAGCTTTTCCATGCCAAAATTACGGTATAAAAACATAACAAACGACCCCGATTGCTGATAGGTTTGAAATATAGATTCGGGATAATGGCGTGATATTCCCCATAACGGGCTGCGGTCTATGTTGCGTGTCACTATAGAGTCTAGGATAGAATAATGTATTCTGCTTTTGTTTTTAAACAGGGGATGGTTTTCGTAATAACGCCATTTGTATTCCCCCATCATAGCCATGCCCTCTACCAACCATGCAGGCGGACGTCCCACCCGATTAAGGTACACATGCACTATTTCATGTACATGAATGTCCCGAGACCCTGCACGCCAAACCGCTGTATTCCCAATTGCAAAACCGCGGTGGAGGAGCAACCGATGCGGGGTATCAGGTATTCCGTAAAACTCAAAGGGGATTAATCCGGCATGTATGTGTGTAATGGCTCTCAACTCACCGGTAACTTGAAATAACTCCCTTGTAAAAAGGCTTCCCGCATCCATGTATTCAATGTTTATGTCTAATTGCTGCCGCGTTAGGGTAATTCCATCCATAAAAAAATAACGGCCTTGGGGGGTTGACACTTCAAAATCGCCAAAATGATAAAAAAACAGACGGCTTGGCGCGTCCGGGGTGTGCTGTGTTAGTGCTTTTATGTAACCCGCCAGTGCATCTTCCAATGCGTATCTGCTGTAAACAAGCGTATTTATCATATCATGCAATACGCCCGCGCCTGACCACCTGCGTACTAAGGTGTACGCAATGTTGTGCGCCATTTCTATTGCTTCCGGTTCATTAAAACGCCGAACAAACCATATGTCCCCAAAATGGGGGCGTGTATATAACCATTGTGTAAGCTCATGTGCTTCAATATACATGGCACCGGTATTTTGTAATAAATAATTCTCCAACCCCGATGCAAACCACATGGGTATGGCATCTATAAAATATAGGTTAACAAATAAAGCTGCCAAGCGCCCGGTTATACCCTCCAGCGATGTGAATAACCGCTCACTCATAAGCATGCCGCCCAATAAAGGGGCGGAAGGCCTAACCCTGTTGGCTTGCGAATGATTTTGGTCAACCATTATGTTTATTTCATTCATATGTGCGTGCCGACCCTGCAAAGGAAAAATTTGATGCATATAGGAAAAAATATATGTAAAATGGTCTATTGCATTCCTAATTTCAAATGACGCTGCATTTATATTGTCGTAAAAATAAAACCGAAACACCAGCCCTGCCCGCTCTGTTTTTACGATTGCATTAAAACCGCGCTCACCCATAAGCCTTGCCAGCATAAAAGACAGACCCTCTGCACCGCTAATCGTATCATAAAAAACGACGGGGTGCATATTGTTGATAAGCGATTCAATTCTTGCATATTCAATACGTTCGCTCCTGTTGGTTAAGATATGCCTACCTGCTGTAACCGATGAAATAATAAAAATAACGGCAACAAAAAAAACCGCAGCAATTCTTAATCTATTATGGTGTATGTAACGTGCGTAGAAAACATTTAGTTTATAAGAAAGTTTGTATAAGCGCATTTATTCACCACCTACATATGATAATAAAGTATGAGAAGCGCAGCAATTGTTGGTTAATACTTACGGCTGGTAGGTGGGAGGTTCAACGGGACCGGGACCGGGACCGCGAGTCGGGGGGTCAACAATCACAGGTGTACCCCCACCACCGGGGCAATACCAGCTATAGGTTTCTGAGGTTGGAGCAAAGCCCACAAATCCATCATCACAGGATGTAGTTTTGGGTTGCCCGTAGTTTAAATCAATAATAGGTGTCATTTGACACACTCCTCTCACATTTGTGTTTTTTGTTTTTAAATGCGGAATGTACTTGCTTTGGTTGGCGCGCAACACGTTCGCTACACTTCTCATGTTTACAAGATACACTAAAAGTTATTTAACGTCAAGATGTAAAAAAATAAATATGTATGTTTTACACACTTGATGCGCAAAACAAACCTGTTAAATAATGGGCGTTATGTCAATTGCCCTAAGCTCCGCAAGCAACGCATCCTCTAGTTCGCTTTCCGGAAGTTTATCATAAACCTCCCCTTTTTTAAAAAGCAGTCCTACCCCTTTCCCCCCTGTGATGCCTATGTCCGCTTCGCGGGCTTCGCCCGGGCCGTTTACTTCACAGCCCATAACGGCAATAGTTAGGGGCTTTTTTATGTGGGCGGTGCGCGCTTCTATACGGGCGGCAAGGGCGGCGACGTCTATTTTACAACGCCCGCAGGTGGGGCAGGCGATAACGTGTACACCATAGGGGCGCAAGCCCATTGCGGCTAAAATTTCGCGCGCGGCGGGGATTTCTGCCGTTGGGTCGCCTGCGAGAGAGATGCGAATTGTGTCGCCAATGCCCATGGAAAGCAGCGCCCCCATGGCGGCGGCGGAGCGGATTGTACCCTTTTGCGGCGTGCCCGCTTCCGTTAAGCCGATGTGCAGGGGATAGGGGATTTTTTCCGCAAGTATTTTGTGGGAGGTAACAAGCAAGGGGATACTGCTCGCCTTTACGCTAACCACAATATTGTTAAAGCCGTTGCGTTCTAATTGCGCAACGTTTAAAAGGGCGGATTCTGCAAGCCCTTCGGCGGTTACGCCGTTGTATTTTGCAAGGATTTCTTTTTCCAGCGAGCCGCCGTTTACCCCAACGCGAATGGGGATTTGCGCAGCCTTTGCGGCTTGGGCAACCGCCCGCACGCGGGCTTCGCCACCGATATTGCCCGGGTTAATGCGCAGCTTGTCCGCGCCGTTTTTTATTGCGGCGAGGGCTAGGCGATGGTCAAAATGGATATCCGCAACCAGCGGGATATGTATTGCTTTTTTAATTTCGCGCAGGGCGTCGGCGGCCTCGGTATCGGGTACGGCTACACGCACAATTTCGCAACCCGCTTCTTCCAAGGCGTGAATTTGCGCTACGGTGGCTTCGATATTACGCGTGTTCGTGTTTGTCATTGACTGCACAACAATGGGGTTTCCGCCGCCGACGGGAACCCCTCCAATGTGTACTACGCGCGTTTTATCCCGCGTTATCATACCCCACCCGTTAGCCGTACAATGTCACGATAGGCAATAAAAATGGCAAGCCCTATCATTAGCGCAAAGCCCGCGAGATGTACCATACCCTCGCGCTCGGGGGGGATAGGCTTACGCCGAATGCCTTCGATAGCCAAGAAAACCAGCCGTGCGCCGTCCAGCGCGGGAATGGGCAGCAAATTCATCAGCCCCAGCGCGGCATTTATCAGCGCGGTAAAAAATAACATATCCAGCACCATGTCCAGCACGCTATGCTGTATCGCCCTTTGGTAAATTTGCGTTACCTGCCCTGCCATACCAATAGGCCCCATTGCCCCTGCCCCGTCGGGGATTGGCTCATTCGTAAGCCACCGTGCAAGAATCGTAAACGGTATGCGAATATTAAATACCATCATTTCGGCGGCATTGGTAACACTGCTCCATACGCCCACCCGTCGAAAGCCTTCGCCGGGCGTTTCCAACAAACCATACCGAAAGTCGGGGCGAAAGCCCAGCCGATACGCGATGCTTCCGTCTGTCCGCACCACTTGTACGGGCGTAACCGTAATATTGTGCCGCACGCCGTCACGCACAAACCGTACATCGAGCGGCTGCCCGCCCGAAAATTCCATTTGCAGTTCAAAATTGGCGTACAGCGTTACGCGGTTGCCGTTAATGTGTGTAATGCGGTCGCCCACCTGCAGACCCGATTCATACGCGGGGAAGCCTTCCTGCAGACCGCGCACTTCCGCCACCAGATAACCCGTAAGCATTGTCAACACAAAAAACAGTATAAACGCCATCAAAAAGTTCATAAACGAGCCGCCCGCCATTACCAGCGCACGCTGTTTTATCGTTTTATTATTCAGCGAATACGGGTCATCTGCGTCGCTTTCCTCGTCATTGCCCCGCATTTTACAAAACCCGCCGATGGGAAATAGCCGCACCGAATACAGCGTTCGCTCCCCCATGTGCGTAACGGGCTTACCGTGAAAGCCAAAGAGCAACGGCCCCATGCCCAGCGCAAATTCTTCTACATATACCCCTGCGCGCCGCGCCGCAAGGTAATGCCCCATTTCATGCACAAATACCACGATGCCCAGGATTAGGATAAAGATTAAAATCGGGATTAAAGTTGACATAAATGATTGCTCCTTTAAAGGTCAAGAAATTAGGAACCGTGGGCAAAGCCCCATGGTTTTAATCTTTCAATCTTTCATAAACCCACGCCTCTGCTTCCCATATATCTTCGGCGCATGACAACGGCTTTACAGTGTATGCATCCAGCGCCTGTCCTATTATCGCCGAAATATCGTAGAAGCTAATCGCGCCGCGCAAAAAGCGGGCTACAGCAAGCTCGTTTGCATAGTTTAGCACGGCGGGCGCGGTACCGCCCATTTCGAAAGCGCGTTTGGCTAAGGCTAAGCAGGGGAAGCGTTCTTGGTCGGGGGGTTCAAAGGTTAAGGTGGGGTGCGCGAGTAAGTTTAGGCGGGGAAAGGTGTTAAAAACGCGGGCGGGCGCGGTTAGTGCATATAAAATGGGCAAGCGCATGTCGGGTAAGCCAAGCTGCGCCATAATTGAGCCGTCGGCAAATTGCACCATGGAATGGACGATGCTTTGCGGGTGTACCACAATTTCAATTTGCGCGGGGGAAAGGTCAAAAAGCCACAGCGCTTCTATGTACTCCAGTCCTTTGTTCATGAGGGTCGCGCTGTCTATGGTTATTTTTGCACCCATGTTCCAGTTGGGGTGCTTTAAAGCGTGCGAAGCGGTGGCAACGGAAATTTGGGAGCGCTCCCATGTACGGAACGGTCCGCCCGAAGCAGTGAGGATAATTTTTTCCACAGCATTGTTTTCATTACCCGCTAAGCACTGCCATATGGCGGAATGTTCACTGTCTATTGGCGTGATGCGCACGCCTTTTTCCCGCGCCAGGGGCATAATCAGCCCGCCCGCGGTTACAAGACTTTCCTTATTGGCGAGGGCTACATGCTTACCCGCATGTATTGCAGCAAGGGTTGGCGCAAGCCCCGCACGCCCCACCAGCGCGTTTACTACAATGTCTACGCCCTCCAAGGTGGCGCAGGTGTGTAAGCCTTCTTCGCCCGTTACAATTTCGCAGGAAAAATTGGCGAGCAACACGCGTAACGGCTCTATTTTTTCTTCGGGTACCCACACAATTTCGGGCGAAAATTCTTTTACCAATTGTGCCAGCAAATCCACATTTGCGTAGCCCGTTAACGCCTTAACGCGAAAATGGGGCAAACAGGTGCGCACCGCATCCAGCGTTTGCGTACCGATTGACCCCGTAGCACCTAACACCGCGATACCCCGCATTTTCACATCCATGGCCACACAGGTACGCGGATTAGCATAATAATAACAAGGTACACAATGGGCGCAACTACGATAATCGAGTCGGTACGGTCAAGCACACCGCCATGACCCGGGAAAATATTGCCAAAGTCCTTGATACCCGTGTGCCGCTTTATCGCCGACGCCGCCATATCCCCCACAATGGAGAAACCCGCGCCGATAAACGAAATCACCGCCGCATTTATCACAAAATACCCGCCCACCGCTGCCGAGGTAAAGCGCGTAACAAAAAGCCCAAATAAAAAGCCAAGCAGCGTTGCACCAAGCACACCGCCAATCAGTCCTTCCAGCGACTTGGAGGGGCTTGGCGTACCCGTTAATTTGCGCTTGCCCAGCGTCATGCCCGTAATATACGCAAAGGTGTCGCACCCAAACGAGCTGGTAAAAATAAGCCATACATAGAAGGCGCCAAGCGCTTCATGCTCGCGCACCAGTACGATGAAGGACAGCAAAAACGGCACATACAAAAAGCCGTACACCACGGTTACGGCATCTTCCAAGGGCAATTCTTTAAAGAAAATAACCAAGCAGCTTTGCACGGCAATAATAAATAACGTTAGGCTAATTAACAGCCAATACCCGGGACCAAACAAATAGATGGCGGTGTAATACCCCATGGTGGCAATGTAGCCCACCAGGTGTATGGGCTTATCCTTCTTGCTAAAGGCAAGGTACACCTCGCGCAAACCAATGAGCGCAACAATACCACAGACAATAAGCATCAAAAGCCCGCCAAGGTGAACCAACCCAATGACCAGCGGCAAACCCACTATTGCGGTTAACACACGTTTTACTACGTTCATTTACCTTCCACCAAACCGCCTCGACCTTCCGCCGTACCAATCCAATGCCGCTTGCAAGTCCTTTACGCCAAAATCGGGGAATAACACGTCCGAAAAATACATTTCCGCGTATGCAAGCTGCCATAACAGGAAATTGCTTATACGCTTTTCGCCACCCGTGCGAATTAATAAATCGGGATACGGGGTTGGAAAGCCGTCCAGCCTGCGCACAAGAGCTTCTTCATTTATATGCGCGGGGTCTACAGTTCCATTCGCGGCATCTTGCGCCAATTTTCGTGCGGCGCGTACCAATTCGTCGCGCCCGCCGTAGTTTATCGCAAGGGTAACGTGAAGTCCTGTCTTGTTGCGCGTGAGGGTACGCAGGGTTTCGATTTTTTGCTGCAAATCAGGCTCGAACCGCGATATATCCCCAATGAAAGACATACGCATATTATTTTTTTTGCTGTCGTCGATATATTGCTGAAAATATTCGTGCATCAGTTTAATTAAGCCCTGCACTTCTTTTTCGGGGCGCGACCAATTCTCTGTGCTTAGTGCATACACAGTAAGGTGCGCGACCCCCAACTTTTCCACCGCTTCGGAAAGGGTTCGCAAATTTTGAGCCCCCGCGCGGTGTCCCGCGTTGTGGGGCAACAACCGTTTAGAGGCCCAGCGTCCGTTACCGTCCATTACAATGGCGATGTGCTGCGGAATATTCACCAAATCGGACATTATACCGTCATTATCTCTTTCGTTTTTGCGTCCATGCGCTTATCTAACTCGCCTACATATTTGTCTGTTAGGTTTTGAATTTCCAATTCCAAGCCTTTTAAATCGTCCTCGGTAATGTCCGAAGATTTTTGTGCTTTTTTAAAGGCGTCTACCGCGTCGCGCCGTATATTGCGTATCGCAACCTTCGAATCTTCGCCCTTCTTCTTCACGTCTTTTGCCAGTTGCTTGCGGCGTTCCTCCGTAAGCTCCGGAAAGATTAGGCGAATTACCTTACCGTCATTGGTTGGATTTAGCCCAAGGTCGCTTGCCTGTATCGCCTTCTCAATTTCCTTTAGCATATTTGCTTCCCACGGGGCAATTTGAAGCATCCGCGGCTCGGGTACGGTAATGTTGCCCACTTGGGAAAGGGGCGTTTCCGTACCGTAGTAATTGACCGTAAGCTTATCCAGCACACGGGGATTGGCGCGTCCCACCCTAATGGTTTCGAACTCGCTTTCCAAAGCGGTTACGGATTTTTTCATCCGTTCTTCATAGGCGTTTGTCATATCGGAACGCTGCACGTTCTCGCTTCGTTTATTGCTCTCGGGGCGTTTCGCTCCACCTGCCGGCATAAAAATCTTCCTCCTCGTTAAATGAGATATATGTGCCCTCTAAGCTCCCGCTATTGGGGTAGCCACAGGCTAATACAATACTATCGGGCTTGTTTAAACTAAACACATATGACGGAATTTCCGCCTCCGCAGAAAGGTGCAGTGCCGCCATATCCGCCGCGCCTAAGCTTTGTTTAATTGCCGTCGCGTAGGAAAGGTTTCGGTATTTGCACGCTTTTTTATTTTTTAATGGGTCGCAGGTGTATACACCGTCGATATTTTTTGCGTACAGTACGCAGTCCGCCTCCAGCTCTGCCGCTCTCAGCGCCGTTACCGTGTCGGTAGAAAAAAACGGATGCCCTACCCCGGCGGCGTTAATGACCACGGTTTTTTCCGCCATCATGTCTAATACGCGCTCTTTTTCATACACCGTGGTAAGCCGCCCAATGGTGATGGGCGTTACCACTTGGGCTTTCATATCCTGTCTTCGGCACATGTCGGCTAAATACAGCGCGTTCATAACCGTGGCAAGCATTCCAATGTTATCGGCTTTAACCCTATCCATTTCGGGGCTTGCCGAACGCCCGCGCCACAAATTGCCGCCGCCGACCACCAGCGCCACCTCCGTACCCGCTTGCATTACATGCCGTATTTGCCGCAAGATGTTATTAATCACTTCGTCGTTATAACCCGACGGGCTTTCGCTACAGCCAATCGCTTCGCCGCTTAGTTTTATTACCGTGCGCTTAAACATGGGCAGTCCTCCATTTGTAAAAATATAACATACGTACTACAAAAATGCTACGTTTTTACACTTTAAAGTTGCATACCGCCTTTGGCTACGGGGCAAATTGCTTTTTCACTGTCAATGCGTTACTATTTGCAGGGGGTTTTTATGGAAACGAAGGCACTGCAAGCAGATATTAAAAACGGACAGCTAAAACGGGTGTATTTGTTATACGGCGACGAGCGGTATCTCGTTTCGTATTATGCAAATGCGCTGGGCGAAGGCTGCGACAAAGATGTTTTTGACGGAAACGCACCCCCCGCGGAAATTATTCTTGCGGCGGAGGCGTTTCCTTTTTTGGCGGAAAAACGGGCGGTATATATACGCGAGTCCAAGCTTTTTGCGCCTTCTAAAAAAGACGAAGGCAACGCTACAGGCAAATCCAATGCGGAAACGTTAGCAAATTTTTTGCCTAATATCCCCGAAGATACGATACTTATTTTTATAGAAACCGACGTAGACAAGCGCGTGCGTTTGTACAAAAAAGTGGCGGAAATTGGGCGCGCAGTAGACTGCGCCCCCCTTGCCGCGCCGGACCTTTCCCGCTGGGTAATGAAAAAATTCCGCGAAAAGGGAAAGACCGTTGCGCCCGCCGTTGCGGAACAACTCATGCGATTTTCCGCACATAATATGACGGCGCTGGTTACCGAAATTGACAAGCTAATCGCCTATGCGGGCCAACGCCCGTCTATCGAAGCCGCCGACATCAACGAGCTTTGCACCCCCACGCTGCAAACCCGTGTTTTCGATTTGCTTGCCGCAATGGGCAAGGGCAATACAGGCAACGCGCTAACGCTATATTCAAACATGCTTCACATGAAAGAATCGCCTTTTATGATACTTGCCATGTTAATACGGCAGTTCCGCATTCTTTTGCAATGCAAATGCGCGAACGACAAAAAAATCCCCCGCGCTTCCATGGCAGGGGAATTTGGGCTGCGCCCTTTTATGATTGATGAAGCCCTTTCACAAGCGAAACGTTATACCACCGAACGCTTAGTCAACGCACTTGCCGACTGCCAAGATACCGACCTGCGCATAAAAACAGGACGCGTAGATGCAGAGTTGGGCGTAGAAATGCTGATTGTCAGCTACACACTATAGGGCAATGCATTTTCCGCCTGCAAGACGCGACTCTTCCGCTTTAAACGAAAGGCGATGATTTTGCGCAGATACGGCAATTTCGGACACTTCGCTTGCGTCAATTTCGCCGCGCAGGTATTTGCAGAAATTTTGCATAATGCCTAAGTCGCCGCCGTCATGCCCGCTATTATCCACACGGTTTACGGGAATTTCTTTTTCCTCCCGCGTGATAAAGTCGGTATGGTGAATCATTTGGTTTTGCGTGTGCGCTTTAATTTGTCCCTTTGTGCCCATGATTTTAAACGAACGGCTGGTTTCGGGAGTAAACGAAGTCATAGAAAATATAACGGTTACACCGTCCTCGAAGGACAGGTTAACCACTTGGTGGTCAACCACGTCGTTATCGCATTGGAAAACGCAGCGCCCGTAAGGACCTTTTTTTATGGATTCCTCTACCTCGGCATTGGAAGGATTTGCCTTGCCCGCCGCTACGCCGCGAAACCATTCGTTTTCGCTTTGCACGTACAGCTTGCGGGCGTCATAGGGGCAATTTTCCGTACAGCCGTCGGTACAGCGGAGCGGTGCGTTGGCGGGCTTATTTTTCGCATTAAAATACGTAAGCGCCCCGTAAGAGGACAGCGAAATACATTTCTTATCCACCAGCCATTGAATAATATCCATATCGTGGCAGGATTTTTGCAAAATCATTGGACTGCTTTCCTTTGTATTGCGCCAGTTGCCGCGGGTAAAGCTGTGCGAATGGTGTATATCGCCCACGTTTTCGTTATGCACAAAGGTTACCACGTCCCCTATTGCACCGTCCGTAATCATCTGCTTTACCTGCGCAAAAAGCGGCGTATAACGCAGTACATGGCACACCACAATTTTTACCCCCGCTTTTGCGGCAGCTTCTGCCATTTCTATACACTCGCGCTCGCTGGGGGAAAGGGGCTTTTCCAGCAGCATGTCGTAGCCTTTTTCTACGGCTTGCATAAAGGGTTCGTAGTGCATGGTGTCTTGGGTACAAATCATTACCGCATCTGCCCATTTGTCGCGCGTAAACACGTCTTGCCACGAGGCAAAGCAGGCTTCGGCAGGTAAATTATGCTTAATGCGGAATTGCTCGCGGCGAGTTTCGTCGGGTTCGGCTACGCCTACAATTTCTAAATCCTGCGGGTGGGTTAGGGCGTAATCGGCATAAATTACGCCACGCTGCCCTGCGCCGATAAGTATGGCTGTTTTTTTCATGTATGTGCCTCCGTTTTTTATGGTGAGCATATCACATGCGTGATTGATTAACAATGTAGGTTGTGTGATAATGCGAAGGCTAACGCAATAAAACCTTGGAGGGCAATTATGAGCGATAATTTATTATTACGGGATTACAATCCCACGTCTATGATGACAGTAAAGCACACGGAAATTACAAAACCGCGCTTCCCCGTTTTTGACGGGCATATTCACATTGGTTCGCTGCAAATGAGCGGCACACACGAGCCGATTAACGCACAGGAAGTGGTGGACGGGTTAAAAAGCGCAGGTATATTCGGCGCAATTAACTTAAAAATGTTTTGGGGCGAACCATTAAAGGAGCATATCGCGCAATTTAAAGGCTACGAAGATTTTATCCGCACCTTTGGCTCGGTAGACGTGGCACGGCTGGAAGAACCCGACTTTCCCAAAATGGTGGACGAAAACCTGCGTGAGATGAAAGCAATGGGTGTAAACGGTTTAAAGCTATGGAAAAATATCGGCTGCGGCATCAAAGACAGCACAGGCAAGTTTATTATGCCCGACGACGAACGCCTGCGCCCCATCTGGGAAGGCGCGGCGAAGTATAAGATGCTGGTGCTTTTTCACATCGCCGACCCAAAATCCTTTTTTACCCCCGTGGACGAGAAAAACGAGTTTTACGAGAGTCTGATAAACCACCCCGACTGGGTTTTCTACGGCAACGGCTTCCCCACCTTCGAAGCATTGATGCAAGCCCAGGAAAATCTTATTGCCCGCAACCCGCAAACCACCTTTGTTATCCCCCATGTGGGTTCGTGTTCGGAAGATTTAGGCTGGGTAGGCGCGCAATTGGATAAGCACCCCAATATGTATATTGATACATCGGCACGGATTAATCTCTTAGGTCGCCAGCCCTACACCTGCCGCGATTTTATGCTTAAATACCAAGACCGCATTCTGTTTGGGACAGACGCAGGCTTTGGCGGCGCGGGCTTTGATATCGGCTTCTACGCCGACCATTACCGCTTCTTCGAAACCTATGACGAATACCTGCGCCCAATACAAGCATGGGGCTGGGACCAAGGGCGCTGGTACGTATACGGCTTAGGCTTGCCCGACGATGTGCTAAAGAAATTTTATTCCGAAAATGTACTAAAACTGCTAAAAAGCGTGGAGTAAAACCCCATGGGTTGACGTGGGTTATTACCATGAAGCCTAAAGGAGAGGACGAAAAAACATGTTAAAAAAAGTACCCATCACCCGCAAATTTGCAGATTTACCCGCTTTTGAAGCCTTGTACAAAACCGCCTTTCCCACCGGGGAGCAAGCGCCCTTATGGCTTTTGTATGCACGCGCAAAAAAGCCCAACGTCGCCTTCGACGCCTATTACGATGGGGAAATTTTCGCAGGCTTTACCTATGTACTTACCCATAAGGACATTACCTTTGTCCTTTACCTCGCCATAGACGCGCAATACCGCTCCAAGGGGTATGGGTCGCAAATTCTCACTTATATCCGCGAAGGCCACCCCAACAACCGCATTGTCTTAACCATCGAGTTGCTTGATGAAAACGCGAAAAATAACCCCCAGCGCATAAAAAGAAAGCAATTTTACTTAAAAAACGGCTATGTTGAATCCGGTTTTCGTGTAACAACCATTGGTGTGGATTATGAACTGCTTTGCCTTGGCGGACGCTGCGCGGCACAGGAATTTCTCACGATAAACCGCAAATTTATCGGGCTTGCGCTGTCTTTGTTTGTAAAAACAAGGATTACGGAGATGGAGTAATGTGACTGTCTTTTAAGGCATTTTCAATATGTTTAATCATTGCCGTATCTTTCGCGGTGGTTGTAGCGGTTAGCGTTAACGTATTCCCCGTTGCCACACATGCAAATTGATACGGCATATTTGGCTCTGCGCCAAGCGCAAAGGATATTGCGGCCACTCGCCCTTGTAATTCGACGGGTAATTTAATTAACCCCAAATTTGAAAACCCCGTGGTAGAGCCAATCGCCGTTGCTTCGCCTACTCTTGCCATAACCCAATTTTTAATAAATAACGGAACAAACCATGCACGCTGTAATTGCCGCTCCATATCACTTATATTGGACTTGATAAAATCCGCATCAATGGTTGCGAATTGGTTTTTTATTCCTTTTATTAATTCGGTAAAATCCCTTGCTTCGGGCATAACAATCACTTTATTGCTTACAAAATTCCGCATTGATTTGGTAGGGAAAAATCCCCTGCAATCAATGGGAACATTTACGGTGATTGGCTTGTTGCACGCATCTGCTTTTCGTTGCTTTGCAAATTCGTTGCAAATGTGCGCCATGATGTATTCCGTAATGGTTGCGCCGTAGGCTTTCGCTTTCGATTTTATTTGCGCAAGGTCAAATTTTATCGTCTTTATTTGCACATCAACGGGTTCATATTTAACTTTATATACTTCTTTAATTTTGTCCGATGTTGATTTTTCTGCATCTGCGTACCGTAGGTAAGCATCCTCTGCTTCTTCTGTATGCATAGGAGCGTTACAATCAATAAGCCCTTCCTTATTTATGCTGTTGCCCGGCAATTCAAAATATCGGGCAAGTAATGATATTAATACCATGGCAAGGCTACGACCGTCACATACGCTATGCAGTACCTCAACGGTTATGGATTTTTCGCCATAAATAAACCGCATTAGATGATTGTTTTTAAAACAACGGCACAATGCGGGAAATGCTCTTTCGTTAAGGATTATCGGTGGTTTAGCAAGCATTTGGTTGTAATGCCATAAAAAACCTCGCGTACTTTTTACGTTTAAATAGGGTAGACGTTGCATAAGGTCGTTAACGGCTTTTTGAAGCATGTCGGGCAATATCGGCTCGTTTAAATGCGCCGAAACGTTAAATACACCCGGATTATTTTCATTGTTAGTTGCGGCATAAAATTGCCCCAGGTGGTCAAGCTTAATCCAATTCTGTTTCATCTTTTCACCCCGCTTTTTTATTATTGTAGCATAAAAAAGAGCAGACACCGTCACACATCGCCCGCCCCCATGTGCTATACTCTGCGCGTGGGGGGTGATTTGCATACACGCGTGGGAGTCGATACAAAAAGCGGTAGATTTTATTGAGGAAAATCTCGCCAACGATATTGAAATTGAAGCCCTTGCCCGCAATGCCTGTCTGTCGGCGTTTTATTTCCAGCGCTTATTTTCGCGGCTGGTAAAGAAGCCTGTGCGGGAGTACATTAAGCTGCGGCGGCTTGCCTGTGCCGTTACAATGCTGGAAAATTCCTTTACCCCCATTACGGACATTGCCATAGAATGCGGCTTCGGCGGACGGGAAACCTTTTCCCGCGCTTTTAAGGAAACCTATGGCATTTCCCCTTCGCTGTACCGCGAAGCACCCGTGGGCGTGAGTTTTTTTGACAAGCCCAATCTGCTGCTTAATTACACCATGGTAGACGAGGGCGCGCCCCTCATCACCGAAGGCATTGTGCTGGAATTTCATCGAAAAACCCTTGAAAACCCCGTACATTTTATGGGCGTACAGGGCATATGGCGTTTTGAACACGGTAAAATGCTGGGCGAACGCCCCGCAATTAACGAACCATCCGCAATTTGGGACAATTTTCATGCGGTAGAAAGTGAAATTCCCCGCATTCCCCATGGACGGCGGGTGGGGGTTTCCTATCACGGCGGTGCGCCTGCGGGGTATTCCACGTATTTTGCGGGTGCGGAGGTGGAAGAAGCTGTCCTTTCCGTAAAGGAAACACCCTTCGTCCGCTGGATTTTACCCCCGCGGGAATACATTGTGTGCCAATACGAAGCAGAGAATTTTACCCTGCTGATGGCATCGCTGGGAAAAATGATGAAATTTACGCGTTATTGGTTAAAGGCACACGGCTTGCGGGCAGATGGCTTTTTCCCGGAAATATACCCCCCGCAAAGGGAAAAATACGCGTATATGGAAATGTGGATTCCGTTCATAGAACGTGAAAATAATTCTTAAAGGAGCATTAAAAATGAACAATTTTGAAAAAGGCATGAAGATTTTAGAAGAGAAATTCGGCAACCACAAGGACAATGTGCTGGGGCTTGCCACCATATCCGAAACCCTTGGCGCAAGCGGAAAACCCCGCCCCATTGTGCGCGACGTTGACGCATTTTTCCTAGACGGCGCATTTTACACCGTAACCCACGCGAAGTCATCAAAAATGCAGCAAATTGCGTTGAATAACGAGGTCGCCATTGCCGTTAACTTTGCGTGGTTTACCGCAAGTGGAACAGGCGAAAACATGGGCTGGGTGCTAAAGCCCGAAAACGCGGAAATTCGTACCCATATGCGCAAGGCGTTCGCCGAGTGGTACGAAAGGGCAAACAACGAAAACGACGAAAACTGCTGTATTTTAAAGGTCACCCTTACTAACGGCATTATTAACCTAAACCACCACGAAACGTTAATTCACATGAACTTTGCCAACAAAACCGCAGAAATAGAGGGGAAACCCCTATGAAAAGTATATGCAGAAACATTTGACCGTTGGAAGCCCACGCTCAACGCGGACAACACGCTAACCCTCACCTTCAAATGCGGGCACAGCTACTACCTGCGCGTAAAAGAGGGCAAGTACACCGCCCCGCCCCCCAACATTGCAGGCTATTTTGAACGCTGCGCAGGCGGGCGGCTGTACGAATTACAAAAAGCGCTGGGCATAAAGTTGCGGATAAAAGACGTAGACGTTTCCCCGCTTTATGAAGATGTGAACAACGCCGTTGTGTTTACGTTTGAGTTGGTGGAATAGCTATTTCCAACGCTTTAGCGTGGGGAAAAATTTCATCATTTCATTTTTTGCGATTTCTGCATTGGGATAACCATCGGGAAGCGTTTCGCTTTTAATGCGCCAAGGAATGGAGCTGTTAATCATTTCTTCCATGGTTTCGTGCGGTTTGCCAAATGCACCGTTTACCCAACAATATTTGCAGTAATCTTCGCTCTTTAAACCGTCTGCGTTTGTACCATAGTTGCCCTCGATGGGAAAATAACTCCCGCAGCTTTGACATAAAAATTCGTCCATTTTCTATACCCCCGTACATTTTTGTTTATTATATTGTTTGATTCTTACAATGTCTACCACGTTGACTTTACAATTTTGCAACCCGTTGCTTTATATCACACCCAATCAGTAATAATCAGCCTTTCCACGCGAGAAAACTCGCGGATATTATTCGTAACCGACTCAATTAATATACAACCGCGAATATGTTCGCAATTCTGTATCTAATACGTTAACAAACCTTTTTGTATACGGTGCCAGCGTTTTCTCCCATTCATTAATTTCTTCGTTCCATATTCTTCTTTCTAAACAAGCCCTATACTTCATAGGATTTTTACGAATTTCAATAATTTTTTCTAAAATAGAAATATCGGGGCATAGGCTTTGATTCATCGCCCATTCGCCAGCCATTGTTTTTGAAATAATTTTATTTGTCTTTAACGTATATAAACAACGCGCTGTATCTAAAAGCCAACCCATACTAGGATATTTTATGCCAAATTTTTTTATCGTTTCACACGTTCGCGTTATTTCATTAATAATTTCAATCCTTGTTGGGGGTAAAATTAAATGCCGAAAATCATTGCCAAATAATAATTTGCCATTTTCAAGCAGTTCTATTTTTCCAAATGTGCATAGGTCCCAGCTATTTGTAATTTTTTGCCCGCTTGTTCCCCAATATATAACGGTGTCGTCGGTTTTGTTTAAAAATGCATCCAACGTCATTATACCGCCCTCAAACAATCTAAAATAAGGATTGCCCGCATTTTCTTCCAACAGTATTTGACGCAAATTTACAAGTTGATTTGCTTGAGTATCATTCATAATTTTATTTGTTAGGCATATAAAATCTATATCGCTCCAGCCAAGTTTAAAATCATCCCGCGTAACAGAACCAAATAACATTATTGAGGGCTGATTATCGTTTAAAATGCTAGCTATCCTATTTACCATAATTTCAATACTTTGCTCCATTCCAACCCCCGGAAAATTTCGCTCAATAAATATAAAAATAGTAACACACCCACACATGTTTATCATCATATTTTCGCAGCCCACCCGTAACAATCTGTTACCGGGTGAAGCAAAAAAAGAAACCGCTTTTTATGCAAAGCGGCTTCTTCTTCAGAAGCATATTGTCAAGGTGTTTGAACTTTTGCAAAAAAATAAGCCACGGCTTGATGCCTTGACTTATGCTTGCTTGATTCGCTACTACTAATCCCGATAATCACGAAACGGTGGGAGTTTTAACTGTACACGGCGTTTTGCTTATTAGTGGTTGTTTATATCTCTCGCTTTCTTTTATAGAGTAGCCTAAGTACCACTGTTAGACTTGTCGCTAAAACGATATATATTGCAAAAAATACTAAGTATTGCATACCGCTAATGAATGGGCACGGCCAATAAAAAGTGGCTTGATGTACTACAGCCCAAATTGGTATTGGAAGGATAAACCATACTCCCATTGAATAGAGTTTTATTCTCTTTGCGTTAGCTTGCTTTTTTGATGGAAATTTCGATAGATATAAAAATTCAAGGCAGAAGCAAACAACTAAGATAACTANAAAGCATAAACCTGAAACGACACCACGGATTTCCCATTGCCCTACCCATACAATGGTTGATACAACTAAAGCCGCTACTAAAGCAAGTAAAAAGCCACTTAGCATTACATTGTTTCGCTGTTCTATTTTAAGGGCTTCGCTGTTTTCCCTTACGGCAGGAATATCCTTGTCACTCTCGTATTCATCATTTAGCAAATAATCAGTAGATACGCCGAATATTTTGCTTAATTGCACAACATTTTCCGTGTCTGGCACAGATTCTCCAAGTTCCCATTTTGAAATTGCCTGTCTGGAAACGGTTAGTTGTGATGCGAGCTCCTCTTGGGACAAGCCTTTCCCTTTTCTTAAC